>JBFMHR010000029.1:0-2248 GCA_040751795.1 Thermoplasmatota archaeon | reverse complement strand
TCGAGGCTCTGCCGTCGTGTGCGTCGAGGCCGCGGCGGCTTCGGCGTGCGACGGTTGTGGGAGCATCCGTCTCTCCCACGTCCTAGAAACACATTCGTTCCCTCGTACCGTCCCACTCAAGAGCAGGTGCAGGCGTGCAGGCCAAACGGGCGAGCCGCCAGTTTTCTCCGGGCTCGGGGGAGGGGCAGAGATCCGGGAGAGTGCCGTGGGACTCCCGCTGTTGGGGTGGAGCGAGAGGGGTGTCCAATCAACCGCGCGCGCTGCCGGGTGTCGGTGCCCACGATGCCGGTGCGTCTTCGTGGAGACAGGTCTTCTGACCATTTCTCAGGCATCGGGATCGGGCTCCACCCTTGGTGGCTCGAGTTAGGCGACGGGCTCACCCCTCTCCTCCGTTACGACCTCATGAAGCGCGCCAAGTCGAAGGCGCGCTGGTTCCTCAGCATGAAGTAGGCGGCACGCCCGATCCTGTGAGCCAGGATCGAGAGCGCCTTGGCCTTGCCATGCTTTCGTTCGATGCGGGCGAAGAGCTGCTTCCCCTGGGGGCACTTGGCCAAGAACAACACCGCGGCTTCCGAGAAGGCCCACTTGAGGTGGGCGTTGCCGATCTTGGCGCCGTTGGTCCCCATGACCTTGCCCGCCGAGCTCTGCTGGCATTTCACCAGCCGGCAGTAGGAGGCGAAATCCTGCACCCGCTCGAAGCGCTGGATGTCGTCGATCTCGTACAGGATGGTCAGCGCCAGCACCCGGCCGATCCCGGGGATGGATCTGAGCAGCTGAAAGCTGTTGTGGTCGTGGCCGCGCGCTCGGCGCAGCACCGCCACCTCCAGCTCCTGGATGACGACCTCGTAGTGATTGGTCAGGGCGAGGTCCGCGGCCAGGCTGTCGGTGACGCTGACGTCCTCGAAGCCCTCGCCCACCCCAGTGCGGTTCGAGCGGTAGGTGATCCGCTTGCCGGGGCTCGGCCGGTTGTACTGGTGATAGGTCATCTGGATGTGGGCCAGCAGTTGTCCCCGCTGACGGACGAAGTGCAGGCGCCTGCGCATCAGATCCCGGGTACCGCGCATCTCGGCCGGATAGACGTAGGCCTGCGGCATCAGCCCGCCTCTCAGCAGCAGCGCCAGCTTCTGCGAGTCGATCCGGTCGTTCTTGGCCTTGGCCCCGTGGATCGCGCGCAGGTAGAGCGCGTGACCCAGGACGAAGGCGATGCCCTCCTTGGCGCACAGATCCGCCAGCCAGTACCAGGTGAAGATGCACTCCACCCCCACCACCAGATCCTCACGACACGGCGGATGGCCGAGAAGAAGCCTTCCGCATCGCAGGGGAGGTTCCGGTGCAGCAGCACCGTTCCTTCCTGGTTGACGACGCAGAGGTACATCGAGCGCGCGCGCAGGTCTACCCCGCAGTAGTGCCTGTGCGCGTTGGTGTAGAATCGCATTGTCCTCTCCTGTTCGACGATGGTCGATACGTCCCAAACGCCGCATCGTCTTCCCCGCTCCCCTGGGCGGGCCAAAGGAGGGGGCCTGTGTGAGTATCAAGCGCGTGGACCCGCCGAAGTCCACGTTCCCCGACGGCCGGGGCGTGGCCTTCGCAGGTCACGCGCAGCGTTCGCCGGACGATCAAGGCCGCCCGCTGTAGAACGGCACTCGGCTGTAGAATGGCACTCGAATGGACTTCGAGGTTCTCGGCGATCCTTGGGAGGTTGAGATCATCGCCAGGGGCTCGGGTATTCGCGACCTCCCCCGACTCCGTCGCTTGTATGGCGGCGGTCGGTGGCGCAAGATGAAGGGACTGGCTCGCATCCGCTTGCCGGGCGGGTCTGTCCGTACTGCGGAATTGCACTGGTATGAAGCGCATGGCATCGGGAAGAAAGAGCTCAAGCCGAAGCGGTATCGGGACTAGCGCCCGCCGGTTCGTCGTCTGCGTCCGGAACACGGGCTACGGGGCCTCGTTGGAGAAGAACAAGATCTACGTCGCGTTGCCCGACCTAGAAGCGGAACGCCTCGGCCAGCTTCGGGTTGTCGACGAGAGCGGCGAGGACTACCTGTTCTCTGCCGACCGCTTCGTCGCCATCGAGGTTCCTGCGGCAGTCAGGGCGTCCCTCCTCAAGAAGGCCTCCTAGTCTAGCGGGCGCCGGCGAACAGATAGGCGTCTATCCACAGCCGCCCGCGAGTGACAGTGCCCCACCCGAGTGACCGTGCCTGCGGTTGTGGATGGACGCTGTTGAACCAAGGCCGCGGGGGAGTGGCCT
>JBFMHR010000028.1:0-2341 GCA_040751795.1 Thermoplasmatota archaeon | reverse complement strand
AGATCCGCCTTCAGCTCGGCCACCTGGGGATCTTGAACAAGCGGGGCATGGAGTTCTTCACGAACTGTCTGGTGGTCCCGATCCACGACGAGGCGGGGGTCCTGGTGAACGTCTACGGCCGATCGCTTGACCCGGAGAGCAACACGCCTCATCTATACCTGCCGGGTCCTCTTCGCGGGGTGTTCAACCTGGTCGGGATCCGGGACGCTGAGACGGTGATCCTCACGGAGTCGATCATCGACTCTCTCTCCCTGGTCGTCCTGGGGTTTCCCAACACGACCGCGGCCTACGGGGCAAACGGGTTCACGGCGGACCACCGGGCGGCCCTCATCCGGGCGAAGACGAAGCGGGTGTGTTGCGCCTACGACGCCGACCCCGCCGGGGACCACGGCGCCGACCAACTCGCCCACGACCTCGCCAACCACGGGATCGAGGTACTCCGGGTCGAATTGGCGTGTAAGGATCCGAACGACTTCCTCAAGGGAGGGGGAACCAAGGAGGAGTTCCAGGCTCTCCTGGACAAGGCCGCCGTGATGCCAGTGTCGGGAGCCAAGGCCAGCAAGGCGACTCCGACGGGTGCACCCTCCGACCGGACCTCGGATGCCCCGGCGCCGACCACCGACTCGAGCTCCTTTCACCTCGAGCTCGTTCTTGGCGATCGCACGTACACCGTCGAGAGCCCCCCGGTCAGAACTCCACTGACTTTCACCGTTCTTCTGCGGGTCACACGCGGAGAGCGGACCCACGTCGACACGGTCAACCTGTACCTCGACCGCGACCGTGCGCGGTTCATCGGCCGCGCGTACGTCGCGTTCCGTGGCCAGGTCCCCAAGAAGGTGCTCGAGGAGGACTTCTTCGCCGTTCTCGACGAGGCCGAAAGTCGCATCCAGCCTGCTCGAGACGAGAAGAGCGAAGCCGCTCCTCCCCCGGCGATGTCCGAGGCTGAGAATGACGAAGCGATCGCCTTCCTCGGACGTCCCGACCTCATCGCCGTGATCGTCGACGACATCACCAACCTCGGTGTCGTCGGTGAGGACGACACGAAGCTCCTGGTCTACCTGGTCGCGACCAGCCGGAAGCTCGCCAAGCCTCTCTCGCTGTCCGTCATCTCGAGAGCGAGCGCCGGCAAGAGCTGGGTGCTCAACCGGGTCGGCGACCTGATGCCGCCCGAAGACATCCTCAGGTACACGCGAGTCAGTCCTCGAGCGCTGTTCTACGACGAGCCGGGCCGGTACAAGCACAAGATCCTGTTCATCGAGGAGGCGATTGGAGCCAAGGACGCGGACCTGGGTCTTCGTTCGATGCAGTCGGAGAAGCGCCTCTCCAACCTGGCGACGATGACCGACCCCAAGACCGGGAAGCTCAGGACGCAGGAGAACGTTGTCGAGGGGCCTCTCACCTATCTGACCTCCTCCGTGGAGCCGCTCGACCACGAGACCGCGACGAGGGGGTTCGAGGTGGCGATCGACGAGTCGGCGGAGCAGACGGCGCGGGTGGTCGCCCGGCAGTTCGAGGAGCGGACGCTCTCCGGGATCAAGCAGAGGCTGACCGCCGAGGCGATCATGTGCCGGCACCGGAACGCCCAGAGGCTGATCGAGCCGCTTGTGGTGGTGAACCCCTTCGCGAGTAAGCTCACGTTTCCGACCGACACCCTCAGGTTGAGGCGCGAGGCGGACAAGTACCTGTCGTTGATCGACGCGGTGGCTCTCCTTCATCAGCATCAGAGGCCGATCAAGTCCTTCACCCACGATGGCGCCACCCACCGATACGTCGAGGTCGAGCCGGGTGACATCGACATCGCGAACCGGCTGATGGTGAGCTGTCTTGCTCGAGCTCTCTCCGATCTCCCCGGACCCGCCCAGGAGCTTCTCATCAAGATCCGCCACTACGTGATGGCCAAAGCCGAAGAGCGCGGGATCGACTGGCAGATGGTCACGTTCAACCGGCGGGAGATCCGGGAGGCGATCCGGTGGTCCGACTACCAGGTGAGGCTGTATCTGGAGATGCTCGCCCAGCTCGAGTACATCGAGACCGCGGGCGGGTCGATCGGGAAGCGGTACGTGTACACGCTCTCGCCTGATCACCAGCTCGTGGTCCAGTCGGGGCTGTCGCTCGAGGAGAAGATCGAGGCGATGGGTCTCACTCCTTCCGTCCGTCTCAAGACCCTGACTGGGAGCGACCTCGCGACGAAAGCGCCAACCCCACGACGGAAACAGTGAACCTCGCGATGAAATCGCCGACCTCTCGAGAAAAGGGCGAAGCTCGCGACAACCTCGCGAGGCCTCTACACCGCTCTGGGACTGCTTCAGAGCCAACCTCGCGAAAAAATCGAGACGAGGGG
>JBFMHR010000027.1:0-2351 GCA_040751795.1 Thermoplasmatota archaeon | reverse complement strand
CGGCCGTAGACGTTCACCAGGACCCCGGCCTCGTCGTGGATCGGGAACACCAGGCAGTTCGTGAAGAACTCCGTGCCGCACCTGTTCAGGATCCCCACCTGGGCGAGCTGGCGTCGGATCTTGCCGTCCGCCGGGAGGACCGCCGTGAGGTTCCCCGACGAGTACCCGACCCGGAACACCTTCAGGAGCTTCGGAGCCCAGAGCCCACGGCCCTTCACGCACTCTTGAGCCTTGAGAGTCTCGCCCAGCATCTTCTCCCAGTGACCGGTGATCGGGTCCAGGACCTCCTGTGACGGTCGATCGACGGGGGAGGGTTCGGACTCTTGTGGCGCGGGATCCGGTGCGGGCTCGACCTTCGCCGGCGCCTTTCGTCTCGGAGCGACCTTCTTCGGCGGCCTGGCATTCTGGGCGGCGGCAAACTCCTCGGGGCAGAGCTTCCGGGCGGCCTCTGGGAAGCTGATGCCGTCCTGCTTCATCACGAACGCGAACACGTCCCCGCTGGCACCGCACCCGAAGCACTTCCAGGTTTGCTTCGAAGGCCGCACGGTGAACGACGCCGTCTTCTCCTTGTGGAACGGGCAGAGCGCCTTGTATCCGGAGCCGACTCGCTTGAGCTTGAGCCCTCTTTCTCTGAGGGCCGCGACGAGGTCGATCTTCGCCTTGAGCGCCTTCGGGTCGATCACGGGGGAGTCTCCTGTCTGAGGTAGAAGCCCGATCGAAGCCGGGCTGGTAAGGGTTAGAGGTTCGCAACTTCCGCTTCGGGATGCCGGCGGGATGAGACCCGGCGCAGGGCACGCGCCAGGCAGGTGCGGAGGTGGGTGACGCCGTCCCGGATCTCCTTCACCGAGGCGATCGCCTCTCCGCGGGAGTACACCTGCTGGGCCTCGAGGAGGTCGTCGCCCTCAAAGACGAACGTGCCGGAGGGGCGGACGCCGGTCCCATCGACTATGAGATCCACCAGGCGGGCACCCTGATGAGTCATCAGGTACGCCCCGCAGAAGACGTCTGTTGTGAGGACTCTCATCGCATTCCTTCCTTGTAAGATGTCCGGTGTTCTTGTTGTAGAGCCGATTTACGTGGTACGCTTTCCGAGCGAAAGGCCGATCGACTCACTCATCTCTGGAAAGAGAAGAGAGAGGAGAAAGGTCTTCAGCTCTGGGGCCCCACCGTCGGTCGGGCAAGATCAGGCGGTGGGGCCTTCGATTTTCTGCTTGACTCGGTTATGCGCAGTCTAAGACCGCATTGGTGGATCGTATCTCTACTTGACCTGGGTGTGCGTAGTCTACGACCCCACTAGGTGATCGTATAGTATATGCAGAAGCGACGCAAGTCAAGTCTAAGCTTAGATTGATGAAACGTCCTGTGAACAAATCTCTACTTGTCCACTTTGGGGACCGCCTACGACAGCTTCGGCAGCAGAAAGGGCTGACTCAGAGCCAGTTGGCGAAGAAGGTCCACGTCGGTCACCGAACGATCCTGCTATACGAACGAGGAGAGATGACGCCTTCCATTGACGTCGTCACCCGCGTAGCGCGCTTCTTCGAGGTGGGGCTCGATGACCTCGTGTTCAACGACGCGCGCCGATGTGATGCCGTTCGAGACCGCGACCTCATTGACTGCCTCATCCAGGCTGATCGGCTCCCGCGAAAAGAGCGAGCGCTCATCAAGGATCTCGTCGAAGTTCTTGCTGCCAGATGCAACCCTGCCGGACACCCATCGGCGCGGGAACCTGAGCACCGCGAACAATCCTGACTTATCGTATCGTGGCTGGCGTGCAATTCTCGCGTCCCTCCGCCTCCCGAGAAGCAGCTCGACTCGACGACCCTTAGGGTTGGGGCCTGTCGATACCGCATCAACCACGCAACCGTTGCGATCACTACACTCAGGACGAAGATCGGTCAGAACGCGTCGTCGTGGCCTGCATGCGTGAGGGGTGCCCTGGCAACGAAGAGGCGAGCAGGAGGATGAGCTGCGCTCCTGTGCTGCCGAATTTCCTTCCCTATAAGGAACTCCTCGGCTCCTACCCGAGTCAGCCCTCGACAAAGCCCCCGGATCGCGCGGGGAGCGAGGGCGGTGGGGACCCTCCCTACGCTCAACCAGAAGGATAGAGCCGCGACTCGGCGATGTGTAGTACTGACACGCGTCACACTACGAAAGTCGAAGCCGATCTACGCTTCGCTCCTCACGTATAGCCTGAAGGATCACGCCTCGCACCGCGGAGCATGGTAGAGTCGAACGGGGGCGCCGTGCCAGCCAGTGAAGGCCAGTCGGTTTCCCCCGAGCGCTCATCGAACCCGGCGTGCGGTTTTCCCGCACCGGGCTCTCGGACAGGTTTCACGTCGAGGCTTTCG
>JBFMHR010000026.1:0-2383 GCA_040751795.1 Thermoplasmatota archaeon | reverse complement strand
TGATCCACTTCAGCCAGGCCAGGGCGTCCTCCGCCCGATCCCGGCAGAGGATCACGAGGTCGTCCGCATAGTTGATGATCCTGGCTCGGAGCTTGGTCTCGAGGTCGAACTTCTTCCACGCCTTGAGGAGGCGGTGGATGTAGATGTTCGCCAGGAGGGGGGAGAGGACTCCTCCCTGGGGAGTCCCCGCTTTCGAGCCCTTGCCGCCCGTGAGGGTCTTCCGGCCTTCCGCGTCCGTCACCTCGACCGGCGCCTTCAGCCACATCTTGATGAGACGCAGCATCTTCCGGTCGCTGATACGACGGGCCACCGACTTCATGAGTTCGGGGTGCGGGATGGTGTCGAAGTAACTGGTGAGGTCGGCGTCCACCACGTGGCTCTCGCCTCGGCAGACCGCCGTCCGCACCTCCCTCACCGCGTCCAGCGCCCCTCGCTTGGGCCGGTACCCGTACGCGTTCGGCTCGAAGTCGGCCTCGAAGATAGGCTCGACCACGAGCCGGGCGGCCTCTTGGACCACTCGGTCCCGTATCGTCGGGATGCCCAGCGGCCTTTCGCCCCCATCGGGCTTGGGAATCATCACCCGCCGTACTGCCTGGGGCCGGTACTTCTCCTCCCTCAGTTCTGTCGCCAGAGCGCTCAGCCAGCCTTCCAGCCCATCGTCCCTCGACTCGATGCTCTCGAACGTCTCCCGGTCCACGCCCGCCGCCCCGCCGTTCTCCCGGCAGAGCCGGTAGGCGTGCTCAAGGATGTCCGCCCTCCACACCTTGTCGTAGAGGAGGTAGAAGCGGAAGTCCGGCTCGCCCTTGGCCTTGACGTAGAGCTTCCTCTGGAGCGTCCGGATTCTCTCCGGAGTTGCCAGGCTCACGGCCAATCTCCTCTCCTCGGCTCCGTCCGAAGCACCCAGAACCAGGGCCCCTTCCCTCCACCGGCGTTACCCGGCTTCCCCGGTACTATGGGCCCCTCCGACGCCCACCTCGGCCCGCTCCCTGCGGGGCGGTTGAGGGCCAGCGACTCCCTCACCTCGGTGGGCCTCCCGTGTTGCGGCGCATTCTGTCTCCACGTGCCGCCCCCACTACCCCGGCGAGTCATCCGGAGCCTCGGTGGTTGTCCCCGCTCCGGATACGGCGGCCTTCCCCGCGTTAGCGCCGGGTCGGCACTCGCGACTGCATTTCGGGGCCTGCTCAGGGTTCACTCGCGTTACGGCCCGCGGATTTGCGGCCCTCCCTAGGAGGACCCTTGTCCGGGCGGCTCAACGGCCCCGGTCACCCGGGACCGCCCACCCGTAGCTACGAGGCTGTACCACCAACTGCCTCGGCAGGACTTGCACCTGCTAGAACGCACCACCTTTCACGGCACACACTAACGGATAGCGGTTAACCTGCGCCTTCCTATGGATACCGGCTTAGGCTTTGGCCGGAGTCAGGTTGAGTCGCTGGTTAGGTTAGGCTGGCCAACGCCCTGAGGTCTGAGTGTCTGGCTGATGTCGGCTGGCAGATCTCGCGGCAGGGGTAACTGCGAGAGTACTAGGCCCGTCTCTTCCTGTCTCTCTCGCCGGGCAGCATCCTCAAGGGTCTCGCCGGGTTCGATGGCTCCTCCCGGCAAGCCCCAGCACCTGTTGTCGGTTCGACGCAGTAGCAGGATCCCGGCCCTGGTCATCGAGGATGCCCACCCCAGCGCCGATCGTGATGATTGGACCCGATCAGGCTGCGCAGCTCATTGATATAGCCCACAGAGACACCTCTTCGGGATCCACCGATCCGGCTCTGCCTAACCGCTTGTTGGGCGCCTCCACGTTCTCGCACCTTCCCTCCATGCAGCTTCCGGTAGGCCTGCCAGAAAGACTTGCGATACTGATCCACCGCGGCCACGTACCCCTCACGGCTGACGATCTTCTCATGGCCTCGATGGCCTTGATCAGGCCCGGAGCCCCATCGGTCGTGACGGTCAGGGGTATCCCCAGACCCCGACGCATGAGGTCCCGTAGGTGCTCGAGCCAGTCGTCGCAACTTTCCCAATTGCGAAGGCTTCGCAACCCGAGGACTGGACGGTTTCACCCGGAACGGCCGAACGATTTCAGCCGGGACCGGTGAGACGGTTTGGCCTGCGTGCCATGAACTCTCAGTGGTTTCATAACTTCCGCCAATATCACAGTTCGGTCTCGGCCAGGGCCACTGAGGGGGACTTGGCAACAAGCGCCAATTATGGTAGGATTAGCGCATCCTGAACGAAGGGTGGGGTTTGAGGTGATTGCGCACCGCACGCAGCTTCGTGCTGCAACATGAGGTGCAAGTACTGCTACGTTCCTGAGCATATGCGTGGCGGCAACACGTCGATGAGCGCTAGTGACATGGAGCGAGTGATCGATAAGTTTCTTGCTTACGTT
>JBFMHR010000025.1:0-2494 GCA_040751795.1 Thermoplasmatota archaeon | reverse complement strand
GGAGGGAGTCCCGCATCGCCTGCATCGGCCCCGCCGGGGAGAAGCTGTCCCTCATCTCCAGCGTGATAAACGACCATGGCCGCGCCGCAGGGCGCTCCGGCCTGGGGGCGGTGATGGGCTCAAAACGGCTCAAGGCCGTCGTCGTCCGGGGCGACCGGCCCGTGCCACTGGCCGACCGAGCCCGTGTGCTAGAGCTGGCCAAGAAGTACATCGCCACCATGACCGGGGCTGCCGCCGACACCTTCCGCAACTACGGCACCTCCGGTTTCACCGCCGGCTCCATCCAGGTGGGGGACGCACCGGTGAAGAACTGGGACGGCACGGCGCTGGACTTCCCCAACCGCGAGGCCATCAGCGACCATGCCGTCATCGCCCTCGAGAGGCGCAAGTACGGCTGCTGGCGCTGCCCACTCCGCTGCGGCGGGGTGATGAAGGCGGGGAGCGGCGAATACCGCTGGACGGCCGGCGTCCACAAGCCGGAGTACGAGACCCTGGCCGCCTTCGGCTCCATGTGCCTCAACGACAACCTGCCCTCCATAGTCAAGTTCAATGACATCTGTAACCGCTACGGGCTGGACACGATCTCCGCGGGGGCCACAGTGGCCTTCGCCATCGAGTGCTACGAAAACGGACTCCTCAGCAAGCAGGAGACGGATGGCCTGGAGTTGACCTGGGGCAACCACCGGGCGATGGTGGCCCTCACCCTGAGGATGGCGCGGAGGCAGGGCTTCGGCGACGTGCTCGCCGACGGGGTAAAGCGGGCGGCCGAGCGCATCGGCAGGGGCTCAGAGAGATTCGCCATGCACATCCAGGGCCAGGAGGTGCCGATGCACGACCCCAAGCGCGGCCCGGACTACGGTACCACCTACCAGACGGATGCTACTCCGGCCAGGCACACGCAGGGCCACGAGGGCTTCGTGCCGCCGGAGTTCCCCGTACCTCAGTTCGACCGCAAGGCCTATGCCGGACGGGGCCTGGCGCACCGGATGGCGGCGACCACGGCCCACGTGGTGAACGCCTCAGGGATGTGCCTCTTCGGCTACAGTTGCATGCACGCCCGGGCGCTCCCCGACCTGCTCTCCGCAGTCACCGGCTGGGAGTACGACCTTCAGACAATACAAGCTGCCGGGGAGCGCATCGCCTGCCTGCGCCAGATGGCCAACATCAGGGAGGGCCTCAACCCGCTGAAGTTCGCCGTGCCCGGGCGCATCATCGGGAAACCGCCACAGGAGGCCGGGCCGCTCAAGGGCCGTACCGTGGACCTGGAGACCATGGCCCGCGAGTTCTACCTCAGCATGGGCTGGGACCCGGAGACGGGCATGCCCTCACACGCCCGGCTCGAAGAACTCGGCCTGGATGCGATGCTGCAGTATGTAGGGGTCTAGACATCTACTAGTCTATCTGCTTGAACCGCTTCTGCGGGGCGCCACAGACAGGGCACCTCTGGGGGGCGGCGCCTTCAACCGTATTGCCGCATATCTGGCAGACGAAGATGGGCTTCTCGGCTACGGCCGAGCCCTTCTCCACGGCTTGCAGCGCAGCCTGGAATAGCCCGTGATGGACCTGCTCCACCTTGTTTGCCAGGTCGAAGCTGTCCACAGCCTTCTTCTCGCCCTCGGCCGCCGCCTGCTTGATGAAGTCGGGGTACATCCTGGTGAACTCATAGTGCTCGCCGCCGACTGCTGCCTGCAGGTTTTCCCTGGTGGACCTGACGCCGCCGAGAACCCCGAAGTGGTTGCGGGCGTGGACTGTCTCAGCGTCCGCGGCGGCGCGGAACAGCCTCGCCACCTGCTTGTGTCCCTCCTCATCCGCCTTATGGGCAAAGAAGAGGTATCGCCGGTTAGCCTGGCTCTCA
This sequence comes from Thermoplasmatota archaeon, assembly GCA_040751795.1. Classification (GTDB taxonomy): domain Archaea; phylum Thermoplasmatota; class Thermoplasmata; order UBA10834; family UBA10834; genus UBA9653. The sequence continues at coordinate 639 of JBFMHR010000025.1, read as the reverse complement.
CCGGCAAAGGCCGTTTCTACGTTCTTCTTCGTCGTGCTCATCCTTGCTCCCTTTCCACGTTAATTCATTTGGCCGCGTTTGAGGCTGCGGCCAAAGCCATTCGAACTCAAAACAATCACATATACTGGGCACGCAGCCGGGCCATGGCCTCCTCGACCTTCTCCGGGCCGCGAGCTTCCAGCCGCCTCTGTACTCGCTCCACCTCCCCTCTCCTCACAGGGTCATCCATGTCGGCGAGGCGCTCGTAGTAGCCAGCCCTCCTCCCCAGCCTGAAGTGCAACCTCTCGGCATCGGGCAGGGAGAGGTATTTCCTGACTACACCCAGCAGCCTCTCCTTGTCATCGGGCAGCTTGCCGTCAATCTCTGGCAGCAGGTTCAGGATGTGGTCGCTCTTGACCTCACTGCGGCACTCCAGCCCTTCGATGAACCAGCCTATCTCCTGGACCATCTCGTCGTCCGAGAGCAGCTCGAACTCCCCGCTCTGCACCCTGGCATGGAGGGGCATGTTCTCCCGCACCATCAGGGAGCGCAGTCGGATGAAGTCCGGCCCTATCTCATTGAGCACCCGCGCCGTCTCCACGGCATGTTCGCGGCTCCACCCCCTGCCGCCGAGTCCGGGCATGACGTACTCCGAGAGCG
>JBFMHR010000024.1:0-2535 GCA_040751795.1 Thermoplasmatota archaeon | reverse complement strand
CACGCTGGCCGACTTCCACCGCCTTGATCGCAAGAAGCTCGAGCTCGACGAGCGTTGCGACAGGATCCTCCGAAGGATCGCCTCTCACCGCTCCCGAAAGGCCCACTGACCCGCTAAACAGTTACGACGATGGTTCGCTTCGGTGGAGGGGCTGCCCTGGCCATCAGCATGGTCCTGCTCGGGCCTGGCCCGGTGGCGATATCCGACACCCCGAAGTGTGCGGGAAAGGCGGTCGATACCAACCCGTCCTCGGCCGTCACCCAGTGGGAGATGGACTGCACGGGAAGCTGCAACCCGGGGGAGTGCCCCGACATCACGACCACCGGATCACCCACCTCGTGGACGCCCACGAACAGGTCGGACGAGCAGGGGCAGTTCTGGCAATGCCTCTGTGATGGTGAGGGAGAGAGTGCCTGTTGCCACTTCATCCTTCGCAAGGGAGATACGGAACGCCACCACACGCCGGACACGAACGGACAGTGTTCCGTCTGTCCCGCAAGCGGGGTCTGCACTCTGATCACGGACGGTAACGAGCGTCGCGCGGACTGTCCGGTGGGAGGCATACCTCCGGGTCCTCACTAGCAGCGGCGGGACAAGGTAGTGCCGCCGTCCGGAGAGCGAGGGATTCCTCCGAATGGGGAGGCGGTGATCGGATACCGCGTAGATTCATTCTTCAGTCGGGGGAACCGTCGAATGCGTCGTGAACCATGCCGGCGACGATCGGCGGAAATGGAGGGATTCCACACCCCTGTTCTGACTCCCAACCCCCCTCAGATTCCCAGGTGCCGCCCGTGAACCAGCGCCGCACTCTCGCGTGCGGGCTCTTGCTGCTCGCCGCTCTTGTCGTGGCGGTACGTCTCCTCCGCTCCGCGGACGATGCGGGTAGCGATCCGGGCTCTGCTCCCGTGGTCCCGGCCGTTCCTAACCTCGAGCAGGGCCTCCTTCGCCCCCGGGATGAGCACACCGACAGAGCTTCGCTTCCCCTCGCGGACGATCAGAGGGTGGAGCCAACGAGCACCGGCGTCCTCATTCGAGTGATTGACGACGGGATGGCTCCCGTGAGCGGGGCGCGGATCGACCTGCAAGGCGCCTCGACGGAAGGCACCGAGCTGGTGTCCGTTGGGCGCACCGACGATGGAGGCTGTGCCCTCATCGCCGCTTCGCTTCTCGAGCCCGGGGAGTGGGTCGCGATTGCCGCGCATCCGGGATATGCCCTGGCCCGGACTCCATTGGAAACCGGAGTGGCGGAATACGTCGTCCAGCTCCGCCGCGGGCAGGAGGACCTCATTGCGGGCCGGATCATCTTCGAGGACGGGAGTTCCGCCGGTGGGGGGTTCCGAGTCGTCGCCTGGCCGCAGCAGGAGATGTTCCCGGTGTCGGACTCGGCCCACGGGGACCAGCCCGCCGACGGTTCAGCGGAGGCGGTCTCCGATGAATCAGGCCAGTTCCTGATCGGAGGACTGGATCCAGCTATGCGATACCGGGTCACGGCGGGAAAACCTGGCTATCTCGCCCGGGAACCGACCCTTAGCTGTGCGGTCGCCCCTGGCTGGCGGAGCCTCGTGATCCGCGTCGATCGTCTGTACGGCGCGCTGGTCCGATTGGGTCATCGGGGCGGCGGAGTCCTCCGAACCTCGCCCGATCTCTTCGGCGTCCCGGGACCGACCTGGGACGTGCCGGATGATCTTCGAGGCCTGGTCTGGCTTCCCGATCCGGCGGTAGCCCTGGCGGGTGTCTCTTCCCCGGCCGCGTATCGCTGGGCGATCGGAGAACACTTGTTCCTTTGCCGGGGAAACGGCGACGAGGACCGCGGGAGAGCGGTGATCTTCCGGGTCCATGTGCCGGGGTATGCGAGCTTCGAGGGGGCATTCGATCTGCTGTCCGTGGACACTGGCCTTGCCGAGCACCTCGTCGAACTGGAACCGGAGGCGTCCGGTTGGGGGGATCTCCTCCTGGCGTTCAACGGCCGAGAAGACCGGACCTGGGGAGCGGTCCACCGCGAGAAACCCCTCGCCAAGGTCGTGGTCGAGGCGGAGAGTGGAGAGCGGTACAGTTTCGCCGTCCACGCCTACGAGCCGTCCGGGCAGGCCCTGGTCGGCATTCCCCAGGGCCGATACACGCTATGGCTCCGGAACAACGATCATTGCTTTCACTGGCCTCCCGAAGAGGGCTGGATGGAGTACGTGCAGATTGGCCCGGAGCCATTCGTCCACGTCATCGATTGCTCCATGCTCGGCGACATCCAGATTCGCGCGGTTGCCTCGGATGGTACCCCCTACCTTGGACGTGCGGCGATCACGTACACGCCGGTGCGGGGCGAGGAGCGGGGCAACGAGGTCGCCACGCGATTCTCGCGGGCACCGTATGTTTTGGAAGGACTGACTCCTTGCTCCTATGAGCTCGCCTTCGTGGAGGCGGTACACGAAACCTGACCCACCCGCTACGCGAAACCTGACCCACCCGGAGCCCAGCCAGGGGAAGCTGTTGGTGGAGACCCAACCGCTGCCCCGGAGGAGGAATGATCGAGGTGAGTCA
>JBFMHR010000023.1:0-2606 GCA_040751795.1 Thermoplasmatota archaeon | reverse complement strand
GCTACGCGAAACCTGACCCACCCGGAGCCCAGCCAGGGGAAGCTGTTGGTGGAGACCCAACCGCTGCCCCGGAGGAGGAATGATCGAGGTGAGTCAGGTTTCGCGTAGCGGGTGGGTCAGGTTTCGTGTACCGCCTCCAATCATCCTTGTCCCTCGGGAAGTCCGGGTGGTAACGCTGGCGACGGTCGGGCTTTCGCCGCCTGTCGGTGGCCAGGCCCCGAGGATGAGAGCATCATGAGCCTGATCTGTCAACGCCCTCATCCCGGGGTGGGGGAGCTACCTCTCGGCCATCAGAAACCGACCGCGCAATCGTACGCGCACGTAAGCGTAATGCCGCCGCCAAACCCCACAGCCTGTACGGAGAGGAGGGCGCCGCAGAGGGTGAGGTCGATCGGGATCGGCAGGGCGATCTCCGCGGGATCGCCCAGGTCGAAGGGCAGACCCAGGAGTTCACCCCCAGGGTCGGCGAGGTTCACCAGGATCTCCCCCCAGCTCGTTGTCAGCGTGAGCGGCGTGCTGAACGCGGCGAGGAAGGCCCCGACGTTGGCCCCGGTCGCGGCGACCGATCCGGCGAAGGTCCCGCCGAGCACCGGATCGCTCGTGATGGTGAAGGTGTTCGCGTTGACGCCGGAGCCGCAGCGGAAGGCGGAGGACGCCTGCGTGCCCCCGTTTCCGTCGGCCTGCGCGAGGGCCAACCACCACGCCCTGAAGTTTAGACCGGGGGGACCGGGGCCGTATGTTCCGCACGTACCCGTCTTAACATCGGGGACATACACATCGAAGTAGTCCTCTTGGCCGTCCGCATCCGGCCCCCCATTGATCGTGCCTGCCCAGCAGCAGAGAGGCCCGGTTCCCGTGTCCAAGAGCACCAGAGAGTAACCAAAGGGTCCGAGATCCTGTTCGAATTCGGCGCCCCCCGCCAGATTCACGTTGTAGACCCATGCCGTGGGCGTCACACCGTCGGGCGACCCGCCGAGGCCACTGAAGCAGTAAGAGGCATCCGGCACGATCCCCTGGCCCCATTCGTTGCACCACCCCGTGGCGTCGTCGTAGAAGTTGACGCAGGTCGAGACCCCCGGGCCTCCGGCGCTAGTATCGAGCACCGTCGTGGCGTAGGCGAACTGGAACTCGCCCACGATGTCGCTGCCCGAAGATGTGCTCAGCACTCCCCAGTCGAGGAACTCGGCGGGAGCCCAAGCGGTGCCCACATAGTAGCCCGCGAAATCGGTGTTGGCCCACGTGATGAGGAGGGACACCGTCTTGTCGTCGGAGTCCCGGGTGATTCTCCCGGTCGCCGGATCGATCCGTCCATGGTGCGGCGGACTGGGCACGGGCTGGACCACAGGACCCGAGACCTGGGCGCGCACCTCACCGGTTCCGAGAAGGAAGAGGAGGCCACACACGTGGAGCGCCCTCATCACTATCACCTCCGAACTCTCCGCATCCGATCGTCCTGCCAATCTGGCCGGCCATCTTGAGGCCAGCCCCCACGGCATCGCATTGTAATCGCGGGGGCATGCTTGCCGCAACCCTGATCCCCAGGCTTCAGAGGGGCGCTCCTGATTCTGGGGCTCGGGTTCATCAGGACCTCTTCGACCGCCCTAGACCTGACCTGACAGGCGGAACCGTGGTAGGCCCGGAGGAGGCCTGGCGGTCGTGGGCGGCGGGCTGGCGGGCGGGGCCGGGATGGGGAGCCCCGGCCGGAGCCGCCGGGCTGGGAGATGGATGATCTCGGCGCGCTCGGCCCGTGTCGCGCGGTGTCGCGGCCGTCGCCTGCCTGGCCCCCCTGGCCCCGAACCCGCGGCCTGGCGCCACGGCGCGCATCCAGGCCGGGCTCAGGGAGATATCCGGAGTCGCCCTCGCCGGCTCCTCCTCAAGCGCGACGGTGACGCGCGGGAATCCCAGCCGCTCGACCTCGCCGGCATCGAGCCCGCCAGGGACGGCAACTGCAGTGCCGCCCCGGGAACGGCGATCCGGCTCCCCGGAGGGGGGCAGTGGCGAGTTAGTGACGGGAATTCCATCCCATAGAATCCCATGGACGCCCATAAAGTCCAGAACGGCCCCGGCCTCCTGTCCCTTGGAATCCCCTGGAGTCCCGCGTTGTCCGTACGAGTCCGGTGACCCCATCTCGCGGGGGGAGGGCGGTGGTGCCATGCTCCCGGCATGACCAGCGACTCGACCTGGCGCAGCCGGCGCACACCGTCCGACGAGGAGATCCCCGGGCTGCTCGAAGCCCTGGCGGCTTCCGGTGGGAACATCGCGGCCTTTGCTCGGGACCAGGGGCTCTCGCCCTGGAAGCTGTACGAGGCCCGGCGCCTGGCCGCGGAAGCCGCTCCCCGGCGTGACCGGCGAGACCGCCGAGCTCCCCCCGCTCCCGCACGGAGAGAGCGAGCAGGAATCGCTCGCGAACGAAGCGCGGAGCCGTCAGGCGATGCGCCAAGGGGCATCGAAGAGGCTGGAGCAGGGATTCCTGCTCAGCCTCTGATTGCGCCAGGAAAAGCCTGGGCGAGGAGGAAGGTCATGACGTGACCTGAAACCCGCGAGATGAACCCGGTGGGTACCCAACCCCACCCGGCAAAGGCTGGTCACCAGCCGGAAGCGAGTCT
>JBFMHR010000022.1:0-2732 GCA_040751795.1 Thermoplasmatota archaeon | reverse complement strand
CCGCTCCCCGGCGCCACCCCCACCCCCCTCGAACCCGGTCCCGTCGCCGCGCGCGCCCCCGCTAGCCCGGCTACCACATGCTCCACTCGCCGGAGGGAGCCCCCGCCCCCACGACTTTGACGGGACCATGGGGCAGGAGGGGATTGACTTGACGGCGGGGGGGAGGGGGGGCTACGCTGGAGCCCTTCCGCTTCGAGGCAGTTCCCGCTGTAAGGTCACCCTAGACCCCTGAACGGAGTCGCCCGTTGATTCCTCTGATCGTAAGCCTCGCCGTCCTCTCGCCCCCGCGAGTCCAGTCTGAGCTCGGAGATGCCCTCACGGGCCTCGCCTCGACGATGCCGTGCTGCGAGGACAAGACCGTCACGCCGCGCTTCGGCAAGCTCCCGGCATGGATGTGGGATTCGAAGAACGACAAGTGGACGATCGGCCACGTTCGCGGCTACGCTAAGGGTGCCTCCCAGGATCCGCCCACCGGCGAGATCGTCGTCTTGCCTGACGAGCACGGCTACGACTCCGACAAGGATCTCTCCGACCAGCCGGAGTTCATGGCAGAGATGTCGCGCACGCTCGCCCACGAGTGCCTCCACTTCTGTTGCCCGCCCCACGCACCGCCCGGTGTCGATATGCCACCGCCGCCCCCGAACCCCGACAACCCGCCCCAAGGGGACGGCCGCGACCCCGACTGCAACGACATCAACTACGCGATCCACACGGCAGCCTTCCTCTGCGCTCAGCTTCAGAACATCTGCCAGAACGGGGGTCCGGTTCCCGGCGTGCCGGGCACCGACACGCCGGCGGGTTTGTGCGCGTACTGCGAGGCCCTGAAGGAGACCTACGGCAAGATGCAGGGCCGCTGGAACACCGAAGACAACGCGGAGAAGGCGGCGGAATGTGCTTCCAGCGGATGGGATCCCGAGGACGAGGAGGGAGAGGGAGATGACTTCAGCAACTGTCCCGACTTTCCCCCTCCGCCCGGCCCTCCTGAAGATCCCTACCCCGACAACAAGGTCATTCCTGACTGTGACTGCGAGTGTCCCTGCGACAACTGATGAGCTCACCGAACATGAAGAGATTGGCCTATGTTGCGGCTGCCGGCCTGCTCGCGAGCGCGTGCAGAGGCTCATCCGCCCCGCCCTCGGAAGCCATGACCGAGCGCGAGGCGACTGATTTAGCACTGGGGAGAGATCCGTCCATTGGTCAGTTGGCCGACCAGGGCTACACCGAGGGTGATGGCCTCACCGCGTGGCGCGAACCCGGTTTCGAACAGCGCTACACTGCGGAGAACTTCAACTCCGTCCTCGTGACCGACTCGGCGCAGGATGCCGGCGGCGAATGGCAGTCGGTCACCCACCAGAGCAGCGCCAACTTCTCGGTGCTGCACGTCGCCTCCGGAGGCCGCGACCGCTACGCGGTGCTCGGCTTGACGCGCGAGAAGGAGCCCGTGGTCGAGCTGTGGAACCTCGTCTCCGATTCGGGAACCGTCGTGCTCCTTGGGGGCAGCGGCGGGAGCATCCCCCCCCAGCTCGTTCCGAAGCGGTTCCGGAAGACCCGCATCTTCGAGGGTGTTCCGGACCAAGGGGCGGTGGCCTTGGAGTACGATCCCGCTGGCCGGTACGTCGTCTGCGCGATTCGAGACCCGCAGGGCGAGGTCTCGCTTGTGCAAATCAACGCCCAAGACCTGGCGGCGCCGCCGGTGGTCCTGTACGACTCGACGGCGATCCCCGAGTTGAATGATCTGCAGTACGCACAGAAAGGCGACCATGTCGTCCTCGGCCGCGTATTCGTGTTCGGAACAGCCTTCGCCTCGCACAGGCGCATCATGCTCGTTGATTCGGACAATGACGGGGTGTTCGACGGTGCCCCGTTGATCGGAGACGACGACTTCTTCGAGTCCCTGGGCCTCGATGTCTTCGAGGACTGGACTAGCCTGGATCACTAGGCCCGGCCCGCGCCGCTCCTCCTCGATCATCGCTGCCGAGGACGACCTTCTCCGCCGGGAGCCCCGCGACCCAGATCGCGCGGCTGCCCCGCGATCGCTCCGCCCTCCCGGCAGGCGTCCCATGTCTGCGGGAGATTGAAGGGAGGTATCGGAGGGCTCCGCCCCCCGGACCCCCCGGCTGGCCCCCGCCTCAGCCTCGCTCAGACCAACCGTATCCGTCCGAGCGCGGGGCCCCCGGCGCCCTCGGCCCCGCGCTCGGACGGATACCTGTCGCCGGAGACCGGCGCTTGCACCCGACGCGCGCGTCGGGTGCGCCCGTCGCGCGCGCCGGCGCAGGGAAGTCCCCTCGGAAAGACAGGAGCCCAGTCCCATGAGTCAACGCGCCAAGCAACCGCTGTCAGCGGTTCCTTCCCTCGTGGTCCTGGTGTAGATGTCGGCGCGCACATTATTTTGCAGTGGTGACGTGCCTTTGCGCGCGCTCACTTACAGTCTGGGAGCTGTTTCAGATGGAGGATTGGCGCTCGACCAGCTTGGCTTGCTGGCGGAGATCTGCGGTAACTGTTTAGCGGGTCAGTGGGCCTTTCGGGAGCGGTGAGAGGCGATCCTTCGGAGGATCCTGTCGCAACGCTCGTCGAGCTCGAGCTTCTTGCGATCAAGGCCGTGGAGGTCGGCCAGCGTGCGGAGGGCTTCGAAGAGCAGTTCGAGTACTCTGTGCCCTGGGGTCCCGGCCTCGAGCTGCGCCACGATGGCGTTCAGAAGCGAGACGAACTCCGCCTGGCAGTCCAGCCGCAGG
>JBFMHR010000021.1:0-2738 GCA_040751795.1 Thermoplasmatota archaeon | reverse complement strand
CCCTCGACTGAACAATCTCCGGTCTACCCGGCTACCACGCTCGGTCCAGCACAGCACGTCCCTCCTCGCTCAACGCACAGTCCCATCTCAGTGAGACGCCTGGTCCCAAAGAGCGTGAGACGCGACAAAGAACCCGTCCGGATCCCGTATGCATCTCTCGGCTATCTCTAGAAGAAGGGCATGGGCGGAGGAACCGGATAGTCGGCCCACGGCGAACCGTTCTCGAAGGCCGGCCAGTTCCATCTGGATGCTCTGGAACGTGTTGTTGCAGGCCGCTCGCAAGAAGGGAATGGCATCACGTATCTCTCGGAACGTGTCAGGCCAGTCGCAGAATGTGTGTACGAAGGGATCCAGTGCGAGGCATCCGTGGGGAGACGGGATCAAGAACGTCCCCTCCGACCCTTCCAGCGAGACGTGGATTCCTCCGTCCGGACCAGGGTTCACGCGGTACCGATCCGTAACACAGCATTGCAGGCACACCGTCAGCAGCTTGCCCGCCTCGTGCGCCTTCTTCAGGATGTCGTCGGGGTCCGCCTTGCTTGGATTGCGCTCCGAGTTCATGCGCGTCCATACCTCCGGCCGCCCCAGGGTACAGCCTGTCCCCGGAACCACGTCAACCCCCGCGCGGTCCCTGCGCCAAGCCCGGTCCTCGATGTCCACTCCAAGCTGGAGACCGACGACGAGCACAGAGCTACGCCAGTCGTGACCGCAGCGGAGCTGGCCGGTGGCGGCGGATCGCTTCCGGTGGGATGCCCCGAGTCAGGCCATCACCGCCGCGCGAACGTCCCGGGGGTTGACCTGCGCGTAGATCAGCGAAGACTGCAGGTGGCGGTGGTGGAGGACGGCCTTCACCATCGCGAGATCTCGGGTCCGATCGTAGATCCGCTGCGCGCAGCTGTGGCGCAACGCATGGGGTGAGATCGGCCGGATCTTCGCCCGCTCGCACCATTGCGCCAACCGTCTCGCCGCCTGCCTTGAGGTGATCCGCCGCCCTTGCCTCGACATGAACAGCGGCCCGGTCCCTCGATCTCCGATGTACTCGGCGAGCGCATCCCCCACGTGGCCTGGCAGGTACGACACCGCCGGCGTCCCATTCTTCTGGCACCGCGGCAGGACGGTACCTGCCGCCAGATCGACGTCACCCACGTCGAGTGCGACCGCTGCACCGATTCGCACACCCGCCCCGAGCTGGAGCCCGAAGAGCGCCTCGTCCCTTCTCGCCTCCATCCCCTTCCCCTCCGCCAGGGCGGCCAGCAGCCGTTGCTGATCGTCGGCGGAAAGCCCCCGCGGCGGCGACGGCCCGCACCGTGCCCTTCGCACCAACCTGGCCACGTTCGTCGCCGTGTAGCCCGCGGCGTGGAGGTAGCTGAAGTAAGTCCGCAGGCTCGTCCGCATCGCGTTCAACGATGTCGCCTTCTTCGGTCCGCCTCGCGCGCTCGTCGTGGCCGCCGCCGACGACAAGAAGAGCGCCAGGTCCTCGTGGCCGATCTCCTCGACGTCGTCCCCCTTCCCCTCCTCCTTCAACCATCGCGCGAGCATCTCCACGTGCCGGCGATACTGCCCGATCGTGTGCCGCGATCTCCCGTCCGCCGCGAGCTGCACGATGTACCTCCTGAGCGCCTCCTGGACTTCCACGGTTGCCTCCTTGCGACCCTGCGTTCCCGGTTTTTCGTGGACCGCTACGCTCGCCAGGAGGCCTCGCCTCACCGCATCAGGGGAGGATGCTCATTGCTCGAGACGTGTAAGCCCCCCTCCCGCCCCGTGGTGGCAGACAGCGCCATGCCATTGTGGCACGAGGCCGGGGAGCGCTATCCCCTACTCAACCTTCCCGGAATCGTCCTCGACGGCAGCGCTCTTGGGCTCCGGCGGCGGGGCAGTCGGTACGCTCGCCTTCATCGCCGCGAGGATCGCCGCGATCTCGGCCGCCTGGCTCCTCGGGTCCCGGAAGTCATCGATCTTCTCCATGCCGAGGACCGTGCGCTCGAGCTTGATCGCTGCCGTCATCGCCCGCACCGCCTCGTGGGCCGAGGTCATCGGGTATTGCTTGAGCGCCGCGAGCGCCCGCCCAAACACCGCCCGCAGGCTCTTCAAGTGGCGGTCTTGGGCTTCGACGGCCTGGCTCGCCTGTGTTTCCCGCCGCTCGCTCTCCGTCTCCGCCAGCCTTGCCTCCGTCCGCTCGCGGGCCTCGCCCTCCATTCTTGCCAGCCGCTCCGCCCATCCGTGTCGCACGGCGAGCTTGACGACGGCGCGCTTGCTGATGCCGAAGTGATCTGCGACGAGCTGGTAGCTGCGCGAGGGGCCGAGGCCCATGTAGAACGCGAAGGCGTCGTCGCAGCTCCGGCCGCCCATGGCTCACTTCCTCTCTTCCGCGATGGCGGCGAAGCTCTCCCCGCCCCTCTCCAGGACGGCTTCCTTGCCCGTCGCCTTCTGCCAGCGCACGAGCCCCACGTCCACGAAGGCGGGCTCGATCTCCACCGCGTAGCAGCGCCGCGAGAGCTTCTCCGCGGCCACGAGTTGGCTCCCGGAGCCGGAGAACGGTTCCAGCACCACGTCCCCGGGAGCGGTGTGCTGCTCCATCGGGATCTCGAAGAGCCGCAGGGGTTTCTGGATCGGGTGCTCGTTCCCGACCACCCTCGCCTTTCCCTCCCAATCGACCTCCCAGACCGTGTCCAGCGTCCCGGGGCCATGGGGCGGCTTCTCCCCCTTCTTCCATCCGAAGGCACAGGGCTCGTGACGCC
>JBFMHR010000020.1:0-2787 GCA_040751795.1 Thermoplasmatota archaeon | reverse complement strand
GCTCTCGGTGCACGCGGAGCCCATGTCGGTGGCGGAATGGGGCCGCGCCTTTTCGTCGCCCCGCCTGGCCGGTGCCGGAATCGAGGCGTCGGGTACGACACTGCGCTACGGCCAACTGACCTTGACCCCGCGTTCGACAGCGGTAGGGGTATTTCAGGGTAGATGTGGCCCGCAAGTCGTGTGTTTTCAGTGCAGGCATGGTGCGGTGCTGAGAAGCATGTAGCCACTAGTGACAAGTCTTGTTGGCTTGACATTCACACTGTGATGCACCATCTTGGTAGGCATGTACATTCGCCAGATCTCGCAGGCCCGCAAGGACGGCACCCGCGTCCGCTACCTCCAGCTCGCCCACAAGGTCAGAGACCCGCGGACCGGCAGACCCACGGACAAGGTCCTCTACCACTTCGGCCGCGAGGACCAGCTCGACAAGGAGCAGCTCAAGCGGCTGGCTCTCAGCCTGTCGCGGTTCCTCACCCCTTCCGATCAGGCCGAAGTGCAGGGACGGTTGTTCGGCGCCGAGGAGGAGCTGGAGGTGGAGAAGACCCTCGTCTTCGGCGGCAGCTTCGTCCTGGATGCCCTGTGGCGGCGGATGGAGATGGACGGGTTGCTGGGGAAGCTGCTTGCCGAGCGCGCCTTCGATGCCGATGTCGAGCGGGTGCTCTTTGCCCTGGTGGCCAACCGGGCGCTTTCTCCCCGTTCCAAGCTCGGGGTAGAGCGCTGGGTGGGCCGCAAGGTCCACATCGAGGGGTTGAGCGAAGTCCACTCGCACACGCTGTATCGGGCGATGGACTTCCTCTTGGAGCACGAGGAGGCGCTGCAAAAGGCGGTCTTCGGATCGGTGGCCACCTTGTTCAACCTCGAGGTCGACCTGATCTTCTTCGACACCACCTCGACGTACTTCGAGCTGGACGAGGCGGATGGTGAGGGGGGGTTGAGGCGGTACGGGTACTCCCGGGACAAGCGGGGCGATCTCCCGCAGGTCTCGATCGGGCTGGCGGTGACCCGGGACGGCATCCCGGTGCGCTGCTGGGTGTGGCCGGGCAACACGGCGGATGCCTCGACCGTCGAGCAAGTGCAGAAAGACCTGGCCGGGTGGCGGCTGTCGCGGGTGGTGTGGGTGGTCGACCGGGGATTCGCGGGCCACGAGCAGGAGGTCGCCTTCCAGCGCGGCGGCGGCCAGGTCATCGTGGGGGAGAAGCTGCGCTCCTCGACAGGCAAGCTCCACCCCGCGTTGTCCAGACCTGGACGGTTCAAAGTGATCCGCGAGGACCTCGAGATCAAGGAGGTCGTCCTCGTCGACGGTGGCTCGAAGCGGCGGACGATCGTCGTGCGCAACCCGAAGGAGGCCGAGCACGACCTGAAGGTGCGGGAGAACATCCTCTCGGCGCTCGGCGCCGAGATCGAGCGGCTCAACAGTGGGAAGGGACCTCGAGGCGCCGGCCACTCCAAGGCTGTGTGCGCCCTCAAGAGCCACTCGGCCTTTGGGCGGTACGTGAAGGAGCTCAAGGGTGGGAGGCTGGTGATCGACACCGCAAAGGTGAAGGCGGACGAGATGCTCGACGGGAAGTACGTGATCTTCACCACCGACCCGACGCTGTCGGCCGAGGACGTGGTGCTGGGCTACAAGCAGCTCGCGGAGGTGGAGGCCTGCTTCCGGACGCTGAAGACGACGCTGGAGCTGCGTCCGATCTACCACAGGCTCGAGGACCGGATCCGGGCGCACGTCCTCCTGTGCTGGCTGGCGTTGCTTCTCGTGCGTGTCGCCGAGACCACCGCGGGGGAGACCTGGCGGGCGATGCGGGAGGAACTGGACGAGATCACGGTGACCCGGCTTGCAACAAAAGATGGGCGCTCGGAGATCGTAAGCCTACTGACCGACGCTCAGCGCAACATCCTGAAAAAACTCACGATAAAGCCCCCGGTGGCCGTCCGGAAGGTCAACCCCACGGCCGAAAAGGCGTAGCCACTACACGAAACAGTCCGCTCACGGAATTCACTGATGGAAGAAGAGTTGCGCGTCGCCTTTCTCTACGACTGTCGAACGCGGGTCTTAACGAGCTCTGCATTCCAAACCGTTACGAAAGCCATGAAGGCTTCAAGCGAGAACTTTCGATAGAACTTGTTAAAGTCGAGATAGAAGACGGCAGCGGTGACGGCAGCGGCAACGGCAATTGCGCTGCCCTCACCCCGGCAGAGTTGTCCCGTCCAAGTCCAATACGCAGCACCCCACGCAAAGATCACTGCCTCAAGCGCAAGCGTGCGAGTGAACCCGTAAAGCGCAACGAAGTTCTGCATCTTTGGAACGTGGGCCTGGGCGTGCTCGAGCGCAAAGTGATACACGAGCCGAAAATTGTCTCGTTCCTCGCCGTCCGGTGTGATGTTGTCTCCCAAGGACAATCCGTGGTCGTTGTCAAACGACCTCAAGCAATCTCCTATGCGCCGCCGCAGAGTGGGATCGATAGGCTTTGCATACAGGGGCCTGAAGCTAAACCAGTTCAGGACTAGTTCGGTCAGCACAAGTGGAAGGAGAAGGAGCGCCACAACGAAACGCACAACCCGACGAGGCTCGGCGGTCTCAGCCGGGGAAAAATAGCCAGGCGGAGTGTGACCGAGCAGGTAGCGAGACGGATAGCCCAGCGTCCAAACACTGTATTTCTCAACGGTGATCGAAGAGAGATAGCTGAGGAAGTGCCCAATGACATACGCGACAAGGACCAATGGCACGAAGAACTCAACCTTGCCCAGAATGGCAATTGGGGCAATTAGGCCACTGATTGACGCGGGGTG
>JBFMHR010000002.1:0-404090 GCA_040751795.1 Thermoplasmatota archaeon | reverse complement strand
GCCGCGCCCGGGCCAGAGGCGGCGGCACCCGCGCAGGCCGAGCCCGTCCCGGCCCCGGAGCCCGAGCCGGCCGCCAAGGCGGCGGCCGCCTCCGTCGAGGAGCTGGAGAGGTCGTTCTCGTACCTGGTGGAGGAGGACAAGCCGGAGGCGTCCTACAGGCTCTTCATGAACGCCCTGCAGAAGGGCATGAAGGGGTACTGCGTGACGCGCAACTACCCCGCCAAGATAAGGACCAAGTTCGACCTGAAGGAGACCCCCGTGATATGGCTGTCCAACGTCGGGAGGGACAACGCCATCAGGCCCAAGGACCTCGAGAAGCTGAGCCTCTCGCTCGAGCAGTTCCTGTCGCAGCCCGACGGGGGCATAGTCCTGCTCGACGGACTGGAGTACCTCATAACCAACAACAACTTCATCACCGTGCTGAGGCTGATCCAGTCCCTGAGGGACCAGGTCGCGATAAACCAGTCCATCCTGCTGATGGCGGTGAACAGGTCAACGCTGGAGAGCCACCAGCTCAACCTCCTGGAGAGGGAGGTCGACCACACGATACAGGGATGAGCCTCAGCCGACCAGCCTGCAGACTATCTCCTGCAGCCCCGGCACCGTCGGGAACCGCGAGACGTCCTCGGGCCGGACCCACTCGTGCGCCTGGTGCTCCCAGTCCGTCCTGACCTTCGCGTCGCCTATGTCGAAGAGGAACGCGTTCACGGTCCACACCACGTCCCCGTCCCTGAAGCTCCGCGGGTCGATGGCCCTCGCGAGCCTGGCCCTCGATATCCCGAGCTCCTCCTCGAGCTCCCTCCTCGCCGCCCTCTCGGGGGCCTCGCCCTCCTCTATGAAGCCCGAGACACCCGCCCACTGGCCCCTGTAGGAGCCGACGCTGTTGCTGCGCTGGAGCAGGAGTATCCTGCCCCTGCGCCTCACTATCCCCGTGACGACGCGCCTCTCGTCGACGCCCGCGATCTCGACGGCGCCCTTGTCGGCCTCCACCCTCAGGTGGTCGCCCGTCCTGACGAGCGCGACGTCCACGCCGTCGACCATCGGTATCCCGGACATGATCGCGCCCGTGGCCACGATCGGCTCGGCGGACGCGTTCACGATGGCGCAGGGGGCCTTCCCGTTGACCTTGAGCTGGTACATGGAGTAGGAGCCGACGGTCGAACCCTTCCCGTACGGGAAGCACAGGACCGCCCCCGCGACGGAGCTGCCCCTGCACTCGCACTCAGGGTCGAGTATCGTGCCGGTCTTCGGGTCGACGCCGCCGAGGAAGGACAGCGGGACGGACGACGACAGCGCCCTGCCCTCGCACGAGCCGCCGCGGATCTTCCTGCCCCTGACTATCGTGATACCGCCTCCAGCAGCTGGTCAGTCGTCCTGAAGGCGGCCCTCTGCTTCCCGAGGGTCGGGAGGTACACCATAGCCTTCCCGGAGTCGGACGCGGTCCTCCTGTACATGGTCTCGATCGGCGACACGACCATGCAGGTGTCGCAGAGGACCTTCCCGAACCTCTTCAGCACCCTGACCGCGTCGGGGCATGAGGCGAACGCCTTCCTCGAGGTGCAGAACCAGACGTCCTGGTCCCCCGCGGGCCTCCTGTCCTTCAGGCGCCGGGCCATGGACCTCAGCTCCGCGGGCGAGCAGTGCGGGCAGCCGATGGCCACGAGGTCCCACGAGTCGCCGCCGGCGAGCGAGTCCCTGCACGCGAGGAGCTCCGACTCGGGGAGGCAGACGCGCTCCTCCACCATCGAGGAGTCCACCTTCGCGCGCCCGCCGCGCTCGCTGTAGACGTACATCGAGACGGCGCTCGTGGCCGCCAGGGCGGCGCCGAAGGCCTTGTGGCCGTCCTGCGAGAGCGAGAGCCCGGGGAGGTAGGGGATGCGGTTCCCGGCGATCTTCCCGACCACGTAGCCCGCCAGCGGCGCGAGCCCCGGAGGGACGCCCTCCAGCTCGACCCTCACCCTCGGCAGCCTGTTCTCCCTGAGGTGCAGCCCGTACTCGGCCGTCTTGCCTATGACCGCGGAGGCGAGGGCCGACGGCCCTCCCTCCCTGTTGGTGAGCGCGCCGAGGACGGAGTTGGCGAACACGGTGGCCGAGGACTCCGCCCAGGCCACGTGCTGCCCCGCCCGGGGCCTGTTCCCCGCGAGGTAGGGCGTGCAGGTGTAGAGGGGCTCGAGCCCCATGGATGAATAGGCGGCGACGATCCGCGCCTGCTTCCCAGCGAAGCCTGGCGCGACGCCCATCGCGCGCCAACGCCTGAGGTCGAGGCCGAGGGGGTTGACGGACGCCCTCACGGTCGCACGCGCCTGCTCGGAGAAGTCCTCGAGGAACTTGATCCCGGCGTCGCCGATGGTCTTGAACGAGGCCCCCGAGACCTGCGCCGACGAGACCGGTATGAGCCTCTTCGCGCCGTAGATGTCGCCTATGGCGACGAGGAGCTCCATGGCCTTCTGGCGGCCCGGGCCCTCCTCTCCGGCGAGGGTGCGCTCCTCGCTAGGCGTGAGATGCATGGCCATGAAAAAGGGGGACGGGTATAATAGGGTGATGGGGGAGGTGGCGGGCCTGTCGGGAGTTTCGGGCCGCTCTTGGACGGCCTTTCGAACCCGAGTTCGAGGCTCTCCCCGCGCCAACGGGCGCTCCGGAGGCCCCAGTGATGTCCGAGCTACACTACAGGCCCGTGCTGCTGTAGGCCTCGTCCGTATATCTAGGTTGCCACGCGCGTCAGAGGGTGATGCCGATCATGACCAGCCCGGCGACGACCACCACCAGGGCGACCGCCTGGGGCCACCTCACGCGCTCCTTCAGGACCGCGACCGCGAGGAGGGCCGTCACTATCGGGTATGCGCTCGTCACGGGCACGACCAGGGAGGCGTTTCCCCCCTCGAGCGCGTACGTGTAGGAGAAGGCGCCGACGACGTTCAGGAACAGCGCGACGCCTCCCATGAGCCACGCGGTCTTCGTCGGGTCCTCCCCCTTGAAGTGGGCCGGCCTGACCCTCCTCGCCCAGGCGTAGAGGACGGGGGCGGTCAGCGACGATATCACGTAGAAGCCGAACAGGTTCCCCGCCGTGACCGCGTCCACCGCGACCTTGGACGTCAGGCTCCACGCGCCCCATGCGA
Organism: Thermoplasmatota archaeon; assembly: GCA_040751795.1. GTDB lineage: Archaea > Thermoplasmatota > Thermoplasmata > UBA10834 > UBA10834 > UBA9653. Next base: position 400,974 of record JBFMHR010000002.1, on the reverse strand, counting down.
AGAATGCCAGGAAGGCGAACGTCAGGGAGCGCCTGCTGAGGGAGTGGGCCGCCCCCGGGTCCGGCTCGTAGGAGAGGGCCATCACGCCCCCTATGATCGCCACGACCCCGATGGCCTGGGCCGCGGAGAGCCCCTCCGAGAGCATGAGCATCGCGCCGACGACCACCAGGGCGGGGTAGGCCGCCGATATCGTCCCGACTATGGCCACCTGCCCCTCCAGTATCGACTCGAAGTAGCACAGGTACCCGGTTATGCCTATGATGCACGAGGAGGCGGCGAGGACGCCCTCCCAGAGGCTTATGTCGACCGAGGTGTCCCTCCAGAGCAGGTACGCGATGGAGTACATCACGCCCTCGACCCCGGCGATCACGAGCGCCACGCGGGCGACCCCCAGCTTCGCGGTGCTGTACTTCGCGAATATGCCGCTGAGGCCCCAGAACAGGGCGACGGATATCGAGAGGTAGAACCACGCCTCCATGGTGGACGCGCTCCGCGGGCAGGGTCAGCCCGGCCACGTGAACGCGTGCACGTATTGAAGGTTTTGGCCCGCCGGCCCAAACCTCGAAATATGGAGGAACGCCTCACGATGGCGGGGCATCCGATGGTCGCGGCGCAACGGGTCAAGAGGCCATTGGGCGTGCTTCTGCTCGCCCTCCTGCAGGTCCTGTCCGGGATCCAGCTGCTGGGGAGCGCCCTCTGGGCGCTCGCCGTCGCCGCCTATGCCAGCACGCCCGAGGGGCAGGACGCCCTCGAGGCCGCCATATCCCCGTGGGTCGCCGACAACGCCGGCTGGATATTCGCCCTGCTGGGCGTCGCCCTCCTCGTCCTGGCGGCGTTCTCGCTGCTGCTGGCGAGGGGCTACGTCAAGGGGCGCGAGGCTGCGAGGGTTCGCGGGAGGAAGGTCGCCCTCTACGCGATCCTCTTCGCCGTGGTGGGGATGGTCCTGGTGCCCAACAGGGCGGACCCAGGGGCGCCGGTGTGGACCATCATCTTCAACCTCGTCATCTACCTCTACCTGAACGGGGAGAAGGTCAAGAGGTACTTCAGAAGCGGGAGGTAGGGGTTTCAGAGGTTTGTGGCTGGACGCGCGCCCGGCTCACTTCTTCTTGAACTCGGTGTAGCCGCACTTGCCGCATGAGACCCTGTTCGGGTGCTCGGCCATGAACACGCCCGGGCCGCACTTGGGGCAGTGGGGCTTGGTCCTCTGGAGCTTGTCCCCCTCGAGCTTGTAGAAGTCCTTCTTCGCGACCCTGACCTTCTTCTCCTTCTTCTTCTCCTTGTCAGCCATGGGAAGCACCTCACGCCTTCGGCTTGGCGGCCGGGGCGGCCGCCGGGGCCTTCTTGGCCACGACCTTCTTCTCCTTCAGCTTGTTCCTGACCAGGATGTGCTCCCTCTCGTACTTCATGGCAGCCTCCTTGGTCTCGTAGACCTTGGCGTAGCCCACGGTCTGCATCCTGCCGAACTCGGAGGTCATCGCGTCGACTATGACCCTCTCCTTCGGGGCCTTCATGAGGGCGGACAGCTTCTCCCTGACGGCCTCCCTCTGGGGGGTGCCCTCGTCGACGTGTGACGCCTTGAAAGTGACCTCTACCCTCTTCAGCAGCTCGTTCTCCTTCTTCTCGACTATCTCGATCTCCATGCTCTCACCGTATCATTCGCCTGACCGCCGCGGACGCCAGCGCCCGCGTGTCCCTGTCGACCTTGACTACCATCAACCCCTTATTGGGGATGCCATATATGACTTGCGCCCCTTCGGGGGCGTTGATTATCGCCACGAGGGCCGCGAGGTCCTCCTCGCCCGACACCTCGACCTTGACCGTGTCCCTGGCCCTCACGGCCTCCTTGACCGCCCCCCACATCGCCCTGGTTATCCTGGCGGGGGGGTTCTCGACCTTGACGAGCCTTCCCTCCATCCTCTGGATCCTGTCCTTGGAGGCGTACTCCTCGGAGCGCTGGGTCTTGTAGTCGAAGACCGCCACGTCCGGCACCATGCCCATCTGGAGGAGGGTTATGGTGACCACGTCCCCGACGGTGATGACCCTCGGGGCCCCCTCGAGGTGCCTCCTCAGGGCCCACGCGGACACGAACCTGCCAATGGGCTTGGCCAGCTCGTCCCTCAGGTCGTCGGGGAGCACCAGGTCTCTCTCGGGGAACGAATCATCGAACCCGGAGGGCGAACTTGCCGTTGACACTGATGCCCATCCTCCTGGCGATCTCGGACTTGGTGTGGTCCAGGATGATGACGTAGCCCTGCCACTCCTTGGAGGTCTCCGACCCGCAGAGAGGGCACTTCTCCTCCTCGGTCATCGCGCTGCAGCGCTTGCACGCCCTCTCGACCTTCATTTCTTCTCCTCCTTCTTCTTGCGCTCCTCCTGGAGCCACTCGAGCTTGCCCAGGGCCGGCTGGCGCATCGTGAGCCCGATCTTGCTCTCCCTCGGGCTCCTCTCGTTGATGCTCAGCGAGACTATCCTGGCCCTGATGCTGTCCCCAAGGCGGAGCTCGCGCTTCGTGTCCTTGCCGACGAGCCTCCGCCCGTCGACGTCCACGTCTATCCTGTCGTCCATTATCTGGCTTATGTGGAGGAGGCCGTCGAGCGGGCCGAAGCGCACGAAGGCGCCGAACTTCAGCACCTCGCACACCGTCCCCTCGACTATCTCGTGGAGAGTGGGCCTGAACATGACCGTCTCGAACTTGACCTTCTGGTAGACGGCCCCGTCGCCGTGGATGATCCTCCCCTCGCCCATGGGCTCTATGTTCCTGACGAGGACGGTGTAGCTGCCGTCCCCCTCGACCTTGTTCTGGAACGACTCCTGGGTCAGCCTTGCGGCGAGGGCCTGGAAGTCCTCCCCGAGGAGGTTCGGGGGTATCCTGACGACGTCTTCCTTCGAGGCAATAACGTACATCTATACAGTCCTCTGGTGGTATGGCTCGCGGCTCTCTCGATTACGCTTGGTGTATATATGGTTTGCCGAGGGGGCCTCCCCTCGGCCAGTTAAGAGATTATGAAGAGGCCGACGAAGACCAGCGTGACGGTAGACAGCAGCTTCACGAGCACGTGTATCGACGGGCCAGCCGTGTCCTTCAGGGGGTCCCCGACCGTGTCGCCCACGACCGCGGCCGCGTGCGCCGGGGTCCTCTTCCCGCCGTGGTGGCCCTCCTCGATGTACTTCTTGCCGTTGTCCCAGGCGCCGCCGCCGTTGTTGAACATGTTCGCGACCATTATGCCGGCGATCGTGCCGACCATCAGGAGCGCGCCCACGGCCTGCGGGGCGTCGTAGCCCATGTACGCCATGGATATCCCGAAGAGCACGGGGACGAGCACCGGCAGGAGCGCCGGGAGGACCATCGCCTTCAGGGCGCCCTTGGTCGCTATGTCCACGCACTTCGCGTAGTCGGGCTTCGACTCCTTGGTCATTATGCCCGGGTCGGCCTTGAACTGGCGCCTGACCTCGTTGATCATCTGGTGGGCAGTCTTGCCGACCGCCCTTATGGCGAGCGAGGCGAAGAGGAACACGAGCATCGCGCCCAGGAGACCGCCCACGAACACGTCTGGCTGGGCCAGGTCGACATGGAACGCCTCCGAGAGCTCGCTGCCGCTCTTCATGGCGACGCGCTCGAAGTACGCCCCGAACAGCAGGAACGCGGCGAGCGCGGCGCTGCCCATCGCGTAGCCCTTCGTCAGCGCCTTCGTGGTGTTGCCGCACGCGTCCAGCTTGTCCGTCCTGCGCCGGATGTCCTCGGGCTGCTTCGACATCTCGATTATGCCGCCCGCGTTGTCGGTTATGGGGCCGAAGGTGTCCGTCGCGAGTATGAACGCGCAGGTCGCCAGCATGCCCATCGTCGCGACCGCCGTCCCGTAGAACCCGTATATCAGCTCATAGGTGTCGAACCCGGCCACGCTTGTCACCGACGGGTCGTCGGGAGCCGCCATCTGGCCGAGGGCGAACGAGCCCAGCAGGGCCACTATGATCGCCACGACCGGCATGGCGGTCGTCTCCATCGCGATCGACAGGCCGGTGATGATGTTCGTCGCCGGTCCCGTCGTGGACGCCTCGGCAATCTCCTTGACGGGCCTCCACGAGCCGGATGTGTAGTACTGCGTTATGTAGACGATGACGATGCTGAGCACTATCCCGATGAGGCCTGCACCGAAGAAGTACAGGTAGCCGTCGCCCAGCTCGCCCTCGAACATGATCTTCGTCGCGAAGAAGAAGAACACCGCTGCCAGGGCGCATGTGGCGTAGTAGCCCATGTTGATGCCGGACATCGGGTCCTTGGTCTCGTTCCTCAGCCTGACGACCATCACCCCGACGAGCGACGCGAATATCCCGAAGGACCTCGCGACGAGGGGGAAGAATATCCAGGCCAGCGCCTCCCCCTCCTCCCACCTCATGCCCGCGGGCACGATCTCGGTCCAGAAGGTGTACAGGCTCAGGCCGAGGACCATCGCCCCGATGTTCTCGGCGGCCGTCGACTCGAAGAGGTCCGCCCCCCTGCCAGCGCAGTCGCCGACGTTGTCGCCGACGAGGTCCGCGATGACCGCGGGGTTCCTCGGGTCGTCCTCGGGGATGCCGGCCTCGACCTTCCCGACGAGGTCCGCGCCGACGTCCGCCGCCTTGGTGTATATCCCGCCGCCCAGCTGCGCGAACAGCGCGGCGAAGCTCGCGCCGAAGGCGAATCCGATGGCCGCATCGAGCGACTCCGATATGGCGAAGTCCATGCCGCTGTTGAACACGTAGAAGACGCCAGCGACGCCGAGCAGGCTGAGCGAGACCACGCCCATGCCCGAGACCGCGCCGCCCCTGAAGCTCGTGATCAGCGCCTCGTTGAGGCTCCGGCGGGCAGCCGCCGCGGTCCTGATGTTCGACCTGACGCTGACGTACATCCCGATGTACCCCGACACCGCGGACGCGAACGCGCCTACCAGGAACGAAAGGCCCACGTATATCTTGGGCTCGATCAGCGCCCCGATCAGCACGCTGAGTATGACGCTTATCAGTATGATCGTGCTGTACTGCCTCTTCATGTAGGCCATGGCGCCCTGCCTGATGGCCTCTCCGATCTCCTGCATCTCGGGGGTCCCGAGGTCCTTCCTGAAAACGTACCAGGTCAGATAGGCCGCGAAGGCCAGGCCGACCAGCCCCGCTATGGGGATGACAAGCGTGACGTCTACCATCCTACTCTCTCCCGTTAGGCTGGCGCAGAATCAGGCTACCCGTATAAATGATTAACCGACTAAGTGGGCCGATTGTGTCCTCGGAAGTGCATCGGCCAGCCCTGCGCCAGCGCCGCCGGGAACGACAGCGGCGTACGATAAGCGGATGAAGGTGCCGGGAGAGAACGGGGATAAGGAGTGCGAAATGGTTTGGGTCGCGGGGGGCAGGCCGGCCGGCCTACCTCTCGATGAGCGTCTCGACGTACCTGACGAAGCCGAGCTTCTGGATCTTGTCGGCGATCTGGCCGACCTTCTCCAGCCCGGGGACGTCCAGGAAGGCCACGTAGTCGTAGTGGCCGAAGACCGGGTACCCGGACCTGACGCCGGGTATCTTGGTGATCTTGTTCGCGTCTACGTACGTCTTGGGCTCCAGCATGACGAGGACGACTGCCTTTACCATGTGTACCACCTCACACCTCGGGGAACCCTATCAGGGTCTCGACGATCTCCACGCCCTCGGCGCTGTAGATGGTCATCCCCACCTTGGCGATCTTCGCCAGGTCCAGGTCCTCCGTCTCGACCGCGACGTCCCACCGTCCGTGGACGGGGAACGCGTCGATGACGCCTGGCTGTTTCTTGGCGATCTCGACCACCTTCTTCGTCTTCAGCAACTTGCAGCAGACCAATATGCACGCCCTTACCATGCGAATCCCTTCCGCTGGTTCTGCTCAAGAACATCGCCGATATATAAGTTGTTCCTTATGGGCTTCTATCGTCGAGCGCGCGGCGGCCAAGACCAAAGGATTATCATTCACAAGGGAGATTTGACGCGTGCGAAGCCGTCTCTCGCTTAAGGTGAACTCGATGAGCCCCGTGGAGGAAAGCGCCAACAAGAAGAAGGACTTCCAGAGGACGAAGGACGACGACCTCGATCTCTTCCTCACGAAGAAGGACAAGCCAAGGCAGGTCACGCCTGCGGCAACGCCCGTTCCGGCCAGGCCCGCCGAGGAGAAGGCGCCGGAGGAGGAGGCCCCCAAGGAGGTCTCCGACGAGGAGCACGAGGAGCAGATCAAGACCGCCAGGGCCGACCGGGCGCAGGCCGAGGCCTACCACGACGTCACCGTCCTGAGGAAGAGGGCGCACGAGCACAGCCACGCGGCGGCGAAGCTCTTCCACAAGTACAAGACCAACGAGGCGAAGCGCCAGAAGTGCTCCTCGAGGGCCGTCGCGTACAGGGAGAAGGCCGACGCCAGGCGCGAGAAGGCCAAGGAGGCCAGGACCCAGGTCAAGGAGTACGACATGGAGCTCAGGGGGGCCGCCCAGGGGAAGAGCGACCTCAGCCCGGAGGCGCTCAGGAACAAGATGGCCTCCCTGGAGAAGAAGGCGGCGAAGGCCGACGCCGTCGCCAAGAAGTTCGAGGCGAAGGCGGCGGTCCAGACGGAGAAGGCTGCGAAGTACCGGACCAGGGCCGCCAAGTTCCTGGAGAAGAGCAAGCTCCACGAGAGCGACGCCAGGATGTACACGAAGAGGGCCGACAACCTGGAGAGGGCCGGCTAGGCCTCAGGCGCCTTCCTTCCGGGGCATCCAGTGCAGCATGGTCGCCTCGTCCGTCAGGCTCACCGAGCCGGATGAGTCCTGCCCGTTCGCCCTTATCTTGACCTGCAGCCTGCCGTCGGTCAGGACCACCTCGGCCGACTCCACCGTCGACCTGTAGAGCGACACGGACTTGCCCCCCGCGGAGACGGCCTTCTCCTGCTCCCGGAGCATGCCCGCGCCCTTGAGCATCCTGATCCTGCGGTAGCACGCGGCCATCGGAATGCCCAGCGCGTCGCTCAGCTCCGTGGCGTTCATGGCCCGCTCCGCTGTGAGCGCCAGGATCTGCGACGCGTACTCGTCCAGCATCAGCCTGAAGTTGTCGAATGCATCCATGTGATGGCCCCTCCTCAGCTCCTCGAGAGGCCCGGCCTGCCCCGTCCGTGCCCGCCGCCGTCCGCCAGGTCCAGGAAAACCGATGCCTGGTCGTAGCGGCGCCTCGCCGCGTTCCGCTGCAGTATGTCGATCTCGCCAGTCTCTATGTCCAGGTGAAGGAAGACCACGTTGTCGGCACTGAGGACCGGCAGGACCTTCAGGGTCGGGTCCCCCTCGTCGTGCGTGTCGAGGGCCCTCCCGCACTCGGGGCACGAGCCCGATTCGAGCACGACGTGCTCCCCGCAGAACGGGCAGTCGGCATCCTCGAAGGGGGCCGGGTCGAACTCCATGTCCTTGAACACCCCGACGAGGCCCTCGTCGTCCCCGTCCAGCGGCGTGCCGCACATCGGGCACCTGTCCGTGTCGACCTCGACCACCGTCCCGCAGTGCGAGCACTCGGAGACGAAACCAGGGTCGGTCTTCTCGTCCTCCAGGAGCCTCATGAGGCTCAGCTCGCCGTCGAAGTGCACGAGCGGGGAGGGGTGGGCCTTCATGATCTCGTCCATGTTGGGGTCGCGAGCCTGCTCCGCGCGCAGGAGCTCGTCGACGTCCTCCGGCCTCACGTCCTTGATGTAGAACGCCTTGCAGTCGGGGCACCTGTCGGAGTCGTATGACACCTGGGCGCCGCACTGGAAGCACGTGAACGAGGCCGGGGCTGGCCTCTTCAGGCGCCTCGTCGCGTATCTCTCCGGAGCGGCTTCGGGAACTGACATACCGTCCTCCTGCGAACCCTCCGAGCCCAGTGCTAGCTCGTTGTTGGAACTAACGCCCGGGGGACTTATACGGGTGTCGTCCCGGTAATCAGCCATGATAACACCGCGACATGCTGGCTCGCACTCGCCGAAGGCCCCCCGACCGCGTCCGCGCCGCCGCCCATGGCGGACTGGCCCCCGTCCCGGCCCTCCCACAACCGAGAGCCATCGATAGAAAAAGATATAAACGGGACCTAGTATTGTCCTGACTGCGTCCAGACTGACAGCATGTTCTGACGGCGTTGGTAGTTCGCATGACTGAGACCGAGCTGATTCCTGAACTCGAAGAGAAGAGGGCCCGCCACAACTCGGACGCCGAGCGCCACAAGAGGCAGCGGGACGAGCTCAACGAGAAGACCCGCGAGTGGGCGGACCGCAGGGACCAACTCAACGCCCAGGTCAGGAGGCTCATCGAGGAGGCGAACGCCAAGCGCGAGATGAGGGACAAGCTCAACGCCGAGGTCAGGGAGGTCAAGGCCAAGCGGGACGAGTACAACAGGAAGTTCAACGAGCTCAGCGACAAGGTCATCGACCTCAAGCGCGAGAAGATGCCCAGGAGCGGCCAGTCCATACGGAAGTTCAAGGCCGAGCTCAGGGCCCTCGAGAAGAGGCACATGACGTCCGTCCTGTCCGTGGAGAAGGAGAGGGCCCTGGTCGAGGAGATGGGCGAGCTCTCCAAGAGGATCAAGGCCATGGAGAAGGAGATGGAGCAGTTCACGGAGGTCAAGGTCGCCGAGCAGGAGGCCCACGACGCGAAGGAGCTCGCCGAGGGGTTCCACAGGCAGGTCTCCGAGTTCGCCGAGAAGGCCCAGGCCGAGCACGACGCCATGCTCAAGCTCTACGAGGAGGCGGACAGGCTCAGGAAGGAGGCCGACGACGCCCAGGAGAAGTTCATAGAGGCGAAGCTGACCGCGGACGAGGAGCACAGGCAGCACATTGACCACATAAGGCAGGTCCACGACTTCGACAAGCTCATCTCCGGCATCAGGGACAAGACCCGCAAGGCGCGGAAGGAGAAGGACGACGACACCGCGAAGCGGGAGGCCGAGGAGATCTTCGACAAGTTCAAGAGCGGCGAGAAGCTCAGCACGGAGGACATAATGGTCCTCCAGAAGTCCGGGTACATGTGACCTGCACATGCAGCACCGGAACAGGGGGTATGCGCCAGTATGAAAAGCGACGTTCCCCGCAGGACATGCTGGCTAGGTCCCCGGGGAGGGGGCGGGGGCCGCGCAAGGTATTTAAGCCGCGGCTCGATAAGTTTAAATAGCACACGGATAATATATCATCAGGGAAATTTTGGGCTAGTTGTTAGAGTGCATCCCATCCCTTCTGACAAGGCTAGCCCTTCCCTTCCCTTTTTTTGTTCGTCCAGGCGCTCTCTGCACAACATATTTATCCGCAGTGGAGCGTTAGCGCGGAGGTCGGTCTGAATGGTGCTGGAAGGGCTCGGCGGGGCGCTCAGGGACGCGATCAAGAAGATAGCGAACGCCTCGCACGTCGACCAGAAGCTGGTGAAGGAGGTCGTCAAGGACGTCCAGCGCGCGCTCCTCCAGGCCGATGTCAACGTGAAGCTGGTCCTCCGGATGACCAAGGAGTTGGAGGACCGGGCGCTCACCGAGAAGCCCCCGGCGGGGATGAGCCCGAGGGAGCACGTCATCAGGATCGTCTACGAGGAGCTGGTCAGGATCCTCGGCAAGGGGAAGGAGATCCCCGCCAAGCCCCAAAGGATACTCATGGTCGGCCTGTACGGGCAGGGGAAGACCACCACCTCCGGGAAGCTGGCCAAGGACCTCCACAAGAGGGGGATGAAGGTGGGGCTAGTGGCGGCGGACGTCCACAGGCCCGCCGCCTACGACCAGCTCGTCCAGCTGGGCGCCAAGCTCAACGTCCCCGTGTTCGGCGACCCCAGGGAGAAGAGCGCCACGAAGATCGCCAAGAGGGCGCTGAAGGAGTTCGACGGCTACGACGTCATCATATTCGACACCTCGGGGAGGCACTCCCTCGAGGACGGGCTCATCAGGGAGATCGAGGACGTCGCCAAGACGGTCGACGCGGAGCAGAAGATCCTCGTCCTCGACGCCCAGACGGGCCAGCAGGCCGGGCCCCAGGCCAAGGCGTTCCACGACGCGGTGGGCCTCACCGGGGTCATCATAACCAAGCTCGACGGCACCGCCAAGGGCGGCGGCGCCCTCAGCGCGGTCGCCGAGACCGGCGCGCCCATATGCTACATCGGCGTCGGAGAGCACCTGGAGGACCTCGAGCGCTTCGACCCGGACAGGTTCATAAGCAGGATGCTGGGGATGGGGGACCTGAAGTCCCTCATCGAGAGCGCGAGCCAGGTGGTCGACGAGGAGAAGGCCGAGGAGGCCGCCCGGAAGATGCTCTCCGGCAAGTTCTCCCTCAAGGACATGTACGACCAGATGGAGATGCTCCAGGGCATGGGCCCCCTCAAGAAGATCACCTCGATGCTGCCTGGCTTCGCCGACAAGATCAAGGAGCAGGACATGGAGGCCACGCAGGAGCGCCTCCAGAGGTTCAGGGTCATAATGGACTCCATGACGGACGAGGAGCTCGAGGACCCGAAGGTCATCAAGTCCTCGAGGGTCATCCGGATAGCGAGGGGGAGCGGGACCACCCCCAAGGACGTCAAGGAGCTCCTGAAGCAGTACAACATGTCCAAGAAGGCCATGAAGGGCTTCATGGGCAACAGGAAGGTCCGGCGCCAGCTCATGAAACAGTTCAAGGACGCGGACATATCCGCGAAGGGGGCCTGAGGATGAGGAGGTTCGTCGTCCTGGGCCACAGGGCCATCACGTCCGCGGACTTCAAGCTCGACGACCTGTGCGGCTCGACCGGCAGGCTCGACATACTCCTCAGGTGCGTCAACTCCGCGTTCTTCCTCTCCCACGCGATAAGGAAGGACGTCGAGATAGCCCTGATGCTCCTGGGCGAGCCCAACCCGCCCAAGACGGTGAGGATCGACGGCTCGGAGGTCAAGTACCTCAACCCGGACGAGCGCAGCACGGCCGCCCTGATAAGGAACGCCCTCCTCCAGAGGGGGGAGGGCGAGAGGAGGTGCTCGCCGGGCATCTACGTCTCGGAAAGGGACTACAGGGAGGTCCTGTCCAACATATCGAAGGAGTCGAGGATATTCTACCTCAAGGAGGACGGGCAGGACATAAGGCAGATCGAACTGGGCCAGGACTGCACCTTCGTCCTCGGCGACGACCAGGACCTCACCCCCGAGGAGGAGGAGATCCTCATGGACTACGAGCCCACGAAGGTCTCCCTGGGGCCCATAAGCTACCACGCGGACCACTGCATAACGCTCGTGAACAACGAGCTCGACAGAAGGGCCCCGAGGTCAGGCTGAGGACGGGCCGGGGACGGGGAAGGGGGCCTCCGGGCCGAGGACCTGCTCCGGCGCGCCGTTGTCCGGCCAGGTGTCGTACCTCGTGACGAACCTGCCGTTGTGGAACTTGATCGAGGCGGACTTGAGCCTGCACCTGTACAGCCGCACCTTCCGCCCCTTGTAGACCTCCTTCTCGCGGTCCACGGTTATGAGCCCGGCGTCCTCGAGCTCGTGGATCCTCCTGTAGCATGCGGCGATGGGGATCCTGCAGACCTTGCTCAGCCTCTGGGCCGACATCGGGGAGGTGTATGTGAACGCGAGTATCTTCTGGGAGTAGTCGTCCGCAAGGAGCTTGGACACTTCCTTCGATCTCTCTTCGGGCGTCATGTGGGCTCTGGTATTGAGAGCCACGGCGCCATTTAAGCAGGTTTTCTTCAGGTTATCAGTGCTGATAAGTAGTCCCGCCAGCGGCCGGCGCCCCTCGGCGCGAAACCATTATCTCCCCCGGGATTATCTACTGCCGAGGGGAAGATACCCCATGCCAGTCTGTCCATTGGATTTCAGGTACGGCAGGCCCGCGATGAAGGCCATATTCGACGAGGAGAACAGGCTCCAGCGCCTCCTGGACGTCGAGGCCGCCCTCGCCCTGGCGCACGCCAAGGTGGGGAACGTCAAGCGCGACCACGCCGACATCATCAAGAAGACCGCCTCGACCCGGTACGTCAAGCTCGCCCGGGTCCAGGAGATCGACGCCAAGATCAACCACGAGATAACCGCCCTGATAAGGGCCCTGAGCGAGCAGTGCGGCGAGAGCGGCAAGTACGTCCACGTGGGGGCGACCTCCAACGACATACTCGACACCGCCGCCGCCCTTCAGATCAAGGACGCCATCGCGGTCCTCGAGAAGGACCTCGCCGAGTTCAGGAGGGCCCTCGCCCAGAGGGCGAGGGAGAACAGGGACACGATCATGGTCGGCAGGACCCACGGGCAGTACGCCCTGCCGATAACCTTCGGCCTCAAGGTCGGGAACTACGCCCTCGAGGTCCACAGGCACGAGCAGAGGCTCAGGGAGTGCTCCGCGAGGATACTGGTCGGCAAGATGAGCGGCGCCGTGGGCACGGGCGCGGGCTTCGGCCCCAAGGCCCCGGAGATCCAGAGCGCGGTCATGGAGGAGCTCGGCCTCGGGGTCGAGGAGGGCCCCACCCAGATAGTCGCCAGGGACAGGTACGTGGAGCTCATGGGCCTCCTCTGCAACATCGCCTGCTCGGTCGAGAAGTTCGCGACGGAGGTCAGGAACCTCCAGAGGGGGGAGATAGCCGAGGTCTCCGAGCCCTTCGACGAGAACAACCAGGTGGGCAGCTCGACCATGGCCCACAAGAAGAACCCCGTGACGGCCGAGAACGTCTGCGGCCTCGCCCGGATAGTCAGGGGCTTCATGACCCCCTCCTTCGAGAGCGCCGTCCTGTGGCACGAGAGGGACCTCACCAACTCGTCGGCGGAGAGGTTCTTCGTCCCCCACTCGTTCATACTCCTGGACGACATGCTGGCCAAGATGACCAAGCTCTTCGCCGGCCTGGTCGTCAACAGGGAGCAGATGGAGCGCAACCTGGCCAGGGCCGGGAGCGTCATCATGGCGGAGTCGGTCATACTCGCCCTCGTGGGCAAGGGCATGGGGAGGCAGGACGCCCATGAGCTCATCAGGAAGTGCAGCATGGAGTCCCAGCGGGCCTGCGAGGACTTCAAGTCCTACCTGATGGCCAGCAAGAGCGTCACGTCGCTCCTCTCGGAGAAGGAGATAGACGCCGCCCTGGACCCCAGGGCGTACCTGGGCACCACGGGTCAGACCGTGGACAACATCCTCAGAATAGTATCGTGAGCAAAGGTAGAAATAGGCCGGCTTTTCTCCCCAACCACCACACGGGCCGTTAGATCAGCGGAAGATCGCTTGCTTCGCAAGCAAGAGGCCGTGGGTTCAAATCCCACACGGTCCACTCCCAGACTTCCACAAGCGGGCACCTACCGTTCGAAGTCGATTTGAGCTATTGGGAGGTCAGTCGGCTCGTAGATGAGCTTGATCGTGAACCTGACATCTTCGGGGAAGCCTTCCGAGTCGATGATCAGCCGGTCGCCTTGGCTGATGAGGCCGTTGCCGGCGAGATCCAGTACAGTCAGACTCACATCCAGCCCGCCGAGGTTCAGTGTGCCGAGGTCCTGCACGACAGAGGCCGTGCTGGTCAAGTCCGAGGTGGACAGGTTCGCCCAGTGGACGCTTGAACCACTGTCCGTCAAGGTGAGAACGACGGCGACGTCGTTCCACTGCACCTCTTCCGGGTCCACGGCCCCCGCGGTGAACTCCCATGAATCCGTCCAGGTATCGTAGTACTTCGTCAGGGTGGTGTATGGGACGCTGTGGGACTCCGAGCGGATCCCCCACACGGCAGTCGAGAGAGCGAATGCAATCGCAATGGCACAGAAGTACCCGAGGGATGCACGGAACACGGCTCTCTGGGGGAAGCGAGGCCGGGCCGCGGGGCCCTTGGCGTACTCCGTCTCATACCACGCAGCGAGGAACCCCAGGGTCGAAATGCTGAGGACGGACCCAAGCATGATCACACCTGCGGCCCCGTCCACACCAACATCAAACGGGTATCCAAATTGCCACATGGCGGGAGTCGCGATGGCCAGCGCTGCGGACGTGCATACGTTCGACTCCAGCCTCAGGCCAACCAGGAAGTGGGACGACGCCAACGCGGACAGGAGGATTAGGGCGGTGGCTACCGCCAGTCTGTCAGATTCTGAGTCGACACCTGGCAAGATAACCACATTGTATGCGGAGTAGGAGAACAGAAGGTCGGCAAAAGCACCGACCGTGCTCGCCACAAGCACGGTGAGGACCACAGACCAGACATACGATGCCTTGCTCTCTTGAAGCGCTCCGACCTTGGTCCCCCGCACAGTTGAGACCACAAGGAGCGTGGCGCAGAAAACCGCGAGGTTGACCGGCACCTTCAAGGCGATGATGAAGTAGGCGAAGAGGAGGTAGGCCGTCGGGGACCTCTCGCTCATCACACCTGAAGACAGCAGCGAGAACACGACCAACGCTGCAACCACCGCACAGCAGGATGCGATTAGCCTGATGCTCAGGGCACCTCGAACCACGAACATTCCCCTGTTCATCCCGATTCAATGGCACTTGAATCGCATATATATATGCATCCTAGACCTCTTCGACCCTGGCCCCGCGGCTCAACCGCGCACTGCCACGCTCTCTGCCCTTAAGGGCACGGAAGGCGCGCAGGAGCGGGGTTCCCGGGCGGTTGCCCTCGAAATGCAGCCTCCAGGCAGGGGTCAGCGCGTTCCCCTCTCCCGGAGGCAGCCAAGACCTGTTTGATGCGTCGATATGATATACTAGGACGCCCTGACCGGTATTGCCTTGAGCCGCGAGAACGCAGCCAAGGAGTTCAACAGGAGGTATGCGTAAGTGGACAACCGACCACGCAGGTCAGACCGCGGATTCGGCGGGCCGAGAGAGATGCACCCCGCCAAGTGCTCTGACTGCGGTGCAGACACCCAGGTGCCGTTCAAGCCCACAGAGGGCCGGCCAGTGTACTGCAAAGAGTGTTACCAGAAGCACAGGCCGCCAAGAAGGTACTAAGCCCTCGAGCGGTTCAAGGCTTTTGAGAAGTGCTCAAAGACGAAACCTAGTATGTAATTACAGCCTATTCGTTTTTTCTTCATTCCTTCAATCAGCTTGCGTCATGCCTCCCATGGCGCCTACTTCCTGCGGCCGACCGCCCTCTTGACCTCGGCCGGCCAGAGCCGGTCGTCCGTACCAGTCACTGGGAGCCCGTTCGGGAGCATGTTCGCAGGCACCATCTCCGAGGAGCCGAGCTCCTTCCCCACGTGCTTCCTCAGGCACCTGCCCTGCCTCGCGCCGCGGCAGTACATCAGGATGAAGCCGGAGAGCACCCGGTCATAGCGCTGGTCGCATCCATATGTCCTGAAGAACGTGCACTGCGGCAGATTGGCGCATTCCGTCTTCTCAGCCGGCGTCCCACCAGGGCTCAATATCCGCCGGAGGCGGATAACCCTTTCGCATGGGCTCGCGGGACGGGACAACGGGCCCCGGCCGGGGGCGCCGCAACACGCATGTACCCCCTGATGCGATTGAGGTGGAGCGCACGAGAAGGGATGGACCCATGTCGAGGTTCAATGGTCTGACGCAGCTCTTCCCCCTGCTCGCCGGGACGATTCCGGGGAGGACCGAGCAGTCGTCGCGCGTCGGCCCCGACGAGATTGTCAGGAAGATGAGGCTCGACTATCTGTACTCCCAGAAGGACCTCAACCAGAAGGCCCTCGACGGTGTGATGACCCTGTTCGCGCACCTCCAGAGGAGCGACTTCAGCCTGGACGAGTTCATGAACGAGGCCCTGAACCTCATCCGGAGGAGGCTCTGGATCAGGGAGGTGACCGTCGCGCTGAAGGATAGGCGCGACGGCAAGTTCAGGTACAGGTACCAGGCGGGGCTGAGGAGGGAGGCCTGGGACGCCCACCTCCTGCTCGAGTACGGCGCCGAAGACTACCTCGACCCCACCGTGTACAAGGCGAGGGAGATCAGCAAGCTCACGACGCTGTTCCTGGCGGAGGACAACCCCTACGGGAAGAACGAGGACGGCACGTTCAGTAGGCCAGCCATGCTGGAATCAAAGAGAGTCGCATTGGAGGACAGCATCGAGGGGGACTACTTCGACGTCTGGATCATGGGGAGGGACAGGGAGGTCCTGGGGTGGGTCGAGTTCAACGGCACCACGGCCGGGAAGTTCCCCGACACGATGACCATCAAGTGGGTGGAGGTCATCTCGACGGTCATGGGGACAGCGCTGATGCTCTCGGAATCGAAGGGGTTCAGGGCCGCAGCGCCGCAGTGAGCGCCCACCCGTGGCGCGCTAGCGCTTCCTCAGCTTCGGGTTGAATATCTCGTCGAGGGCGTAGCCCATGAAGGTGAAGCCCAGCACCACGAAGACAATCATCAGCCCGGGGACGACCACCCAGACATAGAGCCCCTGCTGGATCGCCGAGGCCAGCTGTGCCTCCTCCAGCATGTTGCCCCATGTGACCACCTGGCTGGGGTCCGGGCCGAGGCCGATGAAGCTCAGCGTGCTCTCGGACAGGATCGACAGCGCGACCGTGAGGATGGCGTTCGCGAACATGAGTGGGAACACGTTGGGGAAGATGTGCCTCCGGACGATGTACATGTCGTCGGCGCCTATCGCGCGCGCGCGCTCCACGAAAGAGCGCTCCTTGAGGGAGAACACCTGGGCGCGGACTATCCTCGCAGTGCTCGACCACCCGGTTATGCCTATCACGAGGACCACCTTGGCCACGCTGGCGCCCCCCGGTATGACCGACGCGAAGACGATCATCAACGCGAGCCACGGTATGACGAGGAACACGTCCGTGACCCTCATAAGGACCTCGTCCCTCCACCCGCCCCAATAACCGCTGAGGAGGCCCACAAGGGCGCCCAGGCCCATGGAGACGACCGTGGCGACGAGGCCCACCAGCAGGGAGACCCTCGACCCGTAGATGACCCTCGCCAGGATGTCCTGCCTATACGTGTCCGTCCCGAGCCAGTGCTCGGATGTAGGACCATCCTCCTTGTCCGCCGATTCGTCCGCGTCGAACGGCCCCCAGGCCTGGTCCCAGCCGCCGATCGCCGCCAGGACGCTCATGACAGGACCGGAGAAGACGGCCATCACCGCGAAGGCGAGGAGTATGATGAGCCCCGCCATGCCGAGCCTGTTCTTCCTGAAGATCCGCCATGTCGTGATGGACTTCTTCTTCATCAGGTGGAGCTTCTCCAGCGTGGGCTCTGACATGCCGACGGACTCCCCGATCCGGCCGAGCTTCGAAGACTGCCTCGCCGCATCCGCCGCCCCTGACATCCCCTTGCCGTCGACCCTCGCCATCTCGTCACCCCATCTTGACCCGAGGGTCCATGTATATCAGGAGGATGTCCGCGAAGAAGTTCGCTATGACCACGACCAGGGCTATGAGGAAGAAGCAGCCCTCCAGAAGCGGGTAGTCCTTCTGCTCGGTCGCCATGACCGTGAGCCACCCGATGCCTGGATAATCGAACACGACCTCCGTCTGGAACGCCCCGCCGACGACGAAGGCGAGGTCTATTGCTATCAGGGCGACCATCGGGAGCATCGCGTTCGGCACGGCGTGCCCTTTGAGCACCTGGCCCTCCTTGAGGCCCTTCGCCCGCGCGGTGGTGATGTACTCCTCGGTCATGACGTCCATCAGGGCCCCCCTCATTATGACGGAGAACGCGGCGATGCTGCCAATGGTGAGGCTGATCGCTGGCAGCACGAGGCGCCAGAGCATGTCCTTGATGGACTCAACCGTCCACTCGAGCGTGGTGCCAGGCTCCAGCGCCTTGCCCGGGGGGAACCAGCCGAGCCCCGTGGAGAATATGATTATGAGCATCATGGCGAACCAGAAGGTCGGCATGGCGTAGAAGAACAGGGAGAACGCCATGGTCCCGGTGTCGAAGAGGCTCCCCCTCTTCCACGCCGAGATGACCCCGAGGTACATCCCGATCGCGATCATGAATACCGAGGAGGTGCCGACGAGGATCAGGGTCCACTGGAGGTTGCCCAGGATGATATCCATCGCCGGGGTGAGGGGCTGGGTTATCGCATTCCCGAAGTCGAGCGTGAAGACGTTCTCGATGTACTTGACGAACTGGACGTAGACCGGCTGGTCGAGCCCGAACTCCCTTATGAACTCCTCCTTGTACTCATCGGAGACCCTCGTATTCCCCCTCAGGATCATGAGGGGGTCCCCGGGTATGACCCTGAACAGGAAGAAGTTCATGACGACGACCAGGAGGATGGTGATGAACGAATTGACCGCCTTCCTGATGATCAGCCATCGCATGTTCCGCATCGTTCGCACCTTTGACAGTCCCTCGCGTTCCGGAGCGCGCGGTCGGCGCGCTCCTCCCGCGGCCAGCCCTCGGCCAGCGGTGTCCCCTCCGGACGAAATCGGCTGTGGAAGAGGTTTAGGGTGAAGGGGTTTCAGTGCCGAGTGCACCCTACGGAGCCGGCGCGTCCGGGGACGGGGGCTCCTCGCCGCCCGACCCGGCCTTGCGCTTCCTCATGAGCAGGAGCGCGGCCATCGCGATGACGGCGAGTATGCCTATGGCGGCCGCCGCGATCAGGAGGGTGTTCGAGTCATCCTCCTCAGGCTCGGGCGTCAGCTCCACGACCACGACGGTGGTCTCGCCGGCCACTACGGTGACTTCTGTGGAGTTGTCATCATAGCCCGTCTTGGACACATTCACCTCGACGGTCCCCGCGTCGACGCTGTAGAAGGTCGCGTTCCCCGTGGTCTGCGTCAGGAACTCCTTGGAGGCAGAGCCGTAGGTCACGTTCACCACTGCCGAGGCGATTGGATCCCCAGTCTCGGAGTCCAGCACACTCACGATAAGGGTCCCGGACGTCAGCGTCAGGGTGAGGTTGGCCCATGTGGTCTCCCCGGCGACGACGGTGGCCTCGACCGAGTCCATCTGGTAGCCGGTCCTGGTCGCATTGACGGTGTACGAGCCAGCGATGACGGCCATCGAGTACGCCCCGTCGGAGTCCGTGGACCTGGTGGCGTTGCCGGCCGTTACGGTCGCACCGAGTATCGGCTCGGAGTCCTGGTCCACGACGCGCCCGGTGAGGACGCCCATGTCCTCGCTTAGCTCGGAGACGCTGACGACGAGGTCGTCAACCCCCATCTCGCCTCCCGGGTCCGTCACTACGAGCATCACTCCGACATCCCCGACCTGGTCGAACTGGTAGCTGACCGACTGGCCCCATCGGGTGTTCTCGGTGGTGTCAGGCTCCATGAATGTCCACGTCCAGTTCAGGGTCTCCACAGGGTCGTTCGGGTCCGTCGCGCTGCCAGTGAACCACAGGGTCTCGCCGACGATGCATGACTGGTCCAGGCCGGCGTAGACGTCCTCGGGCGGCATCGGGTCGACCCACTCAGCCGCCGGGGTGACCTCGAAGAAGAACCACATCGTCCCCGGAGTCATGCCGGGGTTCTCTACCCAGTCAGGGTAGTTGGTGAACTTCTCCGTCGTGTAGGCGTACAGGCCGTACGGGTAGTAGAGCACCACGTACGGGCACTGGTCGTACAGCAGCTCCTGCATGGCGTGGACTATCGCCTGGCGCTCCTCGAGGTCCACGGTGAACTGCTGCTCCAGGTACATCGCGTCGTACGTCTCGTTGGACCAGAACGAATCGGACCACTTGGTCCAGTCCTGCGGGTCCAGCGGAATCTGGCCGGTGGTCTGCGTGGACAGCATGAAGTTGGGGTCCACGTCCGTGTCCCACGCCCATATGAAGAGGTCCATCTCGCAGCCGAGCCATAGGTTGTACATCACGCCCTCGGAGACGCCGTCAGGTTCGGTGTATATCCCGACCTGGTTGAGCGCGGCGCTGATCCTCATCGCGGCCTCACGGTCGTCAGGGCTGGTGGTCCTGTAGTAGAACGAGAATATCAGCTCCACACCGGACGTCCCGTTCTCCCTGATGCCGTCCCCGTCCGAGTCCAGGTATCCGGCCGCGTCGAGGGTGTCGTTGGCGGCCTGGAGGTCGTAGTCCCATCTCTGTTCCTCGGAGACGTTCCAGTGCCAGTATGCGGTCGCGCTCGGGATGATGGACGTGCCCACGTCGGCGAGCCCCTCCATCACGTCGTCGACGATGTAGTCCTTCTCCGTCGCCATGGCGATCGCCCTCCGGACCGAGAGGTTGGTGGTCTCGAGGTTCTCGCTCGCCTTCGGGAAGGACTCGCGCAGCTCCTCCGAGGCGCAGTTGATCCCCAGCTCGAATATCGAGAGGGCCTTGCCGGCCTGTCCGTCGATGCCGTCGTAAGCCAGGACCTCGTCCCAGACCTTGGCGGGGACGTCCATCGCCACGTCGATCGCGCCGGACTGGAGGGCGGTGGTCATCGCCTCGGGGGTGTCGTATATGATGAACAGGACCTCGTCGACCTTGACGGTGTCGATGTAGTAGTCAGGGTTCTTCAGCATCCTGATCCATCCGAGCGTAGCGTCGTACTCGTCCAGGATCAGCGGCCCCGAGCCGACGGGGCCGTCCGGGAAGTAAGTCGTGTCCCAGGGATCCACCTTGTTGATCATGTTCGTGTCCACTTCGCTCCATAGGTGCTCCGGGACGATGGGTATCAGGGCCGACAGCATCGTGGCCTTGGGGGCCGTGGTCGTGATATTGACGGTGTAGGTGTCCACGACCTCCACGGGGTACACGACGCCTGTGAGGTAGTCTATCCACAGCGCGCACGCGGTGGGGTTCTCGAGTATGAGGTTGTAGGAGAACGCGACGTCCTCGGCGGTGACCTGCTCGCCGTCGTGCCAGTAGGCGTTCTGGTTGATGTGGAACGTCCACACCAGGCCGCTCTCGTCGGTCTCCCAGGAATCGGCAAGCTGCGGGCCAGGGGCCAGCTGCTCGTCGATCGAGTTCAGGGTGTCGTACAGGAGGAAGTTAATCGTCCATCCTATGGCCAGAGTCATCTTGTACACGTTGAGCGTGTCGGGCGTCTGGGTGACCCCCACGTTCATTATGTAGTACTCGGCGGCTGCCTCTGATTCGTTCGTAACGCCTGGGACCGCAAGAACCATCGCCAGGACGGCCAGTGCACACATTGCTGTAGCTACTCGAGAACTCGTCTGATTCCTCATCAGGTCAATCTCCTCTATCCCCCGGCTGCAAGGCGCACCCAGGCAATCCCCGCCTGGACGCGCGTCCGCCGGGAATTGTGCATCATGCTATAAAAACGATGCTGAAGGAGGGATTCTGCCAGGAGTGATAATCGTAAGGCCCTGTCGATAATCGATTGAGAGACGCGGGCTGCGAACGAGCGCTGAACGAGAGGAACCAGCACGAACCTATTTAATAGAGGCAGCATGTATTCGAGCCTCGCTAGGCTTGACCGGGACGTTCGGCGTGTCCTTGTACACCAAAATCGTCGACAGTGGGGGTGACAGCTGGGGACGTCGCAACCGAACCGGTGCCAGTCCAACGACCGACAGTGAGACCCTGTCCGATGGGGTTGAGGGCGGCCGTCCGCCCACGCCGGAGGGCGGGGGCGGCGGCCCTTGTCGCGGGGATCGGGTCAGGCCCTGACGGGAGCAGCCTCACCGCGGACTATCACCGCTCACCGGGAAGCGGGGTCGAGGAGGTCGATGGGCAGCTGGCACAGGGGAGGCCGGCAACCCCAGTGGCCTAGCACTCCATCTCCATCACATCGCATGGATGGGGAAAAACGAGAGAGTCGAGCACGGTGGGCGCCGCAGCGTGACAGCACCCTTTTACTAGCTCAACCTACCCGAGCTGTTAGGCGCCCTCTCGGATTGGTTGCTAACCGCTGTTTTGCCGTGTTTCTCGCTCTCTTGTACCAATCATGAGGCTGTGCCAGTTCATATCCTTTTTGGGGGGCGGCACCCGAGCGAGTCATGCCTGAAGTCGAAGAGCGTCCCGGAGTCTCCGCCCATCCTCAGCCCGAGGCGGTGGCCCTTCGCCACCCTGCCGCACTCGGCCGCCGTGAGGCCCGAGGACTTGAACGACCTGCACACGTCGCCAGACCGCCCGGGCGGGCAGGTCACCACGAACCCGCACCCCTGGTAGGCGAGGAGCCACTGGATCATGTCCTGCCCCCGCGGCCTGGGGATGAGCCCCACGTCCACGGTCGCCCCCCTCCCGCTGGCCTCGAGGAGCATCCCGAGGGTCCCGAGGCTCCCCGGGTTGCTGATGTCCTTGCCCGCCGTGAGCATGGGCGCGACCCTGTTCATGGACCTCAGCCGGTGCTGGACCTCGCCCGGGCCCTTCCGGCTCGTCGTGTCCCAGGAGTATGATACCCCTGGCGTGAACCGTCCGTCCAGGTCCATCGCGAAGACGACGGCGTCCCCCGCCCGCGCGCCGCTGCTCAGCACGAGCCTCGACGGCGTCGTCCTGCCGAGGATGGCCACGTCCACAGCGGCGTACGAGGTGTCCGGGTGGAGGTGCCCGCCGACGATGGGGACCCCGAACTTGACGGACGCAGCCTTCATGCCCTTGACTATGAGCGAGCGGATCCGCGGGTCCCCGCACGACAGGATGTCGACCGCCGCGACCGGGACGCCGCCCATGGCCGCGATGTCGTTGGCGTTGACGAGCATGGAGCAGTAGCCGGCCCACTCCGGGTCCCGGTCGACGAGGTCCTGGATGATGCCGTCCGCTGCCAGGAGGAGGACATCCTTCCCGCTCCTGATGGCCGCCGCGTCCTCCCCGTGTGCCGCGATGATGCCCTTCGAGGCGGACGGCAGCAGGCTCCGCGCGACGGACTCGATGGGGGCCTTCCTGGCGACCCCGCGGTACGTGCGGACCCTCTCTATGATCCCTGCCAGTTCCACGATGGGGCTAACGCCGCCGCGTGTAGATAAACTGAGTGTCTCAGAGCCGGGTCTGGACGGTCTCCTTGGAGTGGGAGCGCATCCCGAAGCGCTCTATGACAATGTCGGCGAGGACCCGGACGAAAAGTGGCTCCAGGTCCGCCTCGACGACGGTCGGGACGTCGCTGTTCGGCACCTTGTAGCCCATCCTGGTGAGAGTGGTCTTGGCCTCCGCCCTCTCCTCGGGCGTCGCCCTCCTGCCGTCCACGATGCCGTCGACTCCGCACCGCCTGACCTCCATGTCGAACACGGCCCGCTTGAAGAGCCGCTGCAGGCAGTAGGCCGCGATTGTGGCGCGCTCGGTGGAGGTGCCGGGCATGGCGTTGACGCAGTCCCCGACCATCTCGTGCAGGCCCCTGTCCCTGCCGCCCGAGATGGAGAACACCTTCGCCGGCTTGATGTCCTTCTCCTTGAGGATGTCCATGTCCGCGAGGGCCTTGAGGTACCCCGTGAGCTCGAGCCGGTGCATCTTGACCCCTTTCGAGGCCAGCTCCCTGCCTATGCCGCTTATGGATGCTGGGTCCTTCTTGAGGACCTCGATGACGAGGTCCCTGAGGTCCTTCTCCGGCGAGAACATGCTACCGGAGTTGGTAACAGATTGGGTAATAAAACCCTTTGCCTAGTTCAGGATGGCGGGCCCGACGAGCTGCCAGACTATCAGGAACAGGACCATCAGGGCGAACGCCAGGGTTATCGATCCCACGACCTTCTCGCGCTGCTCCTTGGTGTGGCCGGGGCGGACCCTGCTCACGAGGTAGTCGAACGCGTCCCTGAAGAGGTACCCGCCGTCCAGGGGCACCGCGGGCAGGACGTTGGTCAGGCCGATCATCAGGTTGAGCCAGAAGATCCAGTAGAGGGAGTTGGTGAGTATCCAGAACGCGCTGTCCGGCATCCAGGCCATGCTCCCCGAGGGCTCGTAGAGGTCCGTGACCGGGGACCTCAGGGGCGCCAGGTCCAGGAACGGGAGGGCGATGAGCCTCAGCCATGAGGTCGAGAAGTCGCCTATGTCGTTGTCGCCCTCGAACGGGTGCGCGAGGAGCGACGAGTAGTGGTCGGCGTCCCGCAGGTTCAGGCCCAGCGGGAGGAAGCCCGCCCCCAGGTAGCCGTCTCCGATGAAGGCGTCCTCGTTCTCGTCTGGATAGTACTCGGCGTAGAAGTCGTGCTTGTCGGAGAGGGTGAGCGAGAGGATGTCGGGGTCCGGCTCGAAGGCGCCCGATGTGGAGTTGTACGAGAGCACCGAGACGTCGACGGCCTGCCCCGCGCTGGTCAGCTCCATCGCGTCGCGCAGGTCGTCCATGTTCCGCACGGATGTCCCGTTGAGGCTCGCGAGGACCATGCCTGCCAAGAGGCCGCCGTCGTGGGCCGAGTAGCCCTCGACCGCGTAGGAGACGACCATCCCGTAGGCCACGTCGTCCGCCGACTCCAGCTCCCCCGCGAAGTAGTACTCGACCGTGACGTCGGTCCCGGGGTCTATACCCGACAATGCATCGACGTCGTCGGGCGACGCGACGCTGAAGCCGCCCACGGAGACGAGCACGCTCGTCTGGGGGATGTCGGCGTAGTAGGCCGGCGACCCCTCGACCACCCCGGTGGCCAGGGCGCCCTCGTGGGCCGGCTGGACGGACGCCATCATGACGCCCGAGAAGAGCCCGAGCACCACGACGGCGAGTATGAGGTTGCTGGCGGGGCCCGCGGCGAAGACCTTCGCCCTCTTGCCCCTCGGGGCCGCCTGGAGCTGCCCCTCGTCTGGCTCGACGAACGCCCCGACGGGGAACACGAAGAAGAGCACGCCGAGGGACACGATCTTCATCTCCCCCAGCCGGGTGAGTATGCCGTGCGACATCTCGTGCACGACTATCGCCACCACGAGGCCGAGTATGCCGTACCACAGGGGTATGACGGGGTTGATGCCCGGTATCCCCAGGATCAGCTCCGGCGACGGGGCCTCCTCGACCTGAGAGACTATGGTGGCCTCCCAGAGCAACAGGACCATGATCGTGACCATGGCGCCCGCGCACACCCAGAGCGAGAGGCGCCCGTAGAACGCCCAGAGCCGCTTCTTGGTGGCGACCCTGTCTATGAAGTCCCGGCCCTTCCTGGTCTTCCACATCACCATCGGGCCCATGAGGCTCATGCCGCGCCTCTCGAACCACTTGGACCGGTTGAGGTAGTACACCGCGGCGATCCAGGCGGAGAGTACGATGAGCGCGATGAGGTACCCGTTCATCTGAGCAGACCAGCCCTGAGGCCATGCGGCTACCGGTATTAAGTCGTTTCATCCTTGGGCGGCCGGTCCTCGGGCGCGCCGGACACGGGTGGCCTGTGCCGGGCCCACTCCTCGTCCGACAGCTGGTCGTAGACGTCCTCGGTCGCCGCCTCCTTGTCCTTGCCCCCCTCGTCGGAGGAGGCGAGGCGTATGATCTGGTCCTTCTTCAGGATCCAGTAGTGTATCCTCCAGAGCTTCCCCTTCTTCAGGAGGACCTCCTCCTGGGTCGTGGTGAGGAGTCCCTCCTCCTCCAGCATGTAGAATACGTCCCTGTCCTCCGGGGTGAGCCTGTTGTCTATGACCTCGTCCGTGTAGCCGAAGAAGCTCATGAGATACTCGGCCATGCGCTTGACCTCCTCGTCGGACATGCCCTTCTTGCCGAGGGTCCTCTTGAGCGCCAGTTCTACCTGTTGCATGGTGACAACAGTCATCCCAGTCCCTGCGACGTCAACTCAGTACGGTGCTAAAAAGGTGTCGAACCCGCCAGCGACCTGGCGCTCACAGCCCCTCGATGCGCACCCCGTCGGCCTCAAGCGACTCGAGTATGCGTCTCGCCCAGGCGAGCTTCCTCCTCTTGACCTCCGGGGCCCTCGACGCCTTCTCCGAGGGCCTCTCGAAGTCGAAGCCGACGAGCACCACGGTCCTCGCGCCCAGCCCGGAGAATATGCACGCCGCCCTGTCGCCGTCCGTGAAGCCTCCCAGGTTCAGGAGGCCCCCGGACGGAGGCCCCTGGCAGGTCCCGACAACGGGGCCCTTCAGGCGCGGCACGACCGCCTTCACGACGTCCTCGTTGTCGCCGTGGGCGTGGACGAACGTCAGCGAGCCCTTCGCGCTGGCCTTGACCTGCGCCTGGATGTCCCCGTCCAGGTCCGTCACGACCGCGTCCGGCCTCAGCCCCGCCTCCATCAGCGCCTCGGTGGCGCCGTCCGCGGCGACCACGTACCCCGACGGGGGCGCGGCGGAGATCTCCTCCGCGAGCAGGGGGCCGTCGCCGCAGACTGTGACGGTCGCAGGACAGGCGGCGGCGAGCTCCTCCAGCTTCGGGACGGGCCGGGAGGAGAGCAGGGCCGCGAGCGCCCCGGCGCTGCGCGAGTCGTCCTCCTCGTCGTACCCGAACTCCCTGCAGATCTCCCTGTACACGGGGAGCCAGGCCTCCAGCCTCACGGCCTCACGCCCCTGCCGACGCGCGCTTCCTGCGGGACTCGGCCCTCAGCGAGGCGTTCAGCACCGAGCTGAACACCGCGATCAGGATGCCCGTCACCATCTCCCCCACGATGATGAACAGGTCGTAGTCGCCGTGCCCTATGAAGTACAGGAGGGCGTCGGCGGACCCCTGGACTATGAAACCGGTCGCCAGGACGGAGACCATCATGACTATGAACGACCAGCGGACCTTCCCCGTCTGGAGGAACGCCGTGACCGAGTTCCCCGTCTCCAGGATGAACACGCCGAAGACGACGAACCACACCGAGCCGGAGACGAATATCAGGATGGATATGGCCAGGCTCCTCTCGTTCTCGAGGAGGGAGGACCTGTACGCGAGGGCCAGGTCGTAGCCCACCAGCAGGCCCACGACCGCGAGGACGAGCCCTATGATTGCGAATGGGATGGCGAGGCTGCCCTGCCTGAGGGACCGCCTCGTGTGGACGGTCCACTCGCTCAGCCGCTCGGCCCACCTGTACGCCCACCCTATCAGGTACAGGCCTATGACCACGCCTATCACCCCGAAAGCCATCTCGGAGACGAGCCCTATGTCCTCGAACCCCCCCTCCTGGAACTGGATGACCTTCGTGGCCAGGGAGAGGAGCCCCCAGATGATCAGTATGAGCGACAGCGGGACGATCCACCGCCGCCTCATCTTCTCGTCCTGGAGGGTCTTGACTATCATGTAGTACGTGCCCTCGATGCTCTTGCTCTGCTTGACGTAGACCTTCCTCACCGAGTCGATCTTGACCCTGGACGAGATGACCGGGTAGATCGACTCGTCCTCCGCCCCGTCGCTGACGAGGATGGCGCGGTCCGGCCTGACCACCTCCAGGACGTTCTCCAGCTGGGTGGTGAGTATGAGGTCGGACTGGAAACCGACGTGGGAGTCACCCGCGATGGTCGCTATCTCGGCGTCGATGCCCCTCTTCGTCAGGTCGTCGTACAGCTGCAGGCCCGACAGGATGGTGTTGGTGTCGACGTCCTCCGGGTCGGCTATCCCGAGCGCCAGTGCTGCATCGAGGTTCTCCTTCCTGCCTATGACGGGGCCGTTCACCCCTGCCTTCACGCCGAGGTCGTCGTCCCTGTCGACGCAGAGCACCAGTGTCTTCATTCCTCTGTGTAATCACCAGACAAGGTATTTTACTGTGCCTACCGGCGGGCGCTGGCCCCCACCCGTGGTGTTCGGTCGAAGTGCTTATATAACCTCCTGAGAATTATCTTGACGATGCCCAAAAAAATGGACCGCGGCGAGCCCAAGAAGGAGTGCCCTAGCTGCGGTCTAGGCGTCTCCCTCGAGGCGAACATCTGCGAGTTCTGCGGGTGGGACTTCGAGGAGGAGGACGAGTGGATCCTCCAGATCGAGAAGCTCGAACGCGAGCTCCTCCTCGAGAAGCAGAAGTTCGAGCCAGGGAGCGTCGGCGAGAAGATAGAGTCGACCCTCAGGACCCCGGCGATGGAGATGGCGGAGGCGGAGAGGGAGGCTGCGAAGGCCCAGCCGGAGGCCGCCGCAGGGCAGAGGACGGCCCGCACCGCCGAGGACCTGATCGTGAGGGAGGCCCTGCCCGCACAGAGGCAGCCGGAGCCCGTCCAGCCACGCCCGCAGCCGGTCGTCGAGAGGGCCGCGCCCGCGCCGGTCCAGGCGCCTGCGCCCGCACGGGCGCCCGCACCCGCGCCAGCCCCGGTCCAGAGGCAGCCGGAACCGGAGCCCGCTCCGGTCAGGGCCGCTCCGCAGCAGCAGGCCCCGCCCGACACCACGAAGATAAGGAAGGTAAGGAGCGTCCGCCCGCCAGCCGGACAGCCCTCCCCGGCTCCGGCCCCGCAGCCCGCGGCGGCGCCGCAGGTCGCCCCGCAGAGGCCGCAGCCCCAGGCGCCCGTCCTGCAGGAGCGCAAGGTGAGGATCCCGGAGCCCGAGGCCGCGAAGCCCGCAGCGCAGGAGCTGCCCGAGAGGAAGGTCAGGACGGTAAGGAAGGTCAAGGGCTGAAGCCCCGCACCGTCTGTGTTAAGTACGGAGTCCATGATTACTTCACCCCGCGGGGGGCGGGCTCTCTTGCGCATTCGCTGGCACGGACATGCGTGTTTTGAGGTCGACGGAAGCGTCCAGGTGGTCACCGACCCGCACGACGGCAAGTCGATAGGCATCGCGCCTCCGAAGGCGAAGGCCGACCTGGTCCTCGTGTCGCACGACCACTTCGACCACAACTGCTCGAGGCTCGTCAGGAAGCAGGACGGCTCGGTCATATCCACGCCCGTGATGACGGTCGAGCAGGGCGTGAGGGTCGTCGGCGTCGAGGCGAGCCACGACGACGCCGGAGGGGCGAAGCGCGGCAAGGTCGTGATCTTCAGGTTCGAGGTGGACGGCACGTCGTTCTGCCACCTGGGGGACCTGGGGCACGACCTGGACGACGCGACGGTGGAGAAGCTCTCGCCGGTCGACTTCCTCTTCGTCCCGGTGGGGGACGTGTTCACGATAGGGCCGGCGGTCGCCAAGGGCATCATCGAGAAGGTCGCCCCGAAGGTCGCCGTCCCGATGCACTACAGGACCCACGGGCTCTCGCTCTCGATCAGGTCCGTCCAGGACTTCCTGGACCAGTTCGACCAGGACAGCGTCGTCAGGGTCGGCAACGAGGTGGACTTCGCGCCCGAGGACCTGCCCGCCTCGGGCACGGAGATCTGGCTCTTCTCGCCGTGAGAGGCCCTAGAACAACCCGAGGCCGTCCTCTATGCGGCCCAGCTCTATCGGCGTCGAGCGGGACCCGACCATCGCGCCCTTGCTGTTCGCCAGGGCGCACGCCCCGACGTACGGCGTGCCGTAGTTCAGTGTCGCGACGGACGCCGGCACCCTGAAGAGCGACGACAGCTCCTTGAGCTCCTCGTCCGGGGTCCTCGGGTGGCAAACGACGCCCTTCGAGGTGGCCAGGCACACGGAGCCGACCGTCTCGATGCCCGCTATGGCGCACCTGCGCACCTCCACGCCGAGGACTTCCTCGACCATCTGGACCGAGCGCCTCGACGCCGCGGGGTGGATGCACGCGGCCCTGTCGTTGGCCACGATGTTGTTGCCGGCGGCGTTGAGCTTCTCCTCCATCACGCCGACCCTCAGCTCCTTGGGCAGCCTCGCGAGCTCCTGCTTCTCTGCGAAGTTGGTGACGACGATGCCGTTGGAGTTCATGGCCACGAGCGAGCCGAGGAGCGTCGAACCGGCGATGTAGGTCCGGACGACCTCGACCTGCAGGGCCTCCGAGACATCCCTGATGAACGATGGCTCCGCCCCCTCCGGCACGATGGCGTAGCGCTCGTTCGCCGAGCAATACACGCCCAGGTACGGGCTGCCGAAGACGTCTCCGAGCCTGAGCATCGGGCCCTACTCCAGGAGGGCTACTCCTCCGGCAGGGAGACCTCGATGAGGCCGTCCTCGAACCGTATGGCCTTGACTCGCACCTTGCTCGGGGGGTTCTCTATGCCCCTCGACCAGAGGTGCTCGTTCAGCCTGTAGTCTATCCAGACGTCCTTCTCGGGGACGTCCTCCTTGGACGCGGACTTGTCAGCGAGGTGCTGCCTCACGTAGTCCTTGATCTCCTTGATGGCCCTGGGGGCGCGCTTGGTCTTCGGGACCTGCCGGGTCATCTTCAGCGGGACCGTGTAGATCATCTCGACCTCTTCAGCCATGCCGGGCACCTCACACCTTCAACTTTGTCCTTCTCCACATCCGCCTCTTGGGGTGCCTGAGAAAGGTCCTGTTCGTCCTCATCATGACCCAGGCGGGGACCCTCCTGTTGCTCTTGGTCGCCCTCATCAGCCTGAGCTTCCTCGCGTGTGGCTTGTTCCTGGCCATACTCATCTCCTCTCGATCTTGATCTCCCGCTTCGCGGGCATTATCCGCCTCAGGAGCTGCCTGAGGGTGTAGTCGTCTATCTTGTCCGTGACCCTCCCGGACTGCACCAGCATCACGAGCTGGTTCTCGACGTGCTCCACCAGGTCGGGCCGCGTCATGCGCAGGTTCGCCAGACGCTCCCTCGCCTCCGGGGTGAGTATCTGGCGCATCAGCATGGCCCTCTGCGCGTCGAGCTGCTTCGCCTGCTCCTGCGCCACGGCCTCCTGCTGCGCCCTGACCTGAAGCTCCTGGAGCTTCCGTTGCCTCAGTGCCTCGAGCTCTGTGTCGTCCGCCATACTGGCTCACTCACAGGTACTTCGTGAGCTCCGGGTTCTGGGCCGCCATCTCCTTGAGGACCGCGGTGGCGAGCGAGTCGACCATCTTGCGCCCCTTGGCGGTCACGGCCCTTCCGCCGTCCTTCTCCTTCTGTATCAGCTGGCTCTTCTCGAGCTGCTGCACAGTGAGCCTGGAGATGGACCTGGAGCCCCTGACGGCCTTGTCCGGCTTCGAGCCCCTGTCGGCGGTGCCGCCGTACATGGCCGCGAGCCTGGTCGTCCCTATCGGGCCCTCTATGTAGATCTTCCTCAGCATAGCGGCGGACCTGGTGAACCACCAGCCCTCCTCCATGGGGCTCTTCTCCGTGTGCCTGCCCGTCTTCACATAGGGGGCCCACTCCGGGGGTTTCACGGTCTCGAGCTTCCTGAGCTCCTCCGCTATCTTGGGTATGAGCTTGTTCGCGGGTACGTCAAACGCTGTGGCCATCGGATTACCTCAAGCGAGATGCAGGGACCACTGGGTCCATGTGCCACATGGGTGGCAAATCGCGGATAAGAGGGTGCCCATATTTAAACCCTTCCCGTCTATCGCGGCCGCCAGGCGGCCCGGGCCCCGGCGGCCTGGCATGCGCCCCGGGGACAAAAGGCTTTAGTCATGGGGAGGTGCTAGCCGGGCCCGTGAGGACGATCGTGGCCCTTACGGGCGCATCGGGCAGCGTCTACGGGATAAGGCTCCTCAGGGCGCTCCCAGGCGGGAAGGTCGTCATAGTCTCCGACGACGCGGCAGCGATAGCGGAGCAGGAGACGGGCATGGGGAAGGCCGAGATAGAGGCCCTGGGGGACGAGCACTTCGCCAACTCGGACCTCGCCGCCCCCGTGTCGTCCGGCTCGGTGCGCTTCGACGCGATGGTCATAGCGCCTTGCAGCGCCTCGACGATGTCCAAGATCGCCTGCGGCATAGCCGACAACCTCATAACGAGG
This sequence comes from Thermoplasmatota archaeon, assembly GCA_040751795.1. Taxonomy (GTDB): domain Archaea; phylum Thermoplasmatota; class Thermoplasmata; order UBA10834; family UBA10834; genus UBA9653. The sequence goes on along the minus strand of JBFMHR010000002.1, from coordinate 369,641 downwards.
GCGGCGTCCGTCGCCCTGAAGGAGAGGCGGAGGCTGGTCCTCGTGGTCCGCGAGACGCCCCTGTCGGCGATCCACCTGGGGAACATGGAGAGGCTCTCGTCGGCCGGCGCGGTCGTCCTGCCGGCGTGCCCCGCGTTCTACCCGAGGCCTGAGACGGTCGAGGACATGGTCGACTTCGTCGTGGGGAGGGTCCTGGACGTGCTGGGCGTCGACAACGGCCTGTACAGGCGCTGGAAGGGCGGGGGCGTCAGAGGTAGTCGTGCACCTCGTCGAACTCGTCGCTGAGGGCCTTGTCCTGGGCCTCGGGAAGCCTGCCCCTGTCGTACCACATTATGATCGACGCGCCGTGTATCGCAGCGAGGTCGTTCAGCCGCCTGATGAACGCGAGCGCCGCGTCGAACCCGTTCTCCGAGATGATGGCCTCGATGCCGTCCAGGAGCAGCCCCGAGCGCTTGGTGGTCATGAGGAAGGTGGACACCGTCTCCATGGCGTCGCCCTCGAGGTCCTTGATGCCCACGCTGTCGATGTCGCCCGTGGTCCCCGTGAGCCACTTGACCTCGAAGTCGTCCCCGAGGCCGTTCTCCTCCCTGACCTTGCCCGGGAACTCCGAGGTCAGGACCATCGAGGGCCTGCCGGTCAGGCCCATCGAGCGCAGCATGTTGTAGGCCCTCTTGCCGTCCACGTCGACCACCAGGTAGTTCTGGCCGGCCTTGATCTCCTCCTGGAAGGCGCCGCACCGGGTGCACTGCAGGGCGAACGGGTCCTCCTCGAGGGATGTGAGGAAGGTCTCCCCGCACGCCTTGCACTCGACCGAGCGGGTCTGTTCGGGGAACAGGACCTCGCCGCACTGCGGGCAGGTCTGGGCGCGGTGGGCGCACGCCACGTGCAGGGCGCTCCCGCACGAAGCGCACTGGTGGAGGTCCAGCTCCGCGTCCAGGGGCATCATGCACACCTGGCACCTGAGCTCCACCGCCTCGCCCCCCTGGCTGACGACGGCCTGCTTGACCTCGACGACCACGTCCTCGGGGATCTTGAGCGAGGCGACGCTGTACATCGCCCTCGTGAACACGTAGGTGCCCGCGATCGCCGCAGGGATCAGGAAGAGCTGGTACGACGCGGCGAGGAGGAGGTTCCTGTCCGCGAACGAGAACAGGAACGGGAAGAGGTACAAGACGCAGAGCAGCGCTATCATGGCCCAGGAGAACGCCCTCACGGTCGGCAGGGGCTTCGCGGACTTCCTGAACTTCTTGGGGTGCTCCAGCCTGTACTTCTCGAACCTCTTGGCCGGGACCCTGAGGACCAGTATGCAGCCGACGAGGAGCGCGACGAAGATGACCTGCTGGTTCTCGAGCACGTTGAACGACTCGTAGGTCACGGTCTCGCTGGGAGGGGGGTTGGCGCCCCCGACCTCGGTCGTAAGGGAGTACCACATTATGCTGCCCATCGGGGTCCTGAACTCGGCCAGGTCCCCGTCGACCAGGTCCGGAGAGGCGAGGTTGGCCACCCCGAAGAGGACCACCCTGTCGCTGATCTCGAGGGTCCCGACGAACGCGGTGCCGGTGACCTCCTCCACGGAGCCCAGGAGCGTCTGGATGCTGAGCTCGGAGAGCCTGATGAGCTTCCTGACGCTCTCCCCGCTGGCCCCGAAGTCGAAGCTGAACGAGACGGGGCCCTCGGACGACGGGACGCTGCCGACCAGGCCCGTGGTCCTGTTGGTGACCTGCGACTCGGTCATCGCGGAGTAGTTGGTGGCGTCCTCGATGGTGACGCCCCACAGCTGCTTCCCCTCGAGCTCCCCGCCGAGGGCGGCCAGGAACCTCAGGGCCTCGGAGGCGTCGACGTACTTGTCCCCGTTGAAATCGAATGTCGAGAAGACCGCCAACCGGAGGGCGGTGGCCTGCGTCCCAGTGAACTCGTAGCGCACGTCCCCGCTGCCCTCGAGCGAGTCGACGGCGGTCAGCGTCATCTCCGTGCTTATCGCGATCGCGTCTCCATCCTGAGCCCTGACGGCCGACGGCTGGGCTAGAACGAGCGCCGTGCAGAACACCAGCACGAGCGCGACCATCCATCCACGCATGATAACGACCAGTATGGCGATAACTGGTCAGACGCGTCTTAATCCTTTCGCACCTCGTTATCAGAGGGAATACCAGCGTGCGCGGGCGCGCCCGTCACTCGATGTAGACCGCCGGGCGGCCTGGCCTCGCGAACTTGGCCTTCCCCTTGGGGTCCACCTTCGCCGGGTCGTCCGCGGAGAAGACGCTGACCTCGCACCCGAACTGCTCCCCAAGGAACGCCGACGCCCCGCGGAGCACCTCAGCCTCGTCGACGGCGAGGGACATGGTCTTCCTCGCCTCCTCGGAGGACCTTCCCAGCTCCGATGCCAGCTCCTTCGCGTAGGCGGGGACCTCCTTCTTGGCCCCCGAGCCCTCCGCCCTCGCCATCGCGGACTTGATCAGCGAGGACATGTCCAGCTTCCCCTTCGGCTGGGACAGCGCCTCCGCGAGCATCTCGTGCTTCCACTGCGGGGCGGCCATCACGACCATCCTGGACGGCTTCACCCCCGTGACCTTGACTATCTCCGCCACGTCGTTGGCCAGGGCCTCGACGAGGCGCTCCTTGGCCTCCTCCCTGAGGACGGCTTCCGTCACCCGCGCCTCGGGGATCTGCCTCACGGAGACGAACCTCTCCCTGCCCATCGCCTCCCAGAGCTCCTCGGCGATGTGCGGGGTGATCGGGGCCATGAGGGTGACCCATGACTCGAGGGCCCTCATGACGGCCTCCCTGCTCCTCCCGCCGCGCTTGGAGTACCACCTGAGGTCCTGCGGCATCTCGAAGTAGACCTCGTTCGAGTACGACCTCACGTCGTAGACGTCCATGTACCCCCTGAGCCTGGCGAGCCTCGACTGCACCCTGGCGTCCAGCCACGCGTCCATCGGGCCAGGGCCGCCGTCCTCCGCCGCGAGGGCCTCGTGGACCTGCGCCCACGTCCGGGCGAGCCTGTCCCTGTAGTGCTCGACCTTCTCGTCCTCCCAGACCACGTCGACGTACAGCGAGGCGACGTGCGCGTAGAACAGCCTGAGGGCGTCGACGCCGAACCGCTCCGCCGCGTCGGGTATGGGCTGGGCCCCGCCCTTCGACTTGGAGATCTTCCCCCCGCTCGACGTGATGTACCAGTTGACGAGTATGCCCCTGGGCCAGTGCTGCGGCCTGAGGACCGCCACGTGGTTCATCAGGAAGACCGGGAAGTGGACGGTCATGTGCTCCTTGCCGCCGAGGTTGACGTCCAGGGGGTACCAGTACTCGAACTCGCCCCTGATCCTCCGGAGCGTCTCGGCAGGGACCCCAGTCGCCCTCTGGACCTCCTCCGGCGTGCCCTCCCCGAGGAGCACGTGGTCGAAGAACTCCTCGGTCATCGCCTCCGGCCTGACGAGGCCCTGGTTGGCGTACATGGAGATTATGTAGTATACGGGGTAGAGGGTGGAGTCCGCTATCGCCTCGATGATCCACTTGGGGTCGTACGGGAACCTGGTCCCGAGCCAGTTCCCCAGCCTCACGGAGGCGCGCTCCCTGTACCAGTCCAGGACGGACTGGATGTTGTCGAAGTACTCCTTGGGGAGGATGTTCATCGTGGTCGCGTGCTCCTTGGAGCGCTCCTTCAGCCCCGGGTTCGCGTAGTCTATGAACCACTGGTCGGGGATCTTCTTGACGTACACCTTCCCCCCGCACCTGCACAGCACCTCCTCCGAGAGGTCGTGCATGGCCGCGGCCTGGCCGTTCGCCATGAGCTCCTCGCGGATCGCGTCCTTGGCGCGCTCGACCGGCTGCCCGGCGAACGCGCCGCACGCCGAGTTCATGACGCCCTTGTGGAAGCCGCTCTTGTAGACCTCCTTGGTGGCCTCCTCGAGCTTCGGGTCCTCCAGCGATTCGATGCCCATCCTCCGGGTTATCTCGACGGCGGGCATCGGGCCCCATCCGGGGGTGTCTATGATGGCGACGGGCGCCGCCGACTCGACCATCTCCCTGGTGATGCCGTACGTCCTCATCGAGGCCTCGTCCCTCCCGAGCTCGACGAGGCCTATCCAGTCGACCGGGGCGTCGGAGGGGACGCTCATGACGAGGCCCGTCCCCACGTTCGGGTCGCACAGCTTCGACGGGAAGATGGGTATCGACTTGCCAGTGTAGGGCGCCCTGCACCTCTTCCCCATGAGAGACCTGCCGTCCGCGGCGCCGGCGACCTTCACGTCGTCCATCTGCAGCGCCAGCTTCTCCGCGGCAGGCCGGCTCACCACCCACGTCTCGCCCCTGATTCCCACGTCGACGTACTCGACGTCGGGGTTGACCCAGAAGTTGGTCAAGCCGAAGACGGTCTCTGGCCTGAGCGTGGCCGCCACGAGCTTCCTCCCGTCCTCGAGGTCGAACTTGAGCAGCGTGTACTCCAGGACCTCAGCGTTCCCGCCCCTCATTATGTCCGTCTCCGACGCGTCGACGGCGACGGGGCCGTGCTCGAGGCACGCCGGGGCGTAGTACGGCCTCTGGACGAGTAGCCCGCGGGACATCAGCTTCCTCATCTGCCACTCTATGAACTTCGAGTAGTCGGGGTTGATGGTCGACGTGAACCTGCGCCAGTCGGACATGAACCCGAAGCGCTTCCAGTAGTCGTTCACGTACACGGAGTTGAAGAACCTCACGACCTCCATCGGGTCGGACATCTTCGAGAGCTGCTCCTGGGTGCATCCGTTCGCGGTGAGGAGGTCTATTATCGCGGGGTCCCGCCTCTGGATCCTGCGGGCCAGGCTTATGGCGCCGTTCCCCGTCGCGTGGGTGCCCACCGGGAAGAGCACCCTGTGGCCCGTCATGAGCTTGTAGCGGACGATGGCGTCCGTCACGCTGTACCCCCGCATGTGGCCGACGTGTAGGTAGCCCGTGACCCCGGGGTAGGCGAAGATCATGAAGAACTTCTTCTTGCCGGGCTCGGGCTCGGACTCGTTTATCCTCGCCTCGTACCAGGCGTCCCGCCACTTGGCCTCTATCGCGGAGAAGTCCAGGGTCATCGTCTTCAGCCAGCCCAGGACGGAATGGCCGAGGGCGATAAAAGGTTATTCGAGGGCGCGGGCGGTCACGCGGAGCCGTTGCGCGCGTGTATGAAGAACACCGCCGGGGCCGCCGTGGCCAGCACGACGCCCGCGAGGCTCAGGAGCAGGCCCATGAAGAGGGACAGCGGCTGGCCGTCCGACGCGGACTCGCTGGCGAGGTAGCTCGTCTCCTCCGCGGGGACCGTCCCCGGCCCGGACAGCGAGGCGACGGAGATGAGGAAGCCCGCGATGAACAGCGCCATCCCGAGGCCCACGACCAGCAGCAGGCGCCTGTCCCTGCAATGGCATGCTCCGTCGCTAGAACCCTCGGTCTCCAATCTGTTGGCCCCCCAACTGCGGTGCCGACGCATCCCGCAACAGGATGATAAACCTTCTCTGCGTATGACCGCCCAGCGTCAATCAGGGCCGGGACGTCATACCGGGACGCGCCCCGACGCCCCCCGTTGGACGGCCGCCAGTAGGCCGATATGACATAATCAGACGAAATGTGACATTTCGGATACCTATATATACGGTCGTATGACATATGTCCCTTCTGCGTCTGAAAATCGGGATGGGATGCACACTTGAACGACCCCTTGGAGAACGAGCGGATAACTCTTCGGTTGGACGCGGACGACCTGCGTCTGATAGACGAGTTCATCTCGGCTAGCAACGAGTTCTCCAACAGGTCCCAACTTGCGCGCGCCGCGATACGCGCGTACGTTGAGGCGAAGATCGGGTGTGCCGAGGGGACCAAGAAGCTGAACGAGGTCGTCGTGGAACTGCCACCGCTCGTTCTGGACACGATCGCGCACCTGGTGGCCGAGGGCGTCTACAACTCGACGTCCGAGGCACTGGCCGACTGCGCGCGCCACCAGTTCCTCCGCACGGAGCATGTGGAGACGCTGAAGATGGACGCGAACCAGCAGCGGAGCGCGGTCAAGGTGGTCCCGAAGACATAGGCACCCGTAGAGGACGGAGAACGCACTGGTGGGGGAGACTCTCGACGAGGGTCTCCCCTCCATCGCGGCGGCGCACGGAGGCCAGGAAGGATGACGGCGGAAGAAGGGAGCAGGACCGAGGAGATACTAAACTCGCTTGGAGTGAGCTTGGGAGAGCCGACCATCGCGGTCGTGGGATGCGGCGGAGCTGGCTCGAACATAGTGCACGGGATGTACTGGAAGCACAACAGGGTGGAGACCGTCGCGATCAACACCGACGAGGAGCACCTGAAGAAGGTCGACGCCCACAGGAAGGTGCTGATAGGCAAGAACGTGGCCTTCGGCAAGGACGCCGGAGGGTACCCCGAGGTCGGGGAGCACTGTGCCGAGAAGGCGCGCGAGGTCATCCGCGAGGCGATCAGGGGCTACGACATCATATTCGTGGTGGCAGGGATGGGCGGCGGGACCGGGACCGGCGTGGCGCCGGTGGTCGCGAGCGTCGCCAGGGAGACGAACGCCGTCTCGTTCGCGCTGCCGATCATGCCCTTCGAGCACGAGGGCAGGTCCGAGGCCGCCGCCGACGGGCTGGCCAAGCTCAAGGAGAGCGCCAGCTTCACGATCGTCCTGGACAACAACAAGCTCGTGGGCCTCGCCGACGACATCCCAATGTCCGAGGCGCTGAAGGTCATAGACAGGAGCGTCATGAAGATCGTCGAGAGCGTCAGCGACCAGACCAGCTCGTACGTGTCGACCCTCATGGAGGACGTCGTCGGGTACGGGGACGCCTTCGAGGAGCCGATGCCCGTCAGGCCGCCGCAGGAGCACGAGCAGTTCATACACGCCGACCTCAACCCGATGCTGGGCAACTTCGGCCCCGGGTCCTTCTGAGGTGGCAGGAGAGCGGGTCCCGAGGAGGTGAACTGCTTTGGCCGACCTGGTGAAGGGCATGAGGGAGTGGCTGGCCTACTCGACCATGGACGACGAGGAGTGGGACACCATGAGGATGGTGCGGCTCGAGGGGCAGCTGCGCCACCTTTTCGGGCAGTGCGCCGAGGACATCCAGACCCTCTCGGACAGCTCCGAGGTCGGGGAGATCTCCGTCCCCGTGCGCTCGGGCGCGCTGAGGAGGCTCAGCCAGCTTCCAGGGAAGGTCTTCATCTCGAAGGACAGGTACGAGGACGGGGAGCAGGTCAAGGTCCACCTGATGGTCGCCGCCGGACCATCGGACGGGACGGAGGCCTGGGAGCCCCTGTGCGCCTGGACATTCGAGTCCATGTCGGACGTCGCGGACTTCGCCGAGCCGCCGTCGGAAGAGCCCGCATCTTGAGCCTGCAAACCCCGAAACGGAGGCCCGCAGGGCCTCCTTCTAGCGATTTCTGACCTGACCAGCAGCGGCACCGTCGCTCTGCACAAAGCGTTTCTACCCATAACCTCCTGACATCCCCGATGCTGACTGTGGGCTTCGTGGTCAACCCGGTCGCGGGGATGGGGGGACCGGTGGGCCTCAAGGGCACCGACGGGGAGGGCGTCCTGGACGAGGCGCTGAGACGCGGCGCCCGCAGGACGTCGGCCGACAGGGCGGCCGAGGCGCTCCGGTCCGTCCCCGGCAAGGTCGGCGAAGTCCGTTTCCTGACCTGCGGGGGCGAGATGGGAGAGGAGGTGTTCAAGGCCGCCGGGGTCGGGCACGAAGTCGTGTGCGGGCACGCCGAGGTCACATCCGCGCGCGACACGCGCGAGGCCGTGAAGGCCTTCGTGTCCAATGGCGCGGACCTGGTCGTCTTCGTCGGCGGCGACGGGACGGCGAGGGACGTCCTCGCGGAGGCGGGCTCGGACATGCCGGTCCTGGGCGTGCCCTCTGGCGTCAAGATGCACTCCGCCGTCTTCCTCAACACTCCCTCGGAGCTGGGCGACCTCCTCGCGGCCTTCTCGCGCTCGAAGGCGGTGAGGGAGGCGGAGGTCATGGACGTCGACGAGGAGTCGTTCAGGATGGGCGAGGTCAAGGCGAGGCTCTTCGGCGTCGCCCTCACCCCGGACGTCGCCGAGCACGTGCAGTCCGGGAAGGAGTCGTACTCCTCCGGGACCGCCGACGACGAGGCCGACGAGATCGGCCAGTACATCGCCGACTGCATGGAGCCCGGCGTCACCTACATCGTCGGGCCCGGGGGCACCACCGCCCGGATCGCGAGGTCGATGGGGCAGCTGAAGTCCCTCCTCGGGGTCGACGTCTACAGGGACCGCGGGCGCGTGCGCGCGGACGCGACCGAGGCCGACCTGCTCAGGGAGCTCGAGGAGCACGCGGACGCGAGGATAGTGGTGTCGCCCATCGGCGCCCAGGGGTTCTTCCTCGGGAGGGGGAACCAGCAGATATCCCCCAGGGTCGTGCGGAAGGTCGGGAGGGCGAACATAGTCGTCGTGGCGAGCCCTTCGAAGCTGCGCGGCACCCCCCTCCTCAGGGTGGACACCGGCGACCCCGCCCTGGACGCGGAGCTGAGGGGCACCGTGAAGGTCGTGACCGGGTACAGGAGGAAGAGGCTGCTCAAGGTCGCGTGACGCCGTCAGGCGTCCTTCTCCTCCCTCTCGAGGAGCGCGGCCCACCGGGCGTCGACCGCCCTCTGTATGGCGTCGGCCTCCTCGTCCGTCAGGTGCGAGAACCTGCCCTGCAGCTTGAGGTACTCCCTGACCGGGGTGCCCTTCCCCTTCCTGGTGATCCTGAGCCTCCCGCCCTCTATCTCGTAGAGCGGGAAGAGGTGTGTGTCGACGGCCAGGCGGGCTATCTCCACCGTGAGCTGGGGGTTGAGGCGCCACCCTGGCGGGCAGGGCGAGAGGGCGTGCATGAACCTCAGTCCCTTGACCGACTTGGCCTTCTGCGCCTTCTTGACGAAGTCCTCCGGGTGCGCCACCGACAGGGTGGCTGCGTACGGGATCCCGTGGGCCTCCATGATCGCCATGATGTCCTTCTTCGGCTCGTGCTTGTACTCGTGGTTGCTCCCCACGGGGGTCGTGGTCGTCCAGGCGCCCCAGGGGGTCGAGCCGCTCCTCTGTATCCCGGTGTTCATGTACGCCTCGTTGTCGTACATGACGTATATGGCGTCGGTCTGCCTCTCCGCCGCGCCGGACAGCGCCTGCAGCCCTATGTCCACGGTCCCGCCATCCCCGGCGAAGCCCACGACCGTGACGTCCTCCATGCCCTTGATGTCGAACGCGGCCCTCAGCCCGGATATGCCGGCGCCCGTGGCCTCGAAGGCCGTGTACAGTATGGGGACCTTCAGGCAGTTGCTCGGCCAGTAGCCGGGCATGACCGCCCAGCAGCAGGCGGGTATGGACAGGACGGTCCTCTCGCCGAGGCCCTTCAGGAGGTACCTCATCACGAGGTTCGCGCCGCACCCGGGGCAGCCGGTGCTGCCCGGGTAGGCGAACTCCTCCTCGGGTATCGTCGTCTTGCCCATCAGCGCCACCTCCTCGGAAGGCCCGCGACGTCGACCCACTCGACCTCGTCGCCCCCGCCCCTCTTGGTCGTGAGCTGGATGTCCTCGAAGATCCTCTCGATGATCCTGGGGGTGATGTCCCTGCCGCCCAGGCCCGCGATGTAGTTCTTCATCACCGGGCGCTTCTGGCAGCTGTAGAGCGAGGCCTTGACCTCGGTGTAGAACGCCCCCGCGGGGCCGAAGGTGTACGACCTGTCGAGCACGCCTATGCCCGCGACCTTGGGGGCCAGGGCCCTGAACTCCTCGTGGGGGAACGGCCTGAACCCCCTCAGCCGGGCCAGCCCGACCGGCTGGCCCTTCTCCCTCAGCGCGTCGACGACGTCCTTTGCCGTGGCCGCGACCGATCCGGCCGCGACGAGCACGACCTCGGCGTCGTCGCACCTGTAGGCGTCGAGGAGGCCGCCGTACTCGCGCCCGAAGACCTGCTTGAACTCCTTCTCGACCCTGAGGAACCTGTCGTGCGCGTCCCTCATGGCGAGCATGGCCTTGTACCTGAACTCCATGTACTGGTCCGGCCGGACCAGGGAGCCGAAGCCCCGCGCCTTGCCGGGCTCGATCCTGAGCTCGGGGTCGTAGGGCGGCAGGAACGAGTCGACGAGCTCCTGCTCGGGGACGTCGACCGGCTCCGACGTGTGCGAGAGTATGAACGCGTCCTCGATGATCATCGCGGGGAGCATCACCCCCCTGCTCTCGCAGACCTTGTACGCCATGATGATCGTGTCGAGGACCTCCTGGTTGCCCTCGCAGAAGAACTGGAGCCATCCCGTGTCGCGCTGCGCGACGGAGTCCATGTGGTCCGCCCAGACGCTCCACGGGGGCGCCATCGCCCTGCTCACGTTCGTCATGACGACGGGCAGGCGCGCGGCCGAGGCCCACATCAGCACCTCGTGCATGAGGGTGAGGCCGTGCGAGCTGGTCGCGGTGTACGTCCTGGCCCCCGCGGTCGACGCGGCGACGCACGCGGCCATGGCGCTGTGCTCGCTCTCGACCGGGATGAACTTGGCCTTCATCTCGCCCGAGGACACGAAGTCCGCGAGCTTCTCCACGATGGACGTCTGGGGGGTTATGGGGTAGGCCGCGATGACCTGCGCCTTGGACACCTTCGCGCCGTAGGCGGAGGCGTAGTTGCCGGTCATTACCATCCTCATGCGCTCCCCTCCTTCACCATCTCGATGCACTCCGCGGGGCACTCGTAGGCGCAGATCCCGCACCCCTTGCAGTACTTGAGGTCGATGACAGGGACGCCGTCGACCAGTGTGATGGCCGCGTCGGGGCAGAACTTCCAGCAGAGGGTGCACCTCTTGCACCTGGAGATGTCCACCATGGGCCGGAAGGCCCTCCAGAGGCCCGTCATGTTGATGGTGCTCGGCGAGTCTGAGATGGGCGTGAGGGGGATCTCCTCGTAGCTCTTGGTCATCAGGCGGCCTCCCTGGTCCTCTCGTAGGCCTCGCGCGCTGCGGCGACGTTCTCCTCCTTCTTCACGGGGGCGACGGCCCTGATGGTCTCGACCATCGCGTCCATGGAAACCCAGTCGCACATCCTGGCGAACCCGCCCATGATGGCCGTGTTCACGATCGGGGTGACCTTCGAGCCTATGCCGTGGGCGGCGGCTATGGCGTTGGCGTCGAGGACGTAGTACTTGTAGGCCGGTGGCAGCGCTGGCAGCGGGCTTCCGTCCGGGTAGTTGATCAGGACCTTGCCGCCGGCCTTGAGCCCCTCGAGGACGTCCACGCCCCTGAGGAGCGAGCTGTCCAGGACCACGACGTAGTCCGGCTCGTAGATGCTGGACTTGTTCCTGATCGGCTTCCTGTCGATGCGGGCGAAGGCGGTCACGGGAGCGCCCCTGCGCTCGACTCCGAAGAACGGAAAAGAGGAGACCTCGAAGCCCATCCGGAACGCGGCCTTCGCCAGGACCTCGGACGCGATGACCACTCCCTGGCCACCTCGCCCGTGAAACCTGATCTCCATCACCGGGGACACCGTTTTCGTTGTTAGCGTGTTATACGTATTAAGTATTCTCCCACCTACAGGTTCGGCGCCTGCATTGACATGACCTGGCATGGCCCCTCGGCGGGGCCGCGCGGTTTTACATATCCGTTGGGCGATTGAGTGTGAGTGACGCGCAGGCTCTCTTCGCTCCATGCCAGGACCATATGCCATGCGACCGAGGACTGCTCCAGGGTCGAGGCGGCCCTGAGGACGGTCGTCGGGGAAGCGCCGGTGGCCAGGACCATGACCGAGGGGCACTTCGGGAACGCGATAGAGGTCCTCGAGTCGTCCGTGGAGGACGAGGCCGCCATACTGGATATGCTCGGCAGGATGTCGCCCGGCGACCTGCAGGAAGTCGCCTCGACCCTTGAGAGGAGGGTCGATGAGTCGTGCCAGCTCTTCCTTAGGTTCGACAAGCAGCGCGCCTTCGCCGGGGAGCTGGTACTCGGCGGGGGGGAGGACGTCGTCGCCGTGCGCATCAAGGTCCGCGCCTTCCCCGCGAAGCGGGAGGCGGCCATCGCGATACTCAGGGCCGTGATCGAGGACGTCGCGTCGTCCCGGGGGGCCAGGGCCTGAGGGCTCAGGGTCTGCGATTCCTTCTTATACGGAGCCAATGATGCGTCACGCACGCCGTGCAGGGGTAGCCAAGACAGGCCAACGGCGCAAGGCTTAGGACCTTGTCCAGAAGTGGTTCCGCGGTTCGAATCCGCGCCCCTGCACCTTATGGCTCAGGTGAGATTGCGGAAGCAGACTGGCAACATAGGCGTCATCTGCTCAAACGTTTCGAGTCGATGGCGTACCACGCGCCCGCCACCCCAACAAGCGCTGAGACGATGATAGCAACCGTGACACCGGCTTCAGAAGGTGCGTCGGCCAACGCCAAGTAGAGCGACGCCATCAGGAAGATCATCAAGATCACCAGGAATGTCAGAAGGACCACGAAGATTCTGCGGATGTTCCATGCAATCGAAACGATGGCCGTGACAGAGTCCGAGGTCTGGTCTCCGTTCTCCGATTCTTCTGCCGGACCGCGAATCCATGACCTGTCGGGGTCAGCGGACCGAGATAGCCACGCATCCGTAGATGGAAGGCCGCTTGGTACTCCCGAATTCAGACTCTCACTGGGTGCAGTATCGCCTTCGCTTCATTAAAACCCTCGCTGCCATGCACCGCGGTCCGGGCCTGTGTCCCTGCACCCGTTCCTTCAGCCGGCAGGGTATTCCGTCAGGAGCCCGCCCTGTTCATCCTCAGACCGTAGGCGACCATGAGGGCGACCGACGCCGCGGTGCCCGCGAGTATCGCCGTGCCGAGCAGCTCCTCCTCGAAGTGCAGCATGCACATGCCCGACAGCACCCCGAAGAAGACGATTGAGAACCCGAGCGCGAAGAGCGCTGGACCTCCCGCCCGCGGCGCGTTGGCGAGCCGGCTCTCATTGGACTCGCACAGTGCCGCAGACATGCCCGACGATGGACCGAACCCGCCGACCAAGGCGCATCACCGATGCGCGATTCGACCATGGCGGCATAAAGGTTGGCCAGGCATGCCTGCGCCTGCCCGCCCACGCGATCACGTCCTCGGGGAGAAGAGCTCGCACCCCGACTCGTACTCGTCGGCCGACAGGAACTTGCGATAATTGCCCTCGGGGAAGCAGCCCCTCTGCTGGCCGCGCACCGAGAGCCACTTGCACCGCCGGCACGTCCGGCCGCCGGACCGCCTCAGGCCGGCCAGGAAGCGCTGCTCGTCCTTGGTGTAGCTCTCCTCGCCCTTCCGCCCTGACCCTTTTGTCTGCGCCATGCGGGACATCCCGACCCATTGCCTCCATCGTTGCCAGACCATAATAAATACCTCCCCCGCTCTCTCCCCTGCCGTGAAGTACCTCTACTGCCCGAAGTGCAAGGAGCTCAGGGTCAAGCCGTGGTACAGCATGAGGGACAGGTGCTCCCGGTGCCTCGGGGACGTGAAGGTCATAGACATCCCCCGGGGCCCGCTCACATACGTCGTCTATGTGCTCGCCTCGGTGGCGGTCGTGCTCGCGTACCTCTACACGAGGATGGACGAAGACCTCTACATCTACGCCGCGCTCGTCTTCACCGTCTCCATGGGCGTCGTCCAGTTCAAGGAGCTCATGAGGGGCGAGAGGTACGCCAGGGCGAAGATCAAGGTCACCAGGTCGGACCTACCCCAGATGAGGAAGAAGGGGTGGAGATAGGACCAGCGTCGCGCGGAGCGCGGCCTGCCCGTGCACGCCCAGGCTCTGGGAGGCCGAGGCGACGTCCGCCCGGCCGTCCGGCTCCTGCCCCATGACCATCAGCGTGACCCACTGCGCGCCGTCGTCGCAGCACACGGAGATGCACGACGACCAAGGCAGGCAGGTGGACGCCAGCACCTCGCCGCACCGGGCGAGGAGCGGCCCGTACGGCTCCATGGGGCGGCCGTCCAGCGCCATCCCCGCGAGGAGGAGCAGCAGTTCCCCGAACCTCTCCTGGCCCGTCAGCTCGAGGCCGAGGGCGTCGACCACGAAGGCTCCCCCGAGGGACGCCTCCAGGTAGACGGAGAGCAGGCTGTCGGGGTCCGCCGAGGACAGGAGGGCGTCGCCCTGCCCGTCAGCGTGCGACCCCGCGTACGAGGTCATGACGCCGCAGATGACCGTGGAGACGGCGAAGAAGACCATCGCGTCCAGCAGGGCCAGCTGGGCGCCGTCGTCCCTACTGCGCCTCCCACACAAGGACCCTCACCTCCGCTATCCCGACCACGCCGCCCGCGCACAGGACGTTCAGGAGCTCGCGCGCCGAGAAGGCCTCGGACGGTTCGCCCTCGGCGGTGACCACAATGATCAGGAGCTCTGACGCCGGGTGGAGACACCAGACGGAGACGATGGCGCACATTCCCTCCGCAAGCCCGCCGACCGGGCCCGAGAGGTTCGCCCCGCGGACCGAGTCCGCCGACGGCAGCGCCCCCGCGCGGGTGAGCTCGGTCGCGACCGACGCCGCGAGGAGGCGGGCGGCCGACTCGAGCGTCTCCCGCCCTTCCCCATCGGACAGCGCCTCACCGGTCCAGGCGGCGGTCCCCGCGACCGAGAGCACGCCCGCCAGGACGAAGGCGAGGACCGGGAGGTCCTCGAAGAACCCGCCGACGCCTTCCGTGTCCCGCTTCATGGGGCCGAGGAGGAGAGGGGGCGGGCTTCTCCGCCCCGGCTACATGTAGCCTACGGACGCGCGCACTGTAGAAGAACCGAGCCCCCGGTCCATGACACGATGACACCGACCAGGGGAAGGCCTTCGAAGAAGCTGGTCCCGTGCCTGGACGCGGACAGGACTTGCGACCACAGGTTCGTCGAGGACGAGGGGATGACCCTCGAGGTCGACTGCAGGGACTGCAGCGGCGCCCAGAGCATAGACAACGCCAGGTGCGCCGCGGGGATTGTGAACGTCCTCGCCTCCGGGGTGGTCCCGGAGGCGGTCGTGCTCCGCAGATACATCGACGTGAGGTACAGGTCCGAGAGGATCTGGGGGCTGCGCTCCGCGGCGGCCTCGCTCGCTGCGCTGAGGAGGCTCGGGGAGCGGCCGGGCGAACCGTCCGACAAGAGGTGTCGGACATGCCCCGCCAGCAGGGTGAGGCTGGCCTCCGAGCTGGTCCGCAGGGTCAGGGCGGACCCGGTGTCCTTCTCCGAGTCGAGGGCCTCCCTGTCCGATGTGCTCGCGAGGGAGCTATCGTCCGTGGCGTGCCCGCGCCTCCGGGGCTGCGTGTCGGCGGTCGCGCTGGCGGGACGGCCCGACCAAGGGGGCGGCTGAGTGCCCCCCGCCGGCAGGCCTCCGAGGATAGTGTCATCCGACGGCCCGGCCCAGCCCGTGCTCCTGGAGCTGGGGGCGCCGGCGACGGCCGGCGGGGACGACAGGAGGCCCTGCTTCACTTCCACCTGGCTGGAGCGGGGCGCGGCGCGCGGGGCCGACCTGGCATCCTACTCGGTCAACGGGGTGCCGGTGGTGATATCGTCCGTGGCCGGGGAGACCAGCGCCGTCTACGAGGTCCGGCCGCCGGAGTACGAGCTGAGCCCCGCCCTCGTCAAGGTCGTCGCCGAGGTGATAGACGAGATCACCGCCTCCCCGCCCCCTGACCTGGACCTCTCCTCGATGGCCGCGCTCAGGCCGTTCATCAAGGCCCGGGCGAAGGACATGGTCCACGAGAGGCTCGCGAGGATGGGCGAGGGCCGGAAGGGCCGCGCCCTCGCCGCCGAGGTCGACAGGCTCGCCGAGCTCGCCTCGAAGTACACCGCAGGCTACGGGGTCCTCGAGACCCTGTTCGAGGACCGCGCGGTGCAGGACATCTACGTCAACGCCCCCTCCAGCCAGACGCCCGCCTTCGTGGTCCTCAGGTCGGATGCTCTGAGGGGCGTCGGACAGAAGTGTCGGACGAACGTCTTCGTGGGGATGGACGACCTCCAGGGGCTCGTGTCGCGCATCAAGCTCGAGACGGGCATGCCCTTCTCGGAGGCCCGCCCCGTGCTCGAGGCCGACATCCCGAGGCTCGGGTGCAGGGTGACCCTGGTCGGGCCCCCGATAAGCGAGAGGGGCGTCTCCCTCGCGATCAGGAAGCACTCCACCAGCGTGCTCACCCTCCCCGCGCTGATAGCCAAGGACTCGGTGTCCCCCCTGCTCGCGAGCTTCCTGTGGGCGTGCGTGCTTGGGAGGAGGGCGGTCCTCATAGCGGGCTCCAGGGGGGCGGGCAAGACGACGCTCCTGGGAGCCATGATGCTCGAGTTCCCCCTCACGCAGAGGGTCCTCCTCATTGAGGACACCCCCGAGATACCCGTGAGGAGGATGCGCCAGCTCGGGTACGACGTGCAGACGCTGCGGTTCGGCGGGGGCGAGGGGCCCAACGAGGTCTCCGCGGAGGACACGCTGCGCGTGTCCCTCCGGATGGGCGAGAGCGCCATCGTGATAGGCGAGGTGAGGGGCTCGGAGGCGAGGGTCCTCTACGAGAGCATGAGGGCCGGCAGCGCCGGCTCGTCCGTGCTCGGGACCATCCACGGCAACTCCGCGAGGGGCGTCCTCGACAGGGCGGTCGAGGACCTCGGGGTGTCGGAGAGGGCGTTCTCGTCGACCGACATCGTGGTGGTCATAGGCCTGATCAGGACCCCCGACGGCTCCGCGTTCCACAGGAAGGTCGTGGAGGTCGCGGAGGTCAGGCACGAGGGGGGAGGGACCCGCCTGGTGCCCCTCTTCTCGATGCAGCCCGGGTGCGGGTGCGCCAAGCCCACCGAGGCATTCTCCACGGGGTCCAAGACGGTCCAGGGGATCGCCGGGGCGCTGGGCACCTCGCCCGAGCACGTGCTCGATATCGTCAGGAGGAGGGCGCACAGCGACCAGAGGATGGCCGCCGACGCGGGCGCGGACGCGCGCGCTCCGGGCGCGGGCGACGCGCTGCGCGTGGCCTCGAACGAGATGCTCGTCAAGTGCCTCTTCTCCCCGGACGGGCCGGACGAGGCGCTGAAGGCGTGGGAGGCGTGGTACGACGGGAGGACGAAGGGGACCTGAGGCGCGCCACAGGGGGTACGCGAGGGCCTGCGCGGCGATGGCGAGGGCCGGGGGGCCCTTCGGCGTGAGCGCGGCGAAGGAGGCGGCCAGGGCGAGGCGCGGCCCGGACGCCCGTGCCCGCTTGGACGCGATCTCGGCCGACCTCGACGCGGGGGGCGTCCCGTGCAGCCCGGAGGCGGTCGTGGCAGGCGCGAAGGGGGCCGCGGCCATGGGCGCCGCGGCGTCCTCGGCCGCGCTGGCCGTGTCCCTCGTCTTCCTTGACCGGCCCTCGCAGCTCTCCGCCCTCCTCCTCTGCGCCGCTCTCCCAGCGCTCTGCTACCTCTACTTCGTGTCGTACCCGTCCTCCGCGGCCAGGCGCCGGGCGTCCGAGGTCATGAGGGGGGCCGCGGACGCGGTCAACCTCATGGTCATGGGCGTCAGGCAGGACGCCTCGCTGCCCAGGAGCATCATGTTCGCGAGCGGAGGGGGCTCGGCCTTCGCCGCGGAGCTGAGGAGGTGCATGTGGGAGGTCGTCACCGGCACCCACACGGGCTTCGAGGAGGCGCTCCACGCCCTCGGGGGCCGCTGGGAGAGGTTCAGCTCCGAGCTCAAGACCTCCCTGAACGCGATAGTGGTCGCCTCCAAGGAGGCGACCGACGAGGGGAAGCGGAGGGCGCTTGAGAGGGCCAACAGGGCCATGGTCGCCGGGGCCAAGAGGAGGGTGGAGGAGTACGCCCTCTCCCTCTCCACGCCCAGCATGCTCCTGTTCGCCCTGGGCATCCTCCTCCCCATCATGGTGGGCTCGTTCATGCCCATGCTCTCGTGGGACATCTGGTCCGGGGCCGCGCCCGACCGGGGCCCCACGGCCGGCGGAGGCATGGCGTTCGAGACCGCCGTCGTGATGGACCTGATGTTCCCGGCCGTGGCGCTGCTGGTCGCGATGGACGCGGTGTCGCGGAGGCCCGTCGACGGGCCGCGGGACGCCAGCGGGCGGGGCGTGGGCGGCTGGGCCGCCGCCATCGCCTTGGGCGCCGCCTGCTCGGCCTCCGCCTACTGGCTCCTCGGGCCGGGGGACCACGCGCCGCTGGTGCTGCTCGCCGGGACCCTGCCGGCGTCCGCCGTCCTCGTCGCCTCGGGCAGACGGCGCGGGGCACGGGCCGCCTCCGTGGACGATGAGGTCCAGGACCTCCTCTTCAGGGCCGGGGCGCGGATGCTGGAAGGGGACAACTTCGAGTCCGCCCTCGACGAGGCCTCGGAGGGCGCCGCGGGGCGCCCCCTGGGGAGGAGGCTGTGCCTGAGGGCCTTCGTCATGGGCCAGGGGCTCGACAGGGCCGTCGACTCGGAGGCGCGGGGGGCGCGCTCCAACCCCTCGGAGGCGCTGAAGGTGGTGGCCAGGGCGTCCGCGAAGGACGAGGCCGGGGCGGGGATGCTCGCGATGGACATCGCCTCGTACCTCAGGGAGCTGTCGGAGATCGAGGCCGCGCTGAAGATGAGGCTCAGGCCGACGATATCCATGATGAGGATGACGGCGCACTTCCTCGGCCCGCTGGTGCTCGGGGTCACGTTCGGCGTGTTCGTGTCGCTGGCCTCGGTGGCGGGCGGGGACGGCTCGGCGGCCGCGGGGGCGATGCTCCTGACCCTGGGGCTCTTCCTGGCGGAGATGAACGCGGCCGTGTGCTACTTCGTGTGGGGCATAGAGGGTGGCGGGGACCGGCGCGACCTGGAGAGGTCCACCGGCGCATGCGTGATGGTGTCGCAGGGCGTGTTCGTGTCCACGGCGCTGTTCGCCGCCTGAGGGCCTCAGCCCTCGTCCGTCGCCCCGGCTATCCTGTCCATGTTCCTCTCGAGGAGGGCGAGCTCCCTGGGCTCGAAGGCCCTCGGGTCGACTGGGAGGATGAGCCTCGAGCCGCTCTGAGATATGTGGTCGTGGACCTGGTCCACGACCTTGAGGACCTTCCCGAAGTCGTTGTTGGAGACGAGGTACTCGAGCCCGTCCAGGAGTATGACGCCGTCGTCGTTATCCCCGATGAACTTCACCAGCGTCTGGGTCAATATGCCGAGGTTGGTGGGGGATATGACGCCCTCGCCCGCGCGCGTGGCGAGCCAGTAGACCGGGGTCCTCTCCAGGCCGTACCTCTGCCTGACGAGGTCGGGGTGCTGCCTGGTGACGGCCATCCCCGCGGCCCCGCCGCCGGGGGCCGACACGAGGCTGGCGAAGGCGTCGAAGCTCACCGACGGGGGCGCCTCCTCGACCACGTAGCACCTGCCCGGACGGAGGTCGTACCTGCGGGCGGCGTCCGGGCCCGCCACCTTGACGGCCCTGGCGTCCTTGCCCTTCTTGAAGTGGAACAGGCTCGTCTAACCACCCCACATGGACAGGATCGAGCCGAGGGCCATGGCGTTCGTCGGCTTCAGGATGAAGTCCTTGGCGCCCGCCTCGAGGCTCTCCTTGATCATCGACTTGTTCACTATCGAGCTCATGGCGATGATCCTGGCCTTCGGGTCGGCTCCCAGTATCGCCTTCGTGAGGTCCACGCCGGAGCGGCCGGGCAGGACCATGTCGACGAAGACGATGTCCGGGCGGGCCTCCGCGTATGCGGCCAGGGCCTCCTCGTACCCTCCGGCGCCCCTGACGTCGCCGTAGCCCGCCTTCATGAGCAGCTCCGTCATGACCCTCCTGAAGGCCTCGGAGTCGTCCACCACCAGTATCCTCATCGGGGGGCCTCTGCTGTGCCTATCGACCGTTCAGGTATTAAGTCTAGCGACGAAGAAGGGTGAGATGGGCAGGCAATCGGTTTCCTGACGCCAGGCCCTTCCGAATCCAGTTCTAGGAGCACGGTGTCCACAAGGGTCGCGTGCAACCAAGGAAGGGACTTACAGGCTACCCATCTCAGGGATACTATTCTCCCCCATCGGCCTTAAACGTTGCCCCTGGCTGATGGGAGCCTGGCAGGGGCGCCAGCTCGCAATCCTGAAAAACAATTATATACTGCCACCGTCATGCGTTCTAAAACGGCTTTTAACACACCGATTTTCGCAGTGGTGTTAATCCATGACAAGCACTGAAGATGTCAAGAAGGGCACGACCACAATAGGCCTCGTCTGCAAGGACGGAGTGGTCATGGCCACTGAGAAGAGGGCCACGATGGGCACGCTCATAGCCCACAAGACCACGCAGAAGCTTTTCAAGATCGACGACAACATGGGGCTCGCGGTCGCGGGGGTAGTCGGCGACGCCCAGACCCTCGCGCGGTACATCACCGCGGAGGTGGAGCTCTACAAGCTCAAGAGGGGCCAGCCGATGACGGTCAAGTCCGGCGCGACCCTGACCTCCAACATACTCGCGGGCAGCAGGTTCTACCCGTACTGGGTGGGCCTCATACTCGGCGGCGTGGACAAGGACGGCGGCCACGTCTACGCCCTGGACATGGTCGGAGGGGCCATCCCCGACGACTACGTCACCACCGGCTCCGGCTCGCCGTACGTGTACGGCGTCCTCGAGGACCACTACCAGAAGGACCTCACTGTCAACGACGGCGTCGACCTGGCCATCAGGTCGCTGCACGCCGCCATGAGGCGCGACTCGGCCTCCGGCGACGGCTACACCGTCGCCACCATCACGCCGGAGGGCTTCACGCCCCTGGACGACAAGGAAGTCCAGAAGCGCCTGGCTAAGATGAAACTCAACTGAGGGCACCCCGGGCCACACCGTACGGGGATCGTTCACGTTCAAGCTGAGTGAGAACAGATGGGCATAGAGAAGGTTCTAGAAGACGCGAGGGAGGCGGTCAAGAAGACCCTGCCCACCCACATCGAGGTCACGGACATCGACTTCGAGGGTCCAGTGATAGTCATCTACACCAAGAACCTCGAGGAGTTCTCCACCAACAACGACCTCGTGAGGCAGCTGGCCCAGACGCTGAGGAGGAGGGTCGCCATAAGGCCCGACCCCAGCACCCTGGCCAGCCCGGAGAGCGCCGAGGAGAAGATCAGGAAGATCATCCCCGAGGAGGCCAAGATCACCAACATCTACTTCGAGGACGACACGGGGGAGGTCACCATAGAAGCGATATCCCCCGGCCTCGTGATAGGCAAGCACGGCGCCATCCTGAACGAGATCAAGAAGGAGATCGGCTGGGCGGCCAAGGTCGTGCGCGCTCCCCCGATACCCTCCAAGACCGTGAGCGAGATCAGGAACTACCTCAGGAAGGTCCAGGAGGACAGGAAGGAGTTCCTGCGGAAGGTCGGCAGGAGGCTCATGCGCCAGCGCCTGAACGAGGAGACATGGCTCAGGGTCACAGCCCTCGGCGGGTACCGCGAGGTCGGGAGGAGCGCGTCGCTCCTCACGACCAGGGAGAGCAAGGTCCTCATCGACTGCGGCGTGGCCGTCTCGGCCGACGACAACGGCTCGACGCCCTACCTCAGCGCCCCCGAGCTGATGCCCCTGGAGTCGCTCGACGCCATCGTCATCACGCACGCGCACCTGGACCACTGCGGCCTGCTGCCCGTGCTGTACAAGTACGGCTACGAGGGGCCCGTGTACTGCACCCCGCCCACGAGGGACCTGATGTCGCTGCTCCAGCTGGACTTTATCAAGGTCGCCGTTGGCGAGGGGAAGAAGGCGCCGTACGAGTCGTCGCACATCAGGGACGTGGTCATGCACTGCATACCCCTGAAGTACGGCGAGACCACGGACATATCCCCCGACGTGAGGCTCACGCTCCAGAACGCCGGGCACATCCTCGGCTCGTCCATAGCCCACTTCCACGTCGGCGACGGGCTTTATAACATCGCCTTCAGCGGCGACATGAAGTTCGAGAAGTCCTGGCTCTTCAACGCCTCGGTGAACAAGTTCCCGAGGCTCGAGACGCTCGTCATAGAGTCGACCTACGGCGGCTACCACGACATGCAGCCCAGCAGGCAGGACGCCGGCAACCAGATCAGGGAGATCGCGCGCGCGACCCTGCAGAGGGGGGGCAAGATCCTGCTGCCCGTGTTCGCGGTCGGCAGGTCGCAGGAGGTCATGCTGGTCCTCGAGGAGCTCATGAGGAACCACCAGATCCCCAAGGTCCCGATCTACCTGGACGGCATGATATTCGAGGCGACGGCCATACACACGGCCTATCCCGAGTACCTCAACAGCCAGCTCAGGACGCAGATCTTCCAGATGGGCGAGAACCCGTTCCTGTCCGACGTCTTCAAGCGCGTCGACAGCCCCGACATGAGGGAGCGCATATGCCACGACCCCGAGTCGTGCATAGTGCTGGCGACGAGCGGCATGATGAACGGCGGGCCGGTCATGGAGTACTTCAAGGCCTGGTGCGACAACCCCCTGAACACCCTCGTCTTCGTGGGGTACCAGGCGGACGGGACCATGGGCCGGAAGATCCAGAAGGGCTGGACCGACATCACGATCAACGACAGGGGCAAGCCGATCACCCTCCACATGAAGATGGACATCGAGACCGTGGACGGCTTCTCCGGGCACTCCGACAGGCGCCAGCTGGTGAACTACGTCAGCACCCTGGAGCCGAGGCCGGAGAGGATCATCATCTGCCACGGGGAGGAGTACAAGTGCGGCGAGCTGGCCAGCACGCTGTACAAGAAGTTCGGCATCGAGACCAGGGCGCCCCTGAACCTCGAGACGATCAGGCTGAAGTGAGCTCAGTCCCTGACCCTCAGGGCGGTGCCCTTCTCCCCAAGCAGCACCACCCTGCTGTCCTCGCGCTCGGCCAGCTGGTCCAGCGACAGGCTCTGGGCGAGCCGGGACGAGAACTCCCTCACCGACGAGTGCGGGGGCATGTTGTCGACCGTCATCCTGGTGCGGGAGTCGCCCACGAACACGTACCCCTTCGACTCTACGAAGGTCGGGTCCGCGCGCTCGTCCAGCTTGGCGTAGTCGTCCTCCCACCCCAGGTTCCAGCCCTTCACCAGGGTGTGCCTCACGACCGTCCTCGTCGGGAGGGAGCCGAGCAGGTCCAGGGTCTCCATCAGGTTGTCCCAGGCGCGGTCGAACTGGGGGACGCAGAGCCGCTTGAAGACCTCCCTGTTCGGCGCGGCGACCGTGACGTAGAGCTGGGTCGGCATGCAGGAGAGATCGGCCAGCGCCTTCGGGACGGAGCCGTTGGTGACGAGGAAGGTCGTCATGCCCCGCCTCTTGCACAGCGCGATGAACTCCCCCAGCTCGGGGTAGAGGGTCGGCTCCCCGGACAGGGAGATGGCCACCTGGTCCGGGCTCCTGGACTCCTCCCAGAGCGCCGGGTCGCACCTCTCGTCCCCCTTGAAGCCCGACACCAAGGACCGCTGCTCCTCCAGGCACCCCTCGAGGAGCTCCTCCGGACCCGGGTAGCCGGTGCCCTCGAGGCTGGACATTCCGTGGAAGCGCCAGCAGAAGAGGCACCTGAAGTTGCAGACGTTGACGGCGGGGGTCATCTGGAGGCACCTGTGGGAGCTGATCCCGTAGAACTCCTCCTTGTAGCACGGCCTCCCGTGGATCAGCTTCTGGCGCATCCAGTGGCACAGCTTGACGGCGCCCGTGTCGCCTATGATCCTGTACTGCTGCTTCTCCAGGTGCTCCCTCGTGCGCGCGTCCATGGGGCCACCTCAGAAGTCCCCGAGGCTCCTGCCCCTCGAGCGCGGCCTGGCCTTCGCGGCCCTGCCCGGGTCATCCTCGCCCTTGGAGGCGCGGGCCTTCGCCATCACCGCCTCGACCTCGGCCGAGCCCGGCTCGCTGCCGAGGAGGTACGCGACGTCCCCGTCGTCCAGCTCCGCGTCGACCGCGAGCTTGAGGAGTATCCCCCTCTCCCGCCTGGCCAGCGTCACGAGGGCCGGCAGGACCGCCTCGCTGAACTCCTTGCCCGAGGTGTGGAACTGGGGGCTGAGCTTGGCCCTGAGCGACTCCCTCGCCGCGTTGGCGCCCTTGGCGCGGGACATGACCATGAAGTGGCTGGGGAACCCGTACTCGCCGACGTGCGGCCTCGCGCCGTACCTCCTGGACAGGGCGACGCCGCCCGTCATCATCGTGCGCGCGTAGGCCCACATGCCGTAGTGCTGGAGCTTCCTGCTCCTCCTGAGGTAGATGTCCGCCCGGGATATGGCCTCGAAGGCGGCCGCGAGGTCCCGCGGGTCCTTCATCTCGCTCGGGATGCTCTCCTCCACCCACTTCTCCAGCTCCTCCGGGAGCTTGTCCAGGTCCATCGTGGCGTCCTGGGCCTCCTTGGCCGTCTTGGCGCCGAACATGGCCCTGAGCGAGTCGCCCAGCTGCGCCTCCTGGTTCCTCTCCGAGAGCACGGACGTGTGCTCCGCCCGCACCTCCGTCCTGCCCTCCACCAGCATCTGGAGGTCGTTGACGGCCGCCCTGAGGTCGCCGCCAGCGTTCTCCGCGATCTTCTCGAGCGAGGGCTGGCCCAGCGTGACGCCTTCCGCCTTGGCGATGCGCGCCAGCACCGCGACGACCGTCCGGTCGTCCAGCCTCCTGAACACCGCCTTGTCCGAGAGGGTCTTGAGCGCGGACGCCTTCCTCGTCAGCTCGTAGTAGTCGTTGACTATCAGTATGACTGGCTGGCTCGACTCCCTGATGACCTCGACGATCGCCTTCGCGCCGCCGTAGTCCTCCCTCCCGAACAGGTTGTCGGCCTCGTCGAGGATTATGAGCTTCCTCTTCCCCTGCGCGGTGGAGCGGAACTCGCCGTCCAGAGTGAGCGTCTGGGATATGGCCCCGAGCCCGGCGACGCGCTTGATCGAATCGGCGTTCCTGTGGTCGGAGGCGTTCATCTCGACGACGTCCCACCCGAAGTCGTTGGCGAGGGCGAGCGCCGAGCTGGTCTTCCCGGTGCCTGGCTCGCCCCTGAGCACCATGGCCTTGTAGCGCGGCTTCCCCTTAGACCACGACTCCGCCCAGTTCCGCATGGAGCGCACCGCGTAGTTGTTCCCCATGATCTGGGAGAGGGACTTGGGCCTGTACTTCTCGGTCCACTCTTCCTGCATCGCGTCGCGCGATAGGGCATCGCGGGATATGAACTAATCCCGGGGCGCCCGAAAATGCGGCTCGGAGGGGGCGGTCTCCGCCCATTCTAGCCATACAGGAGAATATGATAGGTGTAAGATGTTTGCAATAGATTTGTTTAGGTGCTGACTAAACATCACCTGAGAGCACGAACGAGCTCGAGTGATTGGAGTGCACAGTGAGCGCCTCGCCCGCGTGGCCCTCCTCGGCGTCATCTGGCTCCGCGTGCTCGGACATGCCAGGCAGCGGGTGCTTCGAGTACGCCTCCTTCCTGTCGTCGATGTCCATCGTGAGGTATATGGCCGTGACCTCGATGCTGGAGTGGCCCAGGTTCTGCTGGAGCGTCCTCAGGTCTATGCCAGACTTCAGGGCGTGGACCGCGTGAGTGTGCCTCAGGACGTGCGGATGGCGCTTGTCTGGCTCGATCCCGGCCTTCTCCGCGTAGTTGGAGACCAGGCGCTCAACCTGCCGCCTGGACAGCGGGCCGCGCTTGTTGGAGACGAAGAGCGGGTCCTTCCGTATCTTCCTGGTGCCGATGTAGTCGTGGAGCATCGTCTTGGTCCAGCTGTCGACTATGGGGACCTTGCGCCCCTCCTCGTGCCTCTTCGCCCTCTGGATCGTGATCTCGCCCGACTCGAGGTCCACGTCACCGATTGTCAAGGCTGCTAGCTCGCCTACCCGCATCCCCGTTTCGTACATGAGTTTGATGATCAGACGGTCGCGCATCCGTCGAGGAGCCTCGAGCAACGCCTTTAGCTCGTCCTCCTTGAGATACTTTCTCATGGTAGGTTTCCCATCCCTTACCTGTTGGACGATTGTCCGACAAAGCATCGAATTGTGCCTATATAAAAATGTCGCATTTTGGGTCCAAAACGCCCTGGACCGCTCACCCCCCTCCCGGACCCCTAGTCAAAACGTCGCCTTATCCCCTATTTGTTGCCGTTTCCGATGGTGGGCGTCCGGGACACCCTCCATCCAGCAGTGGATTCGTGCTCAAATCGTGCTACTCTGTATCAAGGATACGAATAAATCGGTCAAAACCCCCTTAGGAAGCAGCGAAAAATCGGGATCCGAGGGGCATTCCGCCCCCTTTGCCCCCTACGGGGGCAATAGAAGGGGTTGATTCGACCATACAATTATACTATTTCTCTATGTATCTATATCAACGGCCATTGTATAGGTCACACATATATTTCCGTCCGACGACGGCGGACAGCATGATATGTGCTAGCATAGCACGTACGATATAACCAGCGTGCTCCGAGATAGCACGCCTCACGTTTTGCGTCGAGGGAGAGAGGCGGATTCGAGGCCTGCATTGGGAGCCCCGCGCCATGGAGTGAACCTGAACTCGAGCCATCCAGAGACGCTGGAACGGATAGCCAGATCACCCAGCCATGAGTCCAGGCAGATACTATCCAAGTGAGCTGGAGCCAATGGGTGGGCATCACGCCGTGGGTTTGGGCGGAGAGTACGATTAACCATTATGCTATTCTTCTAATAGATAGTATCATTGACATCTTATCCTGTATACCTATCACATATATTCGCAGGTCCGAGAGGCCGCTTAGGTGCAAATTGAAGGGTGCGATGAGATGGTTCTCGTTAGGGGACGGTGCATGGTAATCCGTGCTCACATTCGGAGCAGATAACTCACCGGTATTTCCCCAGGTCCAGCAGCTATCGGGGCCGCGTTCGGGATTGGAAGCCATGCTCAAGAAATCCCGGCAATCGATGCATCCGACGTGGTGCATCCATGCCTGGCCAGCGTGGCGAATTGCAGGCGAGTGCAGGACGACTTTTCGAGGACGAAACCGCAGTGATTCCGGGTTCGACCCATCTAAATAGTGCTGCTACATTCCGGATTCCGGGCATCGGAGATCCCACGGGAGTGCGTGCATGGTGCAGACTTTCGCGGCGCTGAAGGGCAGATCCAAGGATCATGAGAAGGGCGCGATGGACTTTCTCGCCGAAATGGTACAATTCAAGACGATAGCTCCGAGGGAAGAGGAGCCCCTGAAGGAGTGCGCTGGACTCGTCGACAGGGAGTTCAGAAGGAGGGGCTACAGGTCGGCGCTGTTTGTGAAGGGAGGCGCGCCGATCGTCTACGCTTCCAAGGACAAGGGCGCGGAGAAGACGCTGCTCTTCTACCACCACTACGACGTGCAGCCCGCGGGGGACCTGGGCCTGTGGCGCTCGTCCCCATGGGAGCTCGCGACGCGCGAGGGAAAGATCTACGGACGGGGGGTCAGCGACGACAAGGGTCCGCTCGCGGCCAGCATGGCCGGGGTGGACCTCATCGAGGACATCCTGGGCGAGCTGCCGGTCAACGTCCGCTTCGTGGTCGAGGGGGAGGAAGAGGCGGGCTCCATGTCGCTCCCCGCTTTCACCAAAGAACACAAGGACTTCATCACTGCCGACGGCAGCGTGTGGGAGGGCGTTAGCGCGACGCCTGCGAGCCCGGGCGAGGTCGTCTGC
This sequence comes from Thermoplasmatota archaeon, assembly GCA_040751795.1. Lineage (GTDB taxonomy): Archaea > Thermoplasmatota > Thermoplasmata > UBA10834 > UBA10834 > UBA9653. Next base: position 342,152 of record JBFMHR010000002.1, on the reverse strand, counting down.
GGGCTGAAGGGCGACGCATACTTCGAGCTCGTCACCAAGGGCGCCCCTCACTTCGCCAGGACCGACGCGCACTCGGGCGAGGCCGCGGCCGTGCCGAACGCCGCATGGCGGCTGGTCTGGGCATTGAGCACGCTGAAGGCCCCGGACGAGAGCATCACGGTGGACGGGTTCGACGAGCTGGTGAAGGAGCCGCTGGATGAGGACGTCCAGGCGCTGAGGGAGTACCAGGGGGACCTCACCACGCAGATCATGCAGGAGTACGGCCTGGAGAGGCCCCTCATGGGAAGGAGGGACGTGGAGCTGCTCAAGGAGCTCTTCCTGAGGCCGCAGATGTCCATATGCGGCGTGACCACGGGCTACCAGGGGGTCGAGGACATGACCGTGGTGCCGGCCAAGGCGAGCGCGAAGCTGGACGTGAGGATGGTGCCCGACCTCACGGTCGACAAGGTCCACACGTTGCTGAGGAGGCACCTGGACGCGCGGGGCTTCACTGACATAGACGTCATCAAGAAGCCCGGCCTGGAGCCCGCCAAGACTCCGGTGAACCACCCCTACATCAGGCTGGTCCACTCGATAATGAAGGAGGTGTGCGCCCCGGCCGGGACGGGCGTGGTCCCGATGGCCCAGTTCTCGGGGCCTGCGGCGATGTTCGCCGAGCACGCGCCCCTGTGCATGGCCTACTGCTACGCCGACAACGAGGAGACCTTCACCCACGCGCCGAACGAGAACATGAAGGTGGAGAGCATGCTCGGGTCCGTGGCGCTCGTCGCGGCCATCATCGAGCGGATGGGCGCCAAGGGCTGACCCCCTCTGACGTCCAGATAGCTACATTTCTACTGGAGGGCGACGCACAGAAGGGTGCACCATTCCCTACTGGCCGTGGTGGGACTGATATACGATAACGGCGTTCCCTGTCTCCGGAGAGTGGGAGGATCAGCCCAAGGACAAGGATGGTCCTAGTGGCAACCACGGCAGCCGTTGCTCTATTGATAGTAGCCGTGGGGCTCGCGATCCTCGAGCCGAAGGCGAGGGAGGAGTCCGTGAACAGACTCCCGTTCGCCGTCTTCGAGTTCGAGACAGAGAGCCTCACAGTCGCCGTGGACGCCTCGGGGTCTTCGGACCCTGACGGTTCTATCGCCAACTACTCCTGGGACTTCGGGGATGGGACGGCGGGATACGGCGTGACCGCCGCGCACGAGTACGACGCGAACGGGACGTACACCGTGAAGCTGAACCTGACTGACAACCTGGACGGGAGGAACTCCTCCTCCGCCGAGGTGTCCGTGACGATGGTGGTCGAGGTCGAGAGCGACCCGACCGCATCCATACAGGTGGTGTACAACGAGAACGGGACCGTCGTTCTGAGCGCGGCGGGGTCGCACGACCCCGACGGCGGCGAGATAGCGGCCTACTCCTGGAGCTTCTCCGACGGCCACGAATCGGCCGGGATGGAGGTGACGCACACGTTCGCCGCGAACGGCACGTACACAGTCACCCTGACTGTCACGGACGACGAGGGCGCCGACGGGGGCGCATCGGTGGAGCTGGAGGTCGTGATCAATTGGACGCCGCCGCCCGAGCCACCCGACAAGGGGAAGGGCCCGCCGGGCCTGCTGAGAGCGATCGAGAACCACGAGGACAAGGTAGACGAGAAGCCCCAGCTGCAGAACTCGCTCGACCACCTGCTCGATAACCTGGACAGGTGGCTCGAGAAGCACGACGACAAGAAGTGAAGGAGCTCGGATGGGTCTACAAACCTCTTAGCCGGAGAGGCCGGGGAGGCCTCTCTGGGTCACATTTTTCCGACGGCACCCGCGGGGGAGGGCCCCTGCCTGGAGGGCTCGCCACGGCGGCTTCCCAGTGGGCATGGCCCTAAATGTGCACTAACCTAATTATAGCACCGTGATAGATTCAGATGGCGCTTAGGAGAGAGCTAGCGGCAGTGAGAACCTGCCGCGCGACCCTGCGGACGACGCAGGGGCATAGGAGGGGGGAGCTGTGGACACAACCAGACGTGCAACATCCGTTTCCGTGTGCGTGCTCTTGCTGACCGTCATGTTCAGCGCCGCCGTCATCGGGCCTGCGAGCTCCGAGGCGGCCGCGCAGGACGAAGTCGTGCTGGTGGTGGGCGTCACCCAGTCCGTGGACAGCCTCAACCCGCTGACGGGGTACCTCGTGATGGCCTACGAGGTGTACTCCCTGATGTACGAGATGCTCCTCGGCGTCGACGGGGACCTGAACCCGACGCCGCAGATAGCGGAATCATGGACTGTCAGCGAGGACCTGCTGACATGGACATACAACATACGGCACGGGATGACCTGGCACGACGGGGAGCCGGTCACGGCCCACGACGTCAACTGGACGTACAACCTCATCATCACGGACGAGGCCGCGGGCTCGCTGTACATCGACTACCTGAGGAACGTGACGGACGTCAGGGCCCTGGACGACTACACCCTGAGGGTCACGACGGCCGTCCCGAAGGCGACCATGCTCAGCATCATCATACCCATCCTCCCGAAGCACCTGTGGGAGAACATCCCGTCCAACAAGATAACCTCGGCCGACCCGTTCGACACCCTGTACTTCCCTGACGGACCGGTCGGCTCCGGGCCGTTCAAGCTGACGAACTACTCCGTCGACGACTTCGTGGAGTTCCAGGCGTACGACGGCTACTGGGGCCCCAAGGTGAACTTCGACACCCTGATCTACAAGACCTTCCTGAGCTCGCAGGCGATGCTCACCTCGCTCGAGGCCGGGTCGATAGACGTCGCGTGCAGCGTCCCCGCCGACAGCTGGGAGACCGTGCTCAGCAAGGACAACATCGAGGGGCAGGAGGTCAGGGAGATATCGCTGACGGAGCTGGGCATAAACGTCTGTCCGCCCGAGCTCAGGGTGGTCGGGGCCAGCGAAAACCTCGAGACGCTCAACCTGTCCGTCAGGAAGGCGATCGCGATGGCCGTCGACAAGGACGCCATCGTGGAGGACGTCCTCCTCAACCTCGGCGTCGCCGGCGACACCCTCATACCGCCGGCCAGCGCCAGGTGGCACTACAACCTCACCGCCGGGGAGGAGTACCCGTTCAACATCGCCGAGGCCAACAGGATACTGGATGAATCGGGCTACGACAGGGACGACGACGGCGACGGCTTCAGGGAGAACGAGTCGAGCGGCGTGGAGCTGTCGTTCGTGTTCGAGTACATAGTCGACAACACGGAGGACGAGACGGCCGCCATGATGATTCAAGGATGGCTCGAGCAGGTCGGGATAGAGGCGCCCGCGCTGGGGGTGTCGGAGAGCAAGCTCATCAGCGACTGGGTGGGCATGAAGTACGACCTGTTCATCTGGGGCTGGGGCGGGGACGCCGACCCGAACTTCCTGCTCTCCGTGATGACGACCGACCAGATCCCCAGCACCAAGACCGACTGGTCGGCCTGGTCCGACTGCTTCTACTCCAACCCCTACTACGACCACCTGTTCATAGAGCAGCAGAACAAGGTGGTCGTCTCGGAGAGGCAGGAGGTCATCTACGAGATGCAGCGGATACTGTACCTCGACGCGCCGTACGTCATCCTCTACAACGCGTACGGCCTGTACGCGTACAGGACGGACAGGTTCACGAACTGGCCGGACATGGAGGCGCACCCGGGCATGACCCCGCTGGCGAGCATCACCGGCGGGCCGTGGCTGTACTACGAGGTCGTCCTGGTGGGGGAGAACCTCCCGCCCACCAACGTCAACGCGGGCTTGGACACGGCCGTGGCGCTGAACGAGACGAGGGAGTTCACGGGGTACGCGGAGGACGACGGCCCCGCGGAGGAGCTGGTCTGGAACTGGACGTTCATGGAGCCGGACTCGACCCTCGCGTACGAGCTCGGCCAGACGGTGAGCTACAAGTTCGAGCAGGAGGGGACCGTCACCGTGACCCTGACCGTCACGGACGCGGGCGGGCTGCAGGGCCAGGACACCCTCACCGTGACGGTGTCGGTGGTCGAGGACGCCGGGTGGATCTCCGGATACGTCAAGGATTCGGCGGGCGACCCGATCGTCACGGCATCCGTGACCGCTGAGGCGACTTCGGCCACCACCAACTCCGCCGGGTACTACAACATGACCGTCTCCGCCGGCACCTACGACGTGACGGCCGACGCGTCTGGGTACGGGTCTGCGACGCTCCAGGCGGTGGTGGAGGCTGGGAACACCACGACCCTCAACTTCACCCTCGGGCTGACGTCGGGGACGCTCTCAGGGGTCGTGACGGACGCCGACACCGGGGACCCGCTGGACGGGGCAACCGTCTCGGTCCGCATGGGGGACGTGACCAAGCTGGCGACGTCCGACGAGGCGGGCGAGTTCGAGGTCCAGCTCCTCGACGCTGGGACGTGGAACGTGACGGTCACCAAGACCGGCTACGTGACCGAGACCCTCACCGCGGTCATCGAGGTGGGCGAGACCACCACGGTCGAGGTCGAGCTCTCGCCCTCCGACACCGGAGGAGGCATCAGCACGACCACGCTCATCATGATCGGCGCAGTCATCGCGGCGGTCGTGATAGGGGCGGCGGCGTTCGTGCTGATGAAGCGCAGGAAGGCCGCCGGGCCCCCGGAGGGGGAGGCGCCCCCGCCGCCCGAGTGAGGGCGGCACCAAACCCCATCAAACACCTTCAGCCCTTTCACCGACGCGAGCCAGACAGGGACCGACGGCCGCGGCCCGCGGCCACCAGGGGTGACGGCAACGGCAAGGAGCATAGCGCGCATCATGGGGAGGAGGGGCGTCAACGCGCTCGTGACGCTCTTCCTCGTCCTCATACTCAACTTCTTCCTATTCAGGGTGATGCCCGGGAACCCCATCAGGATGCTCATACCGCAGGACCCGAGCATCAGCCAGGAGTACATAGACAGCCAGATCGAGAAGTTCGGCCTGGACCAGCCCATGTACGTTCAGTTCTTCACCTACCTGAAGAACACCTTCATGCTCGAGTTCGGGGACTCGTTCCACTACCACGAGCCGGTGATGGACATCATAATGGACGAGCTCACTTGGACGCTCATACTCGTCGGGACCTCGTCCGTGCTCATGATCGCCGTCGGCATGTTCATCGGGATAATCGCCGCGTGGAAGCACGGGGGCCTGTTCGACACGGGTTCGCTGGCGTTCTCCCTCTTCTTCTACGCGATGCCCACGTTCTGGTTCAGCATGATGCTCATAGTCATATTCGCCCTCGAGCTCAACTGGTTCCCGGAGGGCGGACAGCTCCCGATAGGGGACCAGCTCACCCCCTTCACGTTCGACACCCTCTCCTCGCTCCTGTACCACCTGGTGCTGCCGGCGGCTAGCCTGACCATAGGCAGCATCGCGGCGTTCTCCATCATCATGAGGGGGTCGCTCATCGACGTCATGACCGAGGAGTACATCACCACCGCCAGGGCCAAGGGCCTCACCGAGGCGATGGTGCTCAAGGACCACGCCGTCCCGAACGCGATGCTCCCCATGGTGACGCTCATCGCCATGGACATGGCGTTCGTGGTCGGCGGCGCGTTCCAGACGGAGATCGTGTTCAACTACAAGGGCATAGGCTGGGCCACCGTCCAGGCGACCTACCAGAAGGACTACCCCTTCCTGCAGGCCGCCTTCCTCATCATCGCCATCGCGGTCATCATAGCCAACCTCCTCGCGGACCTGATGTTGATCTACCTTGACCCGAGGGTCAAGATGGGGTGAGATGACATGGCTTCCCCTCTCGGCAAGAGCCGCACCGGGTTCCTGGACAGACTGCCGCTGTCCGAGCCCGCCAGGGAGAGGATCAGGCTCGCGGAGAAGAAGTCCCTCGGGGTCTGGAGGATCTTCAGGGGAAACGTCCTAGGGATGGCCGGGCTCGTGATGCTCCTCTTCTTCGTGGTGATGGCCGTGTTCGCCCCCCAGTTCGTGGCGCTGTTCGGGCTGATGTCCGATGCGGCCGGCCACCCGTGGCAGGAGGTCTACGACCCGTTCGCCTCGACCGACGACGGCGTCCTCCAGGACCCGTCCTGGGAGCACTGGATGGGCACGGACCAGCTCCAGAGGGACATACTGAGCAGGACCGTCTACGGGACGAGGGTGTCGCTGGTGATCGGGCTCGTCGCGACGGTGGTCTCCATGGGGCTGGGGACCCTCGTCGGCCTATTCAGCGGATACTGGGGGGGCTGGAAGGACGAGGTGCTGATGCGGGTGACGGACGTCTTCCTCGTCCTGCCTTGGCTGGTGCTCATGATAGTGCTCGCGACCCTTCTGCCCGGGGGGCCGAGCATCATGAAGGTCGTGTTCGTCATAGGCATCACGGGCTGGTCCAGCACGGCGAGGATCGTCCGGGCGCAGGTGCTCTCGCTCAAGGAGCGGGCTTTCATAGAGAGGGCGCGCTCGATCGGGGCCTCGGACAGGCACATAATCACGAGGCACATCTTCCCGAACGTGTTCCCCCTGGTGTTCGCGAACTCCATCCTCACCGTGGCGCTGTCGATCCTGTCGGAGAGCACGCTGAGCTTCATCGCGCTGGGGCCGCCCCCGACGAAGGTCGTGACGTGGGGGAACATACTGTACGACGCGTACACGAAGAACGCCATCTACAACGAGCAGTACGTCTGGATAGTCGTGCCCGGGCTGTGCATCGTCCTCGTCGTGCTCGCGTTCACGTTCATAGGCTACGCCCTGGACGAGATCTTCAACCCGAAGCTGAGGCGGAGGTAGGGGGAATCGAAGGCCGCGGAATGGCGATGTTGCCAGTGTTCAGAGTTCAAAGTCGATAGCCTCTCTTCCGCAGCATCGCATCTCTCATGTTCGAGACTAGCTACGTGGCGCCCATGCTCTGCTTCAGATTCACAGCAAACTCTTCCGCATGCTTGAGATCTTCAGCATTGGGTCTCCCCTTGTTCATACCCCCAAAGTGCCTCAGGAAGCTGTTCGTGTTGAAACCTCGGCAGCTGAACTCATCAACGATCTTGTACCCTTTCAATCGCAGTTTCTCCCTCAGCGCAGAGTGGTCTTCCGCGACTTTGTCTTCATTGACCATGGAACTCGTTGAGAAGATGAACGCCTTCTTGTTGTCGACTGGGGGGAGCCTGTCTGCGAGGTCAAGCAGATCTAGATGGTGTCTGGCATCATAGATCCCTGAGCCAAAGCCGATGATAGTGTACTCTTGAAGCTCCTCAGGGCGTATCTGCGCGGGCGTCTGTATCTGTGCATCAAGGACTCTGGCAAGAACCTTGGCGACCTTTTCAGTACTCCCGTGATGATATGAACGCACGATCAGTAGAGACTTGGTTGCCGTCCTTCTCCCCCCCCCCCCCTTACTTGGGGCGCTCGCTCTTCTTCGCCGTGACTGAATCAAGGTCGTTCCATCGAATAAACGTTAAGTCTCAACAGCAAAAGGACGCTCTTCCACATGAGAAGACCATATGAAGGATAAGGCGATTCCATCTTCAGAGCAAAGCGGAACCGACGATTTGAAGAGGGTTCGAATCCTCGAGTTTTTTCTTCCCTGAGTTCAGCTCGAAATCACTTATGACAAGGAGGTTGGAAGATGGAAATCAAAGAGAAAATCTATGAGAAGTATGCATGGATAATCTTCTCCGCTCTAGGGGCAATCATCCTAGTATCTGCGGTGCCCCATGCATTGGGTTACAACACAGACCCTGCTTTGGTAGAGAGTATTGCCGGCATATCAATAGACGATCTGAAAGAGTCGGATCCGATGTTTTTCGCCCTGTATGATTTCTACTTTAGAAGTGGAGGCCTGTCTGACCTTGGCTTCGCCTTCCTTCTCACAGTGATCTCCGCGACTGCGTATAGACGGGCGGAAAGGTGGGCGTGGTATGCTTTCTGGTTTGTTCCAGCGTTCTATTTAGGTTTCGCAGCGCTCAGCCTGACCCTTGATTCAAGCGAATCGCGCTCTTCATTGCTCCCACCATTGGTGTTGTTTAGCATCTTGAGTCTCGTGGGCCTGCTCTTACCGTTCAGGAAGTTCTTCCCACGCAAGGCGTAGCCCAAAAGACAGGATGGGACTATTGGGGAGGAGGATGACTAGACCTGAAGAAGATTCATGGAGTCGATTCATCGAAGAAGTCGCACCAGCGGAGAAAGGAAGAGGGGTGACCATCTCTCGTATCCTCGGCAATGAACTCTCCTTGGGCGGAAATCCTTGACCGCGAGCCAGTCAGTCTGATCCGCCCGAATCCGGCTCTCTTCACCACGGAAGCCTCTGGGCAGTGCGGTTCCGCCCAGCTCTACGAGAGCTCCGAATGCCTGAAGCAGTCGACGACATGGTCGTTGACCATCCCCATGGATTGCATGTAGGCGTAGCAGATGGTGGGACCAACGAACCTGAACCCCCTCTTGACCAGCGCGGAGCTCATCCTCTCGGCCTCCGGGGTGGTGGTCGGGATCTCACGGGCGCTCTTCCGCCTGTTGATGATGGGCTTGCCGCCCACGAACGACCAGACGTACGAATCGAAGTCCCCGAACTCCCTCTGGACGTCCAGGAAGGCCCTCGCGTTGGATATCGCGGACTCAATCTTCAGGCGGTTGCGGATTATCCCGGGGTCATCGAGCAGTCTGCTCACCTTCCTGCTGTCGAACGCGGCGACCTTCCGCGGGTCGAAGCCCGCGAACGCCCGCCTGTAGTTCTCACGCTTGTGCAGGACCGTGGACCAGCTCAGGCCCGCCTGGGCCCCCTCCAGCACCAGGAGCTCGAACAGCCGCCGGTCGTCGTGCAAGGGGACGCCCCACTCCTTGTCGTGGTAGTCCCTGTACAGCGGGTCGTCCGACTCCGCCCATGGACATCTCTTCTTCACCATCACACGGGGATACTGCACACGGGGTGATAACGATGACGGGCGCCCCGTCCCAGCCGCGCTCCCCGCATCCCCTCAGAGCTCGGCCCTGATCCTCGCGTGACGCTCGTGGCTCCTGTGCCTGAACTCCTGCTCGGACATCAGAGGTTGCGCGACCGCATCTAGGACGCGCTCGGACATCATGCCCTTCCTCACGAGCTCCTCCCCCGCCCTCCTCGCGGCCCTGAGCACGTCCTCCGCCTTCATGCCGCCCCGCTTCATCAGGCTCGCATGGGGGCGCAGGACCGCGCCGGCGAACTCGATCCCGATGTCCTTCGAGATCTCCCTCACTATCCGCGCGACCGTGCCGAAGTTCCCCATCTCCCACCATCCGCAGGTCGAGACGAGGGCTATCCTCTTGATCGTCACGTCCTTGTTGGGCCTGGCCCTCGTCCTCGGACCCCTCCTGATGAGGTACGGGTCTATCAGCGGGCAGAGCCTGTTCATGAAGTTCTGCATCTCCCCGGGCAACGGTATGTAGACGGGGGTTGCCAGGACCAGTATGTCCGCCGCCTTCAGCCTTGGGTAGAGGGCCTGCATGTCGTCCTTGATCCGGCACACGCCCGGCTTCTCGTCCCAGCACTGGAAGTCGCCCATGCACGGGGCAATCTTGAGGCGCTTCACGTAGACCAGCTCGACCGTGGCCCCCGCGGCCCTCATCCCCTCTATGAAAGGGGCGAGGATGACCGCCCCCTCGCTCTCCTCCATCCTGACGCTCCCGCTCACGACTATGACCTTGGTCAAGCCCGCCACCCGAGGGCGTAATGGGGTTCCCGGTGGAAAATCTCTCGCTCCGCGCGCCTCATGGATGCCCCGATGTGCCTACAGCCCCGAACCGGGGTGGGAGCGGACCACCTGCGTGCCCTGCCGCGGCCTCGGAGACGTCCGCATGCCCACGCGGATGAGCACTATCCCGCCCACCAGCACCGGTAGCAGGTAGGCAGGTTGAGTGACGAATTGCGACAGTTCGCGAAGTCCGCCGAGGTACACGACGTAGGCGATGGACGAGGCGAGGCTTGTCACCCAGAACAGCACCATGTATGTCCCTCCGATGACGAGTGCGGGGTACAGGAGCGCTCTGACGGACAGGACCGCGGGCCTCCACGAGAGCATCACCAGGAGCAGGCCCATGGTCGCACCCACCGTCCCGTCCACGACATCTATGACACTCAGCGCGACGATGAACTTTTCAATGTCGCCCATCGGCCACGAAGTCCAATCGACGAACTCGAAGAAATCGACCAGCCCGTGGGCCAAGGTGGCCAGGCCGGCGACCAGCATGATGATGCCTATGATCAGTAGCATCGTCCTGAGCGCCTTGGCATCCTCTGCGTTCCGCTGCACTTCTGCCGATGATGGCCCTGTCCAAAGCGCGCCATCCGAAGTCCCGACTCCCTCCACTGTACCACTACCCGGCATCCCTGATGAGAGGGCGTCACCTGAACCTTTGCGAGGGCTGCCGCAGGTGTCGTCCGAGAAAAGTGGGAAGGGGTTGCAGGGGCGCGGCCGCGCCCCCGTAAAGGATTGAAGGTAAGGGTTTGCGGCTCACATCATGCCGGGCATTCCGCCCATGCCGCCCATCCCGCCGCCACCGCCCGGAGGCATCTTCTCCGACGGCGAGAGCTTCCTCGCGGCGATGACGTCGTCGATCCTCAGGACCATCGACGCGACCTCCGTCGCGGACTGGATGGCCTGGGTCTTCACCCTGAGCGGCTCGATGACGTTCTGGTCCAGCATGTCCGAGACCCTGTTCTCGAGGACGTTCACGCCGAAGCTCTTGCCCGCCTTCTTCGTGTGCGAGTTCTTGAGCTCGATGAGCACGTCGATCATGTCCATGCCCGCGTTCTCCGCGAGGGTCCACGGGATGATCTCCAGCGCCTCGGCGAAGGCCTCGATGGCGAGCTGCTCCCTGCCGCCCACGGACTGTCCGTAGTCCCTGAGCCTGAGGGAGACCTCCATCTCCGGCGCGCCCCCGCCCGGGACTACGACGCCGTCCTCGACCGCGACCGCGACGACCTTCAGCGCGTCGTGCAGGGCCCTCTCGACCTCGTCCACGACGTGCTCGGTGCCGCCCCTGACCAGTATGCTCACGGCCTTCGGGTTCTTGCAGCCCGTCACGAAGGTCATGTCGGAGTCGGAGATCTTCCGCTCCTCGACCGCCTCGGCCGCGCCGAGCTCGGACGCCTTGAGGTCGTCCAGGTTCGTTATGATCTTGCCGCCCGTGGCCTTGGCGAGCTTCTCCATGTCCGACCTCTTGACCCTGCGCACGGCGTATATGCCGTCCTTCGCGAGGTAGTGCTGGGCCATGTCGTCTATGCCCTTCTCGCATATGACGACGTTCGCGCCGGACTTCTTGACCTTCTCGACCATGCCCTTGAGGGTCTTCTCCTCCTCGTCCAGGAACCTCTGCATCTGCATCGGGTCCCTGATCTGGATCTTCGCCTCGACCTCGGTCTTCTTGATCTCGAGGGCGGAGTCGATGAGCGCTATCTTGGCGCCCTTCACGAGCGTAGGCATCCTCGGGTGGGTGCGCTCCTTGTCCAGGATGATGCCCTTGATGAGCTTCGTGTCGGCGACGGAGCCGCCGTGCTTCTTCTCGACCTGCACGTTGTCTATGTCGGCGAGGTACTTGCCGTCCTGCTTCTCGGATATGGACGATATCGCGTCGACCGCGATGTCCGCGAGCAGGTCGCGCTCCCCGCCGACGCTCTTCCCGGTCATGGCGGTCATGGCGACCTTCTTGAGGGACTTCTTGTCGGTCGGGCTGACCTCGATCCCGATGCCCTTCAGTATCTTCACGGCCTCGGCGGCCGCCAGCCTGAACCCGTTCGATATGACGGTCGGGTGGACGCTCTGGTCTATGAGCGCCTCGGACTTCTTCAGGAGCTCGCCGGCGATGACGACCGCGGAGGTCGTGCCGTCGCCGCACTCGTTGTCCTGCGTCTTCGATATCTCGACGACCATCTTGGCCGCGGGGTGTTCGATGTCCAGCTCCTTCAGGATCGTCGCACCGTCGTTCGTGATGACGATGTCACCCATGCTGTCCACGAGCATCTTGTCCATGCCCTTCGGACCGAGGGTGCTCCTCACGGCGTCGGCGACGGCCTTGGCCGCCATGATGTTGTTGCTCTGGGCGGTCTTGCCCTTCGTCGACTCCGTGCCTTCCTTGAGTACAATTATGGGTTGGTTGCCCATCATTTCACAATGCCTCCGGGCCCCGAATATGATAGGACTTCTATATAATCATTGCGCACTCCGCCCGAGCGTCAGAAGGCGTCGACCAGCGTGAGGCTCCTCGACCTGCACTCCTCGGCGAGCCGGATGCGCACCCGGGAGGACCATGTCCCTGACCTCGCGACCTCTAGGTCCGCCTCGAGCGCGGGCAGCGCGGCTACCATCCTCTTCGAGGCGACAGGCTTCGGGTTCAGGCCGTCCCACATGATCCTGCGGATGCCTGCCTCGGACGCCCTCTGGACGAGCCCCCTGAGCATCCCGTCGGAGCCGGACACCGAAGGCACTATCGGTGCGGCCATCAGGTAGGCGTCCACTCCCGCCTCCGTCAGCTTGGCCAGCGCTGCGAACCGCCTGCCCGGGGACGGCGCCCCCGGCTCGACCCTCGCGGCGGCGGTGTCGTCCGGGCACCCTATGGAGACGCCGACCTCGGCGCCCTCCCATCCCCTCAGCAGGTCCAGGTCCCTGAGGACCAGGTCCGACTTGGTGAGGACGCTGATGCGGACGTCGTACCGCTTCAGCAGGACGAGGCAGTTCCTCGTGAGCTCCAGCCCCTGCTCCGCGGGCTGGTACGGGTCCGTCACGGTCCCGACGCCCACGACGCCCTCCACGCCCCTCTCCAGCTGCGCCTTGAGCTGGTGGGCTATGTTGACCTTCGCCTCGACGGCGGAGCCCCAGGGCCTGTCAAGGGCGAAGCCCGTGACGTCCTGGACGTAGCAGTAGAGGCAGCCGTGGGAGCACCCCCTGTAGGGGTTCAGGGCCCAGTCGAGGCCGGGCAGCTTGGAGGGGGAGAGGGCCGCCTTGCACTTCACGTGGGCGACCATACTCACGCCCACCCGTCGTCTATGCGCCTCTGGTAGAGGGCGTCCTTGAGCACGGCGCTGTTCTTGACCCACCTCGAGATGGGGATGTCCATCACCCCGGAGACGTGGGTGAGGGCCTCATGGAGGGTCCTGAAGGTCCAGGGCTTGGTCCTGAGGGCCGCCCTCACGTTCTCCCTGACGTTCCAGACGCCCACGGGGAGGATGTAGCCAGGGTGCGACTCCCTCATGATGCACACCCCCGCCTGCCGCCTCTCCCTCTGGAGGAGCTCGTTCACGGCCATCCTCGCGGAGTAGTAGCACCCGCCTATGGAGGCGTAGGTGGTCCTCCCGTCGAAGAACTCGTGGTCGCCCATGATGGCGATCCTGTCGCTGTGGGGGTTCCACGCGGTCTTGGGGTACCAGGCCTCTATGAGCTCGTACCGCCAGGTGGAGGGCATCATGAGTATGGCCCACCTGTTGTCCAGGCTCACGGTCTCGTACACCCTGTACTCGGATATGGAGGGGAAGGTCTTGGTCGTCTCCAGCATGTGGAGGCCCAGGAGGCTGTCCACGGCGGTGATGCTCCACCTCGTGGGGACGAATCTCCTCCTACGGCCGACGCCGAACGCGCCGACGCTGAACGCCCTCTGGATGCCGGAGATGAGGGCCCCGCCGCCGTACAGGGAGACGACCGCGTCCTTGGCGAGGAGGTCGGTGTCGTAGAACGCCTTCTCCAGCCTCTGGTCGAACCTCACGTTGGATATGTCGAACTTGCGCAGCGGGGCCGAGGGGCCGAAGGGCTCCGCGTCGCCGTCGACCGTCAGCCTCCCGACCGGCTTCTTGGTGAACTCGGCGAAGGCCTCGGGGGGCGTCCTGGCGAGGGCCAGCTCCCTGGTCCTCTCGACGATCCTGTCCGGCGCCTCGACGTCCGTGACCTCGACGGTGTGCATCCCCCGGACCATGCTGGACCTGAACTCTATGATGTCGTCTATGGGCAGCCCGACCCACCGCTCGGGGGTGTCCATCAGGGAGGTGTCCCCGTGGTAGGGCGGGATCATGGGCCCCACGAACACCTTCGGGTACCCGTACTGGCCTACGAACACGCTGGGGGGCGAGGCGCCGTCCATGTCCATGCGGTCGGTCATGGCCCTGACCCTGGAGGTCGAGTAGAACCTGGCGAGGACGGGGCACCTGTCCTTCCCGCAGAGCATCTTGGAGCCCTTGCAGAAGGCGCACCTCGATGACCTCGCCGACACCCCCTCGGAGGACATCATCTCGTCGAACATGGCCGAGGAGTCGACCATCGCCGATGACCTGGAGAACTGGGAGAGGTCCATCCGGACGTCTCAATCGGCGCCGCCGTTAATAAGGTGACCGGCCACCAGACTGAAAATGGTTCGAAGCCCAGTGGTGAAACTAGATATACGCATGAGGCGTTTCAACCCACAGAGGGGCGTAGAGGCTTTCTCGCAGGAGGATTAGAGAGCTCATGATGGAGGCAGTTCTATCGCTCAAGATCCCCGACAACTGGATGAGCGACGTCTCGGCCAAGTACCCGGCGACCATCAAGGTCATCGACCGGATGCCCTACTCGGACAAGGGGGTCAAGGACCTCGTCGAGATACAGGCGCCGGCCGACCAGATGGACGAGGTGCTCGAGACGATCAGGAAGAACCCCCTCGTGGCCAAGGTCGATACCACCGTCACGGAGAAGGGGAAGGTCCTGAGCGCCATAACCACCACCCGCTGCGACATCTGCAGGATACTCACCGACTCCGACGTGTTCCTGATATCCGCCCAGTCGAAGAGCGACGGGAAGGTCGAGTGGACCATCATCCTGAGCGAGAAGAAGATCCTCAAGGACATATTCGACCACCTCCAGGAGAAGAGCGTGGACGCCCAGCTCGTGAAGCTCACGAAGATAGACGACAAGGAGACCCTCACCGAGAGGCAGGACAAGATCACCCAGGTGGCCTTCGACAGGGGGTACTTCGACTACCCGAAGCGCATAAGCCTGAGGGAGCTGGCGAGGATGTTCGACGTGTCGCCCTCGACCCTCTCCGAGATACTGCGCAAGGGGCAGCGCAAGATAGTGATGGACTACTTCAAGAAGCAGAGACACTCGATATGAGGGGACGGGGGCGGTCGGGTCGCCGCCCCGGCACCGAACCACATAGTCAACAGTTTAAAGCAAGGGTCTGACAATCGCGGTGGGACTGGGACGCACCCGGGGGAACATCGATGCCGACGGAGAAGCAGGTCGTTGAAGCGCTGAGGGAGGTAGTCGACCCTCACAGCCAGATCAACGTGTACGACATGGGGCTCATTTCCGAGCTCAAGGTCACCAGGGACAGCGTCAGCCTGACCTTCAGGCCCACCTCGCAGTTCTGCCCCCTGGGGGTCCACCTCTCGACCAACATCAAGCGCAGGCTCCTCGGGATACCGAAGACGAAGAAGGCCACGGTCAAGGTCGTCGGCCACGTGAAGGCCGAAATGATCAACGCCGTTCTGGCGGAGCAGTAGGGCCTCAGGCCCCGAACTTCTTGGCCCTGTCGGCCATCCCCATGACCGTGGGCATCAGGTCCTTCCCCCTGATCCTGCCCAGCGCGCCCGACGCGGCGGACATCTCGTCGAATTCCCTGACGTGGTCTATCCTCGCGCCGCCTCCGGATATCGCCACCGGCACCGGGTCCGCGCTGTGGTCGCGGACGCTGACCGGGGTCGAGTGGTCCGCCGTCAGCACGACGACCACGTCCTCGTGCATGTCCTTGAGCATCCCCTCCAGCATCGAGTCGATGCTCTCTATGACCTGCACCTTGAGCCTGAAGTCGCCGTCGTGGCCGGCGATGTCGCACGCCTTGACGTTCATGAAGACGAAGTCGTGGGAGTCCAGGGCCCTCATCGCTGCCTCCCCCTTCGCCCGGTAGTCGGTGTCGAGCCCGCCCGTCGCACCGGGCACGTCCAGCACGTCCATCCCGACGAGGCTGCATATCCCCTTGACCAGGGTGACGCCCGCGACGGCCGCGCATTTCGTGCCGTACATGGTCGGCATCGGGACGAGCTCGCCCAGGGAGCCAGCGCCCCTCGGGAGCACTATGTTCGCCAGGGGCAGGCCAGCGGCCTTCCTCTCGGCGTTCACCGGCGACCTTGACATGACCTCGTAAGATGCCTTCACGAACTCGTTGACGGCCCTGGCGGTCTTCTCCGCCTCGGGCACGAGGGCCTTCGATTCCAGCACCTTCCCCTCGTGGTGCGGGTCCGCGTCGGTGACCCTGGGGTCCAGCCCCGGGCCCCTCAGCAGGAGCACGCCCCTGTGCTCCGACCCCTCCTTGAACATGACCTGGACGTCCCCGATCTCCATCCCGGACAGAGCCTTCGCCAGCTCGGCCGTGCCGGACTTGATCCTGCCTGCCCTCCGGTCGGTGACGGTCATCGAGCCGTCCACGGTGGCGAAGTTGCACCTGAAGGCGACATCGCCCTTCCTGACCTCCAGCCCGGCGCCCGCGGCCTCGATCGGCCCCCTGCCCGAGTAGGCCTTGTAGGGGTCGTACCCGAAGAGGGCCAGGTGCGCGGTGTCGCTTCCCGGGACGACGCCGGGGGCGATGACGTCCATGACGCCGTTGACGCCGTGCCTGGATATGGCGTCCATGGCGGGCTTCCTGGCGGCCTGGAGCGGCGTCCTCCTGTCGAACTCCTTGGCCGGGCGGTCCGAGAGGCCGTCGCACACGACCATGAGCATCTTCTTCTCTTTCATGGACGGGTGCGAATCTACCCGCCCGTAATTAACCCTACCCCTGCGCCCTCTGGAACCTGGGCACCGCAGCCAGCGCCAGGCCGACGAGGCCCAGGCAGGCGCAGGTGAGCATCACCTGGTCGAAGCCCCAGGTGAGGTACAGGGGCGTTAGCACGACCGGCGACAGGGCGAAGCCGAGGAACCTCAGGCTGTTGAACACGGACGAGGAGGTGCCTTTAATCCGGGGCGGCACGGCGACGGCCATTGTCAGCAGGGAGGACCACACGAAGGACCCGCCCATGCCCGAGAGGATGAGGAGCCCGATGAACACGTAGTAGGAGTCGGCCCACTGCATGGAGAAGGCTGCGAGGGCCCCGAGGGAGAAGCCGACCGCGACGCAGCACCTCGGGCCCCTCCTGTCGACCATCCTCCCTGCCAGCGGGGCGAAGAAGATGCCCACGACCCCCGATAGGGACAGGGCGATCCCTATCTCCTCCGGCGACATGGCGAGGGGGCCCGTCTCCAGGTGCTCGGACACGAACGAGATGACCCCGGCGAACGCCATGAAGGCGAGGAAGCCCGCCCCGGAGAGGCGCATTATGTGCCGGTCCCTGAAGGCCGCCCCGAGGCTGTGCCTCACAGTGCCGACGGAGACCTTCCCGGAGCCCCGGCCCTCGCCCTTGAACGCGGACCACACGGCGAAGAACATCGCCGCCGCGAGGGCCGTCACGGCCAGGAACGCCAGCCTCCAGTCGATGCCCGCGAAGGCGCCGCCGAGCAGCGGGCCTACCGACGCCCCCGCTGTCGTGGAGCTGCCGAAGTAGCCCATGGAGGTGCCCTGCCTCTCGGGCCCCGCTATCTCTGACAGGAGGGCGACCAGGACGGGGTTCACGAAGGCGTAGCCGATCCCCTGGACGACCCTGGTGAGCATGAAGAGCTCGAGGGATGTGCACAGCGCGGCCAGCGCGGAGCCCGCCGCGTAGGTCCCCAGGCCGAACAGGAGGACCGTCCGGCGGTCGTACGCGTCGGAGATGGTCCCCGAGAAGAGCTGCATGATGGCGAAGGGGAACATGAAGGCCGGGATGGAGAGGAGGATGTCCACGGGGTCGACGCCCCACGCGTCGCCCAGGGTGCCCAGGAGGGAGAGGACCAGGTTCCCCGCGAGGGGGCCGGTGAACCCGGCCACGTAGACTATAATCTCCTTGGACCTCTGCAAGCCGCACCCCCACGATGCTCCCGACTGACGGGCCGATATGGCGCCGAGGGGGAGATTTGAACTCCCGTGGTGACAAGCACCAGTAGCTCTCGAGGCTACCGCCTTAAACCGGGCTTAGCTACCTCGGCATCCCGCGGACCGTGCCTCATGCATTACGGCTCTGGTATTTGGTGTTTTCAATGATGGGGCATCCCTGCGCAGGGTTCTTGTGTGGGCGCGTGGTTGCCCAACAGCAGGGGGAATCGGTTTGAAGTGTCCGAACTGCGGGGCCGAGAACACGGAAGAAGGGCTGTACTGCGGGAGCTGCGCATCGCAGATGAAGGAGTTCGCTCCCGTCGAGAGGAAGGAGGCAATGCCCGAGCAGCTCCCGCCAGAGCTGGACAAGGTTCTGAGTGGGCGGTTCCTCAGGTCAGGGGTTATCTTCGCGCTGATCCTGGGGGCCCTCCAGCTGGTCGAGATTGCGACAGGCGAAGCGAGCGGCCTGGACATCGCATTGGGCGTGGCGTGCATCGTGGCTGCGACAGCCATGCTGGTCTTCCTGAGGAGGCAAAAGAGCCGGGGCGGCACGGACGTGCTGAGGCGCCACATCTCCGTCGGGATGCCTTTCGCGCCTGAGGAGGTCGTCGCCTCGGCCAGGTCGATAGGCCTGGCGGGGGTGGTGGCGCTCTCGGGCTTCGCGCTCATGGGGGCCGGCTTCCTGGTGATGGCGGCGCTCTTCTACGACGGGGGCCCCGACCTGGGATGGCTCCTCCCCGCAGCCATGGGAGCAGGCATGCTCGCAATCATCGGCCTCACGGCAAGGAAGGCCCAGACCGATGTCATCCTCTCGAGGGACGGCATGGTCATCCGCTCGCCAGCGGCGGGGATGACATTCTCGTTCAAACGCTCGGAGCTCTCCGCGCTCGAGATGAAGGGGAGGGTGCTCCGGGTCGCCCTCAGCAACCCCCCCTTCGGCATGTTCCGTCAGAGCAGGCACCTCCTCCTCGGCGACGTCGGGGAGAGGGAGCGGTTCGCCCAGGCCGTGGCGGCCTACGGCCTCCAGGGCCCGGGGCGGGGCTGAAGGATTAAGTGCCGGGCCCGCCTACTCTGTCCGCGATGAGGGTCACGGCGACCATCCTGCCCACGAAGAAGGAGACCGTTTCGGTCGAGCTGCCCGACGGGAGCACGGTCGAGGACCTCGTGAGGGCCCTCTCGTACCTCCCGGACGGGTGGATCGCGGTGAGGGGCGGGAGGCCCGTCCCCGCGGACGAGCCACTGGGCGACGGGGACGACGTCAAGCTCATATCCGTGGTATCGGGCGGGTGAGGCGCCAGTATGCCCGCCAGGGGGGGTGGACGAATTTTATACGGACCATGCAAAACTATTTATCAATGGGCGCATTAGTAGTGCCGAAGAACAGCGCAAACCCCAACATTGACATCATCACGCTTGACCGTATGAATATCACCGCGGACGCAGCGCCGAACAGGCGCGTGTCGGCCGCAACAGCCCAGATGTTTGTCAAAGCCCGCTGAGCCTGCGCGGCCCCGAGAGGGCAGGGCGAGAGAGGACAGCGGAAGGCGAAGAGCTGTTTTTCAGACACCAACAGGGTGAGAGAGAATGGACATAGATCCGAGTACAACCAAGTACCTGATTTCGGCGAGATTGTCAACTGACGGGATTGTGGAGAAGCCCGACATCGTCGGCGCCATCTTCGGACAGACCGAGGGCCTGCTCGGCGACGAGCTGGACCTGAGGGACCTGCAGAAGAGCGGCCGCATAGGGAGGATAGAGGTGGAGGTCAGCTCGAGCAAGGGCAAGTCGGAGGGCCTCGTGTACGTGCCCTCCAGCCTGGACCAGGTCGAGACCGCCATACTCGCGTCCGCCCTCGAGACCATAGACAGGGTCGGGCCGTGCAAGGCGCGCATAAACATCGAGAAGATCGAGGACGTCAGGGTGTCGAAGAGGAACAAGATCATAGAGAGGGCCAAGATCCTCCTCAACGAGCTGATGAAGGCCTCGAAGACGAGCGGCGGCGACCTGACCGACTCGGTGCGCCAGTCCTTCCAGATGGAGGAGGTCGTGCACTTCGGCAAGGAGAGGCTGCCCGCGGGCCCGAACATCCAGGACTCCGACGCGATAATAGTCGTCGAGGGCAGGTCGGACGTGCTGAACCTGCTCAAGTACGGCATCAAGAACACCATAGCGGTCGAGGGCACGAACGTGCCCCAGACGATCATAGACCTCGCGAGGGAGAAGGTCGTCACGGCCTTCGTCGACGGCGACAGGGGCGGCGAGCTCATAGTGAGGGAGCTGCTCGAGGTGGCGGAGATAGACTTCGTCGCGCGCGCGCCGGCGGCCCAGGAGGTCGAGGAGCTCACGCAGAAGCAGATCGTCAAGTGCCTGAGGAACAAGGTCCCCGCGGACCAGTTCGCAGAAATGTTCAACATAAGCACCCCGCAGCGCTCGAATGGTGAGAAAGGGGGCAGGCAGGACGAGGGCCGCGGCGACAGGGGCCGCGGCAGGCGCGACGACGACAGGGACAGGGACCGGGGAGGCAGGGACCAGAGGAGGCACGAGCCGGCCGCCCCGCTCCCGCCGCCCCCGCCCCCTGCGCCGAAGCTCTCGCCCGAGCAGTCCCGCTACAGGGGCGTCCTCGAGGACCTGAACAACACCTCGAAGGCCAAGCTCCTGAACGAGAGCGGCAACGTGCTCAAGGAAGTGCATGTCAGCAAGCTCGCCGACACCCTCAAGGAGGGGGCCGAGGGCGTGAAGGCCGTCGTGTTGGACGGGATAATCACGCAGAGGGTCCTCGACCTCGCCGTGGAAAAGAATATCACTTCGGTGGTAGGTGTCAAGCTGGGGAACATCGCCAAGCTCCCGACGAACGTGGAGATCTTGACGAAGGACGACCTCAGCTGAGCGCGTGGGCATGATGACCGATGACCTTGAAGGGAGCGAGAAGGGGCGGAACCCCCTCGACGAAGTCGAGACGACCGAGGACGTCCGCATAGCGCAGGACCCCCTCGAGAGGGTCATCGGACAGGACGAGGCCGTGAGGCTGGCCAGGATAGCCGCCTCGCAGAGGAGGCACCTCCTCCTGGTGGGCCCGCCCGGGACAGGCAAGTCGATGATAGCCCAGGCGCTGGCGCTGCACCTCGCCCGGCCGACGGAGGAGATCAGGGTCGTCCACAACCCGGAGAACCCGGAGAGGCCCATGGTGGAGCTCAAGACCGACAGCGAGGTCGAGAGGGAGCTCGAGTCCAGGGGCTTCGCCGAGGGGGAGTACATCGACCCCAAGGAGGCCCCCGTGAACGTGGCCGAGAGGCTCGGCTACAGGTGCTCGAGCTGCGGGGCGTACTCGCCCCCGAGGGAGAGCTTCTGCCCCAACTGCTCCAGGGCCAAGCTCGCGCAGATCAGGTCCACGACCAACAACCCGTTCGGGGACATCCTCGGCGGGCTGATGGAGGTCACCATGGGCCAGATGGCCGGCAGGGAGCGCGTGACGACCACCAGGAAGAGGTTCGGGAAGGAGGAGGTCGTCGTCTTCGAGCGCGCGGGCGACATGATCAGCGTCCTGGACCAGGCCGCGCTCGAGAAGAGGCGCGAGTTCGAGAAGGAGAGCCCCAGGAAGGTCATCGTCCCGCTGAGGCGGAACCCGTTCGTACTCGCCACGGGCGCGAGCGAGACCGAGCTGCTGGGGGACGTGAGGCACGACCCGTACGGCGGGCACCCGCAGCTGGGGACGCAGCCCTACGACCGGGTCATTGCAGGCGCCATACACAGCGCCCACCAGGGCGTCCTCTTCGTCGACGAGCTGCCCCACCTCGGCCACATGCAGAGGTTCATACTCACCGCGATGCAGGAGAAGAGGTTCCCGATCTCCGGGCGCAACCCGCAGAGCGCTGGCGCGAGCGTCCGGGTGGACAGCGTCCCGTGCGACTTCATATTCGTGGGGGCGTGCAACATCCAGGACCTCCCCCAGATACTGTCCCCGCTGAGGTCGAGGATCAACGGCGGGGGGTACGAGGTGCTCGTGGAGACGGTCATGCCCGACACCCCCGAGAACCGGACGAAGCTCATCCAGTTCGTCGCCCAGGAGATCGTGATGGACGGGAAGATCCCCCACGCGACCAGGGAGGCGGTCGGCCTCATAGTCGAGGAGGCGAGGAAGAGGGCGAAGGTGGTCGACAACAAGGACAAGTCCCTGACCCTCAGGCTGAGGGAGCTGGGAGGCCTCATCAGGGCCGCCGGGGACCTCGCCACGGGCGAGAAGGCCCGCTACATCGAGGCCGACCACATCAGGAGGGCCATGAGGACCGCCCGCCCCGTGGAGGAGCAGATCAAGGAGCGCTACGGGAGCTACATGGGCGGAGTCTCCAAGGACATCAGCACCTCCGAGAAGGAGTCCTCCCCCTACCACTACTGGAACTACCACCAGCACGACGACAAGCGCGGCTACGGATGAGCCGCCTCAGCTCAGCAGCTGCCTGGACATCGTGTCCGCGTCCTCGCCGTTGGTGTAGAAGCGCTTTATTTCGCCCGTGACCTTGAAGCCGTGGCGCTCGTAGAACGCCCTCGCACGGGGGTTGCTCTTCCTGACCTCGAGCACTATGGTGTCGAGCCCCCTGGCGATGCAGCTCGAGTAGAGCGCGTCCATCAGCTTCGACCCGCCCGACAGGTCCCTGTGCTCGGGCTCGACCGCGAGCATCAGCACCCTGGCCGTGCCAGGGCCGGCCACGACCGACGCGACGAAGCCTATCACCCCGGCCTCGCCCTCGAGCACCAGGAAGCCCTCGGGCCAGAGGTTGTGGACGGTCATGTAGAGGGAGGGGGCGTAGTTCTCCCCGAGGGACCTCTGCACCACCCTCGATACCGCCTGGACGTCGCCGGGGACGAACTTTCGTACGAGCATTCGCGCCTAACCCTTCGGACGAGTAGATTGACGTGACAGATTAAGCTTGCGCGCCGCCGCGAGGGCGACTATGGCCAACGAGACCACGGCGGGGAGGGGCCAGGGCACGGCCGCGGGCGTCACCGGGGGGTCATGGGGCGGCTGGCCCGGCGCGTCCATGGCGACCGCCACCGTGTCCGAGGCGGTGTTGCCCCACGCGTCCCTGACCGTCAATGCCGCCTCCGTGGCATAGGCGATCTGGGCCGACACGCTCTCCCCCCACGCGTCCGCCCGGCCGTCCCCGTCGAGGTCCCACGAGAAGTTGGCCAGCGCGCGGTCGTCCGAGGACGCGGATGCGTCCAGGACCACGGCGCCCGGCGCCTCCAGCACCATGTCGGGGCCGGCGTCGGCCAAGGGCGCGGACGTGTCCGGCACCCGGTCCAGCTCGAACGCCGCGGAGAAGTACTCCGAAACGCCGCCCCCGTCGACGACGAGGGCGAGCTCCCTGTTCCTCGCGAAGGAGGCGTACACCCAGTTGTTGCTCGAAACGACGGCCCTGTCGCCGGACACCAGGCCCTTGTTGTGAAGCACCGTCACGGGGCTCTCCTCCGCCAGCAGCCCGAACGACGGCGGCAGCCCGCACGAGAGCGCGACGGAGGAGAGATAGTCGGCGACCGCCCCGTTCCCCTCGGCGTTGTACCAGAGGCCGTCCATGAGGCCGCGGGCGGACCCTCCCCCGCGCATCACGTCGGCCACCGCCTCCACGACGGGGTTCATCAATGGCTCGCCGGACCACCGCGTGTCCCACTCCAGCTCCGCCTGGAACTGCTCGAACGAGACGTCGTCCGCGTCTGAGAGGACCTCCGCGAGGAACGGCGAGGCCATGGACGCGTCCGGGGAAAGGAACAGCGAGACGACCGCGTCCCCCGAGCTGACCCCAGGGCCCATCATCCCCTCGGGATGCTCGCACCTGGGAGCTTCCGGGAGCCCCGCATGCGGGTCGCACCTCGGGTCCTCGGTCCACAGCCACACGTCCGTCCTCTCGGTCCGGGAGTCGTCGTCGAAGACGGCAGACATGTGCGAGGCGATGGACGCGTCCTCCACGGCCACGCCCCATCCCCTGTTGCCGAAGAGCCTGTCCGTCGGGACGCCGTCCTCCACGAGGTTCTCGGAGAGGGCCACGAGCGTGTCCCCGTCGACGACGATGTACTTCGCGTGCAGGGCGCCCACGTGCCTCACCTCGCCGTCGGCCATGTCGCCGCCCAGGACCCTCACCTCCGCCCCGCCACGGGCGAGGGACGAGAGGCACGCGACCTGCGCCTGGGACATTCCTCCCACGGGCTGCGAGTCGACCAGGACCCTCACGTCCACGCCCCGCGACGCGGCGGCGAGGAGGGCGACGCACACGGGCGAGGAGGACAGCTCGTACGAGCACACCCTGAGCTGGGAGGACGCGCCCGATATCGCCTCCAGGACCACGTCGAGGGAGCAGTCCGGGCTCGTGAAGCACCTCACACATCCCGCCGGAACCGCGGATGAGACGACGGGGTGCGAGGAGTAGCCGTACCTGTGCTCCCTGAAAGGGGTCCAGTCGGCAGAGGTGTCGGTGTCCTGGAGGACCGGCACATGGATGCGGCGGGCGACCTCCCCCTGCCTGAGCGCAGGGATCGGGTCCCCGACCCATCCCGAGGACGGGACAGGGCACTCGCCGTACGCCACCGCGTCGGCCATCGACCCGTCGGGAGACCTCAGCTCGAGCGCGTCGCCCGAGTCGGCGAGCCTGAACGTGCCCGTCACGTCCGCCCCGTCGCCCGACGTCCAGGACGGGAGGTGGAGGTCCGGCGCCGTCCCGTAGGCGCGCTCGAAGGACGACGCGTTCTCAGAGATCGACAGCGCCTCGCCCGGCCGGAGGAGCCCGCCGAGGAGGGCGATGGAGCCCTCGCCGTCGGACACCGTCCAGCCCATGAGGTTGACGGCCTCGGCGCCGCGGCTGGACAGCACCAGGTACTCGTCCCCGCCGACCGCGCATGGGTAGAACTCCGCGACCGCCAAGGGGGGCGCCTGGGCGTCCGCCGAGCCCGAGGCCGGATGCAGGCCCCATGCCGCGAGGACGAAGAGCAAAGCCGATGACACCGCCGCGCGGCCCAGGACACGCATCGCCCGTCGATGGGCGGGCCTGGTCAAATGATGAACTGCTACACGTAGCGCGCGCTCAGCGGAGGCCGGCCGCGAGGTCCATGAGGACGGCGCGCCTGTCCTTCGCCTTGACGACGCCCGATGCCAGGAGCACGCCGTCCGCGCCCAGCTCGATGGCCTTCGCGACGTCCCGGCCGTTCTTGACGCCCGCGCCGCAGAGGACGGCGACCTCGGGCTTCACGGAGCGTATGGCCCGCACGGTGTCGCTCACGATGCCGGGGTTCGCCGTCGTGACGGAGACGTCGCCCCCGATGAGCTCCGGCGGCTCGACCGCGACCGCGTCGGGCCCCATCGCGGCGCACGCGACGCTCACGCCCGGGTTGTTGGTGCACACTATGGTCGCGAGGTGCAGGGACCTGGCGAGGCCTATGAGGTCGTGTATCTCGGCGACCTTGATCCTCCTCTCGGAGTGGTTGAGGAGCGTGCCCGCGGCACCCGAGGCGCGTATGTTCTCCATGGTGACGTGGCCCGTGGTGTTGCCGGGGCGGACCTCGTCGACGTGCTGCGCGTAGACGGGTATGTCGACCGACGACGCGACGAGCGCGAGGTCGGGGAGCGCCGGCGCGGCTATGATCGAAGAGCCCGTCTCCTTGGCGACCTGCTCGCACAGCCTGGCCAGCGCGACCGCCTCCTCCCCGCTCGACTCGAGGTAGGTCTTGAAGTTCACCACGATGGCCGGCTTCCTGAGGGTCAAGGCGACCGCCCCTTCACCCGAGCGGCTTCATCCGCGGCTCGAGCTTCTTGAGGATCTCGGGCCTGGTGGTGTACTCGAGGTCGTCGGGCGCCACTATCCCCGGCATGAACGGCCCGTGGCCCCTCATGTACATCGATATCTCCATGGCCTTCTCCCGGACGATGTCCCACTCGCGCCCGGCGAAGTAGTCGATGGGCCTGTGGTCGCCAGGCTTGAGCCCGGGCGCCTCGGCGCCCTGTATCCTGCCGTTGTTGATCTGGATGCCGAGGCAGCACAACCTCGGCGGGCCGTCGTGGTAGGTCGGGTCGGACTCGTCGACGCCGCAGGGGTACCACGCGCCGTAGTGCGAGCCCCTCATCCAGCCGGCCACGAGCGCCGGGAAGGCGAAGGGCTGCAGGACCTCGCCCACCGCGGGGAGGCCTGACTGGCACCTGACGAGCATGACCGGGTCGTCCTTGCCGACGTACTTGCCCGCGAGGATGTTGAGCTTCTCCGTCGAGACGGTCGCCGCGATGCCTATGTCCCTGTGCATGACCCTCTTGACCGCGAACCTCGTCGTGTCGCCCAGGAGCGCGAGTATGTCGTACATCTCCGCCGGGGAGCTCATGACGACGCTCTTGTGGTCCACCACGTCCACGACCTCCAGGTCGTAGCCGATGTGGGCCCTCGGGTCTATGACCAGGCCCGTGGTCGTGAACGGGTCCATGAATATCCTGCTTATCGGGAGAGAGTACGCGGACGGGCCGCACTTGTCGGCCATGAACACGAGCATCGGCTCGGTCGGCCTCTCCACGAACTCCATCTCCGCCGCGCCGGGGCCCTGGCCCCTGACGTTCCCGGAGAAGGCGTCGGAGAGGAGGTCCTGCCCTGCGGCGTACAGGTGCATCTTCCTCGCCTCGCCCGCCGCGGCCATGAAGGCGTCCCAGGCGGTCTTGTGGACCTCCTTGTGGTTCTCGCCGTTCCTGTGGGTCATCAGGAGCTGCATGTCGTCCCCGCACCTGGTGACGTAGTAGTCTATCAGCAGGCCGTCGAGGACCGCCTTGGCGAGGGCCTCCCCCGCGACCTGCATCATCCTCTGGTGGGGCCTGGAGTGCCCCGCGATCGATCCAACGTCCGCCTTTATGAGAGAGACTGTGACCTTCTCAGCCATTTGTCCTTCCTCCGGTCGGAATCTCCGTTCCTTTCGTGTCCGGCTGAAAAGGGCCTAGGCGTATATTAACCGTTCCCAGGGGGACGGCGGACGCCGACTCCCTGGCCAGGGCCCGCGAGCGAGCCGCGGCCAGGGGGGCTGGACGGCAGATTTTAAGTAGTATCGTGGCGAATACTCGGACCGGTACCAGCGGACGACGGGTGGTGTCTCGCAGGACCGCGGAGAGCCTTGGATTGACCGGAGACTTGCTGCTCAAGGTCCTCGACGAGAGGAGGGAGGCCATTCGGAGGAGGTGGGCCGGGGAGGTGATGGCCTCGAGCCCCAAGTACTCGGGCAGGCCCGAGGAGGAGATCCTCGCGAGCGTCGACGACATGATCGCCGGCCTTAGGGACGCCGTCGCGAGCGGGGACTACTCGCGGCTCTTCGAGTTCTCCAACCGCATGGTCTCGCTGAGGAGCTCGATGGGCTTCAAGCTGACCGAGATCCAGAGGGTCATCAACATCGGGACCAGCACGATCATCGACGAGGTCAGGAGGGGCTGCAGCCCGGACGACCAGGAGGAGTGCTTCGCCGCGTTCAGGAAGCTCCTCGACGTCACCTACTGGGCGTCCATGCACGTCGGGGACGTCTTCGAGGAGATAAGGAGCAAGGAGTTCACGGCGGGGACGCTGATAGCCCTCGCGGCCGCCCAGGAGGAGCTCGACGAGGGGGAGGTGATGAGGAGGTCCCTCGAGCTCGTCATGGGCCTGATGCACTGCTCCCACGGAGCCATCTCGATGCACCACCTCGGGGGCATCGCGGTCCAGCTGCCCCCCGGGCACCGCCAGTGCGGGGAGCTGTTCTCCAGGCTGAGCGGGAGGGTCATGAGGGACCGGCGGATGTTCGCCCTCCACGGGGACGAGCTGGCCGGCCTTGGCCCGCCCGCGCCCGGCGGGAAGGAGGAGTGCGTCAGCTGCGCCGCGGGGGTGCCGATCAGGGCGAGGGGCAGGGTGATAGGGGCGCTCCTCCTCGCGTCCGTGACCGAGAGGGACCTGTCCCACCACGAGGGGGCCTTCCTGGAGGCGGTGGCGAGCCAGATCGGCCTGGCCTGCGACGATGCGAGGATGATGGAGCAGGTCAGGAGGAGGGAGGAGTCCGTCCGCAAGGAGCTCGGGGAGATCATGACCATCATGAACGAGCTCGGCGCGATGGTGTACGTGGCGGACATCTCGACCTACGAGCTCCTCGCGGCCAACAGGCCGATCACGGAGGCATTCGGGAAGGACATAATCGGGAGGCGGTGCTACGAGGTCCTCCAGAGCGACCAGGAGGGGCCCTGCAGCTTCTGCACCAACCAGCACCTCGTCAGGGACGGGAGGCCGACAGGGCCGTACTCGTGGAGGTTCCAGAACACGCGGACGGGCAGGTGGTACCAGTGCCTGGACAGGGCGATAGAGTGGCCGGACGGGCGGCTCGCCCGCCTGGAGATAGCCCTGGACGTCACGGAGCTCGAGGAGGCGGGCAGGCGCCTCGAGGAGATCAGCTCGGCCCTTGGGCTCTACAACGACCTCCTCGTCCACGACATAGCCAACTACGCCGGGGCCGCGAAGGCCTTCGTCCAGCTGATGGGAGACCCCGGGGTCGCGGAGTCCAAGAAGGCGGACATGGCCGCGTCCGCGGCCTCGCAGCTGAACAAGATAGAGGTCCTCGTCGACAGGATATCCAAGCTCACGAGGCTGAAGACCAGGCGGGCCGAGGAGCTGTCCAGGCGGGAGCTCCGGCCGCTCCTGGACGAGGCCATCGAGGACGTCAGGGCGCGCCCCGAGGGGGCGGCGGTGGAGTTCGTCAGGGAGTACGGCGGCGATGGGCAGGAGGTCGAGCTCGGGGGCCTCGCGGGGGACATCTTCGTGAACCTCATCAGCAACGCGGCGAAGTACGGCGGGGGGAGGCCCGTGACCGTCAGGGTCTCGGCGTCGATGGTCGGGACGAGGCCGGCGTGGAGGGTCTCGGTGGAGGACCAGGGCAAGGGCGTGCCCCCCGATAAGAAGGGGCTCCTCTTCAGCAGGTACCAGAGGCTGTCCACGATTAGCCAGCTGAAGGGGCAGGGGCTCGGCCTCACCATAGTGAAGTCGCTCACGGAGGCCTACGGGGGCGAGGCGGGGGTCGAGGACCTCGTCCCGGGGGACCACACGAAGGGTTCAATATTCTGGGTCGCGTTCCCCAAGGCGGGGCCGCCCAAGGCCTGAGCGGCCGGGGGACCGGGGTTGCCGAACCTCAAGGACGAGATCGACGAGGTGGTGAGGGATTCATCGAGGAAGCTCCTCAGGGTGGCCCCTCCACCCGTGCTCTATTGGCTCCTCTTCGACGTGCTGGCGAGGCCGCCGGACGACCCGGCCCTGAGGGCGGCCGCCGAGGCGTGCAGGACCTACCCGCCGAGGCTCGCGCTCATGGCGGCGATCAGGGAGGACGGGACATGGCCCATATCGCCCGCGAGGAAGTCGGAGGAGGACGCCGGCCCCGGGCCGCCCTACGGGTGGACCTACATCACCATGCTGAGGAACCTGGGTGCGCTCGGGGACAGCCTGACCACCATGGACGAGGGGAGGGTGGGCAGGTGCGTCGAGAGGATCCTCGGCTGGCAGACCAAGGAGGGGTACATCCCCGGCCCCCGAGAGAGGTTCCCCCTCCCGCACTACAACGGCTACGCGCTGCGGAACACGGTGCTGCTGGGCGCCGGGGACGACCCCAGGGTCCGCAGGCTGAGGGACTGGCTCTACTCCATCCAGAGGGAGGACGGCGGCTGGCTCATACCCTATATGCAGGACCTGAGGTACCTCCCCGAGTACCGGCACATGAGGACGAAGGACTTCCTCCGCCTCGTCAACGGCGGGCTCGAGTACGACCCGGGGGACCCGAGGCTGAGGGGGGTCCCGAGCTGCGTCTGGACGACCATGATGGTCGTGAGGGGGATGTCCGCGACCATCAGGCCCACGAGGGACAGGAGGGCCCTGCGCGGCGCGGACTTCGTCCTGGACGGGTTCTTCAAGAGGAACCACCACGCCAACTTCTTCGGGGACGAGGGGCACTGGACCAAGCTGAAGTACCCGACCCACTACGGCAGCGGCCTCTGCGCCCTGGACATACTCACCTTCCTGGGCTTCGGCCCGGACGACGAGCGCATGGACAGGCCCATAAGGTGGATACTCGGCGCGCGCTCCAAGGACGGCTTCTGGATGCAGTCGGACAGGCCTCATCCCGAGAAGGACCTGTGGATCACGGAGGTCGCCCTCAGCATACTCGCGCGGTACTCGCGGATGTACTGAGCCGCAGACGGGTCGGTGGCAAAGGCTTAAACTGACAGAGCCCTCTCTTCCGTCAAGAGTGATACCCCGATGGGAACCGTGGAGGACCTGCGACCGATCTTCTCGCCCAAGTCGATAGCAGTCGTCGGCGCCTCGAGGAGCCCCATGAAGATCGGGTACGAGATACTCCAGAACATACTCGTCCACGGCTACAAGGGGAGGGTCTACCCGATCAACCCCGAGACGCCGGAGATCATGGGCCTCAAGACCCAGCCCAGCGTCCTCGCGGTCAAGGAGGACATAGACCTCGCCATAATCGCCGTCCCGGCCGAGTTCGTACCTAAGGTCATGACCGAGTGCGCCCGCAAGAAGGTCAAGGGCGCGGTCGTGATATCCGCGGGATTCGGGGAGACCGGGGAGAGGGGCAGGGCGCTCGAGAACGAGGTCCTCGAGATAGCCCGCTCGGGGGGCATCAGGCTCGTCGGGCCCAACACCCTCGGCTACAAGGACCCGGTCGACAACCTCGACGCGGCCTTCGTCTTCGGAATGCCCAAGAGGGGCGAGATCGCCCTCATCAGCCAGAGCGGCGCCCTCTGCGTCGGCATGGTCTACTACGCCAACGGCGAGCACATCGGCCTCTCCAGGGTCATAAGCGTGGGCAACAAGGCCGACGTGGATGACGCCGACCTCCTGGACTACCTGGACGCGGACCCCGCGACCAAGGTCATCGCCATGTACATCGAGGGCATCAAGGACGGCAAGAAGTTCCTCGACTCCGCGAGGAGGTGCAGGAAGCCCGTGGTCGCCATAAAGGCCGGGAGGACGCCGGCCGGCTCGGCGGCGGCCTCGACCCACACCGGCTCGCTCAGCGGCTCCGACGCGGTCTACGACTCCGCGTTCAGGCAGGTCCACATCCAGAGGGCCTACGACGTCGGCGAGCTCTTCGACTTCGCCAGGGCCCTCGCGTACCAGCCCCCGGCGAACAGCAACAGGGTGGGCATCATATCCAACGGCGGGGGCGCGGGCATCATGACCGCGGACTGGTGCGAGTCCCTGGGCCTCAAGGTCACCAACATCACCAAGAAGACCGCGGACGCGCTGAAGCCCCACCTCCCCGGCATAACCACGGCGAGGAACCCGCTGGACGTCACGGGGGACGCGAGGTTCCACAGGTACCACGCGACCGGGAGCATCATGCTCTCCGACCCGAACGTCGACGCGCTCATCATGGTCTGCGTCCACGCCGGCATCGCGAGGCCCAGGGAGTACGTGGGCGCGGTGATCAAGCTCGTCGAGGAGAAGAGGAACCTCAACAAGCCCATCATCGCCTGCTGGGTGGGCGGCCCCGAGATAGACGAGGTCGTCCAGGAGCTCAGGGTCAAGAACATACCCGTGTACCCGTCCGCCATGAGGGCGGCGAAGGCCCTCAGGTGCCTCTACGACGAAGGGCGGAGGCTCGACTCCCTCGGGAAGAAGAGGCAGGGGAAGGCGAACGGGTCGGCCTAGGGCCACACCTCCTCGCGTGCTCTTGGCAAGGAATAACTACAGGCTCAGCGATGGCCCCGCCCGATGGACGCCCCGAGCAAGGCCTGGAAGGTCTCGGCCATGGCCATCTCGGCCGTGGCGCTCTGGGGCCTCGCTTTCCCCCTCATCCAGACAGGGCTCGAGGACTTCTCGCCCATAGTGCTCGGGTTCCTGAGGTTCGCCTCGGCCGCCGCCATCATGGCCGCGGTGCTACTCGCCCGCCACCACCTCGCCGACGTGGCCTCGACGCTCAGGCGGGAGTGGAAGGGGCTCCTCCTCCTCGGCCTGCTCTACGTCACGATACCCAACGCCCTGCAGAACATGGGGCTGGAGAACGGGACCTCCTCCGTGGCGTCCGTGATACAGTCCTCCGGCCCCGTGATGACGCTGCTCTTCGCCGTCGTCCTGCTGAAGGAGCGGATGACCGCCGCCAAGGGCGTCGGCACGGCCCTCGCCATGGGCGGGACGGTCATGCTGGTCGCGAGCGGCGGCCTCTCCCTGGGCGACGACGGCTTCGTCTCCAACATCCTCATCCTGATCTCCGCCGCGTCATACGGCCTCGCCTGGGTGTCGGCCAAGAGGATGATCGAGAGGAACACGCCCATGCTCGTCATCGGCCTGTCCATAATCATCGGCACGGCGATGCTCGCCTTCAGCATCCCGCTGGAACAGGACCTGCGGGCCGACTTCGACGCGGCCTCGGTGGCCAACCTGCTCGTCCTGGGGGCCCTGTGCGCGGCCGCCTCGTCGGTCCTCTATCTCAGCGCCCTCGAGCACGAGGAGGTCTCCAGGCTCGCGTTCTTCATCTACCTGATGCCGGTGTTCGCCTCCGTCTTCGCCTGGGTGATAAGGGGCGAGGAGGTCGCGCTCTGGACCGCGGTGTGCGCGGTAGTCATCGCGGCCGGCGTCGCGATAGCCACGGGGCGGTCCCGCTAGGGCTCGAGGAGCATCTCGGGCTCGTCGGCCGGGGGGCCGGGCTCCCGCACGACCTCCCCGCGCACCACGGCCCTGTTGTAGAAGTGCTTGAACAGCAGCGGCGCCGCGAAGGTCGAGACGAAGGCCATGAGCACCAGCACGGAGAAGAGCTCGCCGTCGATGATCCCGGCCTCGAGGGCTATCTGCGCGAACACCAGCTCCATCGCGCCCTTGCCCATCATCATGGACCCGATGGCCAGCGACTCGGTCCGGCCGGAGCCGGTCACTCTCGCGGGAAGGTAGGAGCCCGCGACCTTCGCGACGAGGGCCACCGCCGTCAGCGAGACGAAGAGCCATATCGACTCGGCGACCGCGCCGAAGTCGACCGTGAAGCCTATGAGCACGAAGAATATCGGCGCGAGGAAGCCGAGCGTGATGCCCGAGAGGATCCCCTCCACCCTGGCCCAGGTCCTCAGCCCCTTCCCCGTCTCCCTGAGCAGGAGGCCGGCGACGAACGCGCCGATGAAGGTGGGGAGGCCCATGTGCTCCGCGAGCACGGCGAAGCCTATGGCGAGCGTGATGGCGAGGGCGAAGGCGGCCTCGCCCGTCCGCATCCTCTTGAGCAGCGAGTACACGAACGGGGCGAGGTACCTGCCCACCAGGAAGGCGAGAATGAAGAAGACCGCGAAGCCCGCGCCCATGATCAGGGCGTCCTCCAGCGTGGCGGAGTCCCCGTTCTCCCCGAGGACCATGGCCATCGCGAACAGGAGGAAGAGGTCCGTGATCAGGGACGCGCTCACTATCACCCCGCTGGTGCGGGTGTCCAGGACCTCGAGGTCCTTGAGTATCCTTATCGTCACGGGCAGCGCGGTGACGGACACCGCGATGGCCGCGAAGACCAGGGTCCTGCCCTCGAGCCCGAAGGCCGTCCCGGCCAGGAGGCCGAGGACGAAGGGCGTGGCCACGCCCACCGAGGCGATGGCGACGCCCTGGCGCAGGTGCGAGGCGAGGACCTTGGTCGAGAACTCCATCCCGACGTAGAGCATGAAGAACAGGATGCCCAGGTCCGCGAGGTCCGATATGAACGACGACGTGTACATCTCGTCGAACCAGTCGGTCGCCGCCCCGAGGAGGAAAGGGCCCAGGATGACGCCGGCGAGGAGCTCGCCGACTATCGCGGGCTCGTTGAACCTGGAGACCACCTCGCCCAGCATCCTGGCGAATGCTATTATCAGGAGTACATAGACGAGAATGGTCAGCTCCATTTGCCCACCGGAGTCCCGCCACGATAGGGGGCGCTATCCTAGATTAACGTTGCCAGGGAGATATCGGAGGTGATAGCCTGCGGGCCCGCCGGCGAAAAGGTAAATATCCGCGACCGGTTACGCTCGACGGTGGTATTCTCTTGCCCACATGGCAGCACATCACCTACTCCGACGAGATAACTCCGGAGATGTACGGCAAGGAGGTCACCGTCGGCGGCTGGGCCCAGGAGGTCCGGAACCTCGGCGGGATATCGTTCCTCCAGCTCAGGGACTCGCGCGGCGTCGTCCAGGTCACCCTCCTCAAGAAGAGGAACAAGGAGCTCTTCGACCTCGTCGCCTCCATACCGAGGGAGTCGGTGCTCCTCGTGACCGGCGAGGCGAAGGCCAGCAAGGAGGCCAGGGCCGGCTTCGAGGTCCTCCCGTCGAAGATCGATGTGCTGAACAGGGCCGAGACGCCCCTCCCGCTGGGCGTGGTTGACAAGGTCGGCGCAGACCTCGACACCCGCCTCAACAACAGGTTCATGGACCTGAGGAAGGAGGAGGTCAAGGCGGCCTTCCGCATCAAGTCCGTCACGCTCCAGGGCATAAGGGCCTACCTCGTGTCGCAGGGCTTCACCGAGGTCAGCACCCCCAAGATCGTCGCCGCCGGCGCCGAGGGCGGCTCCACGCTGTTCCAGGTCCGGTACTTCGACAGGACGGCGTACCTGGCCCAGAGCCCGCAGCTCTACAAGCAGAACCTCATGGCGACGGGGCTGGACAGGATATTCGAGATCGCCCCGGCGTTCAGGGCCGAGGCCTCCGACACGATAAGGCACATCGCCGAGTTCACGTCCCTCGACGTGGAGCTCGCGTTCATACACTCCTCGGAGGACGTCATGGACGTCGCTGAGGGCATCGCCGTCGGCGCGCTCGAATACGTGCGCGAGCACGCGAAGCCTGAGCTCAGGGCGCTCGGCGTCGAGCTCGGGCAGCCCCTGACGCCGTTCCCGCGCGTCAAGTACGCGGACGCTGTCGAGATGGTGCGGTCGAGGGGGATGAAGCTCGAGCATGGGGAGGACCTCGGGACCGAGGGGGAGAAGCTCCTAGGGGAGGTCATGATGGAGGAGAGGAAGGCCGAACTTTATTTCATCACGGAGTTCCCGACATCCCTTAAGAGGAGCACTTTCTACGCCAAGAGGCGGGACGACGACCCCGAGCTCACAGGCTACTTCGACCTCGACTACCGCGGGCAGGAGATCGTCTCCGGCGGGCAGAGGGAGCACAGGTACGACGTGCTCACGGAGCAGATGAGGGAGAACAACCTGAGCCTCGACTCCTTCGAGTTCTACCTCAAGGCCTTCAGGTACGGCATGCCCCCGCACGGGGGGTTCGGCTTCGGAGTGGAGAGGTTCGTGCAGAAGATGCTCAACCTCCCCAACATCAGGGAGGCGGTCCTATACCCAAGGGACAGGTCAAGGCTGGCGCCGTGAAGCCGCCCAAGAGGATCCTGGTCGAGCTGCCGACGGCCGACGAGATCGACGCCCTGGCGCTGTCCACCCCCAGGCTGAGCGTCCGCAAGTTCGAGTACGACAGGCGGGGCGAGGCCGCAGACCTGGACTACGCCCCCTGCAAGGGGCAGATGATCCTCGTCATCAGGGGCCAGAAGGGCACGGCCCTGGTGAGGGGGAAGGGCGGGAAGGGGTGGTCACTCCCCGCCGGGCCGATCAGCACCTACGAGGACATCCCCACGGCGGCCAAGAGGGTCGCCAAGGAGGTGTGCGGGGTGGGCCTCAGGAGCACGGACCTGGCGGCGATGTACGACGTCGTATGGCACTACAGGGGAGTGACGGTCAAGAGGCTGCACATCGTCTACGCGGGCGTCACCGACGACGATTGCTCCGGGGCGCCGGGCGCCAAGTCGGAGGCCTCGTTCCACAGGGACGTCGGGGCGGGGACGCTGCAGGACGAGCTGGACAGGGCGGCCATGGAAGACTGCAACCAGAAGTGATGCGTTTATATCTTGCTAGCAGCATACATACCTGAAGGCGATGGGAAAGATTTTTGAGCGAGAGCTCAAGGGCATCCTGAGTGCCAACGAGGACGTGCTGGCCAGGGTGACCAAGACCTGCGACCCGCTCGAGCGGGGCGGGTACCTCAGGATCCGCGACAGGCCGTTCATGGTCGTCAGGGGCGCGGGCTCCCTCGGGGTGGACCTCGTCGCCATCAGCGCGGGGCTGTCGTTCCCCATCGAGGTCAAGAGCTCGACCAGCGACGTGCTGAGGTTCAGCAGGAACGAGAAGCTCGTCATCCAGGCCAACGAGATGATGGAGGACTGCAGGAGGGTCGGACTGATGCCCATATACGCCTTCAGGTACAAGCGCCAGCGCGGCGACGCCTGGAGGATGTTCACCCTGGACGTCGGGCCGCTCAACGGGAGGCTGAAGCCGGTGTACGAGAGGCTCCCGAAGATCCAGCCCTCGAAGGAGGGGAACCTCATAATGCGCTGGAACGACGGCATGCCCCTGAGCAGGTTCATAGACTACGTCGTGGCGCTCCAGTCCTGAGGCGGGCGGCTGACTGGTTCGCGGATTCCTTCTTATCCAAGGAGCGCAATCTCGCATTGAGTGGTATCGTGAGCAAGACCGAGGAGAACCTCAAGGCCGCGCTCGCAGGTGAGAGCGAGGCCAGGGCCAAGTACACGAAATGGGCGGGGGCGGCCAACAAGGAGGGCCACCAGGCGATCGCCAAGATATTCGAGGAGACCGCCGAGAACGAGTACGAGCACTCGGCGATGATCATGAAGCTCCTCGGGATGGTCGGGGACACGGAGGAGAACCTGAAGAAGGCCATCGCCGGCGAGACCTACGAGTGGACCAAGATGTACCCGGAGTTCGCCAAGGTCGCGCGCGAGGAGGGGAACGACGCCG
The DNA here is from genome assembly GCA_040751795.1 of Thermoplasmatota archaeon. Taxonomy (GTDB): domain Archaea; phylum Thermoplasmatota; class Thermoplasmata; order UBA10834; family UBA10834; genus UBA9653. The sequence goes on along the minus strand of JBFMHR010000002.1, from coordinate 305,498 downwards.
CAGCAGATTTCTTCGAGCACGTGATCAGCATCGAGCACCACCACGCCAAGAGGTACCAGCTCCTCCTGGACAGGCTGAAGGACGGGAGCCTGTACAAGTCTGACGGGGAGGAGGTCTGGTTCTGCACCAACTGCGGCTACATGCACAGGGGCAAGGAGGCGCCCGAGACCTGCCCCAACTGCAAGCACCCGCGCGGGTACTTCAAGAGGATCTGCGACCTCGACTACGACGGCTTCGAGCTCTGAGGTTGCCGGCCGCACGGGCGGCTCCGCCCGTGCGCGCCTGGGTTTCTGTCGAGCGATTCAGCACTCATAGGGCTCATCACGGGTCCTTTGGACCTCAGCTGACCCTCTTCTCATCACTCGGTGCTCCCCAACGCCGTGCGGATATTTCTACCCAGCACCAGGGGCCCTGCGGCGCACGGGTTAAATATCCCGGCGGCCTAGTGAGGGTCCAGTGGACCCGATAAGTCAGAACGTCTGGATATTCCTCGGGATGGCCATAGTCATCTCGTTCTCCGGGGTGATGATGCCAGGGCCGGTGCTGGCCGCGACCATCGCCAAGGGCTACAGGGACGAGAGGGCCGGCGTCAAGATCGCCCTGGGCCACGGCCTCATCGAGTTCCCGCTCATGGCCCTCATCGTGCTGAGCCTCGGGTTCGTCTTCGAGGACGAGAGGGTCATGACGGCCATCGGCCTCGTGGGCGGGGCCCTCCTCGCGTTCATGGGAGTGATGATGATCCGCGCCAGGAAGCAGATAGCCGTCACGGGGAAGGACTCCCTCCCGGAAAGCGCCTTGGTCGCCGGCGCCTTCACGACCTCGGCGAACCCCTACTTCTTCCTCTGGTGGGCGACGGTCGGCGCTCTGCTGATATTCACGGCGGAGGAGTTCGGCGCGATAGTGGTGGTCGTGTTCGCGGTGGTGCACTGGAGCTGCGACCTAGCCTGGTACTCGTTCACGTCCTTCGCGGTCTTCAGGAGCAGGCACCTCTGGACGCCCCTCGTGCACGAGGTGGTCTTCGGGGCGTGCGGGGCGCTGATGGTGGTGTTCGGCGTCTACTTCGCCGTCAGCCCGGTCGCGGACCTGGCGTCGCAGTGATCATTCCTGGCGGCCGGCCTTGAGCATGCGCTCCAGGGGCAGGCGCGCCTTCCTGATGATGTCCGCGGGCAGCTCGACCCTGTGCTGCGTCTTCGCCAGCGAGTCGCGCACGTCCTCCAGGGAGATCTCGCGCATGTTGGGGCAGGTGGCGTTGGGCACCTCGTAGAAGACCTTGCCCGGCGCCTCCTTCCTCAGCCTGTGGAGCATGTTCGACTCAGTGCCTATGATGAACTCCCTCTTCGGGGAGGCCGTGACGTGCTTGATGATGCCCTCGGTCGAGAAGGCGTGGTCCGCCGCGTCGATCACGTCGGGGGTGCACTCCGGGTGGACCAGCACCTCGGCGGCCGGGTGCTCCTTCCTGAGCCTCTCGAGGTCCTTGGCCTGGATGTTCATGTGGGTCGGGCAGTAGCCAGGCCAGAAGACTATCTCCTTGTCCGGCACGAACCTCTGGACGTACAGGCCGAGGTTGGTGTCCGGGACGAATATGATCTTCCCCTCCTCGAGGGACTTGACGATCTTGACGGCGTTCGCGGAGGTGCAGCATATGTCGCTCTCCGCCTTGACCTCGGCGCTCGTGTTTACGTAGGAGACCACCGGCGCGCCCGGGTGCTCCGCCTTCAGCTCCCTCAGCCCTTTGACGTCCACCATGCCCGCCATGGGGCACCTGGCCCTGAGGTTCGGGTGCAGGACGACCTTCTCCGGGTTGAGTATCTTGGCCGACTCGGCCATGAAGTCCACTCCGCAGAACACGATGACCTTCGCCTTCGTCTTCGTCGCCTGGACGGAGAGGCCGTACGAGTCGCCGAGGAAGTCCGAGACCTCCTGGACCTCCTTGCGCTGGTAGTTGTGGCCCAGGATGACGGCGTTCTTCTGCTCCTTCAGCTTCAGGATCTCCGTCTGGAGCGCATCCATCGTCTCGGGCACGAGTTATCGGGAGGCCTGTATTAATGCTTTCTTGAGCACGCCTGACCTGCGGGCGCCCCCGCTTCCGGGACATTGAACGGTTTTGAGGGCCGCCGCGCTCAATCTGACAAGGCCCCGCGGCCGTCCTGGAGGAGCTGGTAGCGAATTCCGTTATGTCAAATACATTCAAATATCGTTCTCCCGATGGCGCGGGTCGAACTAGATGAGGACGGTCATCGACCTCAAGTACTGCAAGGGATGCAACATCTGCGTCTACATCTGCCCCAAGAAGTGCTACTCCAAGGGGTCCGAGCTCTCCGAGCGCGGGTACTTCGCGGCGGTGGTGAGCTCGCCCGAGAGCTGCTACAACTGGAAGCGCGAGGGGAAGCTCATCTGCGAGCTGTGCGTCCTCAGCTGCCCCGACCAGGCCATATCGTGGAGGCCCGAGGAGGAGGTGGAGAAGAAGTGACCCTCGCACCGGGCGAGTACTTCCTGCAGGGTAACGACGCGTGCGTCGAGGCCTCCATCGCCTCAGGCCTGAGGTTCTTCGCCGGCTACCCTATCACACCCTCCACGGAGATAGCCGAGGGCCTGGCCAAGAGGCTCCCGGAGGTCGGCGGGTCGTTCCTCCAGATGGAGGACGAGATCGCCTGCATCTCCGCGGTCATTGGTGCTTCGTGGGGCGGCGTCAAGTCCATGACGGCAACGTCGGGACCGGGCTTCTCCCTCATGCAGGAGGCGTTCGGCTACGCGGCCATGTCCGAGACGCCCATAGTCGTCGCCAACGTCATGAGGGGTGGCCCGTCGACGGGACAGCCCACCCGCGCGTCCCAGGGCGACGTCATGGCCACCAAGTGGGGCTCGCACGGCGACTACCAGGTCATCGCGTTCGCCCCGGCGAGCGTCCAGGAGATGTTCGACCTCACCGTCAAGGCGTTCAACTACTCGGAGAAGTACAGGGTCCCGACCTTCCTGCTCTCGGACGCGGAGGTCGGCCACATGAGGGGCCTCCTCACCGTCCCGTCCGAGATCAAGATCGTGAACAGGAAGGAGAGGGGGATGCGCAGGATGGACGAGGCGTACGACGTGCCGGACGAGCTGGTGCCCCCGTTCCCCACCTTCGGCAAGGGGCACAAGGCGGCCGTCACCGGCATGACCCACAGGCCCGACGCCAGGATAGAGCCGGAGGACCCGCAGGTGCACTCCGAGCTGGTCAGGAGGCTCAACGAGAAGATCGTCAGGAGCAGGAAGGACATCAACAAGTGGGAGACCTTCTGCCCCGACTCGAAGCACTTCGTCATATCCTATGGCTCAGCCTCGTTCGGCGCGAGGGAGGTCGCGGCCGCGGACGACAGGATCGGCCTCCTCAGGCTCAAGACCATATGGCCGCTCCCCGAGGAGCCCATAAGGGAGGTCGCCGCCAAGGCGGACCACATACTCGTCTGCGAGATGAACCTGGGCCAGCTCTTCTGGGACATCAAGAGGGTGGCCCTGGAGGCGGGCTGCAAGAAGGTGGAGCTGCTCACCAAGATCGGCGGGGACCCGCCGACCCCGGGCGAGGTAAGGCACAAGCTCAGGGAGATGGGGGCGATCTGATGGAGCTCTTCGATTTCTACAGGAAGGACCGATGGCCGCACGTCTTCTGCCCCGGCTGCGGGAACGGCACGGTCATGAACTGCTTCTTCAGGGCCTTCAACGACCTCGGCTGGGACCTCGACAACACCGTCTTCGTGAGCGGTATCGGCTGCTCGTCCAGGATACCCCTCTACATCAACGCCGACGCGCTCCACACCACCCACGGGAGGGCCATCGCCTTCGCGAGCGGGCTCAAGCTGGCGAGGCCGGAGCTGGACATAGTCGTCTTCACGGGCGACGGGGACCTCGGGGCCATCGGGGGCAACCACTTCATCAACGGGTGCAGGCGGAACGTCGACATGGACGTCATCTGCATAAACAACAACATCTACGGGATGACGGGCGGGCAGGCGTCCATCACCACGCCGCACGACTTCCTCTCGACCACGACGCCGGCGGGCAACAGGGAGTACCCGTTCGACCTCGCCGAGATCGCCGTCGCGGCGGGCGCCAACTACGTCGCCCGGTGGACCACCAGGCAGGTGCACGAGCTCACCAAGTCCATCAAGGTCGCCCTGGAGAAGAAGGGCTTCAACTTCATAGAGGTCGTCTCGCAGTGCCCGACGAACTTCGGCCGCAGGAACAAGATGGCCGACCCGTCCGCGATGCTCGACTGGTTCAAGGCGAGCACCGTCCGTAGGGAGAAGTCCAGGGCGGCGGACGTCGACCACGTCGACCTCAACCTCGCCGGGCAGATCACCATCGGCGAGTTCGTCAACAGGGACCGGGAGTGCTACCAGGAGAGGGTAGGAGTCGAGGGACATGGAGACAGGCATTAGGTTCACGGGCTTCGGGGGCCAGGGGGTCATCCTCATGGGGGTGGTCCTGGCCAGGGCCGCGGCCCTGTACGACCGGCCCGTGTCCAAGGAGGGGAAGGTCACCCGCAAGTCGGCCATCCAGACGCAGTCCTACGGCCCCTCGGCGAGGGGCGGGCACTCCAAGTGCGACGTCAAGATCTCCACCGGGGACATGCACTACCCGTTCGTCGAGATCCCGGACTACCTCGTGGTCCTTTCGCAGCAGGCCTACGAGAAGTACATCCACGAGGTCAAGCCCGAGACCAAGGTCATCCTGGACCCCGACCTAGTGAGGGCCAAGCCCTCGGGGCACGTGTACCTTGTCAGGGCGACGAAGGAGGCCGAGGGCATGGGCACCAGGGTCGTGGGCAACGTTGTCATGCTCGGCGCGCTCAGGGAGATCTCGGACATAGTCTCGTTCGAGGCGCTGGAGAGGGCGATGCTCGAGTCCGTCCCGAAGGCGACGCACGACCTGAACAGGGCCGCGCTGGCGCTCGGGAGGCGCCTTGGCCAGGCCGCGATACAGAGCCACGGCAAGGATTAAGGCGCGATTCGCGCATCAGGAAGGCGGTCAACTTGTCTGTCATCGATTCCGTGCTCAGGGAGGGCAGGAAGGCGCTCGCGGAGAACGAGGTCAAGGAGGTGCTCCGCGAGGCGGGCATACCCACCACCGACTTCCAGGTGGGCAGGTCCATGGCGGACATCGACCAGAAGAAGCTGAAGTTCCCGGTCGTGCTCAAGGTCTGCTCGCCGAAGATACTCCACAAGACGGACGTCGGGGGCGTCGCCCTGGACGTCGCGAGGGACCAGTTCGAGCAGGAGTTCTGCAAGATGAGGGACAAGTTCCCCGGGGAGGACATCCTGGTCGAGTCGATGCAGGACAGGAAGGTGGAGGTCATAGTCGGCCTCATCAACGACGGCACCTTCGGCCTGACCATCATGTTCGGCCTCGGGGGCATCTACACCGAGGTCTACAAGGACGTCACGTTCAGGGTCGTCCCGATCAAGAGGGAGGACGCCGAGGAGATGCTCAGGGAGATCAAGGCGGCGCCCATACTGGAGGGCTTCAGGAAGATCAAGGTCGACAGGGAGGGGATAGTGAACCTCCTCCTCGCGGTCTCGGCCTTCGGCGAGAAGCACATGGACAGGCTGGACCAGATGGACCTGAACCCGGTCTTCATAAAGAGCAGGGGCGTCGTCGTGGTCGACGCCAAGATGCTCCTTAAATAGGGGTTCGGTCTTGACTTCGCTCTGGGAGCAGAGGCAACCTGAATGATCGCCAGGGGCGGACGCGTATTCGTGCTGCTGAGCGCGGCAGCCTCCGTCGCCACGTTCTTCGTGAGCGTCTACGCCTGCGTCGCCTTCGCCTGCCTCGCCGGCTTCCTCGCGTTCGTCTTCAGGGACCCGTCCAGGTCCGCCGGCAGCGGCATCGTCGCGCCTGCGGACGGCGTCGTGAGGGAGGTCGACCACGAGAAGGGGCTCGTCTCCATCTACCTCGCCCTCAGGAACGTCCACGTGACGAGGGCCCCGATCGAGGGCGTCGTCTCCAAGATGGTCCGCTACCCGGGGAGGCACCTGCCGGCGTTCAGCGCCAGGTCCCCGAACAACGAGCGCGTCGAGGTCGGCATGGAGACCGGCATCGGGGACATCACGATCATGCACATGTCCGGGATACTCGCGCGGAGGATAGTGCCCTACGTGGACCAGGGCCTCCCGCTGGGGAAGGCGGACCGCCTCGGCCTCATCAGGTTCGGTTCCAGGGTGGACCTCTTCCTCCCGCCGGGCAGGGTCAGGATCAAGGCACAGGTGGGGCAGAGGCTCCGCGCCGGGGTGACGTGCGTCGCGGAGGTCGCCGATGACCGCTCTGGATAGGGTCTCCCTCGGGGACCTCTTCACCCTCGCCAACGGCGCCCTCGGCTTCATCGCGATAGTCTACGTCTCCGAGGGCAACTACCTCTCTGCCACGAGCCTCCTCCTGCTCTCGATGGTCATGGACGGGCTGGACGGCTTCATGGCGAGGAGGTACGGGAGCAAGCACTCGCGGGGGCAGATCCTCGACTCGATCTCCGACTCCATTTCGTTCGCCTTCGCGCCGGCGTTCCTCCTGTACGCGGTCTTCGAGGACCCCGCGGTGGCGCCCCTCCAGGCGCCCCAGGACGTCCTGGTGCTCGCGTGCTCGGTCGCCTTCCTCGTCTCCGGCCTCTTCAGGCTGGCGAGGTTCAGCGCGGGCGGCTTCCAGCTGCCCCACTTCGCGGGCCTGCCCGCCCCAGGGGCGGCGCTGTTCGTGATACTGCTCTGCCTGCTCTTCGGCCCCGTCGCCGGCTCCGAGCCCTCCGAGTACTACTTCTCGTTCGGCGAGGCGCCTGCGGCCGTGCTCCCGGCGGCCCTCGTCGCGAGCATACTCATGGCCTCCACCGTCCCTTACCCGAAGATGCGCGGCCCCATGGCTGTCGCGAGCGTCGTGGGCGTCGCGCTGGCCCTCCTCCCGACGGTGGCTGGCATCGCCCTTGTCGGCGACCAACAATTATATACGGCGTTCTCACGTACCGCCACAGGCATCGCGCTGGCTCTGACCACCGCGTACCTTGTAGGGGGGCCCTTGTACGAGAGACGCAAGAGAACGTGAGTCCGAGAAGTACTTCGACTGCTCGGACTCCGAGAGGGCAGCCTTCGAGGCCGGCATCAAGCTCGGCACGATCTACCACCAGTTCGTCGGGGTCCCCGTGAGCGCCGAGAACGTGGAGAAGCTCGAGGAGGCCATGGAGGCCGGGAGCATGGTCCAGCCCTTCGTCGAGGACGTCGAGGTGCGCATCGACCGGTCCAGGCTCCGCAAGAAGTCCGGGGAGTATGACTACGTGTCCCTCACGGGGGACATGCTGGACGTGTCCCTCAGGATCCGCTACAAGGGGACGGAGCTCGAGGCAGGCATGAGGTTCGTGAAGGAGATGAGCTACCCGCTCATGTTCGTGAAGAGGGTCGTGCGGGGCGAGGAGTGAGCGGAGAGGCCCGTCGGCCAGTCATCGAGTGTTGAAGATTTATGACACACATTATATATATGAATACGCATACAGAAAACCGTTCCGGCGCCACCGCGGTGATAGCATGACGAGGGGAGTCAAGATAGGGATCACGGGCCTGCCCGGCGCGGGCAAGACCCAGGCCCTCGTCAAGGTCATCGAGATGCTCGAGGAGGAGGGGCTCGTCGTCGGGGGCATGGTCACGGAGCCCATAATCGAGGGGGGCAAGCGCATGGGCTTCTACGTCATGGACTGGAAGACCAAGCGGAAGGCGGTGTTCGCGCACACGGACACCGAGTCCAAGTTCTGCGTCGGCAAGTACGGCGTGAACCTCGAGAGCCTGGACACCGTGGGAGTGGAGGCGCTGGTCGACGCCAGCAAGAACGCCGACGTCATCGTGATAGACGAGGTCGGCAAGATGGAGGTCGAGTCAGACAGGTTCGTGAAGGCGGTCAAGGACGCGATGGAGGTCGACAAGCCCATCATACTCACCCTCCACAAGAAGTCCAGGAACCCGCTCCTCCAGGACATCAGGCGCAGGGACGACGTCAGGATACTGGAGGTCACGCCGATCAACAGGAACCTCCTGCCCTACAAGATCATAAAACTCATGAAGGGCGAGTACGTGTGAACTCCTCATCCCTGGTCAAGGTCATCGAGGGCACGACCGAGCTCCTCGTGCCGGAGGCTTTCTGCAAGAAGGGGCCCGGAACCAGGACCGGGGACGTCTTCTACAACAGGCAGATGGAGTTCGGCAGGGACGTGTCCGTCATGTTCGGGCGGGCCGTGTTCAGGGACGGGGACAAGGTCCTGGACGGGCTCGCCGCGTCCGGCGCCCGGGGGCTGAGGCTGGCCAACGAGACGGGCGTCCGCGCAGACTTCGCCCTCAACGACAGGAACCTCGCCGCCGCGGTGCTCATGAAGGAGAACGCCTCCGCCAACAGCCTCGACCACGTGAGGGTCATGTGCAGGGACCTTAGGGCCGTCCTCGCCGAGGAGCAGTTCGACTACATCGACATAGACCCCTTCGGCACGCCCATAGACTTCGTCAATGCGGCGGTCCAGAGCTGCAGGAACGGGGGGACGATCGCCATCACCGCGACCGACACCGCCCCCCTGTACGGCACCTACCCCAGGACCTCGCTCAGGAGGTACGGGGCGCTGTCCCAGAGGTCGCCCTTCGCCCACGAGACCGGCATAAGGATACTCATGGGGTTCATGGCCAGGGAGGCGGCCAGGCACGACAGGGCCTGCGAGCCCCTCCTGTGCTACCACACGGACCACTACTTCAGGTGCTACCTCAGGGTCGTGAACGGCGCCGCCCGCGCCGACGCGGCGCTCAAGAGGCTGGGCTACGCCCACTTCGACAAGGCCACCCTCGGGAGGGCCCTGCTCCCCGAGAGGGCGGACAAGGCCGACGCGGGGCCGCTCTGGACCGGGGCGATGTCCTCCGGGGACCTGCTGGATGCGATGATGGCCACGAAGGACCTCGGGACCTCCGCGAGGTGCGAGAAGTACCTCGCCCTCTGGAAGGAGGAGGTCGGGGCGCCGCCGCTCTTCTACAAGCTGGACGAGCTGGCCAAGCGCACGAAGCACTCGCCGCCCAAGCTCGTGGACATGGTCGGGAAGCTGTCGGAAGCCGGATTCAGGGCCTCGAGGACGCACTTCGACCCCAAGGGCCTCAGGACGGACGCGCCCCTCGGCGACCTCCTCGACGTGTACCGGAAGACATGACGGACGCTTGGCTCAAAACGATACAAATGGCAGCCCAACGAGCACCATCGCGAGTCCGATGCCCTGACGCGCGACCACCTTCTCCTTCAGGAACACCAGCGCGGCTGCTATCGTCACAATCGGGTACGCCCCGGACAGTGTGATCACGATAGACGCCGGGCCGTCCACGAGCGCCCAGATGAGAAGGATGCCGCCCACCGCGCTGAACGACAGGCCTACGGCGCCGATGCCAATCGCCCTCCGCGGCATCCTGGCCACCGGGCCCTCCGAGCGGCCTCCGCGTTTGACCAGCCAATACGATGTGCCTCCGAGCACGTACACCAGAGCGTAGAAACCCATCGCGTTGTCGCTCCCGACGACTCTGACCGCCTCCTTGAGCGTCACCCCCGCCAAGCCGAAAGCCAGGAAGCTCGCCGCGGCGAGCATGAGGCCAGTCTTCGACACCGACTGCCTGGAACCGGTGCCGCCTGTCGACAGGACCACGATGCCGAGCAGTATCAGGAGGACCCCTGCGTACCTGACTGCGCTGAGCCTCTCATCAAGGAGCAGGAACGCAGCGACGACGGTAACGCATGGGTATGCGGCGACGAGCGTCCCAACCACGCTGACGTTCCCTCTCGCCAAGGCCTCGAAGAAGAACACGTTGCCGGACATGCCCAGGGCGCCGCCGATCAGCGGGACGGCGAGGGAGTACAACGTCATCTCCATCTCGTCCCTGAACAGGATGTACCAAGCTCCCCAGATCGATCCGCAGATGAGGGCCGTGAACAGGATCATGGCAGTGGGGCCACATCCGGTCGTGCCCACCTTCTGGAGAACCTGACCGATGCCGTATGCCAGCATTGTCCCCAAGGCAAGAAACAACCAGAGCTCTGCCACACGCTCACCCCCGTTCCCGGGCCACTTCCTCCTGAGGCCGAATCGGGTTCCCTGCCCAAATAACCTCCCTGAGGCCGCCCCGCGAGAGGCGTGAGCACCCGACTCATTCTAATCTTTAAATACGAGCGTCCAGCTTGTCCTAACGGATTAAGATGCCGTCTTTGGCCATCGTGGGCTCCCAGTGGGGCGATGAGGGCAAGGGGAAGATCGTGGACTACCTCGCGGAGGAGGCCCACGTCGTCGTGCGGTTCCAGGGAGGGAACAACGCGGGCCACAGCGTCAAGGTCGGCGAGGAGCTCTTCAAGCTGCACCACCTGCCCTCGGGCATACTCAGGAAGGGGAAGCTCGCGGTCATAGGCAACGGCGTCGTGATCGACCCCGGCGTCCTCATCAAGGAGATAGACGGGCTGGAGTCGAGGGGCGTCGGCGTCGAGAACCTGAGGATCAGCGACAGGGCGCACGTCATCATGCCGTACCACAGGCTGCTGGACGGCGCCGAGGAGAGGCTCAGGGAGGGCTCGAAGGTCGGGACCACCGGCCGCGGCATAGGTCCCGCCTACTCGGACAAGGCATCGAGGACCGGCATAAGGATGATGGACCTCGTGGACGAGGAGATGCTCAGGGAGAAGCTCGCGTTCATGGTCCCCCTCAAGCAGAGGCACCTGGAGGTGTGCGGGGATGAGTCCAGGCTCGACGGGGACGCGATCCTGCGGGAGTACTCAGGGTACGGCAGGAGGCTGTCGCCGTTCGTCGCCGACACGGGCGCCGCCGTCCGGGACGCCCTGAGGAGGGGCAGGAACGTGCTTTTCGAGGGGGCCCAGGGCACGATGCTGGACATAGACCACGGGACCTATCCATTCGTCACCTCATCGATCACCGTGGCCGCGAACGCGGCCTCGGGCTCGGGGGTGCCGCCGTCCGCGATAGACGACGTGTACGGCGTCGTCAAGGCGTACACCACCCGCGTAGGGGAGGGGCCGTTCCCGACGGAGCTGCTCGACGACCTCGGGAGGTCCATAGCCGACAAGGGAGGCGAGTTCGGCACGACCACGGGCAGGTCGAGGCGCTGCGGGTGGCTGGACCTGATGGTCACGAAGCACGCCCACGCCCTGAGCGGGTTCACGGGCCTGGCCTTGACCAAGATAGACGTCCTGGGCGGGCTCGGCGAGCTCAAGGTGTGCACGGGCTACAGGCTGGACGGGAAGAAGGTCGCCGCGTTCCCGGCGGACCTCCGCGTCCTCCAGAGGTGCGAGCCAGTGTACAAGAGGCTCAAGGGCTGGGACGACCTCGACACCGCGGCGATGGAGGCGGTCCTGAGGAAGGGATTCCCTGCGCTGCCCGCGGAGATGAAGGAGTACGTGAGGTTCGTCGAGAAGGAGATGGGAGTCCCCGTCGCGATGCTCGGCCTCGGCCGCAGGCGGCACGAGATACTAGACATGAGGAAGCGCAGGTGGAAGAAGAGGTGACCTCCTTGATGCTGGCTATGCCAGCATCAGGGCTCCGTGGTGCCTCCCATCATCATTATATAAATGGCCAATCATCCAACCCCAGATGCGCCGGCTCATCATAAGCGAGAAGAACCACGCCGCGCAGAGGATCGCACTGATTCTCTCCAACAACACTCAGAAGAGGCGCTTCGTCGCCGGGGTGCCCGTCTTCGAGTTCGCCTGCGGGGGGGCGGACTGCATCGTCATGGGGCTCCGCGGCCACATCGTCGAACTAGACTACCCTGACAAGTACAACAACTGGGACGCGGTCGCCCCCAAGGACCTCATATACGCCAAGCCGGAGAAGAAGGTCGACCCCTCCGCCAAGAAGATCATGGCCGCCCTCAAGGACATCGCCGCCGGCGTCGACGAGGTCATCGTCGCGACCGACTTCGACCGCGAGGGGGAGCTGATCGGCCTCGAGGCCGTGCAGGAGGCCGGGGTCAAGAAGCCCCTGAAGAGGGCGAAGTTCAGCGCCCTCACGAAGTGGGAGATCGAGAAGGCGTTCTCCGAGCTCGCCGAGATAGACTACAAGCTCGCGTCCGCCGCCGAGACGAGGCAGCTCATAGACCTCGTCTGGGGGGCGGCGCTCACCAGGTTCATATCGCTCGCGTCGGGGCAGCTGGGCAAGGACTTCCTGTCCGTGGGCAGGGTCCAGAGCCCGACCCTCGCGCTGGTCGTGGCCCGCGAGAAGGAGATCCGCGACTTCAAGCCGACGCCCTACTGGGTCGTCTCCGCGGATCTGAGGAAGGACAAGGAGTTCAGGGCCAGCCACAAGCACGGGAGCTTCGACGACAAGGCCGCCGCCCAGTCCGCGCTCGCCAAGGCCAAGGCCGCCAAGTCCGCGTCGGTCAGGTCCGTCGCGGTGAACGAGAAGGACGAGTACCCGCCCGCGCCGTTCAACACGACCGTCTTCCTCGCGGAGGCCACCAAGAGGGGGCTCACCGCCGCCCAGGCCATGAAGGTGGCCGAGGACCTGTACACCGACGGCTACATCTCGTACCCAAGGACGGACAACACCGTCTACCCGCCCTCGCTCAGCCTGAGGGGGATCCTCGAGAAGCTCACCAAGTCCGAGTTCGCGGCCGAGGCCGAGGAGCTGCTGGCCCAGGAGAGCATAAGGCCCTCCAGGGGCAAGAGGAGCACCACGGACCACCCGCCGATACACCCCGTCGACTCCGCCACCAGGGGCGAGCTCAAGGGGCAGAGGTGGGACGTCTACGAGCTCGTCACCAGGAGGTTCCTCGCGACCGTCGCGCCGCCCTGCAGGTCGGAGACGACCCTGGTCGACCTCGACCTCGGCGGGGAGCCGTTCGCGGCGGAGGGCTACAGGATACTCTTCCAGGGCTGGAGGAAGTACTACCCGTACTACACGTCCAGCGAGGTCACGCTCCCGGCGCTGAAGGAGGGGGACGTCGCCGACGTCCTCAGGGTCTCCTCGACCGAGAAGAAGACGCAGCCGCCGCCCAGGTACACCCAGGGCTCGCTCATCCAGGAGATGGAGCGCAAGGGGCTGGGGACGAAGAGCACGCGGCACGAGACCATCCAGAAGCTCTACGACCGGAGGTTCGCGAAGGGGGCCAAGATCGAACCGACCGAGAGCGGCATAGCGGTCATCGCGGCCCTCGAGAACCACGCGAGGCTCCACGACGAGTACAAGATCACCCACGCCAAGATGACCGCCCACCTCGAGGGCGAGATGGACCTGATAGCCCAGGGGGAGAGGGTCCAGGAGGACGTGGTCGAGGAGAGCCAGGACATGCTCGACGACATCATGGCGGTCCTGGAGAAGAACAAGAAGGAGATCGGGGACGACATCAGGAAGGCCCTCAGGGCCCAGCACAACCTCGGGGCGTGCCCCAAGTGCGGGCAGGGGCAGCTCCTGGAGATAAGGATGAAGGGCGGCCACAGCTTCGCCGGCTGCTCCAGGTACCCCGAGTGCAAGAACACCTATCCCCTGCCGAGCGGCTTCCTTGCCCTCGCGACGGACCAGAAGTGCGACGTCTGCGGCGGGCCCAAGGTGAAGTTCGTGTCGAAGGGCCAGCCCCCGAACGTGGTGTGCATCGACCCGAAGTGCGAGGGGGCGAGGCGCGAGCGCACGCTCGGCAAGTGCCCTTCGTGCGGCAAGGACGTCATGGTCATCCAGTCCAAGAAGGGGAAGAGGTTCGCCGGGTGCTCCGGCTACCCCGAGTGCAAGGTCATGTTCCCGCTGCCCCAGTACGGCAGGATAGTGCCGACCGGGGAGGCGTGCGACGCCTGCCGCTCGCCCGTGATCAAGGTCTGGCAGCAGAAGGGGAGGCCCCCGTGGACCCTCTGCATCAACATGGAGTGCCCGAAGAGGGCCGCGAAGAAGGACACCCCGAAGAAGGAAGCCGCCGAGAAGGCCTGAGCCTCACTCCTTCGGCGGTGGCGGCTCCCTGTCCTCGTCGACCGTCACCGCCGGGCCCATGGCCTCCGGCGGCGCCTGCGCGGGCCTGGCCTTCTCCGGCCCGAGCCGCTTCTCGATCCTCGCGAGGCGGTCCATCACGTCCCCGAGGCTGTACACGTCCATCTTGAAGCTCAGGACGACTATGATCACGGCGTCGACGAGCAGCCAAGCGATGATTATCCAGATCAGGTAGGTGAGGAGGTCCCAGGTCCACTCGAAGGACATGTTCCACTCCGCCGCGGCGTTGGTCTCCAGGTCGGACACGAAGCCGCTCCCGTAGAGAACGAGCACCATCGCAAGCAGGGCCATGAAGACTGCCTTCGCCCACCTCGCCGCCATCTGCGGTGTGACCTTCAGGGCATCACCGTCCAGAGTATTGCCGGGCGGCGTATTTACACGTTCTCAGCCCTTCCCCCGCGGCCTACGCCTCCCGCAGGAGGTTCTTCACCGCGGGGAGGAAGTCGAAGGACCTGAGCTCAGTGCTCCTCTCGAGGGAGAAGACGTTGATCTTGGGGTTCTCGTCGAACGCCTTCATCTTGTGGAACCACCCGAGCATGGCCTCCATCTTCTCGGAGTACTCCTGGTAGGTGGCGACCATGTGGTTCGTGACGGCCTCGTCCGCCTTGGACAGGGTCATGAACGAGAGGGCGGTGACGTCCTTCGGCTGGCCCTTCACCCTTATGTCCCAGCGGAGCTCCATGTTGAACCTCGAGTGGGTGACGGCGGAGATCTCGAAGCCCCACTTGTACAGCCTGGGTATGCATACGCGGGTCAGGTACCTCTCCTCGAAGAGCTTCCGCCTGATGCGCGTCACCGCCTGCCTGGACAGGCCGACCTTCGACGCGAGCTGCTTGTCGGAGGAGGTGGGGTCCGCCACGAGCTCCGTGAGCGTCCGCGCCTCGTTCCTGGAGAGGTCCGGGCTCGTGACGCTCTCCGAGGTCGTGGGGCGGGGCTTCGGCGGCGGCACGTCCAGCTTGAAGAAGTCGTGGACGGTCGGCGCGAAGTTGGTCGCGTACGTCCCCCTCGTGAGGCGGTAGGGGAACATCGCCGTCTCCAGCCTCGCCCTGGACGCCCGCCTCTGGCCGGAGAAGAACCTGCCGTGGTCCTGGAGGAACGTCTCGAGGTCCGTGGCGTCCTTGAAGACGCTGAGGAAGGAGACGTAGCCGCCACCTATCATCGCGTTGAAGATGCTCGGGCTCCCCTCGCAGAACTCGAGGTAGTTGTTGGTCTTCACGTCGGCCGGCACCGCCGGGTCCGTCGCCCCCGTGTGGAACGCCATCAGCTCGCAGCCGAGCTTGTTGAAGGAGGGGACGCTCGCGAAGAACACGGCTCCGGAGTCGAGCAGCCTGCGCCTCACGGAGGCGACCGTGCCCTTGTTCATGCCGTACTCCTCGGCGATCCGCGCATCGGTCCTGTCCGCATCCTCGGTCAAGGCTAGTATGACGGTCATCTCGGAAGGGAGGAAACGCCACATGACACTGTATTGGCAAAAATCAAATAAAAAGATTCTAATCGTACAACGGCCATGGTCGAAGGGGATGGGTTGACACATTTCTGAGATATTCTCCGACGGCGATGAAAAGAGTTAAAGAACACCTTGTGCATACACCACTCAGCCAATTGGTTCGCTCTTTTGTAGGAAGAGGAGAGGTGTAACCAAAGGGTGATGCCCAACTGCGGTGGAGTCCCCTCCACCCTTTTTCTTCTCAACTGGAACAGGCCTGGCCCTGCGCCCAGACCGGCTGGGGGCGTCGCTCGAAAGAACACGGGACGGCTGCATCCGAGGCGCGATCAGGCCTTCTTGGCCTCTCTCGTCTTGATCCTCAGCCCCTTGTAGCCGCACTTCCTGCACCTGGTAGCCCTGATGGCGTTCCTGGCGTTGCAGTTCATGCAGATCTTCTTGATAAGGTTCCGGGCCTCGGCCTCTGGGAATCTCGCCATGTCTGCGCCTCGGCTGGGCCAACCAGTTAGCCGTATATAACCGTTGCGAAGCACGCCGCAGGCTGGCCGCGCCCTACTTGGCCGACCTTCCCTCGTTGCAGAAGTGGGCCAGGAGCGCCTCGAGCTGTATCCTCTCGCTCGAGCCGGAGACCATCCTGAACTCCGCCTCGCCGACGCGGTCCACGAGCCTGATCTTGGAGTCCTCGCTGACGGGGAGCTCGAACACCGCCCTGTGTATCGCCCTCACTATGTCCTCGCCCGAGAGGCCATGCCTGACTATGAGGTCGTCCAGCTTGGAGCGCGCGGCCATGAAGTTGCCCTTCAGCGCGACGGCCAGCAGCTCCTTGACCTCGGACGGGCGTATGTTCTCCGTCGACTCGAAGACCGTCTCCGGGTCGACCCGGCGCCCCCCGGAGGCCGCGACCTGCAGTATGTTGGTCGCCTTCCTGAGGTCTCCCTGGGCCAGCTCAACGACCGCGAGGAAACCGTCCTCGGTGACCTCCACGCCCTCGACCTTGGCGACCCTCTCGAGGTACGTCCTCACGTCCGCCTCGCTGAGGGGCCTGAACCTGAAGACGGCGCAGCGGGACTGGATGGGCTCTATGATCTTGGACGAGTAGTTGCAGGAGAGGACGAACCTGCAGGTCTGGGTGTACCGCTCCATCGTCCTCCTCAGGGCGGCCTGGGCGTCCCCCGTGAGGGAGTCCGCCTCGTCCAGGAAGATTATCTTGAAGTCCGCCTGGCTGATCGAGGCCGCGCGGGCGAAGTCCTTGATCTTGCCCCTGACGATGTCTATGCCCCTCTCGTCCGAGGCGTTGAGCTCGATGAAGCTGTCCCTCCACTGGTCGCCGTAGAGCTCCCTCGCCAGGGCGATGGCGCAGGTCGTCTTGCCCGTGCCCGCCGGACCAGCGAAGAGCATATGGGGCATGCTCCTGGTCTTCACGTACGAAGTGAGCCTCTCCACGATGCCCCGGTGGCCTATGACCTCGGCCAGCTTCTTAGGCCTGTGCTTCTCTATCCAGACGTCCTGCATGGGAGTCAGCGCCTCTCGAATGCAGTAACCTTAATAATAACTTGGTGGGGGCTGCACGAAACAAGCAATAATATATCCGGTCCCCGCATCGCAAGCCAGTGTCCCTCTGCGACAAGTGCGGCAGGCAGGCGGTCGTATTCGTCCGGTACAGCGGCGCCCACCTCTGCGAGGAGCACTTCTCCGACTTCGTCGAGAGGCGGGTCAAGCACGAGATCAGGGGGCAGGTCGACCTGGAGGGCGGCGAGCGCATCGCCGTCGCGGTCTCCGGGGGCAAGGACAGCACCGTGGCGCTCGAGCTCCTGGCCAAGATAATCGGCAGGCGCAGGGACTTGGCCCTCTGCGCCGTCACCGTCGACGAGGGGATATCCGGGTACAGGGAGTCGTCGATACCCATAGTCGCAAGGAGCTGCGCGCGCCTCGGCCTCGAGCACATAGTGGTCTCGTTCAGGGAGATGTACGGCACGACCATGGACGAAATAGCGCACAAGGGGATGGAGCAGTCCGCCTGCAGCTACTGCGGCGTCCTGAGGAGGAGGGCGATGAACACGGCGGCGCGCGGGTGGGGGGCGACGCACATCGCCACGGGCCTGAACCTGGACGACACCGCCCAGTCGATACTGATGGACTTCGCCCGGGGTGACGTCGAGAGGCTCGCGAGGCTCGGCCCGCACAGGAGGGAGCAGCCCGGGCTGGTCAGGAGGTTGCAGCCCCTGAGGACGATACCGGAGAGCGAGTCGCTGCTGTACGCCATGGTCAACGGGCTGGAGTTCCACGACCTCGAGTGCCCGTACGCCCCCGGCGCGGTGAGGAACTCGTACAGGGAGGTCCTGGCCACTCTCGAGGACAGGTTCCCCGGGACGAGGCACTCGCTGCTCAGGAGCCTCGACGACCTGCGCCCCGCCCTCGAGGCGGCCTTCGCGCCGGCCGTCCTTGGGAAGTGCGCCTGCGGGGAGCCCGCGGTCTCGGAGAGGTGCAAGGCCTGCCAGATGCTCGAGGCGCTCGGCGCGGCCCCTAGGTGACCGAATCCGCGGGGAACCACGAGCCGCAGTTCTTGCAGACGTAGTCCTTGGTCGGGGCGGACGCGCCGCAGACCTCGCAGATCTTCATCCCCTTCGCGGCGTCCTTCGCGTTCGGGGCCGGCGTGTACCCGACCTCGTCGTCCGCGGTGACCTCGAACTCGGCCGAGCTGAAGTCGGCGAAGGCCGCGCGGGGCGCCGCGTGGGCGGGCCTCCTCCTCTTAACCAGCGCCGCCTCCTCCCGGGCCCTCACGGCCTCCTCGACCCTCTTCTTCCTCGCGCGCTCGACCTCCGCCCTCCTGTGGGCCGAGAAGGTCATGTAGACCAGGACCCCCTTGAGGGAGACCCCGGCCAGGATGATGAACACGATCTTCGTCAGGTCCATGCGCACGAAGTACGGGCCGTACGAGAACTCCGCCATGCCCCCGCCGAATATGACGAAGAGCCACATGCAGACGAAGATGAGCGCCGACAGGCCGAACAGCAGGCGCTTGTAGGTCCCCGCCCTGTGGACCGACTCCAGGGTGCTCGCGGCCACGATCATCCCGCCGAAGAAGAGGACGAACCCCTCTATCTCCGTCATGAAGGCCGTGGCGAGCTGCGGGTAGTGGCTGGTGACGAGGTCGATGAGGATCAGCGGCACGACGATGAACCGGAGCGACTCAGTGAACGCCGTCCAGACGGCGTCGGAGAACCTGCTCTTGCTCACGCCAACCACCCCGGGTCGAAGGCTACGGTCTCCACGACGGGGAAGTCGTAGACCTGGGCGCTGAAGACGACCCGGTCCGGGACCGACGAGAGGGGCAGCGGGAAGGCGAAGGTCCCGTCGTGGTACCCCCCGAGGGAGATGGTCTCCCACTCGTGGCCGACGAGGTCCGTGCCGTTGTACAGGTACACGTCCATCGTCGTGAGCCCGTCGAATATGTCGGAGGTGGCGATGTGGTAGTCGATGAGGAGGAGGCCGTCGTCGACGCTCGCGCCGTCGAACTCGACCTCCTGGATCAGCGCCTCCCACGGCACGCTCACGTTGTACTCGGCGTAGAAGTGGACGAGCCTCATGGTGTAGTAGCACGAGACGTCCACCCTGAAGGTGAGGAAGGCGTCGTTGAACACCATCCACGTCTCGCCCGACTCGTACATCTCGAGTATCGGGAAGGTGAAGTCGATGGAGTCGGCCGAGACCTGGCCCGCCGGGAGGGTCCCTATCTCCACCTCGCCCGAGTGGAGCTCCTCGCCCGAGTAGTTCCTGACGTCGTACGTGAGCAGGAGGTCCTCCACGTCGTAGAAGCCTCCGTTGTCGATCGAGTACGGGGCCGAGACCGTCACGACGCCGTCGTCGTAGTCCCACACCACGTCGTTGGCGCTGGGGAGGTCGATGTTGAAGTCACCGCTCGGGAAAGGCCACAGGCTGGTGAACACCAGCGCGAATATCAGCACGTTGACCAGCGCGATAGCCGTCTGGACCGCGCGAATGCTAGCAGCCATCCCGGATCAGTAGGAAGAGGGATGATGCTGTCCGGTAATAAACCTGCAGGCGTGCCTATCGGGGGGCGGACACGCCTCAGACGTCGCCGTCGTACGAGGGGTAGTCGTAGGCCTCCTCGCCCTCGAAGAAGCAGTAGTGGACCTTGGTGAAGCCGCCCTTGAGCGCGGCCGCGTCGGCCCTCACCTTCGCCGGGTCCTCGCCCTTGGCGACCCTGGCGATCAGCTCGGCGACGGCGTCCATGTCCCTCTCCTCCATGCCGAGCCTGGTGACCTCCTGTGAGCCCAGGCGTATGCCGGACGGCCTCACAGGGTCGGAGTCCCAGGGCAGGAGGTTCTTGTTGACGATGATGTTGGCCGCCTCGAGCGCCTTGGCGACCTTCGCGCCTCCCCTGAACTCCTCGACGTCCACGACTATCGTGTGCGACTCGGTGAACCCGTGCTTCTCGCAGAGGACGTCCATGCCCCTCGTGTGAAGGGCCTGGGCGAGCGCCTTCGCGTTCCTGACGGTCTGGTCGGCGTACGCCTCCCCGAACTCCTTCGTCTCAGCCAGCGTCACGGCGAGCGCGGCCACGGAGTGGAGGTGGTGGTTGCTCGTGACTCCGGGGAACACGCCGCGCCTCAGGGCGGGCTCGAGCCCCTCCTCGGAGAGGTCGGAGAGGATGACCCCGTGCTGCGGCCCGGGGAGGGTCTTGTGGGTGCTCCCGGAGACGACGTCGATGCCCTGGCGCATGGGGTCCTGGAACCTCTTGCCGGCGATGAGGCCTAGGACGTGGGCCGCGTCGTACCATGTCCTGCACCCGACCTCGTCGAAGACCTCCCTCACCTCGTCCAGCGGGGTCGGGAACAGGTACACGGACTGCCCGAAGAGGGCGACCTGGGGCCTGACCTCCCTGATGAGCCTCTTCGTCCCCTGGACATCGATGTTCATCGTGTCCTCGTCGAACGGGTAGTTGAACGTCTTGACCCCGCGGAGGCCTGTGGCGCCTATCTTCGCATGGGATATGTGGCCGCCGTCGGAGAGGGCGACCGTGGTCATCTTGTCCCTGGGCTTCGCGATGGCCATGAGGACGGCGAGGTTGCAGACCGTGCCGGAGGTGGGCCTGACGTCCGCGAACTTGCAGGAGAAGACATCCTTGGCGAGCGCCTCGCACTGGGACTCGATCTCGTCGACGTAGATGTTCCCCTGGTAGTACCGCTTCCCGGGGAGCCCCTCGGCGTACCGGTTGTGGAGGTCGGAGTTCATGACCTCGCGGGCCAGTGGGCTCATGACGTTCTCGGAGGCGATCAGGGGGATGGAGTCCTTGAACCATGAGTTGTGCTTCCTGGTGAGGACCCTTATGGACTGGGCTGTCTCCCTCGGACTAGGCACGGACTGAGGGAATCACTGACAGGTTAAAAAATTATGCACCCAAACCGGACATCCGTGGCCCGCCTCCGACGGGCGCTCGCGCCGCAGGCGCGAGGGGACCGCCCCGGGGAGGCGGCGTCCCCCACAGGTTGCAGTGGAAACGGGGGTCGGCCGATTTCTAGATAGCTATTTATAGACTGTACGACAATTTGTCGTACAAGGCTCCGCGATTGCAATGACTACGAGGACCGCACGCATCAATGTCAGACTTCCCGAAGAGGACCTCAGGGAGCTAGAGGCGATAAGGGAGAGGAACGGCCAAGCGAGCGTATCGGACGTGTTCAGGGATGCCGTCCAGTCGTACCTCCAGGACGAGGCAGGGACATGGAACTCGGACAAGATCAGCGCCATCGTCCCGTCCGCGGTCATGGAGGATGTGGAGATGTTCATCGCCAGCGGCGATGCAACGGACATCTCACAGGCCGTGACTCTCGCCCTTGCCGGATGGGTCGAGGATAGGAAGCGCTACTACCTCGAAGGCAAGGACCTCCTGCGCCAGAAGGTCTCAGAGGCGGTCGAGGAGCGCGGCACGAGGAAAGGGATGGCCCGCGCCGCGTCTCGGATGCGCGTGCAATGAATGTTCACTGTGGGAACGGAGGCCTCTCGACGCACGGGCCCGGACTGCCGGGCGTCCGCGGGACGGAAAAGGGAAAGGAAGGGCACGCCTCTGAAGAAGGCAAGTGAAGGGCGAGAGGGGGAATGTACCCCCCTCTCCGATGCCTTTTTTTAATTCATCCGTGGGCGATGGCCTGCGCTCTACGCGAGGGCGGCTCACTTTTTCGATATAATGTCCTTGAGCCTCTCGATCGGCTCCGTCGTGCTCGGGTCCTCTCCCCTGAGCACCGCGCTGTAGACGCTGATGTAGTCGCCGACGGAGACGAGCGACATGATCTGCGCGAGCGGGCTCCTGCCCGTGGCCCTGACGACGTGCGCGGCGGACCGTGAGCACACCATCTCCCTCGTCGCCTCGAGCCTCCGCGCCATCCTCGCGTCGGAGAAGTCGTGGTCGAGGAACACCGCCGAGAAGCCCTGGCTCCTGGGGTCGGCGGCCCAGAAGACGACCTCGTTGTGGTCCATCTCCGGCAGCTCGGACGCGAACGCGGCGCTCTTGGCGTTCTCGTTCATCTGGTTGGCCCAGCGCCTCGCCACAGGGGCGCTGAGGCCGTGGCCTATGACCACGGGCACCGACCCGTGCAGCTCGTGGGCCATCCTCTTGGCGGGGTTGTCCTGCGTCTGGACGCCGCGGGAGCACCTGCCGTTCACCTGCGCCAACACCCTGGCCGCCTCGTCGAGCTGCTTGCCGGGCGAGGCGATCCCCGCGCGCTCCACGACCCCGAGAAGCGCGCCGAACATGTAGCCGAACGAGGCGCGGGGCACCATCCCCGAGGGGACCGCGACGTGCGGGAGCGACAGCGAGGCGGCCATCTCCGCCAGCCTGCCCCCCGACGAGACGGTGACGATCCTCGAGGTCCTGGCCCGCGCGTCCTCGAGCATGCTGAGCGACTCCTCCGTGTTTCCGGAGTAGCTCGACACGACGACGAGCGACTGCCGGCCCACGTGCCTGGGGACGGAGTAGCCCCTCGCCACCTCGCACCGGATGTCGACATCCGTGGCGAGCCAAGCCCTGAGCACGTCGCCGCCGATGGCCGACCCGCCCATGCCGCAGACCACGACCGAGTCGGGGGAGCACTTGGGGGGACCGGCCTTCCTGCCGCGCCTGACCCCCTCCGCCAGGTGCTCCGACATCGACTCTACCGCGCCGAGCATGTCCCTGGAGTCAACGGATGCCATCCTCTTGACGTCGTCCAGCATGGGGTCCCACGGCGATGATGGTCGTCGGAGTATAAATGTGGTTGGCGGCCCTGTCGGGCCACCTACATAAAGATGAAATACGATTCCCGTATTGGTTCACAGAAGGCCCTACGCGCACGTCTGCGAGGGGCCCCGGGACCGAGGAGGTCTTTTCCATGGCCAAGGAGAAGGTTGCGAAGGGGAAGGAGCAGGCATCTGACGCCGGGACTGGGGCCTCCATAGTGGAGGCGAGGAACCTCAGGAAGGTCTACGACTCCGGCAAGGTGAAGGTGGACGCCCTCAGGGGCATAGACCTCTCCGTGAAGGAGGGGGAGATGGTCGCCGTCATGGGGCCGTCGGGCTGCGGCAAGACGACCCTCCTGAACTGCCTCTCCGGCCTCGACGACATCACAGAGGGGGAGGTCCTCATACGCGGCAGGCGCCTCACGGACATGACCGACCGCGAGAGGACCCGCTACCGCGCCGAGAAGATAGGCTTCATATTCCAGGCCTACAACCTGCTCCCGGTCCTGACGGCCGCGGAGAACGCAGAGCTGCCCCTCCTGCTGTCGGGCACCTCCCCGTCCGAGGCCAGGAAGAAGGCCCTGAACGCCCTCAGGGCGGTGGGCCTCGAGGAGTGGAAGGACCACAAGCCGTCGGAGCTCTCCGGCGGCCAGCAACAGAGGGTCACCATCGCGCGCTCGCTCGTCAACACCCCCGAGATCGTCTTCGCCGACGAGCCGACCGGCAACCTGGACAGCGAGTATTCCAAGGAGATAATGGACCTCCTGAGGAAGCTGAACAAGGAGAACCGGCAGACGTTCATAGTCGTCACGCACGACTACAACATCGGGAGGATGACCGACCGGATCATAATGATGAAGGACGGGGTCATCGAGAAGGACTTCGTCCCGGCGCCCTTCTGAGGTGTGCGCATGAGCGCGCTCGTGCAACTGGCGTTCCTCGTCGCAATGGTCCTCGCCGTGACCGGCCTGCTGGCCGTCCGGAGGAGGGTCTTCGCCAAGATGGCCGGGAGGAACATCCGGAGGAGGAAGAGGTACTCGGCCATAGTCATCGTCGGACTGCTCATAGCCACGGCCATGATCTCCGCGGCCCTCGTGGTCGGCGACACCATGGACTACATCATCAGGGGCGACGTCTACGAGAGCACGGGCGACGTGGACATCGTCGTCGCGCTCGAGGACGACGCCGGGATATACCAGTTCTTCAACGAGAGCGTCGCCTACGGCCTCATAGACACGCTGGAGGACGGCGGGCTCCAGGCCATCGACGCTGTCGCGCCCGCGATACGGGAGGTCTCCACAGTCGTGGACCCCTCCACCGGCGAGGCGGAGCCCTCCGCGTACCTGTTCGCGTATGACCCCGACAACGTGGTCAACGGCCTCCAGCGCGCCGACGGAGGCGCCATAACCCGCGACATGCTGGTCGACGGAAAGGCCGTCGCGAACGAGGACCTCGCGGGCAGCCTCGACCTTGCGGTGGGAGACACGGTCGCCGTGTACCCGAAGAACGCAGCCCCCCTGGTCCTCGAGGTGTCGGCGATCGCGGCCGACGAGGGCATGGGGTCCTGGCGGTTCGCGGGGATGCTGTTCGTGGAGCTGGAGTACGCCCAGGGATCCATCTTCCACGCGCCGACGATGGTCAACGTCGTGGACGTGTCCTGCGAGGGCGCCAGGGAGGACGGGTACCTGGTCACCGACGCCGCGATAGCCGAGCTCAGGGCCGAGATCCCCGACGGGGAGGAGTACACCTACGACGACGTCAAGAGGGCGGGGGTCGAGCAGGCCGAGTCCCTCTCTGACATGATCTCCCAGCTCTTCGTCCTGATGAGCTCCTTCACCATCATCGCGGGGGTCGCGCTCATAGTCAACATATTCGTCATGCTCGCGGAGGAGAGGAAGCCCGAGATGGGCATCTCCAGGGCGGTGGGGATGCAGAGGGGCGACCTCACCCAGTCGTTCGTGTTCGAAGGGGCGGTCTACGCCCTCGCCGCCTCCGCGGTAGGGACCCTCTTCGGCCTCCTCATAGCGTTCGTGATGATCAACGCGTTCTCGGCCGTGATGGGCGGCAGCGGCCTCGAGTTCACGCTGCACTTCGAGTGGGCGAGCCTGGCGCTCGCCGCCGCGGCGGGCTTCCTCATAACCATGCTCACTGTGGTGGCGGCGTCGTGGCGCGTGAGCAGGCTCAACATAGTCAGGGCCATCCGGGACATCCCCGAGCCGGTGCTGGCGAAGTCGGAGAGGAGGTACTTCGCCGCCGGACTGGCGGCCCTCGCGCTCGGGTTCCTCCTGATGTACGGCGGCGGCTCGTCCGGGCAGGCCGCAGGCGTCTCGTCGGGAATGGCGCTCGCCTCCGGCGGGGCGGCCATGGTCGCGGTCAGGTACGTCAGGCCGCGGGTGCCATTCACACTCGCCGGCTTCTGGATGATATACTACATCGTCGACCCCATCGGCATCGAGGCCTACATCTTCGGCGTGCTGGAGGGGAATCTCGAGATGTTCATCATATCCGGGGTGATGATGGTGACCGGGGCCGTGCTCATCGCGATGTTCAACAGCGACCTGATGCTGGCCGGCCTCGTCAGGCTGTTCGGAAGGGGCAGGAACCTGCTCCCGGTGTTCAGGACCGCCGTGAGCTACCCCATGAACAAGAAGTTCAGGACGGGGCTCACCCTCTTCATCTTCGCCCTGATCATGTTCACGGTCATAGTCATCGCCATGATAGCGTCGTTCCAGAGGGAGAGCGTGGACACCCTCTCCGAGAAGTTCTCCGGCGGCTTCGAGATCATCGGGTACACCCTCAGGGAGGTGCCGGAGGCGAACCTCACGGAGGCGGCCGAGAGCGTCGGCGCGGCCCTCGGCGTCGACGCGATAGAGAGGGTGGAGACGGCGAGCACCGCCTACGTCACGATGTCCGTCCAGGGTTCGAACGAGTCCGCCACCAGGATGCTGGTCGGGTTCAGCGACGGGCTCCTGGAGGAGGGGCGCTTCTCGCTGGCCCAGCGCTCCGAGGAGTACGCCTCGGACGAGGAGGCGTGGAACGCGGTCCTGGAGGACCCGGGCCTCACCATACTCGACGGGTCGGTCGTCCCGTCGATGTTCATGGTCCAGCCTGGCGCGTGGTACGCCGCCGTGGGGGACGTCGTCACTGTCACATCCGCCGCCGGCTCGAGCGTGAACGTGACGGTCGTGGGGATCATGGACCAGATACTCGTGGGCGGGGCGTTCACGACCAAGGCGTTCGTCGACGCGCACGCCACCGGCGTCATGGACAACCTCCTCTACATCGACACCGTCGCCGGCACCGGGGTCGCCGACGAGGCCGTGATGGGGGAGCTCGAGAGGGGGCTGGCCGAGTTCGGCCTCAACGGGATAGTGGTCCACGACGTCATCGAGGAGGCCATGGCCATGTCCTCGTCGGTCATGCAGCTCATGGAGGTCTTCCTCGGCGTCGGCCTCATCGTCGGGATATCCGGCCTCGGCATCATCACCATAAGGAACATCGCGGAGAGGAGGCAGGAGATAGGCGTGATGCGGGCCATCGGGTTCCAGAGGGGCATGATACTCAGCACCTTCCTGCTCGAGACCTCCTTCGTCGCCCTCCTCGGCATCGTCCTCGGCGTGGTGCTCGGGCTGCTGCTCTCCTACAGGCTCTTCGACTGGGGCGGCTTCTCGGACATCTCGGTGTTCGTCATCCCGTGGGGCGAGGTCCTCCTGGTCTTCGCCATCGCCTTCGCCGTCACGATCCTGTCGGTGCTGCCCCCGTCCAGGAGGGCAGCCAGGCTGGCCCCCGCCGAGGCCTTAAGAAGGATAGACTGATACCTTCGGAATAGTAGCTACAACACAGATAATATCCTCGGGCGGAATCGTCGCGGATGATGGCTTCAGCTACCGTGATGCAGGCCCTGGACGCCCTGAGGCAGGGGCGCTTCGTCCTCGTCTACGACGCGGACGGCCGCGAGGAGGAGACCGACATGGTCATCGCCTCCGAGCACGTCACCTCCGAGGCCATCCGCGCGATGAGACGGGACGGGGGAGGCCTCGTGTGCACCACGGCCGACCCGAGGATCAGGCAGGCGCTCGGCCTCCCGTTCCTCACCGAGGTCTTCATGGGCATGGCCGACCAGTACCCGGTCATGAAGGGGCTCACCCCCAACGACATCCCCTACGACGTCAAGTCGGCGTTCAGCATCACCATCAACCACAGGAGGACGTTCACGGGCATAACGGACGACGACCGCGCGCTCACGGTGAAGGAGTTCGCGGAGCTGTCCAGGAGGGCCATCTCACAGGAGGACGGCTGGGGCAAGAGGGAGTTCGGGAGGAACTTCAGGGCGCCCGGGCACGTCCACCTACTCAACACGACCGACCGGATACTCGAGACCAGGTTCGGGCACACCGAGCTCTCGACGGCGCTCGTCATAATGGCGGGGCTGGTCCCGTCCGCCACTGTCTGCGAGATGATGGGCGACGACGGGAAGGCGCTCCCCAAGTCCGCCGCGAGGGCCTACGCGCAGAGGAACGGCCTCGTGTACCTCGAGGGCGCCGAGGTCGTCGGCGCCTGGAAGGAGTCCCAGCGGAAGGGGTGAGGGCGCATGGTGCGCGTCATGGCGTCGGGCGTCTTCGACATAATCCACCTGGGCCACCTGCACTACCTCGAGGAGTCCAAGAGGCTCGGGGACGAGCTGGTCGTGGTCGTCGCCACGGACAGCACGGTGCGCAGGAGGAAGCACGAGCCCATAACCCCCGAGGCCATGCGCCTCGAGCTCGTCGCCGCGCTCAAGCCCGTCGACCGGGCCATGCTCGGCAGGGAGAGCGGTGACATGTTCAAGATCGTGGAGGAGCTCAGGCCCGACATCATCACCGTCGGCTACGACCAGCCCTTCGAGCCCGTCGAGCTGGAGAAGCAACTCCTGGCCAGGAACCTCAACGTCAGGGTCGTCAGGATGCCGCACCTCGACCACGACCTCGACGGCACGAGGAAGATCATCAACAAGGTCATCCAGTTCCACGAGCTGTCCAAGAAGCTCTCGGAGGTGGAGAAGAGGTGAGGCGCATTGGCGTCGCGGACACCACCTTCGCGAGGGTCGACATGGGCGGCTTCGCGGTCGACGAGCTGAAGAGGACCGGGACCGGCTTCAAGGTGGAGCGCTGCACGGTCCCGGGCGTCAAGGACCTCCCCGTGGCCGCCAAGAGGCTCATCGAGGAGAGGGGCTGCGACATCGTCATGGCCCTGGGCATGCCCGGGCCCGAGCAGATTGACAAGATGTGCGCCCACGAGGCCTCGACGGGGCTCATCCAGGTCCAGCTCATGACCAGCAGGCACATCATCGAGGTCTTCGTGCACGAGGACGAGGCGAAGGACGCGAAGCAGCTCGCATGGCTCGCGGAGCGGAGGACCAGGGAGCACGCGGTGAACGCCTACGACCTCCTCTTCAGGCCCGAGAGGCTGGAGAGGAACGCGGGCAAGGGGCTCAGGCAGGGGTTCGAGGACGCCGGGCCGACAGGTTAGGATCGAGAATGGAGGCAAGGACATGGCAGGTAAGTACAGGATAGGCATCGTCTGCAGCGAGTTCAACTTCGACATCACGCAGATGATGCTCGAGAGGGCGAAGGAGCACGCGAGGTTCTTGGACGTGGAAGTGGCCAAGGTGGTCATGGTGCCGGGCGTCTTCGACATACCCCTGGCGCTCAAGACCCTCCTGAAGGACAAGTCCGTGGACGGGGCCGTCGCGATAGGCGCGGTCATCGAGGGCGAGACCGAGCACGACCAGATCGTCATCGGCCAGGCGGCGAGGAAGATAACCGACCTCGCGGTCGAGTACGAGAAGCCGGTCGGCCTGGGCATAACCGGCCCCGGCATGAGCAGGCTCCAGGCCGAGGACAGGATCGAGCGCGCGAAGGACTCCGTAGAGGCCGTCGTCAAGCAGCTCAAGGCGCTGAAGTAGCCCCTGGAAAGGCTATAATACGCGCACCCTCTCCTGAGGTACCGTGGGCGAGATCAGGCTCGGCAAGATGCACCTGCGCTGGTGCGACGAGTGCAACGTGCCGGTGATGGAGCAGGCCGCCTGCGGCAGGTGCGGCGCGGCGACCAGGGAGGTGAAGCTGACGCCGCCCGGGGACGCCCGCCCCGCGTTCGGACACGACATCGAGAGGGCGAGGGCGCTCCTCGACGCGCAGTTCGGGCCGGGTTGCGGCGAGGCCGTCCTCCCCGACGGGAAGCTGGCCCTGCTGAACAAGGCCCCCGACATCGACCGCATGGACGAGGTCATTGTCGACGGACTCGTCGTCGGGGCGATGAGGTTCCACCTGGCCAAGGGGGACAAGTTCCTCCTGAGGCCCTACAGCGCGACGGCGCTCGCGCCGGTCGCGAGCAGGGGCAGGGTCACGGTCGACGAGGGCGCCATAGTCCCTATCAAGGAGAAGAAGGCCAGCACGCTCGCCGTCGGGGTACTGGACGCGGACCCGTCGATACTCCCCGGGGACGACGTCCTCGTGCTCGACGGCTCCCGGAACCCGGTCTCCGTCGGCACCGCCAAGATGTCCGCGGAGGAGATGAGGAGGCCCGGAGCGCGCGGGACCGCAGTCAAGACCAGGTGGGTCGTGGACGGGACGGACGCGAGGCGGCTCGAGGCCAAGGCGACCTGGGCGGACGCGGTCGAGGCGAACGCCGAGGTACTTCAGAGGCGCGTGGAGGAGGCGAAGGCGTTCGTCCAGAAGACTGTCCGCAACAACGACCTCCCTGTGGCTGTCTCGTACAGCGGCGGCAAGGACAGCCTCGCCACGCTGCTGCTTGTTTTGGACGCGGGCATCAGGCCCTCGCTCCTTTTCATCGACACGGGCCTCGAGTTCGAGGAGACCATGAGGAACGTGAGGGAGACGGCCGAGAGGTACGGCCTGGACCTCGTCACCGAGAGCGCTGGGAGGACCTTCTGGGACAACGTCTGGACCTTCGGCCCGCCCGCGAAGGACTACAGGTGGTGCTGCAAGACCTGCAAGCTCGGCCCCGCGACGAGGCTGATTCAGCAGAGCTTCCCCGGGGGGGTCCTGTCGTTCATAGGCCAGAGGGCGTACGAGTCGGAGCAGAGGGCGAGGAAGGGGAGGGTCTGGAGGAACCCGTGGACGCCGAACCAGCTCGCCGCGTCGCCCATCCAGAAGTGGACCGCGATGCATGTGTGGTTGTACCTGTTCTCGAAGGGCGCCGACGCGAACCCGCTGTACGCGCGGGGCATCGAACGCATCGGCTGCTTCATGTGTCCCGCCACGGACCTCTCCGAGCTGAGGAGGGCGCGGGAGCTGGGCAGCGAGTACGGCGAGTGGACCAGGTTCCTTTCCGAGTACGCGGAGAAGAGGGGGCTGCCGAGGGCGTGGCTCGACTACGACCTCTGGAGGTGGAGGCGGCTCCCCGACTCCGTCGCGCAGGAGCTGGGCGACCTGGGCGAAGGGCTGGGGCCCGGGCCGGCGCGCGAGGACGAAGCGCCCCTGGAGCTGAGGACCACCGCCGGGTACAACCCGTGCGTGGAGGGCGTCAGCGCCGAGGGGGTCTTCTCCAGGCCCCTGGACATGGAGCGCGTCGCCAACCTGCTGAACATCGCCGGGAAGGTCACGACCTCGCCCGACCTCGGGATAGCCGAGACATCCGGCATCACCGTCTTCAGGGAGGGGCCCGTGATGGTCCGCGGGAAGACGGAGGAGCAGGTGAGGAAGAGGACCGCGCTGCTCAGGGAGGTCGTCCTGCGCGCGATGGGGTGCGCCGGGTGCGGCATATGCGTGGCCAGGTGCGAGGACGGCGCGATGAGGCTCGAGGGAAGGGCGGTCATCGACGCTGGACTGTGCACCCACTGCGGCCGCTGCCTCGGACCGTGCCCCGTGGTCAAGTTCAGGGACGACGAGCTGGACATCTAGGAGAGCAGCGCCCTCAGGGCCGCCGCGAGCTCAGACGACCTCACGCCCCACGGAACTACCGCCATGTCCCCGTCGACCTCGAAGCCCTCCTTCACCCTGCAGCACTTGACCAGGACCGGGCCCTCCACGCCCTTGGCCCTGGCCAGGTCCTTCGGGCACATGTTGACCAGCCTCGGCTCGCTCCCGTACACGGCCTTGAAGATCCTGGCGGAGAGGGAGCAGCCCACGAGGGTGACGTCCGCGATCTGCTGTTCCGTGAGCTCCCTGGTCTCGTCGAGGTAGTATGTCGGCAGGCGGGACCTGAGCGCGGAGGCCCTGCACGGGAACATGACGGAACCAGATGTCACCGAGGCCGCGATGTCGTTGAGGTCCGCCTCGACCACGGAGTACGACACGCACATGTCCTGCAGGTCCGACTCGAGGACGGAGTCGACCATCCCCACGAGCTTGGACGGGGACGGAGGCACGACGTCGAATATGGTGAGCATCCTCGGCTCCTCCTCCAGGAAGAACGATATGTGGTCCGCCCTCCCCCGGACGACCACGCACCTCCTGCCGGTCTGGCGCTGGAGGGCGCCCATGACCGAGGCGGAGAGCACCTCCAGGGACGGGTCGTCGACGAAGGCGGTGTCATCTGGCAGCGACAGGACGCGGACCGACCTGATCCCCTTGAGGACCGAGTTGGCCTCGTCCTTCTCGACCTCGGCGACGGCCCACTGGTCGCCGGAGCTGAACACGTAGAACCTGGTCCTGATGTAGGCCCTCTTGCCCGAGAGGAACCCCTTGATGTTGTCCTCGGTGAGCTCGAAGGCGACGCTCCTGACGCTCACCTCCTTGCAGTGGCCCGGAAACATCCTCTACCAGGCCTGGGCAATCGGGTTGCCGGTAATAAAATGAATCCCTGGGGCGGGCGCTCCCGAGGGGCGGCACCTCTATTACGGGCGCCGTCCATCGGGGCGGACGACATGGACTGGCACGAGTTCCCGGTGCTTCACACGGAGAGGCTCGAACTCTGCGCGATCACCCGCGGGCACGCCGAGTGGTACCTCGGGCACTTCTCGATACCGGAGATCGCCGTGGGCCAGGGGTTCCCCCCGCCGAAGGACCTGGAGGCCGCGAGGCAGGAGCTGGAGCAGTACATAACCGGCCTCTTCGAGAAGGGCCTCGGCTACAGGTGGGGGATCCGCCTGAAGGGCACTGAGGACATCATCGGCAGCATCGGCTTCCACGCCTGGGACAAGGAGCACGACAAGGCGAAGATGGGCTACGACCTCAGGCCCGAGCACTGGGGAAGGGGGCTGATGAGGGAGGCGCTGGAGAGGACCGTCCGGTTCGGCTTCGAGGAGATGGGGCTGAACAGGATCGAGATATCCGTACTCGCGACCAACCCGCGCTCCATGGCCCTCGCCGCCAGGCTCGGGTTCGTGAGGGAAGGGGTGATGAGGGAGTTCTCCAAGATCGACGGCGTCTACGTCGACGAGCACGTCTTCTCGTTGCTGAAGAGGGAGTGGTCGGGTCGGACCGTTGTCTGAAATCCTGCGCCCCGCGCACCGACTTGTCCCGAACTGGATAACCGCGGGGAGCAAGGTTCTTTAACCCACCTCGGAATATCCGAAAGGTCGTCAGATGAAGGGATACCTGGTCCTTGAGGACGGGACTGTTTTCGAAGGTATGCCCTTCGGCTTCTCCAAGGATGTCATCGGCGAGGTCGTCTTCTCGACCGGGATGACGGGGTACCAGGAGTCGCTGACGGACCCATCGTACTGCGGCCAGATCCTCGTGTCCGCGTACCCGCTCGTGGGCAACTACGGGGTGAACAGGGGCGACTCCCAGTCGGGGAAGGTCCAGGTCTGGGGCTACGCGGTGAGGGAGGCGTGCGACCACCCGAGCCACAGGGACTCGGCGGGGACCCTCGGCTCCTTCCTCGCCTCCGACCAGGTGCCCGGGATCCAGGGGATCGACACCAGGGAGCTGATCAGGAAGCTCAGGAACTCGGGGACCATGATGGGCGGCATCACCGCTGGCGACCCCGAGGGCATGCTCGAGCGGGTCCGGAAGGCGAGGCACCCGGAGCTCTCCAACCTCGTGGCGGCCGTGAGCACGGACGAGGTCCTCAGGTTCCCGCGCCCGGGGGCCAAGAGGGTGGTCGTCCTCGACTGCGGCGTCAAGGAGGACATCATGCGGGAGCTCAGGGAGAGGTTCGACGTCGTCCAGGCGCCCTTCGACATCGGCGCGGACGCGGTGAGGGAGCTCTCCCCTGACGGCATATTCATCACGAACGGCCCGGGGAACCCGGCCCACCCGGAGATGATGGACAGTACGGTGTCCACCCTGGGGAGGCTCAAGGATGAGTTCCCCATGATGGGCATCTGCCTGGGGAACCAGCTCCTCGCCCTGATGCTGGGCGCCAAGACATTCAAGCTCAAGTTCGGCCACAGGGGGATCAACCAGCCCGTCGGCTTCGAGGGGAGGGTCCTGATAACCTCCCAGAACCACGGGTTCGCAGTGGACAGGGCATCGGCCGAGGACGCAGGCCTGGACGTGACCTTCACCAACCTCAACGACGGGACGGTGGAGGGCATAAGGCACCGCGAGCTCCCCATCTTCTCCGTGCAGTTCCACCCGGAGGCGCACGCGGGGCCCCTCGACTCCCGCTTCCTCTTCGACCGCTTCAAGGACATGCTGGAGGGGGACTGATGCCCAGGAGGGACGACCTCCGCAGGATAATGGTCATAGGCTCGGGCCCCATAGTGATCGGGCAGGCCGCGGAGTTCGACTTCTCGGGGTCGCAGGCGTGCAGGTCGCTGAGGGAGGAGGGGTACACGACCGTCCTCGTCAACTCCAACCCCGCGACGATCCAGACGGACCTGGAGATGGCGGACATAGTCTACATCGAGCCGCTGGACATGGCCACGGTAGTCAAGATAGCCGAGAAGGAGAAGGTCCAGGGCATCATGTCGGGCATGGGCGGCCAGACCGCCCTCAACATCTGCTCCGAGCTGGCCGAGAGCGGGGCGCTCGAGAGGCTGGGCGTCGAGCTCCTCGGGAGCCAGCCGAGGGCCATAGCCCTCTCGGAGGACCGCGAGCTGTTCAGGGAGACCATGCTCGGCCTCGGCGAGCCCATCCCCAAGAGCAGGACGGTGAAGAGCGTCGACGAGGCGAAGGCCGCCGTCCGCGAGATTGGCGGGTACCCTGTGCTGGTCCGGCCGGCCTTCACGCTGGGAGGCACGGGCGGGGGCATCGCGAACGACGAGCAGGAGCTGGTCGACATCGCGGGGAGAGGGCTGATCTACTCGCGCATCAGGCAGGTGCTCATCGAGGAGAGCGTCATCGGCTGGAAGGAGTTCGAGTACGAGGTCGTGCGGGACGGGAACGACAACTGCATCATCGTGTGCAACATGGAGAACCTCGACCCGATGGGCGTCCACACCGGCGAGAGCATCGTGATCGCGCCCGCCCAGACGCTGACCGACCGCGACCACCAGAGGCTGCGCTCCGCCTCGCTCAAGGTCATCCGCGCCCTCGGGATAGAGGGCGGGGCCAACATCCAGTTCGCGGTCCACCCGGGGACGGGCGAGTACCGCGTGATCGAGGTGAACCCGCGCGTCTCAAGGAGCTCCGCCCTGGCCTCGAAGGCGACCGGGTACCCGATCGCGCGCGTCGCCGCCAAGATCGCCGTGGGCAAGACCCTCGACGAGATCCCGAACGCCATCACGAAGAAGACCTGCGCGGCCTTCGAGCCGGCCATAGACTACGTCGTGGTCAAGATACCCAGGTGGCCCTTCGACAAGTTCAGGACGGTGGACCGCACCCTCGGGACGCAGATGAAGAGCACGGGCGAGGTGATGGCCATAGGGAGGAGCGTCGAGGAGGCGCTCCTGAAGGCGGTCAGGTCGCTCGAGGTCGACAGGGTCGGGCTCGAGCCGGAGAAGTGGACGGACGAGGAGCTGGAGAGGGAGCTTGGCAGGGCCACCGACGTCCGGCTCTACGCCATAGCGGAGGCCGTCAGGCGCGGCCTCGGGGCCGATAGGATATGCCAGCTCACCGCATGGGACGGGTTCTTCGTGCGGAAGATCGAGAACATCGTGGGGATGGAGGCGGAGATCTCCGAGGGCGGCCTCACGCACCCAAGGCTGGCGCGCGCCAAGAGGATGGGGTTCAGCGACGAGTACATCTCGCAGCTCGCGGGCGTCCCCGAGCAGTCGGTGGCGGACGCGAGGAGGGAGGCAGGCATAGGCCCCACGTACAAGATGGTCGACACCTGCGCCGCGGAGTTCGAGGCGGAGACCCCCTACTTCTACTCGACCAAGGAGGGGGAGTGCGAGGCGCGCCCGTCCTCGAACAGGAAGGTGGTCGTGGTCGGGAGCGGGCCCATCAGGATCGGCCAGGGCATCGAGTTCGACTACTGCTGCGTCCACGGGGCGCTGGCCATCAAGGAGGAGGGGCTCGACGCGGTGATAGTGAACAACAACCCGGAGACGGTGTCGACCGACTTCGACATATCCACGCGGCTCTACTTCGAGCCCATAACCACGGAGGACGTGTTCAATGTCATAGAGAGGGAGGACGCGGACGGCGTCATCCTCCAGTTCGGCGGCCAGACGGCCATCAACCTCGCCCTCCCGCTGCAGAGGCTCCTGAAGGGCCGGAAGGCCCGGATACTCGGGACGCCCCCGGACTCGATCGACCTGGCCGAGGACAGGAAGAGGTTCTCGAAGCTCATGGACGACCTCGGGATACTCCAGCCGAGGTCCGGGACCGGGACCTCCTTCGATGAGGTGAAGGGCCTGGCGGAGGAGATCGGCTACCCCGTCCTCATCCGCCCCAGCTACGTCCTCGGCGGGCGCGCCATGGAGATCGTCTACAACGAGGGGGAGCTGGAGACGTACATGCGCAGCGCCACGAAGGTCTCCAAGAAGCGCCCGATACTGGTCGACAAGTACCTCTCCAACGCGGTCGAGATAGACGTTGACGCCGTGTGCGACGGGACGGACGTCTACATCGGCGGCATACTGGAGCACATAGAGGAGGCGGGCGTCCACTCCGGGGACGCGACCATGGTGCTGCCCCCGATCACCCTCACGCAGGAGGTCGTGGAGGAGATCAGGGGGACGACCAGGAAGGTCGCCCTCGCCCTCAGGACCGTGGGCCTGATGAACCTGCAGCTCGCGCTCAAGGACGGGAGGGTCTACATGCTAGAGGCCAACCCGAGGGCGAGCAGGACCGTCCCGGTGATATCGAAGGCCACGGGCGTGCCCCTGGCGAAGGTTGCGACCAAGGTCATGCTCGGCAAGACCCTGAGGGACCTGGGCCTGGCCGGCGAGCCGGACATGTCCCACTTCGCGGTCAAGGCGTCGGTGTTCCCGTTCCTGAAGCTGACCGGGGTCGACAGCATACTGGGCCCGGAGATGAAGTCGACGGGCGAGGTGATGGGGATAGACCACAACTACGCGGCCGCCGTGTGGAAGGCCCTCACCGCGGCGGGCCAGAGGCTCCCGACGAAGGGGAACGTCTACATCAGCGTCGCCGACCCGGACAAGCAGGCCGCGGCCGACCTAGCCGCCCGGCTGTCCAGCATGGGCTTCGGCATATACGCGACGAAGGGGACGGCCGCGGTGCTGAGGGGACAGGGGGTGGAGGCGACCGTGGTGCACAGGATATCCGCGCAGGGGGCCCCCGACGCGCTCACGGTCATGAGGCAGGGGCTCGTGAACATGGTCATCAACACGCCGACGGAGGCGTCCGGTGCCAGGAGGGACGGCTACATGATGAGGCGCCTGGCCGTGGAGCTCGAGATACCGATGTTCACCACGATGAAGGGGGCGAGGGCGGCGGTCACCGCGATGGCGTACGCCGCCAAGAACGACCCTTCGGTGAACGACCTCGCGTCCTTCCACCCGCGCTCCGGCTGACCCGGCCAGGGTCCGGACGGACCTCAGCTCTTCTTGAGGAGCTTGTACGCGACCTCTGCGCCCTTCCTGCCGGAGAGGAGCATCGACCCGAAGGTCGGGCCCATCCTCGGGAGGCCGAAGGTCGTGGACACGGCCATGCCGACCACGATGAGGCCGGGGTACGCGAGCCCGCTCTTCTGGACCACGGCGTCCTCGCTCTTCTCGATCCACATGGCGCCGAAGCCCGGCGTCTTGATGAGCCCGCGCTCCTCGAGCTTGGAGACCACGAGGGCGTCGTGACCGGTGGCGTCTATGACCAGCTTCGACTCGAAGGCAATCGGGTCGACGCAGCTGATCGGCTTGGGGAGCAGCGCGACGGGAGTCCAGTTGACCACGACCCCGCCGACGCGGTTCTTCTCCCGGAGCACCACGTCGTCGAAGGCCGTCATGTTAAGGACGCCGGCGCCAGACTCGCAGGCGGCCGCTATGAGCTTGGAGCAGGCGAGGGGGCCGGGCGTGACGTGGAGGCCCTTCTCGAACTCCTCGTGCTGGATGTCCAGCTCGTCGAGGATCTTGTGCGCGGGGGCCCTGATCGTTATGGTGTTCATCAGGTACCCGCCGACCCAGAAGCCGCCGCCCAGGTAGTTGTTCCTCTCGATCACCAGGACCTTGACCCCCTTGAGGGAGAGGTCCCTGGCCGCCACGAGGCCGCTCGGGCCGCCGCCGACCACGATGACCTCGGAGTCGGCGAACCTCTCCATGTCCCTCGTGAACCCCGCGATTATGGCGCGCGTCACGGCCTTCTCGGAAGACTTCTCGAATATTGCCATCCTGTGCCACCAGCTGCCGGACTCGGTCATACCTGGTACCCGAATATAAGCGTTGTTGTATGCGCCCGTGAGTTGTCGGCCCCGCACGGCGCGGGAGAGACCAGAACCTGTAAGGGACTATTGATATCCCGCGCGGCGTCGTTGGTGTCCCCAAGGAGCGGAGCTGGACCCCACTCTATGCCCCGCAACTGAGAACCTGGCTCCGTTCCCCAACCTTCTCGAGGTGAGAGAATGGCCATAGACCCGATATGCAGGATGCAGGTCGATCCGAGGACCGCGAAGTGGAAGTCGGTCTACAAGGGCAAGGAGTACTACTTCTGCGCCCCGGGCTGCAAGGCCGCCTTCGACAAGAGCCCGGAGGAGTACTCCCAGTGAGTCACTGGGCCGACTTCTTCAGCTTGTCGTACTTCTCCCTGTAGAGCTTCGCGCAGACGTCGCAGCACATGTAGTGGTACTTGCCGTCTATCTTCAGCTTGACCCCCTCGTCGTGGATGAGGTGGCCGCAGTAGTAGCACTTGATCATGAGGCCCGCCTCGTCGGTCAGGGCGGCCCTGGACGTCTCCTTCGGGGCCTTCATCACCATCGCCGTGGTGACGGTCCTTATCTCCGGTATCCTGGAGAGCGACTCGACGAACTGCCTGTACTTCACGTGGTTGTAGTAGGAGACCATGAGGAGTATCCTGGAGTCGGACAGGACGTAGACCTGCCGCACCATGTCCTCCTCGACCAGCCTCGCGTAGATCCTCTCGACGTCCGAGGGCTTCGCCTCGAGGGTGATAGCGACCGAGACCTGCCCGAGCAGGTCCGCGTCCAGCTGGGCGGCGTAGCCCTTGATCAGGCCGGCGTCGGTCATCGCCTGCACCCTCGCGCTCACGGTCGGTGTGCTGACCCCTATCCGGGAGGCCAGGTCCCTGAACGAGGCCCTCCCGTCCGTCTGCAGCTCCCTCAGTATCTTGCGGTCGACGTCGTCCAGGTTGTGGCTCATGGTTAAGGTGTTGGCGCCGAGGTTATTATCTTTTGTGGATGAAAGGTACGGTGGGCATCCGGAGGGACATTCGTAAAAAGGCTCAGCGGGGGCCCGTCCCCTCGGCCTCCCCGTCCTCCGCGCCGCCCCGGGGCATCCCCTTCGTCAGCACCACGTAGAGGCCGCCCACGACCAGGGCGCCCCCCACGACGATCCACACGCTGGGCACCTCGCCCGGCAGGAGCAGGTACGCGAGCAGGGACGCCCCCACGGGCTCCCCCAGGACGCTGGTGGAGACTATGTGCGCCGGGACCTTCTTCAGCGCGTAGTTGAACATCGTGTGGCCGAAGATGGTCGGCACGATGGCCATGAGGAGGAAGAGGGTGAGCTCGGTCCCGTCCGTGACGACGAACTCGTCGCCCACGGCGACGGCCGAGGCGAGGAGGATGAGGGCGGATATCCCGTACACCGAGAACACGTAGGGCGTCAGCGGGACGCTCCTCCTCGCGACCCTGCCGGAGAGGAAGTATATCCCCGCGCAGAGGCCGCCCAGGAAGGCCAGCAGGTCCCCCATCAGGGAGTCGCCGCCGATGCGGTAGTCGTTCAGGGAGATGACGCAGACTCCCGCGAAGGCCACGACGATGCCCACGGCCGCGACCCTGCGGACGTGCTCCCTCATGAGGAAGTGCGACACCCCCGCGACGAATATGGGGTGCGAGGTGACGAGTATGACGGAGGTCGAGACGAGCGTGAGCCCGAGGGAGGTTATCCACAGGCCGAAGTGGAAGGAGAGGGCGACTCCGCTCAGGAGTATGAGGGCCCACTCGTCCCTCCTGAAGGACCTCATGGCCCTGACGCCTCCGTAGTACAGGAGGAACGGGAGCAGTATGAGGCAGGTGATGCCCAGGCGGTACGAGGCTATTACGAAGGGGGCGCTCTCGCTCCACTTGATGAATATCGAGGCGAAGGAGATGGACACCATGGCCACGCCGATGGCGAGGTACGCCTTGGTGTGCTCCCCCAGCTGACGCATCCGACCCCCGCGGCCCAGCCCCTGATCAGTAGATCGTGACGCCCTTGACTCCCTTGGACTGCCGAATCAGGGGTATCAGGTCCGCCGGGACCTGGCTCTCGGTCACGATGAACAGCTTCGGCTCCTCCGAGGTCATCGGGTCGTCCACGATGGCCTGCCTGATGCTTATCTGCGACCTGGACAGGATCTCGGCCACCGAGGCGATTATCCCGGGCTCGTGGGCGTCCGTCGGGACTATCTCGATCGCGCTCCAGCCCATGGCCGACGCGGCGTTCTTCAGGTGGTTGGTCGGCTGCAGCTGCGAGAAGAACTTCAGCAGCGTCGGGTCGTTCCTTATGGTGTCCAGGGTCGACTTGACGACCCTCCTGTCGACGCCCGCGGCCCTCGCCAGCGAGGAGTCCGCGATCCTGACGTCGCCGCAGAAGACATGGTCCTTCTCTATCCTCAGCCCGTACCTGAGGAGGTACCTCGCGACCTTGGCCTGGGACGGGTACTTCTCGAAGTAGTTGGCTATCTTGTCCCACATGGGAATCGATGACTACATGTGTACAGTAATACATTAATATTGTCACTTAATGTACGCCTTCGCACTGCCAAAGCGTAGCAAGGGACTTATACGTCCAGCACCATCGCAAAGGCATTGACACGGAATAGCACGGTAATCCGAGTGTGATGTGATGACAGGGAAGACGATACGGATGAGGCGGATCCTCGACCAGGCGACTGGGAGGACCGTCATCGTGCCCATGGACCACGGGATATCCCTGGGTCCGGTCAAGGGCATCGAGGACATCAGGAGCACTGTGGACAAGCTCGCCGAGGGCGGCGCCTCGGCCATCGTCATTCACAAGGGCCTCGTCCCCTTCGCGGGGCCGGCCGTGGGCTCGAGGCTCGGCCTCATCGTGCACATTTCGGCGAGCACGTCCTTGTGCGCCGACCCCAACCTCAAGGTCCTGGTCGCCAGGGCGGACGAGGCGGCGGCCATAGGCGCGGACGCGGTCTCCATCCACTGCAACCTCGGCAACGAGCACGAGGACCGGATGGTCGCGGACTTCGGCTCCGTCGCCGACAGGTGCAGGGAGCTCGGCATGCCCCTCCTGGCCATGTGCTACCCGAGGGGCAAGAACGTCAAGAGCTCCTTCGACCCCGAGGCGATAAAGCACTGCGCGAGGCTCTCGGCCGAGCTCGGCGCGGACATCGTCAAGACCAGCTACACTGGCTCCATCGACACCTTCAAGGAGGTCGTCAGGGGCACGCCCATACCCGTGGTCATAGCCGGCGGGCCGAAGATGGGCTCGGACCCGGAGCTGCTCGCCATGGTGAGCGAGGCCATGAGGGCCGGCGCGAAGGGCGTCTCCATAGGGAGGAACGTCTTCCAGCACGACGACATCGCGGGCATCACCAGGGCCATCCGCAGGGTGGTCCTCGAGGACGTGCCCCCGGGAGAGGCGTATAGGCGGTGAATGCCCTGATCGACCGCAAGGTGTGGGTCGGGGCCATCCACCAGCCTGGCGGCGAATCCAGGAAGAAGGTCGTCCTCGCCGCCCTCGAGAACGGCTTCGACACGGTGGTGCTCGACAAGAAGGACCATGAGCTGGCCAAGCTGGGCAGGTTCAGGTCCATCCTACTCGACGGGGCGGACTTCGTCGAGGACGGGGAGAGGGTCGGCAGGCTCGTCGAGATAGCGAAGAAGTCGGACGAGGTCGCCGCCAGGAGGGCCGCCGAGCGCTTCCAGAACGTCATCGTGTCGGCGAAGGACTGGAAGGTCATCCCCCTCGAGAACCTCATAGTCCACTTCCAGGGCACGGGGGCGAAGCTCCTGATGCTCGCGAGGACCGCCGAGGAGGCGAGGCTCTTCTTCGAGACCATGGAGAAAGGCGCGGACGGCGTCCTCTTCGTGCCCTCCAAACTGGAGGAGCTGGGCAAGCTCAGGAGGATGCTCGAGGAGGGCGCCCCGAGGCTCCGGATGCAGGAGGGCAAGATCACCGTCCTGAGGCAGCTCGGCCTCGGAGACAGGGTCTGCATAGACACATGCTCGATGCTCAACGTGGGCGAGGGGATGCTCATAGGCAACCAGTCGTCCTGCATGTTCCTGATCCACTCCGAGTCGCTGGAGTCGGAGTACGCGGCCTCGCGGCCCTTCAGGGTCAACGCCGGGCCCGTGCACGCCTACGTGCTGATGCCCGACGGCACCACCAGGTACCTCTCCGAGCTGCAGGGTGGCGACGAGGCGCTGGTCGTCGGCGCGGACGGCCACACAAGGAAGGTCGTGGTCGGCAGGACCAAGGTCGAGAGGAGGCCCCTGCTGCTCATAGAGGCCGACGTCGACGGGGAGCGCTTCTCCACCATAGTGCAGAACGCGGAGACCATAAGGGTCTACTCCAAGGGGAAGGTCGTCTCCGTGTCGAGGCTCAGGCTCGGCGACCCCATCACCCTCAAGACGGAGAAGGGCGGCAGGCACTTCGGGATGCGGGTGGAGGAGACCATCCGGGAGAAGTGAGGCATGACGTACATCGTGGCTTCTCTCGTCGAGAGGAGCGTGTCTGGAGTCTCCGGCTCGTCACTGAGGGCGTTCAGGCAGGGCGCCGACCTCGTGGAGGTCAGGCTGGACCACCTCGCCCTCCCGAGGATCGACGAGGGGTCGTTGTCGAAGGTGAGGGAGGCCGTCGCCGGCCCCGCCATAGCCACCCTGAGGTCCTCCCGCGAGGGAGGGAGGTCGCGGCTGAGGGGGCCCGCGAGGGAGAAGGCGCTCAAGGCCGTGCTCGGGGCGGGGTTCGAGTACGTCGACCTCGAGACGGATCTGGACAGGAGGGCCATGGGCCTCGCGGCCCGCAGGGCGCGCGGCCCCCTGGTCGTCGCATCGCACCACTTCGCCAGGCCGCAGCCGGAGAAGGAGGTCGAGAGGGCCCTCGCGAAGGCCTGCGCGGCGGGCGACTTCGGGAAGGTCGCGATGCCCTGCGGCCACGCGGGCCACGCCATCATGCTCGCGTCCCTCGGGCTGAGGCGCTCCTCGGCGGGGGACAAGTTCACGCTCATAGGCATGGGGGACCAGGGGCAGCTCACGAGGGTCTGCGCGAGGCAGATGGGGTCGTCCATGGTGTACTGCAGCGCGGGCGACAGGGCGGCGGCGCCCGGCCAGCTGGACCTCGCGTCTCAGGCCGCGCTGGGGAGGGAGGACAGGTTCGTCCTCGGCATCGTGGGCCACCCCGTCGCGCACTCCGTCTCGAAGCCGATGCAGGAGGCCGCCCTGCGGGCCGCAGGGCTGACGGGCGTCTACCTCAACCTCGACGTGCCCCCCGAGGCGCTCACGAGGGATGCGCTCGAGACCCTCGGCAGGCTCGGGTTCTCCGGGCTCAACGTCACCGTCCCGCACAAGGAGAGGGTGAGGGCCCTGTGCGACGAGCTCGACCCGGAGGCGCAGTCCACGGGGGCCGTCAACACCGTCGTCTTCAGGGCGTGGAAGATGAACGGGAAAAACACAGATGTAATAGGGTTCACCAAGGCGGTTGAACAGAAAATGAAGGTCACCAAGGACACCTCCGCCCTCCTCGTCGGGGCCGGAGGGGCGGCCCGGGCGGCGGCGATCGGCCTCAGGCGCGCGGGGGCGCACGTGACCGTCGCTGCCAGGGACCGGGCGAAGGGCGAGAGGCTCGCGGGGGAGTTCATCCTCGACGCCGTCACCCTCGACTCGCTCCGCAGGTCCGACAGCCGCTTCGACCTCATAGTCAACTGCACCCCCGTGGGGACGAAGGGCGTCGGGGGCGTCGCCCCCATCCCCACGAGGCTGTTCAGGAAGGGGGTGCTCTACCTCGACATGGTCTACAACCCGCCGGTCACGAAGGCCATGAAGGCCGCCGCGTCGCGGAAGGCCAGGGCGGAGAACGGCCTCGAGATGCTCGTGCAGCAGGGGGCCGCGTCGTTCACATGGTGGACGCGCGCGAGCCCGGACGTCGGAGCGATGAGGAAAGCGGCCAGGGGGGCGCTCGGATGATCGGCAGGGCGGCCTGCAGGGGCGCGGCGACCATAGTCAACGCCATCCCCACCGGGAGGGGCGCGGCCTTCGGCATCACGCTCGAGACGGACGCAGAGGTGAGGCTCCTGGCCGAGGGCGAGGCCTTCAAGTTCGCCGGCCCGCCCGAGGGCGCAGACCTCGTCAGGCGCTGCGTCGCGCCGGTCCTTCGCGAGGCCGGGCTGGGAGGGCGCGGCGCCGAGGTGAGGGTCGAGTCGGACATCCCTGTCTCGCGGGGCCTCAAGAGCAGCAGCGCAGCGTCTAACGCGGTCGTGCTGGCCGCGACGCGTGCCGTGAAATCCAGACTCGACGACATGCGGATCATCGGCGCCGGCGTCGACGCGTCGATAGGGGCCGGGGTCACGGTGACCGGGGCATTCGACGACGCGGCCGCGTGCTACCTCGGAGGAGCCGTCGTGACGGACAACCGCC
Source organism: Thermoplasmatota archaeon (assembly GCA_040751795.1). Lineage (GTDB taxonomy): Archaea > Thermoplasmatota > Thermoplasmata > UBA10834 > UBA10834 > UBA9653. The sequence continues at coordinate 261,762 of JBFMHR010000002.1, read as the reverse complement.
ACAGGCGCGTGCTGGCCAGGGGCCGCATCGACCCGTCCCTCTCGGTGCTGATCCACGTGCCGGACAGGAGGGTCGAGAAGGCGTTCGTCAAGGGGCTGGACTTCTCTCCCGCCGTGCCGGGCTCGGAGGAGGCCCTGGAGCTGGCGCTGTCGGGGAGCTACGCCAGGGCGATCGAGGTCAACTCCCGCGCCTGCGCCGAGGTCCTCGGGCTCAGCGAGGAGGTCGCCCAGATGGCCAGGGACAAGGGAGCCGTCGCCGCCGGAATCTCGGGGACAGGGCCCGCCACGGTCATCCTCGCCAGGAGGGAGGACGAGGCGAGGCTCGGGGCCGCGCTCGAGGGCAGGGCGGACGGGATCATCCTCAGGGCGTCGATCAACGACACGCCCGCCCCGGAGGTGGTCCCACGGCTGTTGTGATCAAGTCCTCCGTCGCGAGGGGAACGGTCGTCGCGTCCCCGTCGAAGTCCTACACCCACAGGGCGATGGTCCTGGGGGCGCTCACCCGCGGCCCCTTCGTGCTGAGGAGGCCCCTGCTGTCCGAGGACACCAGGGCCACCCTGGACGCGCTCCACACCCTGGGGGCGTCCGTCTCCAAGAGCCCGTCGTCGGTGAGGATCCACTGCGACGACCTCGGGCCGGCGGGGGCCGTCATAGACGCGAGGAACTCCGGGACGACCATCAGGCTCGTGTCCGGGGTCGCCTCGCTCCTGCCGACCACGACCACTCTCACGGGCGACGAGAGCCTCGTCAAGAGGCCCATGGCGCCCCTGGCGGACGCCCTCGGACTGCTCGGCGCGCGAGTGTCCTACCTGGGCCAGCCGGGCCGGGCGCCTCTCAGCGTCAAGGGCCCGATCAGGGGGCCCGCGACGGAGATCGCCGGCGGGGTCAGCTCCCAGTTCGTCTCGTCCCTCATCATAGCCTGCACCCAGAAGCCCGACGACACCCTCATACGCGTCGGCGGGGAGCTGGTGTCCAGGCCGTACGTCGACATCACCCTCGAGATCCTGCGCGCCTTCAAGGGGAGGGCGGAGGAGACCGGGGACGGGTTCTCGGTCAAGGGGGGCCAGCAGCTGGAGCGCGACGAGTACACCGTCCCGGGCGACTACTCCTCCGCGGCCTTCGTGCTCGCGGCCGGCGCGATCACGTCCGGCGACGTCACCGTCAGGAACCTGGACGGCGCCTCGCCCCAGGGGGACAGGGCCATCGTCCAGCACCTGAGGGACTTCGGGGCCGAGGTCGACGCGAGGCCGGACTCCGTCAGGGTCACCGGGGGGAGGCTGGAGGGGCTGGAGATAGACGTCAGGGACACGCCCGACCTGTTCCCGGTCCTCGCGGTCCTGGGGGCCGCGTCGGAGGGCACCACCGTGCTGAAGGGGGGCGCCAACCTGCGCTACAAGGAGAGCGACAGGATCGCCACCACGACCGCGTTCCTGAGGGCGATGGGCGCGGGGGTGAAGGCCACCGACGACGGGTGCGTCATATCCGGCGGCGCGAAGCTGCACGGGGCCGACGTGGACACGCACGGAGACCATAGGATTCTTATGGCGGCAGCACTTGCTGGACTGATATCGACCTCGGGGACCAGGATACGGGACGACGAGTCGTACAAGGTCTCCTACCCCGGGTTCCTGAGGGACATGCACCAGCTGGGGTGCCGCCTGGAGGTGAGGAGATGAACGAGTTCGGTGCTAAGTACAGGGTCGGCGTGTTCGGCTCCAGCCACGGCCCCTGCGTCGGGGCAAAGGTCGACGGCTGCCCGCCCGGCTCGAAGGTCTCCGAGGCAGTCATACAGGTCGAGCTGGACAGGAGGTCCCCCGGCAAGGGCGTCATAACCAGCCCGAGGGCCGAGAGGGACAGGCTCGAGGTCATCTCCGGCGTCGTCGACGGCAGGGCGACCGGGGCGACCATCGTCGGCCTGGTGAGGAACAAGGACTTCGACTCGTCCGCATACGATTCGTTCAAGAGGGTGCCCAGGCCGGGCCACGCCGACTACCCGGCCATGGTGAAGTACAAGGGGCACCACGACCACCGCGGGGGCGGGCAGTTCTCCGGAAGGATGACGGCGGGCCTTGTGATCGCAGGGGCGGTCGCGAGGCAGGTGCTCGACAGGGCCGACGTCCGCGTCGTGGCCCAGACGGTCCAGATCGGCGCGGTCCGCATGGAGAAGCAGGTCCCGTACAGCATCGCGGAGAAGGTCGCCAGGGCGAACCCGGTCGGGTGCGCCGACAGGGAGACCGCGGAGCTCATGAAGGAGGAGATCGTAAAGGCGCACGAGGAGAAAGACTCCGTCGGCGGGGTCGTCAAGTGCGCGGTCCTGGGCGTCCCGGTCGGCGTCGGCGAGCCGTTCTTCGGCTCCATAGAGAGCGCCATGTCGGCAATGATGTTCTCCATCCCGGGCGTCAAGGGGGTCGAGTTCGGCTCCGGCTTCGGCGCCGCCTCCATGAGGGGCAGCGAGCACAACGACCCGTACGCGGTGAGGAACGGCAGGATAGTGACCAAGACCAACAACGCGGGCGGGGTGCTCGGCGGCCTCTCGACAGGCATGCCGATAGAGTTCAGGGTCGCGTTCAAGCCCACCTCGTCGATCGCCAGGCCGCAGATGAGCGTCGACGTCGCCAAGAAATCGCCGGTCGAGCTGGAGGTCAAGGGGAGGCACGACCCGTGCATCGTCCCGAGGGCGGTGCCGGTGGTCGAGAACTCCGCGGCCTCCGTCATACTGGACCTCATGCTCCAGGGGGGGTTCCTGTGACGGTGGACGAGCTGGAGGCCCTCAGGGCGGAGGTCGACAGGATCGACGCCGAACTCATCAGGCTCATATCTAAGAGGGCCGACGTGGCCCGGGAGATCGGCCTCACGAAGCGGAAGGACGGGCTCAAGGTCAGGGACCCGGCCAGGGAGAGGAAGGTCGTCGAGAAGATGGCCCGCCTCGCCGCCTCGGCCGGCGCCGACAAGAGGCTCGCCAAGGAGGCTGCCAGGCTGCTCATCGCGGACGCCGTCGCGGTCCAGAGGCAGGAGCCCAGGCTGCCGCTGGAGGGGACGAGGGCCCTCGTCGTCGGCGGCGCGGGGAGCATGGGCGGCTGGACCTGCAGGTTCCTGTCCAACAGGGGCGCGAAGGTCAGGGTGTGGGACCCGAGGGGAAGGCGCAAGGGCTACCCAGCCGCCAAGGAGCTCGGGCCGGCCGCTGCCGAGGCGGACATCGTGGTCGTGGCGAGCCCGCTCGGAGTCTGCCAGGAGGAGCTCAGGGAGGTCCTCGCTGCCCGGCCGAAGGGACTCGTCATGGACATCTGCAGCATCAAATCGCACATATCCAGCACGCTGAGGCTCGCGGCCGCGGACGGCGTGACGGTCGCGAGCGTCCACCCGATGTTCGGGCCGAGGGCGCCGTCGCCCAAGGGGCTGAACGTGGTCGTCTGCGACTGCGGCAGCCGCGAGGCGACCGCGCGGGCCAGGAGGATATTCAAGGACTCCGGGGCGAACGTCGTGGAGCTCTACCTCGAGGAGCACGACAGGATGATGGCCTACATACTCGGGCTCTCGCACATGACCGCCCTGATGTTCGGGACGGCCCTCAGGTCGTCCGGCAAGAAGGCGTCCGAGTTCAGGGAGGCGCAGGGGACATCCTTCGCGAGGCTGGCGGAGCTGGCGAAGGAGGTCTCGGGGGAGAGCAGGAGGGTCTACCACGACATCCAGGCCCTGAACCCGCACACGAAGGAGGTGGCCGAGGCGGCGGAGCGCGCGCTCCGCGAGCTGAGGGAGGCGTCCTGCGCGGCCGACCACGACATGTTCATCAGGCTGATGGAATCGACCAAGGAACACATGGAGACGTGAGAGAGATGACCAAGAAGAGAGCGGCAATACTCGGCTCGAGCGGCATGATCGGGCAGAGGTTCTCGCACATGCTCGACGGACACCCCTACTTCGACGTCGTGGCGCACTGCGCCTCGGACAGGTCGGAGGGGAAGAGGCTGTCCGACGTCTGGAAGCTGCCGGACGTGGAGCTGAACGCGGGCCTCGGCTCCAAGACGATCGTCGGCACCGACGCCGCGGCCCTGGCCAAGGACGGGGTGGAGGTCGTGTTCAGCGGCCTCCCGTCCGACGTCGCGGGCCCGGTGGAGGACGCGTGCGCCGAGCAGGGCATGGCCGTCTACTCCAACGCCGCGTCGCACAGGACGGACCCGGACACTCCCATACTCCTGCCGGAGATCAACCCGGACCACCTCGCCTCCATCGAGGCCCAGAGGCAGCGGAGGAGGAAGGGCGGCTACATAGTCACCAACGCGAACTGCTCGGTGACGGGCCTAGCCCTCGGGCTCAAGCCCCTGGTCGACGCGTTCAGGTTCACGGAGGTCTACGTCGCGACCTACCAGGCGCTCTCCGGCGCGGGGCACCCGGGCGTGCCCTCGCTGGACATACTCGGGAACGTCCTGCCCTTCATCAGGAGCGAGGAGGAGAAGATGACCTCCGAGGGCAGGAAGATCCTCGGGGGCTACAGCAACGGGAGGTTCGTCGACGCGCCCATCAACATCGAGGCCAGCTGCGCGCGGGTCTCGACCAGGGACGGGCACCTCGAGGCGGTGTTCATACACCACAAGGACATGCCCGACGCGGACAAGGTGGCGAAGGCCTTCGCGGACTTCAGGGGGAGGCCCCAGGAGCTGGCCCTCCCGAGCGCCCCCGTGAGGCCGATCATAGTCCGCAGGGAGCAGGACAGGCCGCAGCCGAGGCTCGACTCGTCGGCGGGCGAGCCTGCGAGGGCGAAGGGCATGGCCGTCACGGTCGGGAGGATCCGGACGGGGAAAGACCAGCTGAGGTTCTACCTCCTCGTCCACAACACCATCAGGGGCGGGGCCGGGGGATCGGTGCTGAACGCGGAGCTCGCGTACAGGGAGGGACTCATCTGAGCGCGAAGGCGAAGAAGACCGGTGCCAAGCCGAAGACCTACGACGAGATACGCCGCAAGATCGCTGAGGGCGACGTCGTCGTGATGACCGCAGACGAGTTCAAGTCGTTCGTGAGGTCGAACGGAGTCAAGAAGGCGGCCCAGGAGGTCGACGTCGTCACGACCGGGACCTTCGGGGCGATGTGCTCCTCCGGGGCGTACATCAACTTCGGCCACTCCGAGCCCCCGATCAAGATGCAGAGGATCTGGCTCGACGGCGTGCCCGCCCAGGCGGGGCTGGCGGCCGTCGACGGCTACATCGGGGCGACAGCACTGGACGAGACGAACAACATGACCCACGGCGGCGCCCACGTGATCGAGGACCTCGTCCGCGGCAAGGCCGTGAGGCTGAGGGCCACGGGCTACGGCACGGACTGCTACCCCAGGAAGGAGATAGACACCTGGGTCAGCCTCCAGACCGTGAACCAGGCGGTCCTGATGAACGTCAGGAACGCGTACCAGAACTACGCGGCCGCGACCAACTCGTCCTCGAAGACGCTCTACACCTACATGGGCAAGCTCCTGCCGGAGCTGGGCAACGCCACGTTCAGCAGCGCGGGCGCCCTCTCGCCGCTCATCAACGACCCCTACTACAGGACCATCGGGGTGGGCACGCGCATATTCCTGGGCGGCGCCCAGGGGCACGTCATCTGGGAGGGGACGCAGTTCAACCCGGGCGCCCCGAGGACGCCCAACGGGGTGCCGAAGAGGCCTGCGGGGACGCTCGCGGTCCTCGGCGACCTCAAGCAGATGAACCCCGAGTTCGTCAAGGGCCTCACCTTCACCAGGTACGGCTCGTCGCTGGGCATAGGCGTCGGGGTGCCGATACCGATCCTGGACGAGGACATGGCCAGGTTCTGCGCCGTCACGGACGCGGACGTGACGACCGCGGTGTTCGACTACAGCCACGCGACCAGGTCGAGGCCCGTGCTGAGGGAGGTGTCCTACGCAGAGCTCAGGTCCGGCGAGATCGAGATCAAGGGGAAGCAGGTCCCGACCTCGTCCCTCTCGAGCATATACAAGGCGCGGAAGGTGGCGGAGGTGCTGAAGAGCTGGATACTGAAGGGGGAGTTCACGGTGCAGGAGCCCATGCAGAGCTTCCCGAGGGACCGGCCGCTGAGGACCCTGGACGTCAGGACCGAGAGGGAGGCGACCTGAGATGAAGACCAAGGTAGTGCTCACCTTCAGCCCGGAGGCGTCGAACCAGCCGATCACCCACAACCTGATCGCCAAGCACCACCTCCTCGTGAACATACTGAGGGCGGAGATAGACGAGGTGGGGGGCAAGATGGTGCTCGAGCTCTCCGGCAAGGCGGACGACATCAGGGGTGGCATCGACTACCTGAAGGCGAACAGGGTGGGCGTCAGGCCTATCAAGGAGGGCGTGAGGAGGGACGACGAGGCGTGCACCCACTGCGGGATGTGCGTCTCCATATGCCCGACCAAGGCGCTGACCATCGACCCCAGGACCGGGAAGGTCAGCTTCAACGAGGAGAAGTGCGTGGCGTGCGGCGTGTGCATAGACGCCTGCCCGCCCCGCGCCATGGAGATACTGATCTGAGATGGCTTTCGTGCACGCGAGGGTGGAGATCGCCGAGACGGCAGCGACCATAGCAGCCGAAGGCAGGTTCGTCGAGGCTGCCGTCGACGCCATCAAGGCCGCGAGGAGGGAGGTCGAGAGGCAGGTCCGCAGGGACCCGTTCTTCCTCGCCACGCTGGAGCCGTACACCCCCGACGGCGCTGAGCCGACGGTCGCGAGGATGTGCGACGCCGCGGCGCTGGCCGGCGTGGGCCCGATGGCGGCGGTCGCAGGGGCCGTCGCGCAGGCGGGGCTGGAGGCCATGGTTGCCCAGGGCTGCACCCACGGGTGGGTCGACAACGGCGGCGACGTCGCCCTCGTCCTCGACCGTCCCGTCACGATGGAGGTCTTCCACGAGCCGGGCGCCAGGACCGCGTTCGGGCTGAGGCTCGAGCCGGCCGGGGGCGCGTTCGGAGTATGCACGTCGAGCGGGAGGCTCGGGCACTCCATCAGCCTGGGCGATGCGGACGTCGCGGTCGCCATCGCCGACTCGGCGGCGCTCGCCGACGCGCTGGCCACCGCCATCGGCAACAGGGTCCGCGGGCGCGGGTCGCTCGCGACATGCTTCGACCCGTTCAAGGGCGTCCCCGGGATGGCGGGGGGCCTGGCCATGTTCGACGGCGAGGTCGCCGTCCACGGGAGGCTGCCCGAGCTGGTCGAGGTGGCGCACAGCCCCGAGAGGCTCACGGCCCACTCGAGGATGCCCGCCGCGTGCTACTCGTGCTCCCCGCATCCATCTCAAGAGGTGAGGCCTTGAAGGTGATGAAGTTCGGAGGGACGTGCCTCGGGACGGAGGACGCCCTGGACAGGGTATCCGGTGTGGTCGGGTCGGAGAAGGACCAGAAGGTCGTCGTCGTGTCGGCCGCGTCCGGCGTCACGAACGCCCTGAAGGACTTCATATCCAAGCCGCGGCAGGAGAGGGAGATCGACGACTTCCTCCTCGCGCTCAGGATGAGGCACATAGACACGCTGCCCAGGAGCGACGGTGCCGCCAGGAAGGAGTCCCTCAACATGATCGAGGGGAAGGTCACCAAGCTCGAGCGGCTCCTGTACGGCATAACCTACACGGAGGAGCTGACCCCGAGGACGAAGGACCTGATCCTGAGCTTCGGCGAGCGGCTCTCTGCGATAGTGGTCGCGTCCAGGCTCTCGCACGACGGGATCGACGCCGTCCCCATGGAGACGGACGCGCTCGGGTTCATCACCAACGAGCAGCACGGGAACGCGGTGGCGCTCCTCGACCTGTGCGAGATGAACATGGGCCCGACCCTCAAGAGCGCGACGGAGAAGGGGATCGTCCCCGTCGTCACGGGCTTCTTCGGGATCACCCAGGACGGGCACGTGACCACGGTCGGCCGCAGCGGGACGGACTACACCGCCGCGGTGGTCGCGTACTCCACCGGCGCCAAGCCGATCGAGATATGGAAGGAGGTCGACGGGTTCATGAGCGCAGACCCCAAGCTGGTCAAGGACGCGTTCATGATCGACAGGCTCTCGTACGAGGAGGCCGCGGAGCTGGCCTACTTCGGCGCCCAGGTCCTCCACGCCAGGGCCGTCCAGCCGGCCAGGATCAAGGGGATCGAGATCATCATCAAGAACCTCTACACCCCCGAGTCGCCCGGCACGACAATCGGCAACGGCAAGATGACCCGCAAGGACGTCATCAAGAGCGTGTCGTACGTGCCGAAGATAGCGACGCTGAAGGTGTACGACACGGGCGCCGGCTACAAGTCAGGGTTCCTCGCGGACATCACCAACTGCCTCTCGGATGAGGAGGTCAACATATTCTCCGCCACCACGTCCCAGACCTGCGTGGCGGTCCTCATAGACGAGCAGCAGATCCCCCAGGCCAAGAGGGCCATCAAGGGCGTCATAGGCGGCGTCGGCGAGAGCTTCGAGATCAAGCCGGGGGTGGCGCTCGTGTGCACCGTCGGAGAAGGCCTCGGCTACACCGAGGGCGTCGCGGCCAGGGTGTTCAGGGCGGTCGCGGCGAAGAAGGTCAACGTCGAGCTGATATCCGCCGGGGCGTCCACGGTCGCCTACCACTTCACCGTCGACCACAAGGACCTCAAGAAGACGATAACCGCGATCCACAGGGAGTTCTTCGGCTCGCCCGGGGCGAAGCAGGAGGACTGAGGCTCAGAGCAGCTTGACGAACGTGGAGTTGAAGGCGGAGTTCTGGCCGTACCTCTGGACGAAGTCTGTCGTGAGGAAGTTGGCGCTCATCCCTCCGCTGAGCTTGGGCCACAGGGCCGAGTACGCCACGATCACCCCGCGCGGCACCGCGTCGGAGACCTCGCACTCGACCTCCCACTCGCCCAGCTCGTTGGCGAGCGTGACGGTCGACCCGCCCTCCGCCCCCTCGGCCTTGGCGTCCTTGGGGTTCATGTAGACGATGGGCCTGATGTCCTGCCACCTCTGGTGGTACTGCGACCTGACCAGGAACTTGTGCACGGGCGTGAGGAGCATGTACGGCAGGGTGCTGGAGACCGGCACGTGCGACGGCAGGCCGCCCAGGCCCTCCGCCTCGGCCGACGCGGAGTACAGCTCGATCTTCTTGGACGGGGTGGCGTAGGTCCTCCTGTCCGGGACCTTGAGTCTCAGGAAGCCCTTCTTGGTGATGTCCTCGGACCTTCCCTCCACGGACTTGCTCTTCGACACCAACGTCTTCGCGACCTTCTCGTCCTCCTCGAAGAGCTCCCTCTGGGTCAGCCCCATGGCGGAGGCGATGGCCCTGAAGGTGTCGCTGTTGCTCCTCGCCTCGCCGATGGGCTCGATTGCCTTCTCGTTCACGGAGAGGTAGCTGTGGAAGTACGACGTGTTGATGTCATAGTGCTCGAAGAAGCTCGTCGCGGGGAGCACCATGTCGGCGTAGTCGGCCGTGTCCGTCTGGAACAGGTCGTGCACCACGGTGTAGACGTCGTCACTCGCGAAGCCCTTCCTGACCAGGGACTGGTTGGGCAGGGTCGCCAGCGGGTTGCAGTTGTACACGAACATCATCCTCACCCTGCCGGACTGGAGGGTGCGCCCGATGTCCACCATGTTGTGCGTCACCCGCCTCCTGGTCCTGAGCGCGCTGCCCTCGAGGTAGTCCATGTCGAAGTTGCCCAGGTCCGTGGAGTAGAAGAAGCCCCGGTTCTCCCCGATGAGTGCGGGGAGGGTGCTTATCGCCCTGACCATCTCGCCGCCGTTCCTCTGCCTCTGCATGCCGTAGCCGATCATGATGCAGTTGGGCCTCAGGGACACGTAGTCGCCTATGAAGTCCTCGATCTGCCTCGTCGTCAGGCCCGTCGCCTTGGAGATCGTGGTCATGTCGAACTTGCCGGCCACGCCCGCGAGCCTGTCGAAGCCGACGGCGTTCCTCTCCAGGAAGATCTCGTTGCAGAGCCTGTTCTGGATGAGGTGGTTCATGATGCCGAGCGCGAGGGCGGAGTCGGTCGCCGGGCGGATCTGGAGGTGGATGCCTATCTCGGCGGTCGGTGTCCTCAGTGGGTCTATGACGTAGATCTTGGCGCCGCGCTTCGCCGCGCGCTTCAGGATCTCGAAGCCGTGCGGGCTGCTCCATGCGACGTTCATCCCCCAGACGATAATGAGCCTGCACTCCTCGATCTCCTCGGGCAGCATGCCCAGGCTCGACCCCCAGACGATCTCGAGGGCCTTGTCCCCCGCCCGGGAGCAGATCGTGTGCGACACCCTCGAGGCGCCGATGGCGTTGAAGAACCTGCTCGGGAAGTGCCTCTGCACGAGCCCCATCGTCCCGGCGTAGTCGAACTGCAGCACCGACTCGGGCCCGTGCTTCTCGGAGGCCTCCCGCGCCTTCTGGGCGATCTCCTTGAGCGCGTCGTTCCAGGTGACCTTCTCGAACCGGCCCGAGCCCTTCGGGCCCGTCCGCCTCATCGGGTAGAGGAGCCTCTGCTTGGAGTAGACGTACTGGGTGAGGTTGCGCCCCTTGGGGCAGAGGAGGTCGCCGGTGAACGGGTGCTTGCTGTTCGGCTCGGAGCCGTGGAGGCGGCCGTCCTTCACCCTGGTGACCATTGAACAGGTGTCGTAGCAGTCCCTCGGGCAGGTGCTGAAGACGTACAGAAGGGCCCCTCCGTTAGCTCGCGGTGCTGGCTGCCGATGCCGGACGTAGAACCATCTACGAGCATTTAAGCGTGGCCCCGCTGGTCGCTCAGCCCGAGAACGTGGAAGAGCAGATGGCTTCGCCTGAGGGGTTCCATATCACCGTCAGTGTATATGCCGTCGCGGCGTTGAACTCCGGGGACGGCGACAACAGGAAGAAGTCGCCTCCCTGCACTTGGCCATCCCCCGCGAGGTCCGTGGCCGTCATGGAGACGCTGATGCTGGAGAGAGTCTCGGCATCGTAGTACTCGGACTCCCACAGCCCCCCGACCATATCGACGGTCGCTGGGTGCCAGAAGATCGACTCATAGCCATCGTTGAGGAGGAAGGACATATCCCCCCACGCCACCGATTCCGTGATTGCGACAAACGTGAATGTCACCCCGTCCAAGCCAGTGCTCCTCGACAAGGTGGCGGTCGGTCCGATCTGATTCCCCCCCGAGGTGCCGAAGCCGAGGACCATCACATAGAGGGCCGCCGCAAGGCCGACGCTGATGAGGATGGAGACTATGCCCAGTATGAGGCATATCTTCCCCACGCGCTTGTACTCGGGGTCGTCCTTCATCATGAACACGATGCCGATGATTATCCCGGCGATCCAGACGAACACCGACACGAGGTAGAGCAGGACCCTCATCCCCCCGCTCAGCGATTCCTTTGCGGGGGGGGATGGCGCCACGCGGTAATCGTGGCCGCAGTAAGGGCATACGTTCACGTTGAAGTCGACCGAGCGGCCGCACGAGACGCAGTACCTCACGCCCGCATCCATCCTGCTGCCGCACGCGCTGCACACAGCCGATCCGTCCTGGTTCGCTGCTCCACACTTCTGGCATGTCAACATGGCAACACCTCCGAAGGCCTACGACCCCCATCCGAGGACCATCAAGTACAGCAATGCTGCAAGCACCGTCGGGAGGAGGAAGATGTTGAGCACTCCGAGCACCAGACAAATCATGCCGGCGTGCCTGTGCTCCTCGTCCGCCCTCCCCATGTACAACGCGCCGAGGATTATCCCGAGGAGCGGGACGAGGGCGGAGCCCACATAGGTGAGCGTCCTCCTCCCCGCCGGGATGGGGTCGTGATGAACCGTCAAGCGGGAGCCCTCGCCCTGCCTCCATTGGCAGTGCGGGCATGAGAGCGCCTCCCACGCGATGCTCCTCCCGCAGGAGGGGCAGAACCTGTCATGCACGGGGGCGGCCGGCTTCGATAGGCCCTCCCCTGCGAACACGCTCACGTTGGTCGTCGAGCTGGACACCTTCGCCACCTCTCCGATGCATATCAGGGGCGAGGGGGCCTAAGAACCTTTCTGAGGACAGCCCGCCAAGGGCGCCTCAGCCCACCTTGTCGCCTATGACCCTGTAGTCGCCCCAGTACAGGAGGCACTCCTTGGCGTCGTACGACTCCTCCCTCCTGGCCGCGACCACCTCTCCGACGAACCAGGTGCGGTCGCCGGTCTCGACCTCCTTCACCTTGACGCACTCCATGTTCACCGGGCACTCGGCTATGAGGGGCGAGGATATCCTGCTGGCCTTCTCCCTGGTGAGCCCGGAGGCCGCGAACTTGTCGACCCTCCTCCCGGACTTCGACCCGCACACCTCCACGGCCTTGAGCTGCTCCCCCGTGGGGACGTTGATGGCGAAGTCCTTGCTCTTCCTCAGGAGGCCGTAGCTGAACCGTGCTGGAGCGACCCCGATGCCGATGAGCGGCGGCTTGAACGAGAACACGTGGCACAGGGCCAGGGTGATGATGTTGTCCTTCTCCCCGCCGACGCTGCAGAGGACCACCGGGAAGCCCGAGAAGGCGTCCGTCCCCTCGCCGGCAGGTATCTCCTTCTTCAAGGCCCGCGCCTCACTCGCCCAGGAGCTTCTTGTAGTCCTCGGCGGACATGAGCTCCGAGAGGTCGTCGGGGTTGCTCATCTCGACCGCGGCGATCCATCCCTGCCCGTACGGGTCCTTGTTGAGAAGCTCCGGCGAGTCGACCAGCTTGTCGTTCTTCTCCCTGACGGTGCCGCCCACCGGCGAGAACACCTCGGAGACCGTCTTGACGGACTCCACGTTGCCCAGGATCCCGGCCTTGGCCACGTCCTTCCCGACGCTCGGCAGCTCGACGAACACTATCTCGGTCAGCTCGGCCTGGGCGTGGTCCGTGATGCCCACGCGCGCGAGGTTGCCCTCGACCTTCACCCACTCATGGTCCTTGGTGTACTTGAGATCCGGCAAGACTACAGACATCGACTGGCCTCCCGTACCGCCCGCTCTGATTAGCATATCTCGATTTATAACTTCGCCAATCACCCGCCCGGGCGCACGGCCAGATGGTCAGACAGATAGGGTTATCTATGCTGAATCCATTGGCGCGCCAGGGAGAGGTTTCTGATGAGAACGGAATCGGTCAAGTTCTTGGAGGAGCTCACGAACTGCTTCGGCCCATCGGGGTTCGAGAAGGTGCCGGCGAGGATCGTCAAGGAGTACGTGTCCAAGTACAGCGACTCGACGAGCACTGACAAGCTCGGCTCGTTCCTCTTCACCAAGAAGGGGAGCTCCGACAAGCCCGTGATACTGCTCCCCGGGCACATCGACGAGGTCGGCTTCATCGTATCATCCGTGAACAAGAACGGTTTCCTGACGTTCAACCCGCTCGGCGGATGGTTCGACCAGGTGCTGCTGGGCCAGAGGGTCAAGGTCAGGACATCGAAGGGCATCGTGCCGGGCATCATAGCCGCCAAGCCCCCCCACCTGCTCCCGCCCGAGGAGCGCGCCAAGGTCGTCACCAAGGACAAGATGTTCATCGATATCGGCGCGTCGAACGAGGAGGAGGCGAAGGAGATGGGTGTGCGGATCGGCAACCCCATCATCCCCGACTCGTGCTTCTCGATGATGCAGAAGAAGGTCTTCAAGGACGGGAAGAGGAAGGGCACGGACACCATCGCCGTCGGCAAGGCCTTCGACGACAGGATAGGCACATTCATCGCGGCGGAGGTGGTGAGGATCCTGAAGGAGGAGGGGGTCAAGCACCCGAACACGGTCGTCGGCGCCGCCACCACCCAGGAGGAGGTCGGCCTGAGGGGCGCGAGGACCACGGCCCACGTGGTGAACCCGGACGTCTGCCTCACCCTGGAGGTCGACATCGCGGGGGACGTGCCCGGCATAGAGGCGAGCGAGGCCCCGACCAAGATGGGCCACGGGCCTTCCATAACCACGTACGACTCCTCGATGATCCCCAACCAGGAGCTCCTCGAGTTCGTCCTCGAAGTCGCCAAGAAGGCGAAGGTCCCGTACCAGCTCTCGCAAATCGCGAGGGGCGGCACCGACGCCGGCATAATCCACATATCCAACGCGGGCTGCCCGAGCCTCGTCATAGGGATACCCACCAGGCACATCCACGCCCACGCGGGCCTGCTCAGCCTGACCGACACGGAGAACGCGATAAGGCTGCTTGTCGAGGTCGTCAAGAGGCTCGACAGGAAGACCGCGGACGGCTTCACGGCCATCTGAGCGCGGGGTGCACGGCGAGATGGACGGAGCCCTCGACGCCGCCCTCAGGAAGGAGGTCGGGGAGGCCAAGGCGGCCCTGGCGAGGCACGGCATAGTGATAATGAGGGGCGTGGAGAGCGAGCTCGAGCCGGCCATCATGGTCGCGGCGAGGGACTCCCTCGCCTCGTCCCCCGGGAAGCTGAGGGCCATGGGCGACGACGAGCTCGACGAGTTCATGGTCAGGCTCAGGAAGGCCGCGACCGAGTCCGCCAAGGAGCTCTCCGAGCTACACACCCACCTCCTCGCTAAGCTCGGGACGGAGTACATCCGCGACCTCGTGAAGGAGCTGGACGGCATCGACCAGATCTTCAGGTGGGAGAGGATCGCGAAGGCGGCCGGGCCGGTGGACGCGCTCCTGGAGGGGAAGGGGTTCAGGCCCCTGTCCCTGTCCGGGCCGCGGGACGTCTCTGAGGCCTTCGCCGTCGAGCTCGAGGAGAAGTGGCCGGCGGCGTTCAGGCGGTTCAAGGGGCTCGCGGAGGAGGCGTCCAGGAGGCTGGGCGACGAGGCCGAGGCGCCGCCCGCGGCGAAGGCGAAGAGGAAGCCGAGGAAGGGGTGATGCGACGGCCGTCCTCTCGGATGCGGACATCATGGCGAGGCTGGGGTCCGGCTCGCTGAGGATAGGGTCATTCAAGGAGGGCAACCTCACCCCCAACGGGTACGACGTCACCGTATCGGAGGTGTGGGTCCCGTCGTCCGACTCCAGGACCAAGGAGGGGGTCGCGCGCGTGCCTGGGGGCACGTGGTTCACCGTCGGGACGCTCGAGTACCTCGAGCTGCCCCCCGACCTGGTCGGCGAGATATGGATGAGGACCAGCTGGGTGAGGAAGGGGATACTGTCCTCTTTCGGGAGAATCGACGCGGGCTTCCACGGCAACCTCACCTTTTCCGCGATAAACGCCTCCCAGTCGCCCGTGGACGTGCCGGTGGGCGACAGGTTCGCACAGGTCGTCTTCGAGGAGCTGCGCTCCCCGCCCCTGAAGACCTACAGCGAGAGGTCGGGGAACTACCACGGGCAGAGGGGGATCACCCTGGAGCCCGTGCGTCAGAGGAACGACAGGTCGAAGGCGTAGAAGCTCATGGTCGGGCTGTAGCTCTTGACCTTGCGGCGGGCGAGCTCCTTCATGACGCGCCCCTTCCTCACGGCCGCGTCCGCGAGCCTCCCGAACCGCTCCTCCAGCTCCGAGTCCTCCATGATCTCGTAGAAGTGTATGACGCCGCCTGGCCTGAGGGCGTCTATGGCCTCCGGCAGGAAGTTCCTGGCGTTGTGCGGAAGGTTCATGATGACCCTGTCCGCAGGCCCGAGCTTTGCCACCTCCTCCCTGGCGTCCCCGAGGACCGGGGTCACGGTAGTGACCTTGTTGAGCGCGATGTTCTCGCGCATGTACCTGATGGCCTCGGGGTTGGTGTCTATGGCGTAGACGGCCTTCGGGCTCCGGGTCTTGGCGATCATGATGGAGAAGGGGCCTATCCCCGCGAACATGTCTATTACGACCTCGCCGGGCTGCACCTGCCTCGCGACGATGTCCCTCTCCGTGGCCAGCCTCGGCGAGAAGAAGACGCTCTTGACGTCCATCCTGAAGACCATGCCGTACTCCCTGTGGGTCGTCTCGGTGGTGTCGTCGCCGGCCACGACCCGCAGGTCCCTGGTCCTGTACTCCTCCTTCACGCCCGAGTCGACGCAGACGGTCCTCACCGCGCCTTGGACGGCCATGATCGCCTTGCCGATCTGCCCGGCGAAGGGCAGGACCTCCTCGCTCATCTTCACGAGGGCGACCGAGCCCAGGACGTCGTACGACGATGGGAGCTTCGCCCTCAGGCCGTCGGGCACGTCGACAAGCAGCCTGTAGTCCTTGACCTGCTCATCCAGCTCGTCGAAGGACATGGTCTCGAGCGGGTAGCCCAGGTCGACCCTCTGCGTCACCGGGAGGTAGACGTTCTTGGAGTCGGACCTGACCTGCAGGCCCTTCCTGAGGACGCCCTTCTCCATGAGCCTCCTCCGGACGGGCTCGGCCTTCTTCCTCGGGACCACCACGCACAGAGAGTCCATCGCCGCCTAATCGCCTTCCTCGATAGATAACCCAATCGGGCGGCGGGGCTGCCGCTCGCATTGACACGGCTCTCCGGGGCGCGGCGCGTCCCGCTCAGTCCCAGTCGTCCCTTCTGAGGGGCAGCCCCAGGTCGGCCATCTTCCTCTTGTACTCCCTGACGACCCTGAGGTACTCCTTGCTCGGGCGCCTGGCCTCCGGGTCCCAGCAGTCGTAGAGCATCTTGCCCAGGGGCGGGTCCGCGAGCCTCTTCTCGTAGGACTGGACCAGCTTCAGCACCATCTGGTTGGTGTCGGCGAGGCTCATCCCCGCGACCGCGTGGCCCACCTCGGCGGATATCCTCGGCTCGACCGGGGTGGTCCTGTCCTCCTGCTTGTTGGAGGCGACGCCGAGCGACTCGATGTGCATGCCCGAGGTGACGGCGGCCGCCACGGAGGCCGTGGTCTCGTACAGGCACATCGGTGTGCACGGCCCGGCGGAGGTGTAGTTGAGGTTCACCGTCAGCAGGTGCGTGTTCCTCGAGACGGCCTGGCCCGTGAGGCTGATCAGCCACAGGAGCTCCCTGCAGCTGCTCGAGACGTACCTCAGGTGCAGCGGGAAGGGCAGGAGCCAGCTCGACTGGTATGTCATTATGCCCATCATGTGGTGCGCGACGTTGGAGACGGTGCTCCCCTCGGGGCCGCCGGCGTACCCGCCCATCATCGGGCCGAAGCACATGCCTATGGCGCCCCCCAGCCCCAGGACGGCGGTGACCTTGTTGAGCCTCGCGAAGTCCACCTTCATCGGGTCCATGCAGCAGATCATATAGCCGTCCGACTGGCGGAGGCCGTACTTCGGGTGCAGCGCCCCCGCGAGGGCTATGTCCGACTCCGCGGTGGAGAGGGTGTTCATCACGGGTATGCCCTGCCGGCCGACCCGGTTGCACGCCTCCCTGAACAGGACCGCGTTCCTCTGCGCGCCCAGGACCTCGAGGGGCGACGCGGGCCGGATCCTCATCCCCCCGACCCTCGTGAGGGCCGGGGTGGTTATGGCGTTCGTCTCGGGGATCTCGGCGTACCCCTCGACGAGGGTGAGGAAAGACCTGTCGCTGGAGCAGGCGCCGCCGCCGGCCCCCAGCAGGCACCAGGGCGGGGACTTGTCGCCCACTCCCCTGGTCCTCATGAGCTTCCTGTCCATCCCCTCGCCGAACCACAGCTCGCCCGGGGCGAACTTGAGCGCGTTGCGGACCTCCGCCTCGGTGTAGGAGATGACCCTGTTGGTGTTCGTGCAGTACGCGCCGACGTCCACGACCAGGTCGAACGCGGCCTTGAAGACGTCGTCCGCGAGGGACGGGTCGTCCGGGATCGGGTTCTCCCTGTCGAACTTGATGTCGTACTCCCTGATCTTCTCGGCCACCTTGCTGGCGAAGAGCTTCAGCTGGTAGTCCGACTCGCTCATGGGCTTGCCCTCGAGGGCCTTCTGCATGACGTCTAGGATCTGGACCATCCGGCTCACCTCCCCTTGGCGAACTTGCCCGCGAGCCTGACGGCCGACACGGCGTCCTTCCCCCAGCCGTCCGCGCCTATCTCCTTCGCCCACTCCTGCGTCGTCGGCCCTCCGCCGACAAGGAACGCGCGCTTCCTCCTCTCCCCCGAAGCGCTCAGGTAGTCGACTATGTCCTTCTGGGAGCCTATGGTGCTGGACATCAGCGCGGAGGCGCCGATTATCCTCGCGTTCTTGGCCTTGGCCTCGTCCACGAAGACGGAGGTCTTGACGTTCACGCCCAGGTCGACGACGCTGAAGCCGCCCGCCATCAGGAGGCTGGAGACTATGTTCTTGCCTATCTCGTGCACGTCCCCCTGGACGGTGCCTATGACGACCGTCGCCTTGGAGGTCTTCTGGCCCTTCGGCACGAGCGGGAGCAGCAGGTCGAGCGCGGCCTTCATCGCGTCGCCCGCGAGCATCAGCTCGGGCAGGTAGAGCTCCATCTTCTCGAACCTCTCCCCGACCGTCTCGATGGCCGGCACCAGCCCCTTCTCGATTGCCTGGAGCGGGTCCGTCTTGGCCTGGATGGCCGCCTTCGCGGCGGAAACCGCGGCGGCGGAATCGCACTTCAGTATCGAGTCCTGCAACTGCTTCAGAATCTTGTCGTCGCCCACTGTAACTTCCCTCCTTGAGGTGTATGGCCGCCCCTGGAGCGGCGGACAATCCCCGGAGGGGCAATGGTCTAGGCATTTAAGACGCTATTCGCCAACCCTTAAGACGCTTTCCAGCGCCGGGGCGGGGAAATCGAAGAAAAGTAAATCAACGAGGGATGGATTCGATGGGGCGTGAAAGCGGGCGGAGGGAGCCTGGTCTTCGTCGGCCTGGGACTCGACGACGAGAGGGGCATCACGCTGAGGGGATTGGAGGAGGCGAGGGCGGCGGACGTGGTCTTCGCCGAGTTCTACACCTCGGCCCTGAGGCCCGGCTCGATCGAGAGGCTCGAGAAGGCCGTCGGCAAGAACATCAAGGTCCTCGGGAGGACGGACGTCGAGGACGCCAAAGTCATACTCGAGGCCTGCGCCGAGGGCAGGGTGGTGCTCCTGGTCGCGGGCGACCCAATGACCGCCACGACCCACGTCGACCTGAGGATCAGGGCGCACTCGGCCGGGGCGCGCACCGCCGTGGTCCATGGGCCTTCGGTGTTCACATCCGCCGCGGGGCTGCTCGGCCTCCAGCACTACAAGTTCGGCAGGACCACGACCCTCCCGTTCCCGCAGGAGGGCTACTCCCCGACGAGCCCGTACGAGGTCGTCTGCGAGAACGTGTCCAGGAGGCTCCACACGCTCGTCCTGCTGGACATAGACGCCGAGAACTCGAGGTACATGACGGCCAACGAGGGTCTCCGGCTCCTCCTGGACATGGAGAGGAGGGCCGGGAAGGGCGTCCTCACGGGCGACACCGTCGTTGGCGTGGTCGCGAGGGCCGGCTCGGACGACGCGGTCGTGAGGGCTGGCCCGCTCTCGAAGCTCGTGGACGAGGACTTCGGGCCTCCGCTCCACTCGATAGTCGTGCCTGGGAAGCTGCACTTCATGGAGGAGGAGGCCCTCAGGGCCTTCGCGGGCCTCTGAGCCGGCGGCGTGACCAGGTTGCCCTAGCCCTGCGCCACAGACACCTCCACCGCCACCTCGTTCCTCCTCAGGAACCCGGGCGTGAACGGGGGGTTGTACCTCATAAGGAAGGGCTCGCCCCTCGGCGACAGGCCCGAGCGCCTCACCGCTCCGAGCAGCGCCTCGCTGCGCTCCGCCACTGCGCGCTCGCCCGTGCGGCCTCGGAACCTCCTGACCGCGACCTCCCTTCCTGGGAGGACCTCGATCTGGACGCGGCGGTCCGTCGGCTCCGGCACCTCCCCAGGGGAGTGGGACGCCGGCAGAGCGAAGGAGAAGGACCTCTCCCCCGACACCACGGGGACGGTCATCGGTATCTTCTCAGGGCCTGGCTCCGCGGACACGACGGGCGCGGTCATGGCGACCTTCTCCCTCCGCGTGTTCGAGCCCGAGATGTAGGCGAAGAGGATGCTGAACGCGTCGTAGTCGTCCATCCCGCGGACCGTGGCCAGGACCGTCAGCGGGTAGCGCCTCAGCTCGAAATCGTCGTATGAGCGCAACACGTCGTACCGCAGGGACTGGACCATATCGGGCCGATTCGCCCGGAGCAGGGATTATACGTTCGACGTATCACAGGGGTGCCGGCCTCATGAGACCTCCGTCTCCGAGGACGCCCACGCCCCAATCCTGTCCGAGTAGTCGTATGCGGGGTAGTCCTTCCACTCCTCCAGGTGCCCCGAGACGATTCCGGACGCGATGACTTCGAACGCGACGGTGCCGGCCTCGGAGGGGAGCACGATGGTCAGAGCGCAGGAGAGGCTCCCCCTTGCCGCAAGGGTCCCCAGCTCCGCGCTGGCCTCGGCGAAAGGCCTCCCGCTGCCGTCGGACGCGGCCAACTGGACCACCACGCCTGAGGCGGTGAAGACCGGGTAGGCGGGGTCGCCGAAGGGCGCAGGGCACGGGTACCTCACGGTCACATCAAGCGTGACCTCCTCGCCCGGTGATGCGGAAGCCGGGGCGACGACCTCCACCTCCCACGGCACGACCACGACCGCTCCGTACCTGAGCCCCTCGATGCCCCAGACATCGGTCGGGCACCTCCAGGCGAGCTCGAAGTCCGCGAAGGACATCTCCATCCCCGGGAACTCGTCGTCCCAGGACACCGGGTTGGACATCGGGTTGGTGGAGCCGACGTACCCGCTCGGGACCTTGAACTCCCTGACCCATCCGTCGTTGACGATGAACACCTCCCTGAGCTGGTCGTAGCCAACGACCACGCGGTAGTGCGGGTCGTCGCTGTCGGGGTAGAAGTTCTGCAGGACCGCGACGGGGTAGCCCTGGGCCACGACCCCCTTCAGCTCCTGCATCCACTCCACGTCAGACGCGTAGTAGAAGGCCGCGTACCCGACGGACCGCGCCGTGTATCCCGTGACGATGTTGTCCGGCCACCGCTCCCCGACCGTTGTGCTGAGGTCGCTGAACTGGGCGGCCCTGGCCATGTCAGGGAGGGTTGTTCCGCCGGCCCTCGCCGCGTTGTATATCTCCTTCTGGTCGACGAACTCCCCGTAGTAGTCGAACATCATCTGGAGGGCGGCTGGCCCGCACCCCTTCGCGTCGATCTGCTGGTAGAGGGGCACGCCCTCGATCTTGTACTCGGCCGGCAGCGCGGTGGCCATCACCGACGCCGGTACCATCGACACGAGAAGCGCCACGATCCCCATCGAGAATGCGATCCCCACGGACTTGCCGTTCATGATGCCCGACATCATCTCTCCCCCTGACCCGCGCCGCGGCCACTCCTTCCGAGAGGCCTGGGCGCCGACGCACCCAGAACCGCATGCGGCGGCATAACCCTTGCCCTCCTCCCCCCGAACCCGCTGGCGCAAGGTTCATGACGCCGCACTCGATGCCCGTCCCAGTGGTCCCGATGGAAGTCTTGGATGCGATCAAGAGCAGGAGGTCCGTGAGGAGCTACTCGGGCAGGCCGGTGCCGGAGGAAGCCCTGACGAGGGTCCTGGAGGCGGGGAGGATAGCGCCGTCGGCAAACAACCGCCAGCCGTGGCACTTCGTGGTCGTACATGACCCAGAGAGGAGGAAGGCCCTCTCCGGGGGGAGGTGGGCGGGATTCCTCAAGGAGTGCCCCGTGGTCATAGTCGGGTGCGGTGACAAGAAGAAATCGCCCGAGTGGTGCGCGGTCGACGTGACCATCGCCCTCCAGAACATGGTCACCCAGGCCACCGCTGAGGGGCTGGGGACGTGCTGGATCGGCAGCTTCGACGAGGCCACGGTGAAGAAGGCGCTGGACGTGCCGGAGCACTTCTCGGTCGTCGCGATGCTCGCCCTCGGCCACGCATCCGACAAGCCGAAGGGCGAGCGGAAGGCGAGGCCGATCGATGAGGTCACGAGCAGGGACCGGTTCTCCGTGGGCTGAGTAGGCCGCTCATTCAGTGTGGAAAGAAGGATATGAAGTGACCCTCGGCGGCTTTCGCCGCCCGGATCCCCGCAGAACCCCAATTGCACATGCTGCTAAAAGGCTATTTTGGTGCATTGTTGAAACGTTCCTGGGCCGTTCCGTGACCGCGGACACCCCCGGCGCATGGGTTCGGAGCCATGTTCATATCCTTCCTGGACTTCACTATTAACACCGTTATATACGGGAGGTGACGAACACGGAGAGACTCACGAAGGAGCAGTATGCATGGGTTGGCGTCCGGTTGGCGCTGGGGTGGACCTTCCTCTGGGCGTTCCTGGACAAGGCCTTCGGGCTGGGGTATGCGACCGAGGCCGAGAGCGCGTGGATCAACGGCGGGTCCCCGACCACGGGGTTCCTGTCCTATGCCACGAGCGGCCCGCTCAGCGGGTTCTACGAAGGGCTCGCGGGGAACGCAGCGGTCGACGCGGTCTTCATGGCGGCGCTGCTGCTTCTGGGGGTCGCCCTGATACTCGGCGTGGCGAACAAGCTGGCCGGATACGGAGGGGCGCTCCTGATGCTGCTGATGTGGACATCCAGGCTGCCGCCCGAGAACAACCCGGTGATAGACGACCACATAGTCTACCTGATCATCCTCCTTGGCATCGCGGCCGTCCTGCCGGGAAAATGGTTCGGGCTGGGAAAGTGGTGGTCGGAACAGCCGCTGGTCAAGCGCTTCCCCATACTGGAGTGACCACGAGAAACCTCTTCCCATTTCATCTCATGGCCGGCCTCAGGCCTTGCGGCAGAGGACCACGCTCAGCCTGATTCGGTCTCCCAGGGTGGGGTCCGCGTACGAGCCGAAGACGATGGACGCCGACGGCACCCTGGCGGCGATCATGGCGAGGACCGCGTCCATCTCCTTGTCCCAGGGGTCCGGCGACGAGTACACTGCGACGGCGCAGCGCACCTGCGACGTGTCGTAGTCGAACCATGGGGAGCTGAGGGCCTCGGACACGCACCTCTCGACGCGGTCGTCCCCGCGGCCCATGCCGAGACCGAAGCTGCCGGCGCTCGCGTCCCCTATCGCCCTCCTGAGCCGCGGGAGCCCCTCCTTCGGAACGGCGGCGCACAGGTCGATGACTGGGCGGGACATTATGCCGTTCATGAGCTGGAACGCGCGGGACATGGGCATGTGGGGGGCGAGGGTGGAGAGCTGGTCGTTGCCGAAGTCCACGCAGAGGGTCGAGGTGCCCCTCAGCTCGCCCAGGATCCTCGCGGCGAAGTCCCTCCTGCGGGCGCTCTCGGCGGAGAACGGCGTGGCGGCTAGCACTATGTCGAGGGCGTTCCTCGCCTGGGCGACCTCCGAGAGGACCATCGCCCCCAGGGAGCCGCTCACCCCGCCAAGGCCGCACATCAGGAAGGCGACGTCCGTGTTGTTGAAGACATCCACCACCTCGTGCCCCGCGACGGAGGGGAGGTGCTTCACCACCTCCTTGTCGGAGGAGTAGATGCCGACCAGGCGGTCCTGCCCTATCAGGACCCTCCGCTCGCTGGCGGTCCTCTCCAGGTCGGTGCTGGAGGTCGACACCGCGACCTTGGGGAACGGGATGCCGCCGATCATGTTGCACCCCGCGCTCCCCAGCCCGAACACCTTGGCGCGGACGAGCTGGCCATCGTCCGGAGGGGAGAACCTCACGACCTCGGGCATCGCCGCGACAATCACGGTACCCGAATTTAACCTTTCAGCGGGGCAGCGCTCCGGGCGCCATCCGTCAGCCTTTAAGTAATGGAATCTGCATCAGCCATCCAGTAGCAGTCAGACTATGCCCCGAGGGCTCGGTCGCTGATGCGGTCAGGGGACTGCCGCATCGGGCCGGCGGACGGTCCTTGCGGCCGGTGATTGGAACATGGCGGACCTGCAGACCGACTTC
The DNA here is from genome assembly GCA_040751795.1 of Thermoplasmatota archaeon. GTDB lineage: Archaea > Thermoplasmatota > Thermoplasmata > UBA10834 > UBA10834 > UBA9653. The sequence goes on along the minus strand of JBFMHR010000002.1, from coordinate 238,132 downwards.
GTGATGAGCATGGCCCTGGTCATAGCCGTGGCGGCCATCATCATCATCCTCTTCCACCGGCTGAGGCAGCCGCTCATCCTCGGCTACCTTGTCGCGGGCATCCTCGTCGGCCCCGTCGTGGTGGACGTCCGGGACTACGTGGAGCTGCTCGCGAGGCTGGGCATCATCCTGCTCACGTTCTCCATAGGCCTGGAGTTCAACCTCAAGAAGCTCAGGGCGATAGGGGCGACGGTCATCGCCGCGGCCACGGTCGAGATCATACTCATGATCGGCTTCGGGTTCCAGCTCGGCCTCGCGCTGGGGTGGACGGTCCTGGAGGCGACGCTGCTCGGCGCGATCCTCTCGGTCGGCTCGACCATGATCATCGTCAGGGCGCTTCGCGAGTACGGCGGCCTGGACAACGACCGGGCGAGGCTCATCGTCGGCCTCCTGATAGTGGAGGACTTCGCCGCCGTCCTCATCCTCGCCGCCGTCTCCGGCCTCGTGTCCTCCGGAGGCGTCAACCCGGAGCAGATCGGCGGGCTGCTGGTCAAGATGGGGCTGTTCGTCGCCGCCTCCCTGGTGTTCGGGCTCATGGTCGTGCCCAGGCTCGTGGACTACGTGGGCAGGCAGCGCTCCGGCGAGCTGCTCATCGTGACCGTGCTGGGCCTGTGCTTCGCCATGTCGGCCTTCGCCATCATCATCGGGTTCTCGGAGGCGATAGGCGCGTTCGTGATGGGCGTCCTGGTGTCGGAGTCGAAGTTCATCTCAGACGTCGTCAGGAAGGTCGAGCCGGTGAGGGACGTCTTCGGGGCGATATTCTTCATCGCGATCGGGATGCTGGTGGACCTGAGTCTGTTCGCGGACTTCTCCGACTTCGTCATCCCGGCCATCATAATCTTCGCGGTCTTCGTGCTGGCGAAGGTCTTCTCCTGCACCCTCTCGACGTTCGCCGCCGGCTTCGGCGCGAGGAATGCGATAGGGGCGGGCCTGGGGATGATCGCAATCGGCGAGTTCTCCCTCATGATAGCCTCCGTGGCCGCGGGCAACGAGAACATCCGCCCGGAGATCTACCCGATGATCGTGGTCGTCACCACCATCTCGGCGCTGGTCGTCTCCTACAGCATCAAGTCCACAGGCGCCATCGTCGACTCGCTGGGCTCCAGCGTCCCCAGGCCGGTGCTCTTCATGGCGTCGTACCTGAACCTTGTGGTCAGGAACCTGCGGAACCGCTCGGGGTCGTCTCACCGCATATCAAACGAGATGAGGAACAACATATCCAGCCTGTTCGTGAACCTGGTCGTCGTGATATCGGTGATAGTCGGCCTCGGAAGCATATTCCCCAGGGCCGATGAGTACGCCTACCTGGTCGGAGGGAGCACCGACCTCCTCATACTCATCGTCGTCACGGTCGGCCTGGTGCTGATAGTCCCGGCGATGTACAACGTGTGGTCCAGGACCATAAGGTTCGTCGAGGTGTCCACCAGCGAGGCGATGCTCACAACCAAGTCGGCCGAGACAGTCGGGTACCACGCGACGTCCAAGGCGCTCAAGTGGGCCATACTCGGCCTGTACATCGCCGTAGGGTTCATCATCGTCTCGCCGATGCTCCACTCCGTCCTGGAGGAGAACCTGGCCTACATCGCCGTCGCGATCGTCGCAGTCTCCCTCGTCGTGATAGCCCTCTGGAACTCCGTCCAGACAGTGAACACCAAGATGTGCGAGGTGTTCGAGCGCAAGGAGCTCGCGGAGGACGTCGATTCCTCCAAGGAGCTGGCGGAGATCAGCGAGATCATCTCGGCGATGGAGCGTGAGCGCGCGTGAAGGTGCTGCACGTCTCCGACACGCACCTCGGGTACGGCGCGTTCTCCAGGCTCGACCCCGTCGAGGGGATCAACCAGCGGGAGTCTGACTTCTACGACGCGTTCAGGCAGGCCGTCGACATCGCCGTCAACCTGAGGCCCGACGTCCTCGTCCACGCGGGCGACCTCTTCGACACCGTCAGGCCACAGAACAGGGCCATCACGTTCGCCCTCGGGCAGATGCGGAGGCTGTCGGAGGCGGGGATAGAGACCGTCCTCATATCAGGCAACCACTCCACGCCGAAGACCAGGGAGACGGGCACGATCTTCAGGATATTCGAGCACCTCCCCCACATACACCCCGTGCACGAGCCAGGGGTGTCCAAGGTGGTCGTGGGCGACCTGACCGTCCACGCGGTGCCGCACTCCGTGACGCCCCCGCTGCAGGAGGTCGTCGCCGACGCAGCCCCGTCCAAGGCCACGGGGAGGAACATCCTCGTCCTGCACGCCGGCATACTCGGCTCGAAGACGTTCAGGATGGACGAGTTCAACGAGCAGAACGTCCCCGGCTCCGCGGTCTCCGACGGATTCGACTACGTCGCCCTGGGCCACTTCCACAAGCACGAGGAGGTCCGGAAGGGCATGTGGTACTCCGGCTCCACCGAGAGGCTCGGGTTCGGGGAGATCCACCAGGCGAAGGGCGTCGTCGAGGTCGACCTGGACACCGGCGGCCACAGGTTCCACGAGCTGAGGATAAGGGGGATGGTGGACCTCGAGCCGGTGATGGCGTCCAAGATGACCGCCTCCGAGATCCTCGCGGAGGCGAGGGCCAGGATCAGCTCGGCCGACATCGACGACCAGATCGTCAGGATGGCGATCAAGGACGTCCCCGCGGACTCGTACCGCTCCCTCGAGCTCCCGGCCATAAGGAAGATGGCGGCCAGCGCCATGCACTTCGAGCCCGTGATCACCAGGCTCGAGGAGGAGGGGCGCGCGCCCGCAGGGGACACGCACATCGGCTCCCTCGAGCACGAGTACAGGCTCTACGTCGCGTCCAGGGACTACCCCCAGGAGAAGAAGGACAGGCTGGTCTCGGCGGGGCTCCCGTACTTCTCGGAGGCGGAGGAATGAGGCTCTCCTACCTCGAGCTCAGGAACTACCGCCGGTTCAGGGACGTGAAGATCCAGTTCCCCGACGGCATCGTCGGGATCATCGGCCTCAACGGCTCCGGGAAGACCACCCTCGTGGAGGGCGTCGCCTGGGCCCTGTTCGGCAACACGGAGGAGGCCGTGAGGACCTCGAGGGAGAGCATCAAGAGGGCCGGGGCCAGCGCCTCCGAGACCACCAAGGCGGTCCTCGAGTTCGAGCTCGGGGGCTCCGACTACAGGGTCGAGCGGGAGATGGGCGGGAAGAGCCTGCTCATGAAGGCGTCCCTCAGGGCCGGGGAGACGGTCCTGGCCGACGGCGACAGGGAGGTCAAGAGGGCCGTGGAGAGGCTCATTGGGATGGACCACAAGTCGTTCTTCACGTCGGTCTTCGCCAGGCAGAAGGAGCTGAGCGCGCTCCAGAGCGCCACCGACGCCGAGAGGAAGAAGGCCGTCCTCAGGATGCTGAGCATCGACGGCATCGACGACGTCATCAAGAGGGTGAGGGAGGACAGGAGGGACGTCGAGCAGAACATCAAGGGCGCCGAGGGCACCCTCCTGGACGACCAGGGCAGGGACCGCGAGGCGCTCATAGCCGCCCGGCTGCCCGAGCTCCGCTCGGCGTTCGGCGAGGCGGAGGCGCTCCTGAAGGCCGCGAAGGAGGCCGAGGCGGCGGCCGAGAGGGCGTACCAGGAGGCCCTCTCGCAGAGGAACGCCCTGAAGAAGGACGCGGACGCCTACGGCACGACGGCCGCCGAGCTCCAGGGGAAGAGGTCGACGGTGGCGGAGCTCGAGAAGACGATCGAGCGGCTCGACAGGCAGGCGGCCGAGGCCCGGGCCAAGCTCGCCCGCCTCCCCGAGCTCGAGTCCTCCGACAGGGCCTGGACTGAGGCCGACGCGGCGGTCGCCAAGCTCGAGAAGGAGAGGCTGAAGGACGAGAAGGCGAAGCACCTGGACGAGGACATCAGGGCCGACAGGGAGTCCTCTGAGGCCCGCAGGAGGGAGCTCGAGGAGGCGGAGAAGGCGGCCGCCGGGGCGGAGGACATCGAGGCGCAGAAGGCCTCGGTGGAACGCTCCAGGGAGGAGGCGGAGAAGGAGAGGGCCAGCATCTCCGACAGGCAGGGGGAGCAGCGGACGAGGAGGGCGGACAGGGAGAAGGCGGCGGCGAAGGACCGCGCCAAGCTCGACGAGATCCGGAGGCTAGGCAAGGACGGCGTCTGCCCGACGTGCGAGAGGAGGCTGGACGAGGCCTACGACCTGCTCGCATCGAAGCTGCAGGAGGACATAGAGGAGGCGGCCGCCGCGGCGTCTGAGGCGGCGGCCGCGATGACCGCGCTGCAGGGGGAGCTCGAGGCCCTCCGGAGGAAGGACGAGGCCCTGAAGAAGAAGGTTGCCAGGATAGAGCAGGAGTCGGACCGGCGGAGGAAGGCCGAGGCGGCCGCCCACTCCCTCAAGGCCCAGCTGGCGCAGCTCGACGCGAGGATCGCGAAGAAGTCGGCGGAGCGCTCGTCCCTCGGCGCGGTCGAGTTCTCGAAGGAGGCCTACGACTCGGCCGTGCGCGAGAGGGCCCGCCTCAAGCCCCTCCGCGACGACTTCGTCAGGCTCAAGGAGACCGAGAAGAACCTGGCCCTCAAGGAGGCCGAGCGCGGCGAGATGACGGGGCGCAGGGCGAGGCTCGCGGTGGAGATAGAGTCACTCCTCGGGATGATGGCGACGCTTGAACCTAAGAAGGCGCAATACGAGAAGGTGTCAAAGGAAGTTGACGATAAAACGGACATCATGAAGAGGGCCAAGGACGAGGCCCACTCGAGGGCCACCAAGCACGAGGCGGCCAAGGGCGCCCTGAAGTCCGCGGAGGATGACCTCGAGGAGATCGGGAGGGTCAGGAAGAGCATCGAGGCCGAGAGGAGGAGGAAGGAGGACCTCGCGGTCCTCGAGGAGGTCATGCTCTCGTTCAAGGACCACCTCATCGGGAAGGTCGCCCCCACGCTGGCGGAGCTCACCTCGCACCTGTTCGCCGCCACGACGGGCGGGAGGTACGCCCGCGTCGAGCTGGGCGACAGCTACGACATCCAGGTCGACGACGAGGGCGCCCTGCACCCTCTGAAGCGGTTCTCCGGCGGGGAGTCGGACCTCGCGAACCTGGCGCTCAGGCTCGCCATATCCAGGATAATCGCGGAGAGGACCGGGGCCAACCCCATCAACTTCCTCATACTGGACGAGATATTCGGGTCCCTGGACCCGCAGAGGAAGAGGAGCGTCATGACCGCCCTCAACGGGCTCTCGGCCCAGTTCAGGCAGATATTCCTCATAACCCACATAGACGACATCAAGGACCTCATGGAGAACGTGGTGAGGGTCCAGCAGGCGGACGACGGGACGAGCACGGCCGCGCTGGTGTAGCGGTCACTCGAACCCGCCGAGGGTCATCTGGTCCTGTATCACGACGTCCCTGGCCTCGTGGGGTATGCCGAGCATGTCCATCATCTGGAAGGCGTTCTTCACCGCCTTGGACCTGCCATGGTTGTTGAAGTACACCCTGGCCTTCTCGCAGTTGGAGACTATCTCGCCCAGGCGGGGCTCCCACTCCGAGAGCTGCTCGTGCGTGTACAGGTAGTCGTACCGGTTGAGGCGGAAGTCGTCCTCGTCCTCCTCCCTGTACCAGATGTCGTAGTTCCGCCCGTGGAACCTGACGTAGGCGTGCCTCGCGGTAAGGGAGCGGGTTATGGGGAAGCCCGGCCCGTCGACTATGGTGTTGGCGACCTTGAACTCCTGGAGGACCTCCAGGGCGTCCGAGGCCAGCTCGTTCCCCTTCTCGTTGAGCCACGACCTGTGCCTGAACTCGACCGCGTAGTCGTACCTGTCCGTCCCGAGCATCTGGAAGAGGGCCCTGAGCTTGCCGAGGCTCCCGCGGTCCTCGAGCCTGAAGTACGGGGACATCTGGATGAGCACACCGCCGAGCAGCCCCGCCTCCGCGAGGGGGGTCACGCATATCTCCTCGAAGCTCCTGGCCTGCGCGGCCGCGGTGTCGGGGGAGTCCTTCAGGATCGAGTCGTGCGTGACGATCTGGGGCAGCTTCACCGAGAACTCGAAGCCCATCCTCTGCCGCCCCTTCTCGATCCACGACCGGACCATGAACTCGTTGGGGACCCTGTAGAAGGTGGAGTTGATCTCGACCGTGGGGAAGTACCTTGAGTAGTACGCGAACCACTCACCCTTCCTGTTCGCCAGCTCGGTCGGGTAGAAGCGGCCCACCCAGTCGTCGTAGGACCACCCCGAGCAGCCTATCAGCGCTGCCATCGTCTTTTATAGATGACTTAAGGCTATAAAAATGATTGGAGGGGGCCCCAGCCCCTGCCAGGCGGGCCGCGCCAGTGCCCTCGAGGCCCTCCCCCAGGGGGGGAAAGCGATATATCCAGGGAGCTTCGTAACCACACGTGCCTGGAAACAAAATGCTGCGGACCCGATGATGCAGTGTTCCGACACCAGGCGACAGTGCGCCATAAGTGGGTCCCTCTATGAACCACCGGTGCGACACCGAGGCGTGTGTAGGGGACAACGTGGCGTGCCACAAAAACCCCCAGGAGGGTCAGGGCGGCGAGAGTGCGTGCGCATGCCATGAACCGCGCTGTTACACCTGGGGGACACCCTTCTCGGCCCGCTTCCGCCTGGCCAGCCTCGACAGCCACTCCTCCGCCTCGTCGTACATGGAGAAGCGCCGCTCCCTCTCCCTGAACTCCTTCGTGTGGTGCAGTCGCCGGGTCGGGGTGCCCTTGGCGTCCAAGACCCCGTGGAGCAGCTCGTGGTACATGACGAACTCCAGGACGTACCTGGGCACCTTCTCCGAGTCGAGCGCGCGGTTCGCGGCCAGGATGTCGAGGGGTTCGAAGTAGAACCCCAGCCTCACGGACGGCGACTCCCTCGCCCACGCCAGGTCGGGGCGCCTTATCGAGCCGCCGAAGTAGCAGGAGTTGACGTAGTCGAAGACCGCGCCGAGGTCGCGGTGGGCGCCCACGGGCCTGAAGGCCAGGTTCCGCGCCCTGCCCATGTAGACCGGCTTCTTGGGCGCCCACATCTCCCTGGACCGCGCGTGCTCCAGGTACCTCCCCGCCATGCCGTCCGGGCACCTCTTCCCGTAGGCGCGGCATAGGAGGAACCAGGCGAGGGCCTCGACGACCGGCTCCGGGGACGCGTCCATGTAGTCGCTAATGCGGAAGAAGACGGTGCCCCGCCTGTGCCTCCAGGTGTGCTTGAGCTCGCTGTACGGGTGGAACTCGGCCGAGACCCTGTCCGCCGAGATCTGCTTCCCCACCCTCCTGAAGACGCACTCTAGGTCCACGCGCCGGGTATGGCGAAACCTGCATTATATGGTTGACCTCTCAGGTAGCCCGTGAGGCCCTGGTCTGATGGCGACTGACGGACGCGGTGCCGGCTGGGCCGCGGCCCTTGCCGTGGCGGCCCTGATTGCGCCCGCCCTCTGGGCGGCGGACGGCGCCGCGGGCGCCGAGCCAGAGGACATCGGGCTCGTCGCCTCGTTGGACCAGGGGAACATGGCCGCCACCATCGCCGCCCTCCAGGGCTTCGGGTCCAGGGAGTTCCACCTCGGTTCGGCCATGGAGGCGGCCGAGTTCCTGCATGGCTCCTTCGAGGGATTCGGCGCGGAGGTCGAGCACCAGTACTTCGCCGTCGGCGACGCGCTGGTGTCCAACGTCGTCGCGACCATCCCCGGCAGCGGGGGCGACGGGATGTACCTCTTCGGGGCCCACTACGACTCCGAGAACTCGGGGGCGTCCGACCTGTCGTCCGCGGAGAACCTCTCGGCGCCGGGCGCGGACGACGACGCCTCAGGGGTGGCGGCGGTCCTGGAGATCGCCAGGGTCCTGAGCGGGGCCCACCTGCCGTGGACGGTCAAGTTCGTCATGTTCGGGGCCGAGGAGTACGGCTACGACGACTCCGGGGGGTGCAAGGGGAGCGAGTACTTCGTGAAGGTGGAGGAGGCACTGGGCCACACCTACGCCGGCACCGCGGTGCTGGACATGGTCGGGTACAGGGCGGGCGAGGACAACAGGGCCGTGCTGGTCCTCAACGACGGCGAGGACGCCCTCGCGCGGTCGGTCGCGGGGGCCGTCGACGCGTTCGGGGTCGACCTCTCCCTCGAGGCACTGGTGGAGCCCGACATCACGTTCAGCGACCACGGCTCCTTCTGGGACGCCGGCATCCCCAGCATGCTCGTGATCGAGGAGCTCGGCGACCGCGACTTCCCCGTGAACCCGTACTACCACACGGCCGCGGACACGCTCGAGACCCTGGCCATGGACCAGGTGGAGGCGGTCGCGGAGGCGCTCCTCGGGGGGCTCCTCCTGATGGACGACGACGGGGGGGCGGACCTCCTGCTTTTCGGGACAGTTATAATGTCCGCAGCGACCGTGTCGGTCGCATTGTACATTCACTTTCGCAGAAGGCGAGGCAGGGCATCTGGATGACCGGTGACGACAAGGGAGGGCCCAGGCGGGAGTACCCCGAGGCGCCGCTAGTGGGCGTGGGCACGGTGACCATCAAGAACGGCAGGATACTGCTCATCAGGAGGGCCTTCGAGCCAGGGGCGGGCAAGTGGAGCATCCCGGGCGGCCTCGTGGAGGTCGGCGAGAAGCTGTCCGAGGCCGCCGTGAGGGAGACCGAGGAGGAGACGGGGCTGAGGGTCGAGGTCCTGGAGCTGATAAACGTGTTCGACATGGTGGACCTGGACGGGGAGGGACGGGCGAAGTACCACTACGTCCTGGTCGACTTCCTCTCGAAGCCCGTGGGCGGCAAGGAGCGGCTCAGCGGGGAGGTCACGGACATCAAGTGGGTCACCTTCGAGGAGGCCAAGGCCATGGACCTCACCAGGACGGCCAGGAAGGCCCTCGAGGAGCTCTTCGGCGGCGCGGCGGCCTAGGAGGTCCTGCCCGGCGGCATGAACTGCGGGAAGGGCATCGCCCCGGGCTGGGGCGTCTTCCCGACGTTCGTGGTCTTCAGTATCATGACGGGCACGTCCACGGACCTGATTATCCTGTCGAACGACGCGCCGAAGAGGGTCCTCTCTATGGCGGTCTGCGGGCCCGCGCCCATCACGAGGAGGTCGAACTTCGGGGTCTCCTGCTGGACGGCGTGCACGAGGGACTTGGACCTCAGGTACCTCACCTCGTGGCTCACGTTGGCGCGGGCGCAGACCTTGCTCAGCCGCTCCGCGTTGCCCTTCGCGAGGGCGACCTGACGGTCCTCGGTGATCACGGCCAGTATCTCGATGGAGGCGCCGTACTCCCTCGCGAGCGGGAGGGCGAGGAGGAGCGCCTTCCTCGTCTCGAAGTACTTCCCCGACACGACCAGTATCCGGTCTATGCTCTTGCTCAGCCTCTTCGTCTTGATGATGGCGACGTCGCACGGCGCGCGCCTCACCACCTCGTCCAGGTTCCTGCCGAGGATGGTCCTGCCGCGCCTCTTGGTGCCCTTCCACCCGAGGACGAGGAGGTTGGCCGCCTCGTGCTTGATCTGGTCGAGTATCGCCCCCGGGACGTAGTACGACACCGAGACTACGGGCCTGACGGAGACGGTTGACGGGGCGACCTTGACCGCCTTCTTGAGGCCCATGGCGATCTCGTCGACATAGTCCTTGCTGATGGCCTCCAGGGGCATCGCCCTCGGCACCTCGACCACGTTGTTCACCGTCAGGTCGCCCTTGAAGTACCTCGCTATTATGCCCGCGGTCTCGACGAGCCTGAGGTCGCCCAGGTCGCCGAGGGCGAGGAAGACCCTGTACCTGTCGATCTGCTCCTTCGACAGGGGCCTCTGCGGGACCCTCCTCCTCTCCACGATGGACTGGTACTCCTCGGAGGGCTTGGCGAACGCGGAGAACGCGAGCCCGACGGCGACCCATATGGCGGTGATGTACCACGCGATGGGCATGAAGAGATAGAGGTACGCGGCGATGGCCAGGCTGCAGACGATCCCCATGACGGGGAAGAGGGGGAAGAGGGGGGTCTTGTAGCCGATGTCTATCTTGGTGAGCCTCCGCCTCAGCCTTATGGAGGCCGCGTTCGCCAGGGTGAAGAGCAGGAGGAACATGATCGAGGTGGACGCCACGACCACCTCGAGCGGGAAGAAGAGGGCCATGAAGAGCATGATCGCGCCGGTGACGAGTATGGCGTTGTGCGGGACCCTCCTGGTCCTGTGGATCGAGCCGAACAGCCGCGGGAGGGACCTGTCCCGGCCCATGGCGAAGCTCACCCTGGACGAGGAGAAGACGGTCGCGTTGAGGGCCGCCATGGCCGAGAGCACGCTGCCGAATATGACCAGGGGGGCGCCGAAGTACGGGATCACCTGCTCCGAGACCGATATGACCGCGTTCTCGCCCTCGGAGCCGATCCACTCTGGGGTGAAGTTGGTGATGCAGGCGAAGGCCACGCCCAGGTACAGGAGCGCCGCGACCCCCACCGAGATGAATATCGCCCTCGGGACGTTCTTCTTGGGGTTCTTGACCTCCTCGCCGCACTGGACGATTATCTCGTACCCCTCGAAGGCGATGAACGTGAACCCCATGACCATGAACACGTCGGCCAGGCCCTTGTCCTCCGGGATGAGGGGGTCGAAGTTCTCCAGCACGTGGACGCCCTTCAGGTCCAGCGCGTAGAGGACCGCGAAGGCGACGAAGAAGGTCACTATCAGGACCTGGACCAGGGTGATGCTGTAGCCGGCCTTCCCGGTCGCTCCCACGCCCACGTAGTTGACTCCGAGGAACGCCAGTATGGCCACGGCGGCGAACGCCTTGACGATCATCTCGTCGCTGAGGCCGAAGAAGTCGATCTGGAAGTAGCCCATGAAGGCCAGCATCGCGTAGCCCATTCCGAGGCTGTAGTAGCTGCATGCGACGGTGTGGCCGAACCAGGACATCCACCCGGAGAGGAACGCAGCGGGGTGCCTCAGCCCCTTCTTGGCCCACAGGTAGCCGCCGCCGGCCTCGGGGAACGTCGACCCTAGCTCCGCGTAGGTCCCCGCGGTGAACAGCGTTGCCAACGCGTTCAGCAGGAACACGAGCATGACCGCTGAGCCGACCTCGCCGGCCGTGACGCCGATTAGCACGAAGATGCTCGTGCCGATCATGGCGCCCACGCCTATCATCGTCACGTCGAAAAGGCCGAGGTCACGCCGAAGTGTGACAGTGACTGACTGTCCGCTCTGGTTCGACATCTGGGTCTTTGGGATTAGACGGGGGCGGTATAAGTCTTTGCGGTGGGGGCGCGCCAGGGCCGCCGATGGCCCACTGGCCCTGGGCACTGGCCACTGGCGGGGCGGAGGTCGGCGCGCCTAACGCAGTTATATATACTTTTATATCGCGGCGAGGCGTTCGCTCGAAACGCAGTGGCAAACACCCTCTTCCTTCAGTTCACCGAGCGTGTGCTAGACGAAGTGCTCGGCTGGGACCCGGCCCACGCGACCCAGCTCGGGTGGGACAGGTACGACCACAGCGTGAGGGACCTCTCGCCCGAGGCGTTCGCCCGCCAGGCGGCCAGGCTGAGGGCCGTCGTGAAGGAGTTCCAGGGTTTCCAGGACGGCCAGCTCTCCGAGGAGGAGAGGATCGACAGGGACCTGGCCATCCACCTCTTCAGGGTGCGCATCTTCGAGATAGAGGAGCTCCGAATGCACGAGAGGATGGCCATGGCCACGGAGGACCTCGGCAGCTCGCTCTTCTTCCTCTTCACGCGGGAGGACCGCCCCCTGGAGAAGAGGATAGACGCGATAACCTCCAGGCTGGAGAAGGTCCCCGAGTACCTCGAGCGGTCGAAGCCGGCGTTGACCGCCCCGTGCAGGCTCTGGACGGAGATCGCGCTCGAGACCGGCAGGGCCCTCCTGCCGTTCATCGACACCATCGATGAGCACGCCTCCGCCATGTTCGGAAGGACGGACAGGACCGCCAGGCTATCCTCGGCCGCGAGGTGCGCCAAGGAAGCGCTGGACGGGTACAACCGATGGCTCGCGGACGAGGTGCTCCCTCGCTCCGGGCCGGACACGCACATGGCCGCCGACGTCTTCGAGCGCTACATGAGGCTCAAGGGGTTCGACATCACCCCAGACGAGGCCCTGGAGGTCGGATCCGCCCACCTGGCGAGGACCAGGGACCGCATGGCCCTGACGGCGGGGAGGATGGTGAGGTCCGGCTCGGTCGACGAGGCGCTGCACCTGATGAAGTCCATGCACCCGGTCGACTTCGACGAGGTCCTCGCCTGCTACAGGAGGGACATACAGAGGGCCAGGGACTTCCTGGTCAGGAAGGACCTCGCCACGGTGCCCGACGGCGAGAAGCTCAGGGTGATTGAGACCCCGACCTTCATGCGCCACGTGGCCCCCTTCGCGGCGCAGTTCGAGCCCGGCAAGTTCACGGGGGCCCGGACGGGCATGTTCCTCGTCACGCCCAGCGACAACAAGGAGATACTCAGGGACCACTGCTACCCGCTGATATCCAACACGGCCGTCCACGAGGGGTACCCTGGCCACCACCTGCAGGGGATATGCGCCAACACCCACCCGTCGTTCGTGCGCGTGCTCAGCAACTCGATGGACTTCGGCGAGGGCTGGGCGCTCTACTGCGAGGAGCTCATGCTGGACCAGGGGTTCAACGACACCCCTGAGGGGAGGCTCGCCCAGCTGAGCGACCTCATGTTCAGGGTCGTCAGGGTGATAGCGGACGTGAAGCTGTCCAGGGGGGAGACCACGCCGGACGAGGTCGCCGAGATGCTCGTGCGGGAGACGAGCATGCAGAGGGACGCCGCCCTCAGCGAGGCGAGGAGCTACACCTACTGCCCCACCTACTACCTGTCGTACTTCATCGGGAAGCTCGCCCTGCTGCAGCTGCTCGAGGACGTGAGGCGCGCCACCGGCGACCGGTTCTCCATGAAGCTCTTCCACGACACGCTGCTCTATGCGGGGTGCCTCCCGATCCCCTTCATGAGGCGCGAGATCGCCATGCGTCTGAGGGAGGAGTACGGGGTCGAGCTCGGGGAGCCGAGGGAGAGGCTGGTCGACTTCGCACTGAGGGAAGCCGCGAAGTGAGGGGCCGGTCCGGCTCAGCTCTCCTTGGAGAGGATGTCCACCCACTCCTCCTCGCGGATCTCCTCCTCGGCGGTCCACGAGCCGGGCCTGAACTCCTTCGACATGAACTTCTGCAGCATGCCCTCGACGCCCTTCACCGTCTTCATCGTCCCGTTCCAGTGCTCGATCCTCTCGCCGTAGCGCTCCTCGATGTCCCTGAGGAGCATCGGGATGTTGCCGAAGACGTCCTTCGGCGGCCAGCCGGAGTAGATCATCGCAACGTAGACGGACTTGCCCTTCTCGATGAGGACGTTCTTGTCGCCTATCTCGAGCTTCTTGAGGCCGACCTCGCCGGCCTGGAAGGAGTCGCGCACGAACTCCTGGACCGCGGTGAACATGGCGCTCACCACGTCCTTGTCTATGCTGGTGTTCTCCTCCCTGGTCACGTGGGCCACGAGCCTTCCGTCGTTGTGTATCAGGAAGAGGTTCTCGAGGGAGTAGGGTCTCGGGAGCCTGCTCGCGATGAAGTAGCCGGCGACCGCGGCAGCGAGGAGGACCAGCGGGAAGGTGTATGGGTAGCCGATGGCGTCGGCGGTGGTCTTCTCCAGCTTGACTGTGAACGTGACGGTCTCGGAGCGCGCGCCCTCGGCGTCCTCGACGTAGAGGGTGATGGCTATCTCGTCCTGGCCCTCCTGCATGCTGACGAAGAGGTACCTTCCGACCGCCGAGACCTGCGTGTCCGGGGTCGCGAAGATGTCCAGGTCCAGGAAGGGCGTCTCCCTGTCCCACACGTACTGCATGATGAACAGCTGGAAGCTGCCCGGCCACCCGACGAATGTCCTGTCCCGGATCTGCTCGACGACTGGCGCGTCGTTGACCGGGGTCACGACGACCATGAGGCTCCAGAAGGCCCGGGCATGGTGGGTGTCGTTGCATATGAACTTCACGACCTGATAGCCGGACCAGTTGGCCGCGGCGGAGAAGTTCACGGAACCGTCCTCATATATCGCGACCTTCAGGTCGCCGCCCCCGCCGACGAACTCGACGACGTAGGTGAGGTCCGAGTCGTCCGGGTCGAAGAACAGCGCGTCCAGGTCGATGGTGCCGTTGAGGTAGCCGTCCTCGGGGAAGGAGACGATGTCGGGGTAGGGGACCGGGTCGACCGTCCCCGGGGGATAGTTGTCGCTCACGGTGACCGTGAAGTTGCCCCAGTCCCTCGCCCCCTCCGGGTCCTCCACCATCATCATGACGTAGACGTTGTAGGCGCCATCGTACGACCCCCCCAGCAGGTCCGGGGGGAAGAGCAGGCAGATGTCACCGCCGGAATACGAGACGTACGGGCTGTCGAAGGTGAACGTGAGCTCGGCGAACGAGTGGTCGGGGTCGTGCACGTACATGCCAGCGTCGAGCCTATACTCGACGTCGTAGCGTACATGGACCGACTCCGGCGAGGTCACGGAGGGGGCGTCGTTGACGGGGATGACCGTCACGGTGACCGTGTCCGTCTTGAAGGCGCCCGTCGGGTCGACCGCGGTGAAGGTCCCGTCCGTCATGCCAGACCACTCGTAGGGGGCCGACATGTTGACGACGTGGGTGTCCGGGTCGATGTCCACGTCGATGTTGAGGAAACCGTAGTCGTAGAGGAGCACGTCCTCGTCGATGTCCTCGAAGTAGTCGTCGAGGTCGAAGACCGGCCTGTCCATCTCGCCCTCCATGAGGTCCGTGACGTCCGGGAGCTCGGCGGTCAGGTCCGGCGGCGTGTCCTCGGTCACCCACACCACTATCCCGAGGTAGGCGGAGTTGGTCGAGTCCGCCGCCTGCTGGGACGAGGCGTCCGTCAGCGTGACCCTCATGGTCTCGAAGTAGCTCTCCCTGCCGTCCTTCTCGATGAAGAGGAACGACGCTATGAAGCCCTCGAACACGACCGAGCCCCACTCGGAGGACGTCGCGAACATCATGAGCTCCTCGGGCGGGTTGTCGACGTCGGAGACGTAGTACTCGAAGTCGAACGAGTACGGGGTGTTGAACTTGACGTAGAACTCGGTCGGGGGCGTGTGCACGAACACCGGCATGTCGTTGACCGGCTGGATGCTCACCACGACGTCCTGGTAGGTCGAGTAGCCGTCGGCGTCCCTGACCCAGAGCCTGAACGTGTCGGTCCCCGACTTGTCGGGCTGGGTCATGAACAGGACCAGCGCGGGGGACGCGGGATCGAAGGTGATGATGTAGAGGGAGTTGTCCACCCCTTCCGCGTACCACCTCAGGGCGGACGTCCCGTTCACGTGGTTCCAGTAGGACGCGAGGCTGAGCGTCCAGGAACCGTCCTCGTTTGCGATCTGGGTCGGGATGGTGCTGAGCCACGGGCCGTTCAGGGCGTTGGTGACCGTGACCGCGAGGGACGCGCTCGTCGTCCCCGAGGACACGGTTATCACGCCCGCCTCCGGGATGAAGCCCGCCTTGTAAGTTACGGATGGGCCCGTCCCCGTGATCTGGCCTGATGTGTTCGTGTACCACATCGGGCCCGGTAGCGGGACGACGTTGTCGAACGAGTCGTAGCCGACGGCCGTCACGGGGACCGTCTCCCCCTCCTTCACCGTGATGGGGCCGGCAGGGGTCAGCTCGATCCTCGCGAGCGGGCCCGCGTCGACCGTCACGTCGGCGGACGCGTTGGCGTCGGAGGAGGCGTCCACGCACCGGACGACCCCGCTGCCCGCGGAGTCGACGGTGAGCGTCGCGGCGAACCCCGACGGGACCAGGCCGCCGATGTCCCCGTCCAGGGACCACACCGCGGACCAGCTGAGGTTCAGGTGCCCGGTCGAGTCGCGCCCCTCGGCCGTGAACAGCTGGGAGCCGCCCAGCTCCACGGAGAGCGGACCGGACGGTTCCAAGGAGACCGAGGCCACCGGCCCCGCGAACACGGCGACCGGCGCGCTCCAGCCGAGATGGCCGTTGGAGGAGGCCCTGATCACCATGACCTCCTCGCTGACGTTGTATACCTGGTCGTAGACCGTGACCGCCCCGCCGCTCGTCCCGTCGAACTCCACCGACGAGTTCCAGAGGGGCTCTGGCAAGGGCGTGACCATGTCCTCTTCGTAGGCCTCGAGAGTGACGGTTCCGCGCCAGTTGGGGATGACCGCGTCAGCCGAGTCGAGGGCCGTCACGCTCATCTCGAACTCCACGCCCGCGGTGACCGAGGCCGGGGCGGCGACGGAGAAGTGGTCGACGGCCACGACCGACACCGAGGCGTTCATCCAGGTCGGGGAGCCGTGGGGGTCGCTGCCGTTGACCGATATGGTGTATTCGCCGCTGCCGAGGGGGCCGACGGAGGAGGAGAAGAGGATCCAGGATGAGTCGGGAGAGGGGTCCACGGCCACCGCCGTCATGGCGGCCCTGGGCTCGACGACCGTCCCGTTGGAGCTGTAGACGACCGTGCACTCCGCGGGCGCAGTCTCGTAGGTCCCGAACGGGTTCGTGACGTTCGCGAGCACGACTATCGGCTCCGAGTCGGAGAAGACATCGGTCGCAGCGCCGGAGCCGTCCTCGGTCCAGACGGACGAGACCGAGACGAAGTCCTCGACCGGGGTCACGATGTAGGAGTCGAAGTAGTCGTCGTCGTACAGGATGAGGAGCCCGTCGTTGAGGGAGTCCCCCCTCATGATCGTGAGCACGAGGCGGTGGCCTTCCGCAAGGGTGTGGTCGACTCCCGCGACGGTCAGGTCGTACGCCTTGAAGGCGG
The DNA here is from genome assembly GCA_040751795.1 of Thermoplasmatota archaeon. Lineage (GTDB taxonomy): Archaea > Thermoplasmatota > Thermoplasmata > UBA10834 > UBA10834 > UBA9653. The sequence continues at coordinate 221,408 of JBFMHR010000002.1, read as the reverse complement.
AGAACACCGGCCCCTGGAGGGGGATGCTCGCGGTGCCCACCGCGACCCAGTCGCCAGGCAGGGACCACTGCCCAGGCGCCATGTCCGAGAGGAGGACGGTCAGTATGGACGCGGACTCGTTGTCCCTCGAGGCCGCCCATATGTGGAAATCGATGTCGCCGAGGACCCTCACGTCCGCGTTGACGGGCGGGTCCAGGGCCCAGAAGTGCCTCCACCTCTGCGACGGGAGGTTCTTCCTGATCGTGACGCCGAGGAGGCCGTCCCCGTCGTAGTCCAGGTCACCTGGGTTCTGCGGGGCGGAGGTGTTGAGCCAGTCGTAGTCGCTCACGACTGACGGGACCCCCTCGTGCATCCGGAATGTCTTGGACCAGAGCGGGAGCGACTCGGCAGAGGCGGGGGCGACCGAGTAGTCCATGAGGGGGATGACCGAGCTCCCGAGGATGATGACCGCCAGAAGAACCGCGGTTGGGCCGCCCCGAACCCGAGCGGGCATGCTGCCTCCTACGCGAACCTCCATCATGCGTCTAAGACGCCCCTCTCGCTATCCGCAGGTAGGTTCATAGCCGCTGCTGGGCTTATAAGCGTTCTCAAATCGTTATCAGGCCTGGTAATGGACACTGGCGCCTACTTGGAGCCCATCTTCTCGGAGACGGCCAGGCCGAGGGCCTTGAAGACCTCGTCGACGTTCTGTCCGGTCTTGGCGCTGGTGAGGAAGGCCTTGGAATTGTACTTGGCGGCCAGCTCCTGCAGGTCGGTCTCCTTGACGACCCGCTCGTTCTCCATGTCGGCCTTGTTCCCCGCGAACACGATCGGGACATCGCCCGCCACGTCCGTCAGGGCCTTGATCCAGTACCTGAGCTCCTCCAGGGTCTCCTTGTTCGTCAGGTCGCACACCGCGATGGCGCCGTGGGCGCCGAAGAAGTACGCCTCGCGGAGCAGCTCCCTGAAGCCCTTCTGGCCCATGATGTCCCAGACGAGCATCATGACCTTGGTGTTGACACCCTGGTCGTTGACCTCCACGATCTTCTTGGTGACCTTCGTGCCGATGGTGGCAATGTACCTGTCGTCGAAGACGTCCAGGACGAATCTCTTTATAAGGCTGGTCTTGCCGACGCCCGCGTCCCCGATGAAGCATATCTTGACTTTCATTAGGTCATCGTCGCTCATAAGGTCCCCTCCGCTCAGGGAGGCTCAAACATGCTCTTCGGGTAAATAAACTCTGCCCCTCTTAAGCCTTTGGTAAATGCCTGGCTGGCACACGGGAGGCCAGCGGCGCCGCCCCGGCGGCTCATGCCTTGGCGTGGTTCCCCGCCAGGTTGATGCCTATCTCGGCGATGTCCGCCGAGTAGAGGGCGGTCCTCTCGAGGCTCTCCATGATCAGGGTCAGTGGGACCGCGAACCGCCCCTTCTGGTCCATCAGGAGCCTCATGAAGGGCTCCCTCCTCCCCCGGAGGGTCTCGGCCTCGTCGACGACCTCGTTGGCCACCTTCAGGTCGCCCTTGAGCATCGATTCCACGGACCTGTCGAGCACCGAGACGACCGTCGCGCTGTAGGCCCTCGCCTCCGCGACGACCTTCTCGGGGAGCCTCTCGCCCGCGAGCGCCCCGGCCCTGAGGGCTATCCGGGCGGCGTGGTCCGCTATCCTCTCGAGCGCCTTCGAGGCGGAGAGATAGTAGGTCGCCTCCGGGACGCTCACGCCGACCTTCCTCACCATTCCGGGGTCCCTCATCATCATGCCCTGCTGCTTCGACATGAACCAGTAGAGCCTGTCAACCTCGTCGTCCCTCGCGACGACGTCCGCGGCGAGCTCCGCGTTGCCCTCGACCATGGCCTCGATGGCGTCGCCGTGCATCGAGCGCGCCATCAGGTGCATGCGCTTGAGAATCTTCCTCATGTCCAGGTGAGAGTGGTCCGCGACGTCGAGTATTGTTATCGCGGAGGCCGACTCCTCGACTATCTGGGGGCCGATCACCCTCCTGGTGAAGTCGCGGACGGCCGTCCTGGTCTCCGTGGGGATCCTTCCCCTCGAACGAACCACGATCTCGTCGTAGCCGGTGACGTACAGGCCTATGAGCCTCCGCAGGAAGTGGAGGGAATTCTCCTCCTCGTCCACGAACACCTCTATCGAGACCGCGGGGCGCTTGCCGCCGGTCACGGGGTCCACGACCAAGGTCCCGCCGCTGTCGACGGACATGGACACAGAGTCCCCCTCCTTGAGCTTCGCCCCCGCCACCCAGTACTTGGGCAGCGAGACTATGTAGGTCGAGCCGCCGGTCTTCTGGATCTTCCTGGTCTCCATGCTGTCAACCTCCTACCCTGGACTGCCCCGGCTGTTACCTCTCATACCTGGTTGCCGTATAATCCCCTTCCTATATAGAATATATAGGAGGGCTGCGGCCTATTGGACCTCGGGCCGCAAGGATGATATCCCCTGGGGACGAGATGGGGGGCGAGGTGAGAGAAGATGGACAATGTGAGGACAGACGAGTCCTCGATCGACTATCTGAAACTCTTCGACGACTTCGCGGACGAGGTCGACGGTGATTTCTTAGAGAAGTGAGCGAGAGCTTCCGATGTTCCAGCAGCCCCGCCGCGATGACTATATCACGGACATAGATTGTTCCGTGCACCATGGACGCGGAGCGGCTGCTCAAACTCCTTAGGATTTCTGTCAGGGAATGCGTGGCCAGCTCCGGCTCCGTCGCCGTGGCGTACTCGGGAGGCGTCGATAGCGCACTGGTGGAGAGGGTCGCCAGGGAGTGCGCGGAGACCAGGGCGTACACGTGCGCCGTCCGCGGCTCCCACGACCACTCGCGCGCCCCGACCGCCGCGGAGGAGGAAGGGGCCGACCTGCGCATGCTGGCCCTGGACGAGCAGGGGTTGATGGACGCGGTCCGGAAGACGGCCGCGGCGCTCGGCACCAGCGACCCGCTCAGGGTGGCGTACACGGTGCCCGTGGTTTGCGTCATCGACTCCTGCGAAGAGAGCGTCGTGCTCGTGGGAAGCGGCGCCGACGAGCTCTTCGGAGGGTACGCCAAGTACGCCGATGACGCCGCCGTCGAGGCGTCCATGGAGCGCGACCTGGGCAAGATGCTCGCCGAGCACGCGCTCCTCAGGGGGTACGCCTCCTCCCTCGGCAAGCGCCTCGAGGCGCCGTTCGCCTCCCCGGAGATCGTCTCCTTCGCGAAGTCGCTCCCCCTGGACAGGAAGCTGGGCGGCGGGAACAGGAAGGCGGTCCTGAGGGACGCAGCGAGGTCCCTCGGGGTCGTGTCGCACGACGCTCCCAAGAAGGCCGCCCAGTACAGCTCCGGCGTCATGAAGGAGATGAAGCGCCTCGCGAAGGCCAGGGGGATGGGCCTGGGCGCGTGGACGGATGAGGCCGCCGCGGGCCGCAGAATCCCTTAATACAGGATTCCATTCCCACCCTGCATGTCCTACGCCCAGATGGTCGACTGGATGTTCAACCTCGAGAGGTTCGGCATCAAGCTCGGCCTGGACAACATGAGGGAGTTCTCGCACAGGATAGGGGACCCCCACCTGGACTTCAGGTCCGTCCACGTCACGGGCACCAACGGGAAGGGCTCCGTCTGCACGTTCGTCTCGGAGATGCTGAGGCGGCACGGGCTGAAGGTGGGCCTTTACACCTCGCCGCACCTGGTCGACTTCAGGGAGAGGATCAGGGTCGACGGACGGATGATCCCCCAGAGGGACGTGGTGAGGCTGGGGGAGGAACTCCGGGTCCAAATGGAGGACATGGCATCCCACGGAAAGGAGAAGCAGCTGACGTTCTTCGAGTTCACCACGGGCCTCGCGTTCCAGTACTTCAAGGAGAAGGGCGTGGACTTCGTCGTGGCGGAGGTCGGGATGGGTGGCAGGCTCGACGCTACGAACATAATCCTGCCGGACGTGGCGGCCATAACCCGCATAGGGCTGGAGCACACGGACTACCTGGGCAAGACCATCATGGAGATCGCTGGCGAGAAGGCCGGGATCATCAAGGGTGGATGCGACGTCGTGACCTGCGAGAAGGATCCTGCGGTTCTTGGGCTGTTCCAGCAGGCCTGCGACAGGGGGGGGTGCCGCTTGGCGAGGTTCGGGAGGGACTTCGGTGTCTCCTGCGTCAGCCAGAGCCTGTCCGGGACACGTTTCGACTACAGGGGCCTCCGGGAGATCCCCGGGCTCAGGACCGGGCTCTTAGGTGCCTATCAAGCGGAGAACGCTGCCCTCGCAGTGGCCGCGGTCGAGCGGCTGGCCGCCAAAGGGGTCCAGGTGACGGACGAGGAGGTCCGCGCGGGGCTGAAGGGGGCGAGGTGGCCGGGCAGGCTCGATGTGGTCTCGAGGAAACCCATGCTCATGTTCGACGGCAGCCACAACCCGGACGGGGCCCTCACCACGGCCAGGACCCTCGAGGCGTTCGGCATGACCCCGCTCACGTTCGTGCTCGGGTGCATGAAGGACAAGGACGCGAGGGAGATCGTGAGGGCCTTGGCACCCCGTGCCGCGATGTTCGTGGTCACGCAGGTCGACAACAAGAGGGCGATGGGGGCCGAAGAGCTGGGCGCGGTCGTGAGGCAGGAGTACGCGGGGCCCGTCAGCGTGGTCCTCCGCTCGGGCGACGCCATCGAGAAAGCGCTCGCAGAGTTCAGGGGCGAGGGCGTGTGCGCGATAGGCTCCCTGTACCTGGTCGGGGAGGCCATCCAGTGGCGCCGGGCCAGGCAGAAGGCGGACAACAAGGCGGCGCACAAGGTATAAATGGCCCCTCGATATTGGAGGCGTGCTCGAATGCGGCCGTAGTGTAGACTGGTTATCACTTTAGCTTGCCAAGCTAAAAACTCGGGTTCAAATCCCGACGGCCGCACACCTATGCGTAGCCAGACAAATATTTTTCGTTTTCAATCAAAGGTTTGATTGCACTCGGTGATTTCCTCGGCTCAAGTAGCTCCGAGACCTCCCGCAGCGCCGCCGGCGTCCACGCGAATTATTTAACCTGGGCAAGCGCATGCGGGCGCGGGGACGGTAAGGATGAAGGTCGAACTTTTCGAGATGGAACGCTGGCAATCGATGTACGAACGGGTCGTCGACTACGAGCTGTCAGAGAGCGGAGTGCACGCCCTGAAGATCGAGGAGCTGCTGGGCGGGGAGAAGGCGGCGAAGGAGTTCCTCCAGCTCCCTCTGGGGTATCCGCACGCAGATGGGACCCCGGGCCTCAGGGCCGCCGTTGCGGCCACGTACAAGGGAGCCGGCGTCGAGAATATCTTCGTCACCAACGGCTCGTCGGAGGCGAACTTCATCGCCGCGTGGCACCTCTTCGAGAAGGGGGACGAGGTCGCCCTGATGACCCCCAACTACGCGCAGATGTGGGGGCTGGCGAAGACCTGGGGCCTCAAGATCAGGCAGCTCAAGCTCAGGGAGGAGCTGGGCTGGCAGTTCGACCCCGAGGACCTCAAGGAGGTCGTGACCAAGAAGACCAAGGCCATCCAGGTCTGCAACCCGAACAACCCGACCGGGGCGATCATGGGCAAGAAGCAGCGCAAGGCGCTCCTGGACGCGGCCAAGGACTCGGGCGCGTGGCTCCTCTCCGACGAGGTGTATCTCGGGGCCGAGAGGGAAGCGCCGCTTACAGAGTCGCTCTGGAGCGACTATGAGAGGACGCTCATAACGAACGGCCTGAGCAAAGCCTACGGTCTGCCAGGGCTTCGCATCGGATGGCTCGTGGGCCAGCCGGATGTGCTCGCCCGCGTGAAGCACCACCACGACTACCTCACCCTCACGCCGGCCGCCCCGTCGGACAGGCTGGCCACGCTGGCCCTCGAGCCGAAGAAGAGGAAGTGGATCTTCGACAGGACCAGGTCGATCCTGAAGAAGAACTATCCCATCGTGAAGGAGTGGATGGACGCGCACGGCGAGCTGTTCTCGCACGTGCCTCCGGCGGCGGGCGCGATATGCTACATCAGGTACAACATGGAGATCAACTCCACGGTCCTCGCCGAGCGCCTTAGGAAGGAGAAGTCCGTCCTGATGGTGCCCGGCGACCACTTCGGCATGGACGGCTACATGAGGATGGGCACGGGCCCGCCGAAGGAGTACCTGCATGCGGGCCTGGACAGGGTCGACGAGCTCCTCAGGGAGCTCCTCGCGGGGAAGAAGCGCTGACCTGATGGGCGGGGCAACGTTCTTTACTCCGCAGGCAGGTCACCCGGACGAGGGACCGGATAGGCCCGACTGGGTGTGACCGGATGCAGTACCGCGACTTCGGAAAGACCGGCTGGAAGGTGTCCGCGCTCGGGTTCGGGGCGATGCGCCTGCCCACCGTGGGCGACCAGCCCATGACGAAGAGGATCAGGGAGGCGGAGGCCATCGGCATGATCCGCCACGCCATCGACAGGGGCGTGAACTACGTCGACACCGCCTACGGCTACCACGAGAAGAAGGGCGAGGTCATCGTGGGCAAGGCGCTGAGGGGCGGGTACAGGGACAGGGTGAGGATAGCCACCAAGTCCCCGGTCTGGCTCATCGAGAAGAAGACCGACTTCGACAGACTCCTCGCGACCCAGCTCAGGAGGCTGAGGACGGACCATATCGACTTCTACCTATTCCACGCGCTGAACGGGGACGCATGGGAGAAGACGGTCCTCAAGCACGGCCTTCTCAAGAGGGCCGAGAAGGCCATCGCGGACGGGAGGATAGGCGGCATAGGGTTCTCCTTCCACGACGACCTCAAGGCGTTCAAGAAGATCGTCGACGGCTACGACGGCTGGGCCCTGGCCCAGATACAGTACAACTACCTCGACACGCAGAACCAGGCCGGCACCAAGGGCCTCAGATACGCCGCGTCCAAGGGGATCCCGGTGGTGGTCATGGAGCCGCTGCTGGGCGGGAGGCTGGCGAACCCCCCGAGGCAGATACGGGACGCGCTCAGGCTCCGCGGCAGGAGGGTTGTCCCGTTCGAGCTGGCCCTCAAGTGGGTCTGGGACCAGCCGGAGGTCGCCACCGTGCTCAGCGGCATGAGCACCATGAACCAGGTCAGGGGGAACCTCAGGGCCGCTGGAAGGTCCGGTGTGGGGGAGCTGAGGGCCGGGGAGAGGAGGCTGATCGAGCGCGTGACGAAGATGTACCGCTCGATGGCGGTCATCCCCTGCACCAAGTGCAACTACTGCATGCCGTGCCCGCACGGCATAGCCATACCCACGAACTTCGAGGAGTACAACGACGCCTACGTGCACAACGACCTCGGGAACGCCAGGAGGACCTACGAGAGGTTCTTCAACCCCAAGAAGAGGGCCAGCGCGTGCAAGCACTGCAGGGAGTGCGAGAAGAAGTGCCCCCAGAAGCTCCCGATAAGCAGCCTCATGGCCGAGGTCCACCGTGTGCTCGGAGAGGGAAAACCCTTCGACCCGGGCGTCATGCGAAGGAAGTCATGACTATCCCCGCGATGACCGCGAGGATCAGGCCCAGGTCCAGGCGCGTCATGCTCTCCTTCAGGAACAGGCGCGCCCCGATTATGGTCACGATGGGGTAGGCGGATATCAGGGGGAACACGACGGAGGCCGAGCCCACCGATATCGCCGACGTCTCGGCGAAGTACGCGAGCTGCCACAGCTCCGCGACGACTATCGCGAGGATCACGGGCGCCACCCACTTCGGGAGGAACACGCGCCACGTCGCCTTCCTGTGCCTCAGGTACGCGAACGCTATCGGCGGGAGGATGAGCGGGTAGACGCCCAGGTAGGCGATGAGCGGCAGGCCGTCCAGGGCCATCTTGATGAATATCCCACCGACGCCCCATATCGCGAACGTCGCGAGGCTCAGGAGGAGCGAGGACCGCGAGAACCCGACGCCGCCGTTCTTCCTCCCGTGGGAGTACGACAGGGCGACCATGCTCGCTATGATGACGGCGATGCCGCCCGCGTTGACGAGGCGGATGTCCTCCCCCAGGAGGGTCACGGCGAGGATGGCGGTAACGGCGGGGAACGCGGCCGTTATGCTCCCCACCATGCTGACGTCCCCTTTCTCGAGCGCCTGGAGGTAGATGTAGTAGCCGCCCCTGGCCGTCGACGCGCCTATTACCGCGTAGAGCGTGTACTCCAGGTGGTCGAGGTACTCCCCCCAGAGGATGAGCGCCCCAGCGAGTATGAAGACGTAGACGGGCACCGACGCGAGGAAGTTCATCGCGACCATGGATTCCGCGTTCAGGGAACCGACCGCGAACTTGGCGATGACCTGGGTGGAGCCGTAGATCGCTAGCGAGGTGAGCGCGAAGGCTATCGATGCGTCCATCATGGTGGCACTGTGCCTGGGCGCCGCCATCCAGTAGGAGTATTAGATTGTTGCCCCGGGCGGCTTCACTTCTGGTCCACGATCTGGATGATGTGCCAGCCGAACTGCGTCTTGACCGGTCCGACGACCTCGCCCTTCTTCCCGTTGAAGGCGGCGGTCTCGAACTCCTTCACCATCATGTTCCTTCCGAACCAGCCGAGGTCCCCGCCCTGCTTGCCGGACGGGCACTCCGAGTGCTTCTTCGCGAGATCGGCGAAGGAGTCCCCGCCCTTGACCTTGACCAGGATGTCCTTCGCGAGGCCCTCGTTCTTGACCAGTATGTGCGCTGCGCGTACCTTGTTTGCCATGGTGGCGAATCAGGCGGCCCGGATATCAAGCTTTAGGCGCGGCCGTGGGACCTCTCGAACGCGGCTATGACCCCGTCCCCCTTGGAGACGATGTCACGGCCGAGTTCCGGGACCCTGTGCTCGGCCAGCAGCCTGCGGGCGATCTCCTTGGCCTCGGGGACCATCGCCCGGGACAAGGTCGCCTCCCACTTGGCGAAGGTCTGGTCCTTGAATATGAGCTCGGACTTGAAGTTCCTCGCCGTGTGAGGGTGTGTTATGAAGGTGTTGCCGTGGCCGACCTTCTTCACGACGTCCAGCGCGATGGTCTCCTTGCTGACGGTGTACTGCTTCATGAAGTGCCTGACGCTCTCCCACAGCTTTGCCTCTATGACCGCCTGGTCGAAGGAGGCGCCCTTGACCGCGTCGAGGCCGCCTATGCCGGAGACCAGGTCCGAGTTGCCCATGGTGCTGAGGCAGAGGCCCATCGTCTCGGTGAACGTGTGCGGGACCCCGGGGTCCGGCGTGTCGTTGACCCCCCAGTCCCCGACCATCGACGGGAGGGAGTACCTCCTGGCCATCTGGCCCAGCGACGCCGCTATCAGGGACTGCTCGACGGTCATGTAGTTGATGGAGCCGGTCCTCATGTTGATCGGGGCCGAGGACGAGCAGTAGATGTGGGGCGCGCCCGGGGCCGAGGTCTGCGTGACCACGAGGCTGGCCAGGTTCTCCGTGTTGGCGTTGCATATCGTGCCGGCCATGGTTATCGGCGCGGAGCCGCCCGACAGTGACATGGACATGGACATCACGGGGATGCCGGCCTTGGACAGCTCGACCATCCCCTCGACTATCCCGGTCTCGTACGCCAGCGGGGCTATCGAGCAACATATGACCGAGAAGAGGGGGCGCTTCCTGAGCTCCTCCTTCCCGCCCGCGACCAGCGACGCCAGCTCGACCTGCGCCCTCGCGTCCTCCGCGCTGAGGATCGAGACGCCATTGACGTGCTTCGTGGTGTTCTGCATCGCGGTCCAGAGCTCGTGCAGGCTGTGGGAGGCCTGGTTGACCTCGGTGGCTGTGAGGGTCGTCCACACGAAGTCCACGCCCTTGAGCGCGTCCGCGAGCCTGATGAAGTCGGCGATGTCCCTCCTGGTGGAGGGCCTCCTCTCACCGGTGTCCATGTCCCGGATGTAGACGCCGAGGCCGGTGGTCGAGGCGTACGGCGGTCCGCTGACCGGGACCGTGAGGTCGTTCTTCGGGTCGCGCGCGCACATCTTGAACGACCTCGGTGCCTTCTTCAGCGCCTCGGCGACCATCCCCTCGGGGATCCTGGCGACCATCTTGGACTCGTCCACGGAGGCGCCCGCGTCCTTCAGGGACCTGAGTATCGTGCGGCTGGGTATGTGCACGCCTATCTCGCGGAGACACTCGAGGCTCTGCGAGTGCACGAGTTCCATCTCGTCCCTGCTCAAGAACACGAATCTGCCGACTGCCATGCTGTTCTCCCTCCTGGACGGCGCTCCCCACCGAAGGTGACGCGGTCCTGAGGGGGCATGACGGAGGACGGATATCAACGTCTGCGAGGAAGGCTTAAGCACGTTCCGGTGGCGGTGTCAGGCCTTCCTCAGGAGGGCCTTGATGACGTCCCTCTTCCCGGCCGTCGCGCCGAAGACGATCCGCCTGACCGAACCCACCTCCGTGACGACCTCCAGGCCTGGGAACAGGGGGCCGACCTCCCCCTCCTGGAAGTAGTGGGTCATTATCCCGTCGCCGCGAAGGAACGACGAGGGCTCGACCTCCTCGCCCTTGCCGTACCTCATGTCCCCGCGCCCGAAGGCCTCGACGTAGAGGTATCCGCCCCGCGCGAGGAGCCCGGAGAGCTGCTCCGCCGCCGCGGCGCGCTCCCTCTCGACCATGTGCGACAGGGTGTGGACGCAGGTGATGGCACCGTACTTTTCCGGTGCAAAAGGCATGTTCCGCAGGTTGCATTCGACCAATTCCACCACCTTGTCGGGGTCGCGCTGGGACCTGAGGGAGTTGAGCGCCTCCCTGGAGAAGTCGCAGGCCACGACCTCGCACAGGCGCGCGAGCGCCTCCGCGGTCTTCCCGTCGCCGCAGCCCGCGTCCAGGACCAGCATCCCCTTCTTCAGGTGGGGGACGAGGAGCGAGAGGTCGCCCGTGCCCCCGTAGTGGAGGCCCCTCTTGGAGTAGAGCCTCTGCCAGGCCTCCCTGGCCCTCATGACCCTGGTCGCCGCCATAAGAAGCACCGCCGCCCTAGATGACGTAGGGGTTAAAATACTATTAAAGAAGTAACTCGCCCCGTCCGAGAACAAGGAAGACTGCGAACATGGACTTTCAATCGCTCACCAGGAGCCAGGAGATACTGAGGGCCGTCAAGGAGCTGGAGTGGGAGGAGCCCACGCCGGTCCAGGAGCAGAGCATACCGATCGCCATGGCCGGGGACGACCTGATGGCGCAGGCGCAGACGGGCACCGGCAAGACCGGGGCCTTCGCGATACCGATACTGAGCAGGCTGCCCGCCAACAAGCACATCCAGGTGCTCGCCCTCGTCCCGACGAGGGAGCTCGCGATGCAGGTCGCGGAGGACTTCGACGACCTCGCCAAGCACACCGGTCACAACACCGTCGCGATATACGGCGGCCAGTCCATCAACGTCCAGGTCGCCAAGATCAGGAAGGGCGTCGAGGTCGTCGTGGGCACCCCGGGCAGGCTCATGGACCTGATGAGGCGCGGGGAGCTGAACTTCGACGGGGTGTCGGTCGTCGTGCTGGACGAGGCCGACCGGATGCTCGACATGGGGTTCATAGACGACATTGAGTGGATCCTCCAGAGGGTCCCGAGGCAGAGGCAGACGATGCTCTTCTCCGCGACCCTCCCCGAGGCGATAAGGGAGCTCGCCCAGAGGTACATGAGGAGCCCGAAGAGCGTCATCATCAGCCAGGACACCCTGACGGTCGACAACGCGGAGCAGAGCTACATCAACGTGGGAAGGAGGAACAAGCTCTGGGCGCTCTGCAGGATACTCGACACGGAGAAACCCCCGCTCACGCTGGTCTTCTGCTCGACCAAGAGGATGGTCGACATGCTGGTCCACAAGCTCAGGGCGTACGGATACTCGGCCGACGGCATTCACGGGGACATGTCCCAGGCCGCCAGGGAGAAGGTCATGGACCGGTTCAAGCACGGGAAGGTCAAGATACTCGTGGCCACGGACGTCGCCGCCAGGGGGCTGGACATCGAGGGCATAACGCACGTGGTCAACTACGACATCCCCGAGAACCCCGAGGACTACGTCCACAGGATCGGGAGGACCGCCAGGGCCGGCCGGACGGGGAAGGCCATCACGTTCGTCTCGAAGGAGGAGCAGTACCTCGTCAAGCAGATCGAAAACTTCGGAAGGACGACCATCCAGGCGGACGACGTCCCCGACGGCTCCGGCAGGGACAGGGTCAAGAGGCAGCTGGACCTGGACGAGTACGCGGACGTATTCGGCATGGTGCCCTTCAGGCTCAACATCGGCAAGGAGGACGGGGTGGACATGCTCAGCCTAATCAAGTTCATCACCAGGAAGGCCAACATCGACGAGCACCTGATCGGCGACGTCACCGTCGGCAGGAGCAGCAGCGAGATCCGCCTCCACAAGAGCGTGGCCTTCTACGCGATGAAGGACCTGGAGAGGTGCAACATCCAGAACAAGCACGTCAAGATGGACATCATCAGGTGAGTCAGGCGCCCAGGGCCCTGTTGATCTCGTCGGCCCTGACGTGGCCCACGACCTTGACGTCGCACTTCCTTATGCCGTCGACCGTGAGGACCTGGTCGCGTATCGCGACCGCGAGCTCGACGCCGACGGGGCAGAAGGGGCTCGTGGGCATGAAGGTCAGGCTGACGGAGTCGTCCCCCACCACCAGCTCGGATATGAGGCCCATGTCGTAGACGCTCACGCCCGTGTGGGGGTCCAGGACGCTCCTCAGCGCCTCGACGACGAAGTCCTTGCGGTCCATCGTCTGAGAAAACACCCTAAGGGTATAATAGGCTGTCGCGCCAGGCTCCTCTCACTGGTAGAGCAGCACGGCCAGGCCGGCGGCAGCAACAGACTCGAGCTCGCCCCTGTCCGACGTGATGCGCCTCTCGACCTCGTAGAACTCCGGCCCGAGCTCGACGGTCCTCCCGCCATCGAGCTCGACGGTCAGGCCCTTGTCGATTCCGGCCAGCTGCTCTGGGGAAAGGGTCGCCAGCCTCTCCGCGACCGCCTTCGCGTCCCGCTTGAACGCGGGGCCGAGCCTGGAGTGGACAGGCTTCACCTTGGAGACCGACTCCTTCAGCGCGACCTTCTCCAGCACGTCCAGCCTCTCGGCCTTCAGGGTCGCCTTGACGTCCCCCTCGGACCCGGAGATGAGCTCCGCCGCCTTCGCGCCCACGACCTCGACCCTCGCTATCGGTGCGTTCAGGGACAGGCCCTTGGCGGCCTTCCATGCCCTCACCGCGGCGACTATGTCCCTCACGGTCTCGCCCTGGCGCTCCGCGGCCTCGTCGACTGGGGGCGCCTCCGGCCACGGGGACACGTGTATGCTGACAGGCGTCTCGTGCTGCCTGAAGTTATGCTGGTATGAGTCCTCGGCCACATGGGGCATGAACACCGACAGCATCTTCAGGAGGCCGAGCCCGACAGTGTAGAGCGCGTACCTCGCGCCTCCGTCGTCCTCAGCGTAGGCCCTGTGCTTCGCGAGCTCGATGTAGTGGTCCGCGAACTCGTGCCATAGGAAGTCCTGGACGAGGGCCATGGCCCTGTCGAACTCGTAGGCCTCGCACCTCCCCTCGACGTCCCTCACGAGCCTCCCGAACCTGCTGAGTATCCAAGCGTCGACCGGGTGCATCGCGGCCGGCTTCGGCGGCCTCGCCTTGCACGCGCCCCCGACCATGCGCATGATGTTCCAGGCCTTCGTCGCGAGCCTGTTGCCCCTGACCAGCTCCTGCTCCTTGAACGCGTGGTCCATGCCCAGCGAGCATGTGGCGGCGTAGTAGCGCATCGCGTCGCCGCCGTACTTCTCGAGCAGGGGCATCGGGTCTATGACGTTGCCGTCGGAGGTGTGCATTGGCCGCCCGTCCGGAGCCATGATGAACCCGTGGATCATCACCTCGTCCCATGGCTTCTTCCCGGTGAGGTGCAGCGACCTGAGGATCGTGTAGTAGGCCCACGTCCTGATGATGTCGTGGCTCTGCGGCCTCATCGACATCGGGAAGAGCCTGTCGAAGGACTTCATGTCCCTCTCCCAGAAGGTGTTGTAGAGCGGGGATATGCTGGAGTCCATCCAGGTGTCGAACACGTCGGTGGAGCCCACGTACCTCCCGCCGCAGGAGCACTGCGCCTTCGCCGGGGGCGCCGCTGTCGGGTCGACGTAGCAGTCCTTCTCCTCCGCGAGCAGCACGTCCCCGCACCTGTCGCACTCCCAGAGCGGGATTGCGGTGGCGAAGTACCTCTGCCTCGACACCACCCAGTCCCAGGCGAGCGACTCGACCCAGTCCTTGATCCTGACCTTCATGAACTCGGGCTTCCAGACGATCTCGTCGACCTTCCGGAGGACCTGCTCCTTGAACTCGACCGACTTGACGAACCACTGGGGGACCTTGAGGAACTCGATGGGGGTGCTGCACCTCCAGCACGTCCCGAGGTTCTGCTCCAGCGGCTCCTGCCTCACCAGGAGGCCCTGGGCCCTCATGTCCTCGATGATGGCCTTCCTGGCGTCAAGGACCGTCATGCCGGCGTACTTCCCGGCGAGCTCGGTCATCTTCCCGTCCTCGTCGATGCCCTTCTCCAGCGGGAGCTCGTACTTCATGATGCGCTCCAGGTCGTCCTTGTCCCCGATGGAGCAGACCATGAGCGTGCCCGTGCCGAACGCCGGGTCGACCTTCGCGTCGGCTATGACCCTGACCCTCCTGCCGAAGACGGGGGTGACCAGCTCCTTCCCGACCAGCCAGCCCTTCTCCTTGTCGTCGGGGTGCACCGCCACGAGCAGGCAGGTGCAGAGGAGCTCCGGCCTCGTGGTCGCTATAAGGACCTCCTTGCCGGTCCCCGCCTCCTTGAACCGGATGTAGTTGAGCTTCGTGGTCCTGTGCTCGTAGTCCACCTCGGCGTCCGCGAGGGCGGTCCTGCACCGGGTGCACCAGTTGATGGGGAAGTGCCCCTTGTAGACCAGGCCGTTCTTGAACATGCGTATGAACGATATCTGGGTGAGCCGGCGGTAGTAGTGCGCGTCGGTCTGGTAGTAGATGCTCGGGTCCATGCTCTGGCCCAGCATCTCGAACTGCTTGGTCATCTCGGCGATGTACTTCTCGGCGAACTCCGCGCACATCTGGATGAACTGCTGCCTCGGGACGTCCGTGGCCTTGACGCCGTGGACCTTCTCCACACGGACCTCGACCGGCGTCCCGTTGGTGTCGAAGCAGAGCGGGTAGAAGACGTTGAAGCCCCTGAGGCGCTTGTAGCGCGCGGCGAAGTCTATGACGGTGTAGCCGTACGCGTGGCCCAGGTGGAGGTTCCCCGAGGCGTACCTGGGAGGGTTGTCTATGCTGTAGACCTTCCTCTGGGAGCCGCGGTCGAAGCGGTGTACCCCCCACTCCTTCCACTTGGCCTGCCACTTGGGCTCGCTCTCGCGCCAATCGTACTGGGCCATCTAATCCTGGACAAAAGGGTAAGCGTAGATAAACCTGTTGGGGCGGTCACTTCCGCGGGCGCTTCTTCTTGAAGACGTTGGCCTGGATGAGGTCCTCGGCCTCCGGGGTCATGGGGCCGCTCCACCGGTCGAGGGTGAAGAGGCCCTCCTGGAGGCATCTCACAAGGACGGCCATCTGGTGCTGGCAGAAGTAGCCCTTCTCCCTGTGCTCGACGCACTCGCAGGAGGTGTCGACGTCCTCGTTGGTCTGGTTGACGAACCGGATGTGGTAGACCTCGTACCCGTCCGACCTCCGGAGCGAGAAGACCGCGTTCACGATGGTGTCGTCGCTCTCCGGGTCGAGGTCGATGATCTTCCTCCCCCCGGCGAGCTTGATCGCCTTGGCCATGTTCTCGACGAAGTAGATCTCCTCCTGAGTCGTCAGGAAGTCCTCCAGCGCCCTGCGGTCCATGCTGCCGATGACGAACCGCACCAGGTCATCCTTGAGGAGGTTCGACCATCCGGTGAGCTTCTTCGCGTCGCAGAGGTTCCTGAGGCTCGTGACCGTGAGCCTCGAGACCCTGAGCTCGAGGGGCAAGTCCTTTCTCATTTCCCATCCCTTGGGAAAGTGGATGCGGCTCGTCGTTTAAGAAGGTAGCGACGGGGCGGGTCAGAGGCCCCCGTCCGCGGGCTTCCTGCGCCTGCGCATGACCAGGATGTGGTCCCTCTCGATCCTGCTGTCGTTCCACCTCGGGATGTCGAGGTGGCGGTTTATGACGTCGTAGACGTAGGCCCCCTCGAGCTCGAAGCCGCACCTCTCGCCTATCCTGGCCAGTATGCGGTAGGTGGGGATGCGGACCTTCCTGAAGGTGTTCTCGCCGACGACCACGCAGTACGCCCCGTTCCTCTTCAGGACCCTGTTGACCTCGCAGAAGTTCCTGCGCATGTCGTCGAAATACTTGTACACGATGTAGGCGCTCTTCTTCTCCCTCTCGATGAGCTCGGACATCACGTCCCTGAGCTCGGGGATCGACGTCCTCGGCTCCCACGGCCTGTACTCGGACACGTACGCCCTGGAGGTCCCGACGACCTGCCCGTCCAGCCTGGCCATGTCCGGCATCAGGTCGAGCCAGAACATCTCCAGCTTGTGGACGCTGACGTAGTGGACCGCGCTCGCGTAGGGCGGGGAGGTCACGGCCAGGTCCACCGAGGAGTCGTCGAGGGATATGTCCCTCGCGTCCTTCCCGACGATCTCCACGGAGGGGGCTCCGCGGTAGCGCTGCTCGACGTTCTTCGACATCCTCCATAGCTCCTCGGCGTCCAGGAGCTTGCCCTTCACGGTGTTCTCGAACTTCGGGAGGGCCTCGAAGGAGGTCTTCCCCTGCTCGTCCAGCTTCTTGCGGAAGGACGTGACCTCCGGGATGAGGGAGTCGGAGTCGGAGTTGGACATCTTCCTGATGATCGAGGAGAAGCAGATCTTGAAGAAGTCCTGCTGGTCGCCCCTGCGCATCGCCCAGACGTGCTTCTTGATGGTGGCGAGGTCGGCCAGCACCTCGGGCCTGAACCAGTGGTCCCTGTTCGGGATCTCGGGCGCCAGGGAGGAGTTGTCCTCCCGGTCCGAGGCGATGTCGGAGAGGAGGGAGTCGGCGGCCGCCCTCAGCCTGACCGGGTCCAGGGGCGTCGTCTTGACCTTGGCGATCATCCTTGCCAGTGGGTGTATGTCCACCCCGTAGCTGTGCCTCCCCAGCATGTAGGACTCGAGGAGGGTCGTGCCCGAGCCCATGAAGGGGTCGAGGACCTCGTCCCCGACCTTCGAGTACGACTGGATGCAGAACCCGGGGATCTGGGGGATGAACTTGGCGGGGTACCTGTGGATGCCGTGGGTGGCGTAGCTGACCTGCTTGCCGATGTACTTGCCGAACTCGCCTGACAGATCCACGGGCTTCGCGAGGCCTCGTCTATCCGGCGGGTCCCCCCGGGAGTCCAAGGACATGACGGTTCTTTCTCTCCTTCTCAGAGCCCGTCGAGGGCCCCCAGACCGGCCCCCGAGGCCAGCCTGGCGACCGCTTGAACGACGTTCTCCCTCTTAATCCTGCGCTGCTCGGTGCTGTCGCGGTCCCTGACGGTGACGGTGCCGTCCTCCTTCGTCTGGTAGTCGACCGTTATGCAGCAGGGCGTGCCGACCTCGTCCATGCGGGCGTACCTGCGGCCGATGGAGCCAGCGTCGTCGTAGTACGTGTGCATCCCCGCCTCCGAGAGCGATGCCTGTATCGAGGACGCGACGTCGTCCAGGCCGTCCCTGGCCATGAGCGGGAACACGCCCGCCTTGAACGGGGCGACCAGCCCCTTCAGCTTGAGGGTGACATACTCCTCGCCGTCCTTGGCCGACTTCGAGTACGCGTGCTCGAGGACCGCGTACAGTATCCTGTCGACGCCGTACGCTGGCTCGATCACGTGCGGGACGAACTTCCGCCCCGTGACCTTCTCCTTCCGCATCGACACCTCGAAGCACTCCGATGGAACCTGGAAGGCCCTCCCGCCAGCGTGGACGGTGACCTCCTCCACGCCCTTGAGCGATCCGACGGGCATGCCGGACAACGCCTCGGCGACCATCTTCGTGTCGCCCTTGAACATCTTGCCCATGACGTCGAACCTGACCTTGACCGCCTCGTGCTCGACCTCCCTGGGCTCGTCGAACCTCTGGAACGCCGTCAGGTCGGCGTCCGAGTGCTTGATGTGCGCGGAGAGGTCGTAGCACCCCCTGTCGGCGACCCCGACCAGCTCCACCCAGCCGTACCCGAGCTCGGCCTCGAGGTCCCAGCAGTCGGACGCGTAGTGGGCCATCTCCGTCCTCTCGTGCTGCCTGAACCGCATCCGGGAGGGGTCGAGGCCCACGTCGAGCGCGAACCTGTGCGTGAGCCACATGAAGTACGCGAGCACCTCGTTCGCGATGACCTTGTCCCTGACCGCCTGCTCGAGGGCGATCTCCTTCGTCTCGCCCGTGTTGGCGACCAGCAGCAGCCGTTCGCCCTTGACGGAGTCGAACCTCGGCCAGGTCTTGTCGTCCGGGTCCACGAACAGCTCCGCCTCCATCTGGTGGAACTCCCTCAGCCTGATGAGCCCCTGCCTGGGGGATATCTCGTTCCTGAACGACGTGCCGACCTGGACCGCGCCGACCGGGAGCTTCTCCCGCCCCAGCCTGTAGACCTGCCCGAAGTTGACGAACATGCCCTGGGCCGTCTCGGGCCTGAGGTAGCCGGGCTTCGCCTTGCCCGCGCCCACCATCGTCTTGAACATGAGGTTGAAGCGCTTCGGCTCGGTGAGCTCGCCCCTGCACGACGCGCATTTGACGCCGTTCTCGCGCAGCAGCTGGCCCAGCTCGCCCTCGCCCAGGGTCGCCGGGTTCTCGTGCAGGCCCTTCGCCAGGTGGTCCGCGCGGTACGTCTCGCCGCACCTAGTGCACTCGACGTACATGTCGGAGAACGTGTCCAGGTGCCCCGATGCCTTGAACACGGGCTCGGGCGACACTAGCGGGCACATGAGCTCCACGAAGCCCTCCTGGAGGACGTAGAGCCGCCTCCAGTGGTTCTCGATGTTGTTCTTGAGGGTCACGCCGAGCGGGCCGAAGTCGTACATCCCGGCCATGCCGCCGTAGATGTCGAAAGACGGCCACAGGAACCCCCTGCGCTTGCAGAGGGAGAGCACCTCCTGAGGATCCATGCAGCATCACTTCGCGAGAGTGGATACCACGTCTATGTCATAAATCATCGCAACGAGGTTGTCCTTCGAGTCCCTCACCGGGAGCTGGCCGAAGTCGTTCTTCCTCATCGTCCTGGCCGCGTCCCCGACGAGGGTCTTCCTGAAGACGGTCATCGGGTTCCTGACCATGATCTCCTTCACGGTGAGCTTGGGGAGGTCGACCTTGGAGACCTCGTACCAGAGCTTCATGACGTTCCTGAGGCCCTCCCATGTCCAGTTGTCGTCCTCGTCGCTTATGCCGAGGTCGCTCATCGCGACGGTCCTGTCCACGACCGTCTGGTTGAATATGTCCCTGTCGGTGATGATGCCCACGAGCTTCGCCTCGTCGTCCAGGACCGGCAGCGCAACGACCTTGGCCGCCCTGAAGGTCGCGAGGGCGACGGTCAGCGGCGCGTTGTAGTAGATGGGTATGCACGGGGACCTCACTATCTCCTCTACCGAGACCTGCGGGTTCGTCTTCTCGACGACTATCAGCAGGTCGGTCGGGGTGATTATGCCGGCGAGCTTGCCCTTCTCCACGACCGGCAGGTGGCTGAGGTCCTGGTCGACCATGATCCGCGCAGCGTCCTTCACGCTGGCGTTGATGTTGATGGTCGGGTAGTCGCGCCTCATCACCAGCGCGAGCTGCTCCTCCTCCGGCTTCGAGAATATGTCCTGCCTCGTGACGAAGCCCGCGAGGGTCCCGTCGCTCGACTTGACGACGGGCATGCCCGTGATGTTGTGCTTCACGAGCTGCTTGAGCACCTCGGAGCGGGTGCCGGGGAGCTCGGCGACTATCGGGTTCTCTGTCATTATCTCCTTGACCTTCATCCGGCGTGTCACCTCTTTCTGGTCCTGACGACCAGGACGGGGCACGGGGCGAACCTCGTGACCCTCTCTGCGACGCTCCCCATGAAGAGCTTGGTGAGTGCGGACCGGCCCAGCGTGCCGAGGACGACCAGGTCGAACCCGGCGGCTGCCTCCACTATCTTCCTCGTGGGCGACCCCTCGAGGACCATCGGGGTTACCTTCACCCCGGCCGCGTCGCCCTCCTGCTTGACCTCGTCGACGGCGCGCTTGCCCTCGTTCTCGAGCAGGGAGTAGACGCTGACTATCGAGGAGTCCATCGGGAAGCTCACGAAGGACGTCTGGTCGATGACGTAGAGGGCGGTGACCTCCGCGCCCAGCTCCTTGGCCAGCCACAGGCCGTACGACACCGCCTCCTTCGTGTAATCGGACCCGTCCGTCGCGATGAGTATCTTCTTGATGGCCTCCAATTCAAAGCCTCCGTAGCCTTCCTCCGCGGGACACCGCCGCGACTCTCGCGGGACCTGTGGCGGAGACCACCTCTTCGAGGGGGTCGTCCCCCTTCACCTCTACCACCACGAGGTCGTCAGTGTGTTCGATTTCCGTAGTTATGTCCCGTTCCGCATTTAATACTTTGCGCCCTGAGATGGTCGCCAGACGTATCGCGTCGACGGGAGCCAGGCCCCCATGGCGGGAGCTCATCCGGCGGGCGGCGCGGAGCTCCTCCAACATGTCCGGCCTGCATATCATCCCGTTGTCCGTGCCGAGCGCGACCTCGACCCCGGCGGCGAGGAGCTGAGGTATGCGCGGGTCGATCCCGAAGAACTCGTTCGACCTCGGGCAGACCACGACGGGGACCCCAGCCTCGGCCACAGCGGCGATGTCGCTCTCGCTGGCGGCGGTCATGTGGACCAGGAAGTCGGGCCTGAGGTCCAGTATGGCATCGATGTCCTCCCTCACCACCTCGCTCGCGTGGAGCCCGAAGAGCTTGTGGCTGTCCTTCGCGGCCTTCGACGCCCTCTGGAGCAGGTCGCGCGGCCAGTCGCGCAGGGAGCTCATCCCGAGGCCGTCGCACCCGGAGACGAACTCCTCCAAGGCGCGGGACGTCATGTTGCTGTGGACCGGCCTGCCCAGAACTATCGCCGACACAGGGGATGCCGTCGCCGACTCCCTGATCATCTGGATGCCATCGGGGCCCTCCTCCCTGAAGTCCAGGAAGGCGCAGGTCCCGGTGCGGGCCATGACCTCGATGGACGCCCTCATCCCGTCGACCTTCTGGGCCCTGGACGCGGTACGTAGCATACGGTGCTTGTACCCGTTGGGCGGGGCAACGATCTCCTCGACCGAGCCCTTGGGGGCGGGGTACGCGAAGGTGTCGCCGATGTGTGTGTGCGCGTTCACGAACGCCGGCAACACGATGGCCCTGCTGGAGCCTCCCGGTGCCCTGCCCCTGCAGACCTCCGCCACGGAGTCCCCTTCCACGCGGAGGTACCCCTCGACGACGCCCTCGTGCGTGAAAAGCCATCTGCCGACGTTCGTCCCGCTCATGGCGGGGCGCCATCGCCTCCGCCAGCCTAATACTTTCCCGATTGGCGGGCGAAGGCAGGGACAGATGCGGCCTCCAGGCCCATCGGCCAGAATTTCTAAGGTTGTATCGAATATAAATCTAACAGCGCCGGATTCGGTTGAATAAGTTTATATCCAGGGATACAATCCCCGCAATCACTACGGAGGTAGTCAGATGCCAGCGAAGATCAACAAGGACGAGTGCGTTGCGTGTGGAGCATGCGTCGATGTATGCCCTGAGGGCGCCATAACCTGCGAGGACGTCGCCGTCGTCGACGAGAAGAAGTGCCTCGACTGCGGCGCCTGCGTCGACGAGTGCCCGAACAACGCGATCAAGCTCGAGGACTGAGCGATCCTCCCAAACCCGACTTCCGTCCTTCCAAGATGTTCCGAGCGAGGCATCTCCCGGCACGACGCCTGGAGGCGTCCTCGCCAAGGTTTTTGTTGTGTTTATATAGGGACACACTTATCACGCTGGTGGTGCCCGCGTGGACGACGACATCCTGTTCTGGTCGGCCCTGATACTCGTCGCGTTCGCGCCGTCGCTGCTCTACCTGGTCTGGATCAGGAACACCGAGAAGCACTCCAGGGAGCCCTACGGCACTCTCATCAAGGTATTCGCGTACGGAGCGGTCCTCTCCGTCATCATGGCGGTCCTCTTCGAGCTCATCCTCATAGCGCTGTTCGACCAGAACATAGAGAGGGTGTACCAGTTCCTGGGCGAGAACCCGTCCGTCCCGACCCTCGTCGTCGCGTGCGTCATCGCCCCCGTCGTCGAGGAGCTCACCAAGGCGCTCGGGGTCCTCAGGGTGAAGAGGAGGGGGATGCTCATGGAGATCGAGAACGGCATCGTCTACGGCGCGGCCGCCGGCCTCGGCTTCGCGGCGACCGAGAACCTCCTCTACGAGAGCACGGCGTACCTCGCCGACGGCGTCGAGGCGTGGGCCGCGACCGCGGTCCTGCGCAGCCTCTCGTCGGCCCTCCTGCACGCGACGGCGTCGTCCCTGGTCGGCCTGGGCATAGCGAGGAGCGCGCTGCAGGGCAAGAGCTGGATGCCCTACTACCTCGGCGCGGTGGTCATGCACGGCGGGTTCAACTTCGCCGCCTCGTTCGGCGTGGTCTACTACGACACCCTGGGTGACTCCGCCTACCTGATAGGCCTCGTCGCCGCCTTCACGATGGTCATCATAGGGGTCGGCGTCATGAGGGGCAAGATCAGGCAGCTGGACCGTCGGCACCGGCGGGTGCGCACCGGCTGAGCCCCGTCCGGCAAATGCGAAATACCGCCTGATGGATACTCCTGTTTGATGAGCTTCAGGGCTTTCATCGCGGCCGAGATAGAGGCGAACGACCCGCTGAAGGACATCCTCGTACAGCTGAGGCGGTCGGGCGCGGACCTGAAGGTCGTGAGGCCCGAGCTGCTGCATGTGACCCTCAAGTTCCTGGGGGAGACCGACGAGGGGCTGGTGGACGATATATCCGCGAGGATGGCCCAGGCGGTCGAGGGCGTCCCCCCGTTCTCCGTGAGGCTCCTGGGCATGGGCGCCTTCCCGTCGCTCTCCAACATAAGGGTCGTGTGGGTCGGGATCGAGGACGCTCAGCCGCTCGCGGAGATCGCCCAGAGGCTGGACGCCTCGATGAAGGACCTGGGGTTCGAGAGGGACCAGAAGGGCTTCAGGGCGCACCTCACCATCGCGAGGGCGAGGAGCCCCGCTAGGATGGGGGCCGTCCAGGCGATGCTGAGGGAGAGGGCCGCCTCCGACTTCGGCACCTACAGGTTCGACGCGATAAGGCTGAAGAAGAGCACCCTCTGCCCCCAGGGGCCGACGTACCAGACCGTGAAGGAGGCGCCGCTGGCGGGGAGCCCTGGGGCGCCGCCGGTCAGCCCTTCCTGATGGCCCTGTGCACCAGGTCGACCAGGTCGAAGACTTCTGTCTTGGCTTCCCCATCCTGGCACTGCCTCAGGCTCTGGACGCACCACGGGCAGGATGTGACCACCATGTCCGCGCCGGCCTCCCGCGCCATTCGCAGCCTGTCCCTGGATACCTGGTCCGAGAGGGCGGGGAAGGCGCTCCTCACCCCCGCGCCCGACCCGCAGCAGTACGAGTGCTCCCTCGATCGCTCCATCTCGACCGGCGGAGACCCCGTCACGGCTGCGAGCACGCGCCGCGGCTCGTCGTAGATTCCCAGCGCACGCCCGAGGTCGCAGGGGTCGTGGAACGTCACCTTCCCCAGCTTCCTGAGCCGCTGCACGGGGACCCTGTCGATGTGCCTGTCCAGGTACTGGGAGACATGGAGGACCTCGACCCCGTGGGCCTCGGGGAGGTCCTCGAAGTGGTTGAGCGCGGACGCGCACCCGGGGCACGATGTTACTACTGTCCTCGCCCCGCCCTTCGCGAAGTCGGCGAAGCACTCCTCTGCCTTCTTCCTGGCCAGCGCCTCCTCGCCGATCTTCCTGAGCATCGAGCCGCAGCACCTCTCCGACTGGCCCAGGTAGGCCGGCTCCGTGCCCATCGCCCTGAAGACCTCCACCATCTTGGCGCCCGTCTCGGGCGAGAGGAGCGACGCGGAGCAGCCGGCGAAGTAGAGGACCTCGCCCCGCGGCTTCAGGCCGAGCCCCTTCGACCACTTCGACTTCTGCGACCTGGGGACGCTCCAGGGGTTGTCGTAGTTCCTGATGCTGGCCACGACGGCGTCGTGCTCGGGCATCGTCCCGGCGCCCTTCGAACGGCTCTGCCCCCTGAGGCCCTTCACCCCGCCCTTCGTGTCAATCCTGGACGGGCACACCTCCGTGCACGCCCCGCACTCGGCGCATAGGTACAGCCCCGCGTCCAGGGACTCCTCCAGCCTGCCGAGGGAGCCGCTCAGGTAGGCGCCGTGCCCCCCCATGTGCCCGGAGGTCCCGAAGACCGGGCCGACGGCGTTGTACACTGGGCACTCGATGAGGCACATCCCGCAGCCGATGCAGAGCTGCGGCTCCTTGTCCTCCGCGGCCAGCCTGCCGTCGTCGACCATGACTATGACGACGTCCTTCGGCCCGTGCATCCCCCTGTAGACCTTCTTCTCGATGTCAGCGGTGTAGCTCGGGCCGGTGATGACGTTGATGAAGGAGCTGAGGACCTTGCCAGTCGAGAGGTAGGTCTGGAGCTTGACCACCGCCATCGCGTCCTCCAGGGTCGGGACGACCTTGTCCGGGGTCGTCACGACTATGTGCCTGTCAGGGAGCATCGCGCACTTGGCGGCGTTGCCCTCGTTGTGCACTATGACGACCGCCCCCTCCGACGCGGTCACCGCGTTCGCCCCGGTGATGCCCACCTTCGCCCTGGCCAGGTACGAGGCGATCTCGTCGCGCATCGTCGATGTGAGCTCCATCGGGTCGTCCGAGACAGGGCGGCCGAAGTGCCCCGTGAAGAGCGCGGCGATCTCCTGCCGGGTCATGTGGCACGCGGGGCCGGTCGGGTGCGCGGCTGGGCACCCTGCGAGCTGTATGATCCTGTCCCCCAGGTCGGTCTCCACGACCTCGATCCCCTCGCGGCCGAGGTGCTCGGCGAGGTGGAGGTCCTTGGTCACGTTCGACTTGGACTTGACGACGAGGTCGTAGCCCCGGACCTCCTCGCGGATGGCCTTGAGGGCCGCGTCCCTGGTCTTGGCCAGGACGACCCTGAACCCGTTCCCCCTCAGGGTGGCGACGGCCTGCTCGAGGAGGGTCTTGTCTCCCACGGCCGCCTCCTTCATCGCCCTGAGGCGCTCCTTGCGCGCCCCGAGGTCGGCAATGCGCTTCGAGTTCTCCGCCTGCCTGTCCTTGATCGTCTTGAAAGAACGCCTCATCCCGTCCAGGGAGGAGGTCTCGGCGACTGCCGACTCCACGCGCTTCTTGACGTCCATGTGAGCAGCGACTCTGGAAGACGTGATGTCCGGCGCGCCTTCAGGCCTGCTGGAGGTGCTTGAGCTGGTCCCACTCGACAGTGTGGGGGACGCCGGCCTTCTTGAGCATCCTGCTGAGCTTCTCGGTGACCCTCACGACCTCGGCGGTCTTGGTCTCCGACCTGATGTACATCTCCCTGCGGTCGGGGCTGTTCGGGAAGACCAGCCTCAGGCGGCCCCTCCGGTTGAAGCCCTCCGGCTTCCTGTTCTTCTCGATGTCCATCATGTTGATCCGGAGGAACATCTGGAAGATGTCCTCCTCGTCCGGGACCTGGTCCGTCTCCTGGAGGAAGGCCTTGAGGACCTCCTCGAAGCAGCCCTTCAGGTCCTTCCACTTGAACTTGCCCTTGAACACTATGTGGCCGGACTCAGCCTTCATCGAGCCGTTCTGATGGGGTATCGTGTATATAACGGTGGTGCGCTCCCAGGCCCGTTGGCACAAGTGATTTATCGGCAGTATGCGATTGAGCCGCCGATGGCGAACGCGCTCACCGTCGCCGGCTCCGATTCCGTTGGCGGGGCGGGGCTCCAGGCGGACCTGAAGGCATTCGAGGCCCTAGGCGTCCACGGCTGCTCCGTCGTCACCTGCGTCACCTCGCAGAACACCAGGGGTGTCTCGTCCATCTTCCCGGTGCCCCCGGGGGAGGTGGCCAACCAGCTCGACTCCGTCCTGGAGGACGTGAAGCTGGACGCGGTGAAGACGGGGATGCTCTACAGCGCCGAGATCGTCAGGACGGTCAGCACCGGCCTCAAGGGGGTGCGCGCGCCGATCGTGGTCGACCCGGTGATGGCCGCCACGACCGGGAGCGAGCTGCACGTCGCGGGCTTCGTGGAGGCGCTGATATCCAGGCTCCTGCCGATGAGCGCGCTCGTGACCCCCAACCTCGCGGAGGCGGAGCGGCTGTCCGGCGTCAGGGTGAGGGACGAGAGGAGCGCCAAGAGGGCCGCCCGGGAGATACTGGAGCTGGGCCCCGACGCCGTCCTGGTGAAGGGGGGGCACCTCAAGGGCTCCGAGGCGGCGGACTACCTCTGCTGGGACGGCAGGACAGTCAAGGTCGCCTCGCCCAGGCTGGACGTCGAAGTGCACGGGACCGGCTGCACCCTGGCGTCCCTCATCGCCGGGAACCTCGCCCTCGGCCTCGAGCTGGAGGAGGCCGTCCGCACGTCCAAGTCGATGATATACAAGGCGGTCCTGGCGAGGGAGAGGGTCGGGCTCGGGGTCCCCTGCGCCAACCCGCTGGCGATCCTGAGGATCGAGGCGCAGAAGGCGTCCATGCTGCAGGAGCTGGAAGACGCCGCCGCCCTCCTGGAGGAGACCATGGACGCGTCCCTGCTGCCCGAGGTGGGCACGAACATGGGCTATGCTGTCCTGGGAGCCCTTGAGCCCGACGAGGTCGCGGCCTTCGAGGGGAGGATAGCGAGGTGCGGCACCAGGGCCAAGAGGATAGGCTGCGCCAGGTTCGGCGCGTCGAAGCACGTCGCGAGGATAGTGCTGGCCGCGTCGTCCAGGGACCCGGAAGCCAGGTGCGCCATGAACATCAAGTACTCCGAGGACAACCTCTCCCTCTGCAGGAGGGCTAAGCTCTCGGTCGCGTCCTTCGACAGGGCGAAGGAACCCAGGGGCGTCTCCTCCATGACATGGGGAGTCCTGGACGCCATAGACAGGCGGGGGAGCGTCCCCGACGCCATATTCGACAGGGGCGGGGTCGGCAAGGAGCCGATGATAAGGCTGCTGGGGCGGTCGCCCCAGGACGTCGTGCTGAAGCTCAAGAGGGCCGTCGCCGGAAGGCCGAGAGGGTGAGACGCTGAAGGTCGCGATGTTCGCAGACTCCTTCTACCCCACGGTGGACGGCGCCATCGTCTCCATGGAGACCCAGATCAGGGGCCTGGAGGCGAAGGGGCACGAGGTCGTCGTCTTCGCCCCCGACACCCCGGAGAGGCCGGACTACCCGAGGAAGGTCTACTACTTCCCCTCCATGGAGTTCAGGTCCTACAAGGGGTACCGCATAATCTACGCGGCCCCGAGGATGATGGAGCACCTCAGGAAGGAGAAGGTCGACATCCTGCACTGCCACGGCGTCGCGTCGATGGCCATACTGAGCCTCACTGCGGCCAGGGCCATGGAGATACCGCACCTCCTCACTTTCCACACGATGGCCAACGAGGCCGTGAAGTACTACTCCTTCCTGCCGATGCGGGAGGACGTCCTGGTCCCCTCAGTCTGGATCTACCTGAGGAACATGATGAGGAGGCCCGAGGTGGTCATCGCGCCGTCCGCGCCCATCAAGGAGGAGCTCCTGGCCAACGGCGTGAGGATGCACGCCTGCGAGGTCGTGCCCACCGGGGTGGACCTCACGAGGTTCTCCCCGAAGAACTACGACCGCGGGTTCCTGGAGCGCTTCGGCCTCGACGGGCACAGGGTGGCCCTCCACGTCGGGCGGCTCTCGATGGAGAAGAGGCTGGACATAGTCCTGAGGGCCATGGCCCGCCTGAGGAAGGACGAGCCGGACCTGAGGCTGCTCGTCGTCGGCAAGGGGCCCGCCTGCGACCACTACAGGGCGATGGCCCAGAGCCTGGGCGTCTCGGACAGGGTCGTTTTCGCGGGCTTCCTCCCGGACGAGGACCTGCCCAAGGCATATGCCACCGCGGACATGCTGGTGCTCGCCTCCACCTTCGAGACCCAGGGGCTCGTGGTGCTCGAGGCGCTCGCCTCGGGGACCCCCGTGGCGGGGATAAGGTGCAGGGCGATCCCGGAGTTCATCACCGAGGGCAAGAACGGCTGCCTCTTCGAGGAGGACTCGTGCGCCGAGGGGATCAGGAGGTGCCTCGCGAGGGCCAGCTCGATGAAGATGAACGCCGTCGCGTCGGCCAGGGAGTACTCCGTGGACGCGTGCACGGACAAGCTGGTCAGGACCTACGCCCTCGCCGAGGAGGTCCTCGCCAGGGACACCGGCTGGAAGATCTGGGGGAGGAAGCCCTGAGTCCAGCAAAGTTATTTCTACGCAGGCTCTGATGGGATTCCCAGGTGGAAATGCCCCTCTCCTATCCCCTGTTCATCGCCGCCTACGCGGTGTCCATGATAGTGGGCATCTTCGCAGGGCTGCTCATATTCATCGGGTGGAAGGACCTCTGGTGGCGCAAGGCCCTCGCATCGGCCAAGCTCAACCTGGGCTACGTCATGCTGCTGGCGGTCCTCCCGCTGACGACCCTTGTCGAGAACGCCATCAGGAACCCGGAGGAGGCCACGGAGGAGGTCATCTACACCAACTGGATATTCAGCATCAGCGGGGACGCGATAAGGGTCCTCCAGGACAGGCTCGACTACCAGATCCTCGTCGACATGTCCATAGTCGTCTACGTCTGGATCTTCACCTTCATCCTCTACTTCACCCCGATCCTGCTCCTCTGCCTGGACGACCGGGCGACGATAAAGAGGTACTCGGTGGCCATGCTGTTCAACTACGTCGTCCTCATCCCGTTCTACCTGTTCTTCCCGGTGACCGTGACGGGCTTCTACTCGGACTCCGGGCTCACGCCCCTGCTCTACATCAACACCAACTGGGGCAGGGTGGTCACGAGCGTCGACCCGCTCAACAACGACTTCCCCAGCGGGCACGTCAGCATAGTCCTCACGACGATGCTGGTGCTGGCGTCGGCGGGGTGGGACAGGCGCGGGTACGTCTACTTCCTCGCGGCGTCGGTGGTCGGGATCGTGTTCGCGGTGCTCTACCTGGGCGTCCACTGGCTCGCGGACGTCTTCGCCGGGCTCGTCCTGGCGGTGGGGGCGACCATGCTGGCAGGCAACGAGAAGGTGCTTGCGGCGGTCGACAGGCAGGTGCGGCGCGTGTCGGCGAGGCTGGTCGGCGACCAGGACGGGGCCGGAGGGCCTACGTGATGTTGATGATGGTGACCTCGAAGAGGAGCGTCCTCCCCGAGATCTCCCCGTTGTAGCCCGTGTCCATGTCGATCTTGTGGATGGTGAACGTCCCGGCCTCCTCGTCCACGTCCGAGAGGACGAACTGGACGCCCGTGTGGTCCTCGCCCTCCCTGTTGTACGTGTCCGCCTCGGTCAGGAGGTGCCTTACCTCTATGCGGCCGGCGCCGTCGTCGGCGGAGGCGTCGTACGACTCGACCACGCACTCCCAGCCCAGGGGGAAGTCGGGATCGTCAGGGTCCCCGTAGGGCGTCACGACCTCGCCGACGGTCGGCATGTTCTTGAATGTGACGTACCCGGAGGCGATCTGCACGACCAGCACGTCCCAGCCCCACTTGTAGTGGGGCACCAGGGTCATGAGCGTCGCGGAGGCGCCGAACAGCGACGAGAACTCCGACTCCGTCACCGTCTCGACCGCGGGTACCTCCTCGAGGAGGTCCACGGTCTCGAGCATGGCGGGGTCGACGGCGTAGCCGTCCTCCGGCTGCACCACTATGATGCCCTTCTCGTTGAGCTCCATGCCTATGACGCCGAGGGCGAAGCCCTTGATCGTCCCGCCAGACTCGCCGTACAGGCCGGCCGTCATCTCGAAGGGGGTGTAGCCGCTCGCCTCGCGCATCGAGAACGTGAAGGACTTCGGGTAGAGGGCGTTGTCCTCGGCCACCTCGAGGACGCTGGTGTCGAAGACCCTCCCGTCCTCGAACATCCCGACGTAGTTCATGAGCACGGTGCTCCCGTCGACGACCACCCTGGACTCCGTCTCGCTCCTCAGAGAGTTGTCGTAGATGACGTATCCTATGAGTCCGAACGTCAGGAATATGAGGGCGGTCATGACGGTGACGACCGTCTTGAGCGGGTCCCTCTCCTCGCGCGCCTTGGGTTCGCTCTCCATCTTAGGCCCTGAGCCGCGGTTATGGCCTGACCCGATATAAAGATTGCCGGGCCCCGCGGGCACGCCTCACCCGCCAGATATCGGGGGGAAGAGGGAGACCTCGTCGCCGTCCGCCAGGGGAGTGGTGAGGGACTGCAGCTGGCCGATGTTGCGCCCGTTGACGAGGACCACGAACCCCTCCGCAGAGCCGCCGCGGACGAGGCGCCCGAATGCCTCGCCGTACCTTGCGGCCAGCGCGTCGAGCAGGCCGGACACGTCCCCCGCCTCCTCGGACGTCTCCGCGCACCCGGCGACCTCGCGGAACGTCGCGAACATCCTGACCGTCACCCTGGCCATACCGGACACCTCACGGACCTCGAGGGACACCGGCGTACTTAACCGATGGGACGTGCCCGTCCGTCGGCCACCCGTGACCGCTCCCGACTACTACCGTGACCGCGCCTAGTGACACGCATGAGGCTCACGAGCGGGGCAAGGACGAGGGGCGGCAACGGGACCGAGGGCGCGGGCAGAGGGGAGAGGGCACGGGGGCCCGGAAGGGCGTCCGGGCACATGAGCAGGACCGAGACCTGTGACTCCGCATTTAGACCAATGCCCTTCATGGTCACATACAGATACAGACTTTTTTAAACCAACTACGGTTCGCATCGCCCTCGCCATGCGGCTGATCGCGCGCCCTGGAGCGCGCGACAGGCGCAACAGATAAACCGCCCGGAGGGGTAACGGTCCTCGGGGGGCCCCGGAGGATCTCGGCTTGGAGAGGCAGAAGGGCAGGCGGGAGGCGGCCGTCAGGATCAAGGGCATGCACTGCGCGACGTGCGCCGACGCCGTTCGCCAATCGCTCAGCGGGGTCGACGGGGTCTTCGACCCCAGGGTGAACCTCGCGACCGAGAAGGCCGTCATGAGCTACGACCCCAAGCGCGCCTCCATGGAGGACATCGAGGCCGCGGTCAGGTCCGCGGGGTACGACGTGGCTAAGGACGAGCTCACCATGACCGTGGGCGGGATGCACTGCGCCACATGCTCCACCACCGTGCATGACGCGCTCATGAAGGTGCCGGGCGTCGTCGATGCGAACGTGAACTTCGCCCTGGGCCGGGCGTCCGTCGAGTACGACTCCTCCCTCGCGACCCCGGGGCAGCTGAGGGCCGCCGTCGAGAGGTCCGGGTACACCGTGCTCGAGGTCGAGGGCGTCCTGGCCGAGAAGATCGCGAGGCAGAAGGAGCTGGACGAGGGGCTCCGGGACCTCGCGGTCGCCCTCGTGTTCGCCGTGCCCGTGGCGGTCATCTCAATGACCCACATGCTTTGGCCGGAGGGCGTCCTCTCCGAGGAGGCGAGGAACTACCTGCTGCTGATGCTGACGCTCCCTGTCCAGTTCTACGCGGGGCTGAGGTACTACAGAGGGACGTACCGCGCCCTGAGGAACAGGAGGGCGAACATGGACACGCTGGTGGTGATAGGCACCTCCGCGGCCTTCCTCTACAGCCTGGCAGTCACCCTGACCCCGGGCCACATGGGCTCGCACGACGTCTACTTCGACACCTCCGCCGTCATAATCACCCTCGTGCTCGCGGGCAAGTACCTCGAGCTGAGGTCCCGCGGGGCCACCTCCGAGGCCATCCTGAGGCTGATGGACCTCCAGCCGCCGACGGCCGCGCGCGTCAGGGATGGGATCGAGACCGTGGTCCCGGCCGAGGAGCTGGCCGAGGGAGACACCGTCATCGTCAGGCCTGGTGAGCGGCTCCCCGTGGACGGTGAGGTTGTGGGAGGCGCGTCCACCG
The DNA here is from genome assembly GCA_040751795.1 of Thermoplasmatota archaeon. Taxonomy (GTDB): domain Archaea; phylum Thermoplasmatota; class Thermoplasmata; order UBA10834; family UBA10834; genus UBA9653. Next base: position 189,495 of record JBFMHR010000002.1, on the reverse strand, counting down.
TCGACGAGTCTCTCGTCACCGGGGAGTCGATCCCGCAGGAGAAGGGCCCGGGGGCGCAGGTCACCGGCGGCACGGTCAACATCTCGGGGCTGCTCACGGTGAGGGCGACCAGGGTGGGCAGGAACACCACCCTGGCCCAGATCGTGAGGCTCGTCGAGGAGGCACAGAGCACCAAGGCCCCGATCGAGAGGTTCGCCGACACGGTCGCCGGGTACTTCGTGCCCGCCGTCCTCGCGGTCAGCGTCGCGACCTTCCTCTTCTGGTACTTCGTCGGCTCCGGCATCTGGGACGTCGGCGACGCCCTGACGTTCTCCCTCACCGCCTTCGTCGCGGTCCTGGTGATAGCGTGCCCGTGCGCCCTCGGGCTCGCCACCCCCACCGCCATCGTGGTCGGGACCGGCCGCGGGGCGCAGCTGGGGATACTCATCAAGGACGCGGCGGCCCTCGAGAGGGCCAGGGGCCTCACCACGGTCATCCTCGACAAGACCGGGACTCTCACCGAGGGGGAGCCGAGGGTGGTCGCCATGCGACTCGGCTCGGCCGAGAGCGAGCGCGAGCTGCTCTCCCTCGCGGGGAGCGCGGAGAAGGGCTCCGAGCACGTCCTCTCCAGGGCGGTGCTGGCTGCGGCCGAGGCCGCGGGCCTGCGGCTCGAGGCCCCGGAGTCGTCGACCGTGTTCCCCGGCGAGGGGGTCACTTCGCGCGTGTCCGGCAGGGACGTCTCCGTGGGCAACCGGAGGATGGTCGACAGGCTCGGGGCGGACCTCGGTCCCCTCGGGGCGGAGATGGACGCCCTGCAGGACCAGGGCATGACGGTCATGGCCTGCGTCGCGGACGGCAAGGCGGCAGGCCTCATAGGTGTGGCCGACACGCTGAAGCCAGGCGCAAGGGAGGCGGTCTCCGACCTCCTCGCGATGGGGCTCAAGGTGGTCATGATGACCGGGGACAACGAGAGGACCGCGAGGGCGATATCCGCCCAGGCGGGCATCCCCGAGTTCCGCGCCCAGGTGCTCCCGGCCGACAAGGCGGGGGCGGTCAAGGCGTTCCAGGAGGAGGGTGAGGTCGTGGCCATGGTCGGCGACGGGATAAACGACGCGCCCGCCCTGGCCCAGGCAGACATAGGCATCGCCCTCGGGAGCGGCACGGACATAGCCCTCGAGTCCGGGAACATCGTCCTGGTCGGCGGCGACCTCAAGGGCGTCCCATCCGCCATTAGGCTGAGCCGCAGGACGTTCAGGAAGATCAGGGAGAACCTGTTCTGGGCACTGTTCTACAACACCGCCTCGATACCGATAGCGGCGGGGGTCCTGTACCCCTTCACCGATTGGCTCCTGAGCCCCATGATCGCCGCGGGGGCGATGGCCTTCAGCTCGGTATCGGTGGTGACCAACGCCTCGCTCCTGCGCAGGTTCGAGCTATAGCCACGACCTCCAGAGAAAAGGTTATCATCAGGCTATCCGATAACAACCGCAACAGTCCTGGCATGCGCGCGCCTGGGAGGCACGGCCCCGCCCCGCGCAGGCCGTCACCGTATCACGAAGCCCCCCCGGTAGGATTTGGTGCAGATGTTCGGCAAGAAGGTGTTCAAAGGCTTCCTGGTAGAACCCGACGGCCGCCTCCTGAAGGAGTTCGTCTTCAACCCGAAGGGGGACGTGGGCTACGACGAGGTCAAGCGCGCCGTGGCGGGGAAGGGCGACATCGGGCTCCTCGGCGCCTTCGAGGTCGACAAGATGGTCGGCACCGTCGTGCGCGGCAAGAGGATGCACATGGTGCTCGTAGGGAAGGACGTCGTCGAGGACGAGGACGTCGCCTTCGTCAAGGACATGATCTCCTCCGTCGAGGCGAGCTTCGAGTCCGCCCTGGAGGCGAAGACCGCCTCGGCGAAGGGGGCCGCGGAGAGCGCCAAGGAGGAGCAGGAGAAGGCCCAGCTGGCGGTCAAGGAGATGGAGGCCGAGAGGGCCTCTTGCGCCCAGGAGGCCGCCGAGCTCGAGAACCTGAGGAACGAGCTCGACAGGCTGAGGCAGGACACCGAGGCCTGGCAGAAGGAGCTCGAGGAGTTCGAGGCGGAGGTCTCCGACAGGCACAACCAGATCAACGAGAGGGTGACGCTGCTGCTCGAGAGGGAGCAGAGCCTCAACAGGAACAAGCAGGCCTTCGAGGCGGCCACCGACGCGAAGCGCACCCTCGTGAGGAACCTCCAGGAGGGGCTCGCGAGGTCGGTCGCCGAGTACGAGGCCGGCTACGCCAAGCTCGCCCGGCAGAGGAAGGAGCTCTCCATGGGCGAGGAGAAGCACAGGGCGGAGGTCGAGAGGTACCGCGGGGACAGGGCCGCCTGGGAGAGGGAGGTCGAGGAGACCAGGGCCAAGCTGGCGACCTTCGAGGCGGACAGGAGGCAGCTCGACGCCGACAGGGCGGACATGGGGTCCTGGGAGAACGACCTGAACGAGGCCCAGGCCCAGCTCGAGGCCAAGAGGAAGGCCCTGGACGATGCTCTGACCACGCTCGACGCGGACAGGGGCGCCTTCGAGACTGAGAGGGAGGCCACGAGGTCCGAGCTGGACACGATCGCCAGGGAGCTCAAGGACCGCGAGACGGCCGTCGCCGCGGTCGAGTCCGACCTGAAGAAGAGGCAGGAGGAGATGCAGGCCGCCCTGGGGGAGCTGGAGAGGCAGAGCAGGGACCTCGAGGACAGGGCGAACTCGATGACTCTCACGATCAAAGGCCTCGACGAGCGCGAGAGGGCGCTCGGCTCCGAGGCCGAGGAGCTGGAGCGCAGGCGGGCCGAGGTCAACGCCAACGCAGAGGCCCAGCAGGCGGAGCTCTCCGCGCTCATAGCGAAGATCGGGCGCGACAACGACGACCTCCAGAGGAGGACCTCCGCGGCCGACGGGCGCGAGAGGGCGCTGGCAGGCCGCGAGCAGGCCGTCGACGACTCCGAGCACAAGGTCGAGGCGCTGCTGAGGGACCTTGACAGGCGGGAGAAGGAGGCGCAGAAGCGCGAGGTCTCGCTGAAGGAGACGATGGCCAACCAGGCGCTGGCGGTCCAGACGGTGATGGAGCGAGAGGCCTCCGCCGCCTCGAAGGAGCAGGCCCTCAAGGCGAGGGAGGGGGAGCTCACCGAGCTCGGGGCGAGGCTGGAGGAGCAGGCGAGGGGCCTCTCCCGGCAGAAGGCGGACCTCGAGGCGGCCCAGAAGGGCCTGGACAAGAGGAGCGCCGCGCTGGCCGAGCAGGGCGCCACCTTCGACGAGAGGGAGAGGAACATCTCCGCGAAGGAGGAGCGCGTCGAGAAGGCGAAGGCGGCCAACGACGCGGCCAAGGCGGAGCTGGAGGAGAGGCTGAAGGTCCTCTCGGAGCGCGACAGGGCCCTGCACGGGGAGGTCGCGGCGACGAGGGCCAAGCTAGACGAGGAGATGGCACGCCTGGACGCCGAGAGGAAGCACGCGGCGGCGAAGCAGGCCGAGGCGGAGGCGCGCGACCAGGAGCTGCGCGCTAAGGCGGAGGCGCTCGCCAAGACGGAGAGCGACCTGGCCGCCCGCGAGACCGCGTTCGATGAGAAGATGGCCGAGATGGACAGACGCCGCGAGAACATGGCGAAGGAGATGGACAAGCTCGCCCTCGAGAAGACGAAGATAGACAAGATGCGCGAGCACATCGAGAGGCGCAGGCAGGTCCAGAAGGAGCAGGTCGACTCGCTCTCGGACATCACCAAGAGGCTCGAGGAGATACGCGCACGCAGCAAGAGGAAGCCCGAGGAGGGCGCCCCCGGAGATGCGGCCTCATCCGCCCCGTCCGGGGAGAAGAAGGATTGATCACGCGAGGTCCGGCCAGCTCTTCTCGAGCACCCTGGCGACCTGTTCGAAAGGCCTCCTGTACAGCGGCCTCGCCCTGACCGACCGGCGCAGGTGCTTCACCACGAACGGGCGCACGCTCTCCCGGGCCTCCATCCCCGTCCTCTGCTCGTAGGACTCTATCATGCTGAAGCACAGGTCGAACTTGATCGGGGTGAAGAACGGCTCGTTGCCGAGGATCGACGAGGCCATCTGGCCGAGGTCGTCCATCGGCTCCCCCGGCTTCGCGTCCTCGAGGTCTACGCCGTACACGTCACCGTCGTGCATCACGAAGTTGTCCATGACGGCGTCGGACATGGCCAGGGGCCTGCCGAAGCTCTCCATCGACTCGTGGAACGCCCCCAGCCACCTACCTATGCCCTCGGCCGCGCGCGAGCTGAACATCGCGTTTATCAGCGCGTCGCACGGGTCGCCCGAGATGTACTCCGTGACGAGGTAGCTCCTGTCCATGTAGAGGGGGTATGGCACCGACAGGCCGGCCTTCTTGGCCAGCAGCATGGTCTCGAACTCCACCGGGGACAGCCCGGACAGGGACCTCTTCACCACCACCGGCCTGACGTCCGTCTCCACGAACCACACCCGGTTCCTGTTGCTCGGGACGAGCGAGGAGCGCACGACGACGACCCGCTGGTTGAGGGCCTTCTTCAGGATGTCCCACCCGGATACATCCATGGCCGTGAGGTCCGAGGACATCGCTGACTCTACGAACCTCCGACGATAAGAATCCTTTGCCACGGCGCTCAGGTGCCAGAACGGAGCGGGTCCCTGGGCGCTGGCGGCCTGCCCTCGCGCCACGAGACAGAGTCCTCCCTGAGGAGGTCCATCAGCTCCTTGGTGAGCCTGAGGGCCTCGTCGTCGTCGCCCGCCTTGAGGCAGTGCATCGCGGCCTTCATGCGGAGGAGGTAGTCGGATGTGTCGCGTCCCGCGAGCTTCGCCTCCATCAGGCACTCCCTGGCCTTGGAGAGCTCGGACCTGACGAGGGCCGGGATGCTCGGGGCCATCGAGTCCTCGGTCTGCCTCGCTAGGGCGGACACCAGGTTCCAGTCCCCGTCCCTGCACGCCTCCCAAGCGCTGCTCATGAGCCTGCGGGGCCTCGTTGTGTCGTTGCCGAGGGCGCTCACGTCCGATATCTGGTGCTCGATCTCCTCGAGCAGCCGGGCCGAGCCTGCGAAGCCCTTCATCGCCTCCTGGTAGAGGAGGTCGCGGGCCTTCCCCCGCGAGTTCATCATGCCGAACACGTCGAACTTGCCCGGCCTGACCGTCTCCTCCCGCTCCTGCGGCCTGGGAGGCCTCGGTGGCTCGGGCTCCTCGCCCGCCTCGGCGGGCTCCTCACGCTGAGACATGGGGCCGTCGGCGAAGATGACCCCGCAGAACGGGCAGTACGGGTCGGACTCCCTCACCATCATGTCGCACTCCGTGCACTGGAATCGGACGCCCTCATCCCGGGATGCGGCGGCGGGGTTCACCAGCTCGGGTGCCAGCTGCGCAGGCCTCTCCTGGGCGGCCTGCCTCGGGGGAGCGGGACGGGATGGCGCAGAGGAGACATCGCGGATCTGGACGCCGGGGTCGCGCACGATCCTCTGGAGGCGCCTCCGGCCTCCGCTGGACTGCTTGCCGTCCTTCGGGCCCCCGCCCGCGGCGCGCGGCCCCGTGGTCTCCCGTCCGTTCTGCCTGTGCATCTCGTTCGCACTCCTTGGTGCAACCTCTGCACATACTAACTTGTCACGGGCGGCTATTTGAATGACGTTCCATGGCTATCAGAGGGTGTAAGAATCCGGGCTCAGCGCCCGCCGACGAGCCTGAGGAACGCGGCCTCGTCCAGGACCGTCTTGCCCATCTTGCGGGCCTTGTCGAGCTTGGACCCCGGGGACTCCCCCGCGACGACGTAGTCGGTCGCCTTGGTCACCGAGCTGCCGACCCGCCCCCCCAGTGACTCGACCAGCCCCCCCGCCTCCGACCTCGACATGGACCTCATCTCGCCGGTGAACAGGAAGGTCTTCCCGGCCAGGGGGCCGCCCTGCCTCGCGGCGCCCTCCATCCGCACCCCCGCGTCCCGGAGCCGGGCGATGAGGGCACGGTTCCCCTCGTCCGACATGAAGTCCCTTACCGCCTCGGCGACCACCGGGCCGATCCCCTCCACCCTGGAGAGCTCCTCCTCCGGGGCGGACATGAGCGAGTCCATGCTGCCGAACCGCTCGGCCAGCAGCGAAGCCGTGGTGCGCCCCACGTGCCTTATCCCCAGCGCGTGGACGACCCTGCCGAGGTCCCTGTCCTTCGAGGCGGAGATGGCATCCAGTATGTTCCCCGCCGACTTCTCCGCGATGCCTTCGAGGGAGAGGAGGTCCCCCTCGCCGACGCGGTACAGGTCGGAGGCGTCCCTCACGAAGCCCCTGTCGACCAGCTGGTCGATCAGCGCCGGCCCGACCCCCTCCACGTCCATCGCGCCCCTCGAGCAGAAGTGCATGAGGCGCTCCTTCACCTGGGCGGGGCACGATGCGTTGACGCACCTCCTCACGGCCTCGCCCTCCCCGCGGAGGGCCTCCGAGCCGCACACGGGGCAGGCCGTCGGCACGGCGACCTCCCTCTCCGCACCGGTCCGCCTCTCGACGAGGGGCCGGACGACCTGGGGGATCACCTCCCCCGCCCTCTCGATGAGCACCATGTCGCCGACCATCACGCCCTTGCGTCTCAGCTCGTCCTCGTTGTGGAGCGTCGCGCGAGACACGACCACGCCTCCGATCTCCACTGGCTCCAGCACCGCGACGGGCGTCAGCGCGCCGGTCCTGCCGACCTGGAACACGACGTCCAGGAGCCTGGTCACCGCCTGCTTCGGCGGGTACTTGTAGGCTATGGCCCAGCGCGGGTTCTTCGCGGTGTAACCCAGGCGCCCCTGCTGCTCGAGCGAGTCGACCTTGACGACCATGCCGTCTATGTCGTAGTCGAGGGTCTCCCTCTTCGCCTCCCAGGAGGCTATGTGCGAGACGACCTCGTCGATGGAGCCCAGGACCTCCGTGTGCGGGCTCACCCTCAGGCCCGAGGCCCTCATCGCGTCGAGGCAGCCGTGGTGGGTGTCCGGCATCCGGCCCTCGGAGTAGCTCAGCGTGTAGAAGTACGCGTCGAGCGGCCTGGAGGCGGCAACCCTCGGGTCGAGCTGCCTTATCGAGCCGGCGGCCGCGTTCCTGGTGTTGGCGAACGGAGGCTCCCCCTCCGCCTCCCTCTCCCTGTTGAGCTCCTGGAGGCCGCCGGAGGGCATGTAGACCTCGCCCCTCACCTCGGCGGTAGTCAAGCCGCCCTCCGGCCTGAGCCTCAGGGGGATGCTCTTGATCGTCCTGATGTTGGTGGTCACGTCCTCTCCGACGCGGCCGTCGCCCCGGGTGGCGCCCCTCGCGAGCGCTCCGCCCTCGTAGAGCAGGGCGATGCCGAGCCCGTCTATCTTCGGCTCGACGACGTACCTTACCTCCTCCCCGCCGAGCCACTTCCTGACCCTGGAGTCGAACTCCCTCAGCTCCTCCGCGGAGTAGCAGTTGTCCAGGCTCAGCATCGCGGCCCTGTGCTCGACCTGGGGGAACTCGTCCACCGCCTTCCCCGCGACCCTCTGGGTGGGGGAGTCGGGGAGGACGAGGTCGGGGTGTTCCGCCTCGAGCGACTTCAGCTCCTGCATGAGCGCGTCGTACTCGCGGTCGGTGATCTCCGGGCTGTCCTCGACGTAGTACTTGACGTCGTGGTGCGAGATCTCGCGCACGAGCTCCCTCATCCTCGCCTCAGCGCTGCGCCTGTCCACGGTCACGGCCTCCTGCCTGAGAGGTGCCTTGCCAGCTCAGCCGCGCTGAGGGCGTTCAGCACGTCCCCCGGCCCGAGCCAGCCCCGCCTAGCGGTTATGACTCCGAGCCTTATGAACCCCATGTGCTCGGGCCGGTGCGAGTCGGTCCCAAGGGCCACCCTGACCCCCTTCGCCCCCGCGGCCCTGCAGTCGACGTCCCTGAGGTCGAGCCTGTCCGGGAAGCAGTTGACCTCCATGCACACGCCGTGCCGGGCGGCCGCGTCCAAGACCACCTCCAGGTCCAGCTCGTAGGCGCTCCTCTGGCCTATCAGCCTGCCCGTGGGGTGGCCCAGGACGTCGATCTGGCCCGAAGACACCGCCTCGACCACCCTCTTCGTCATCTCATCCTTGGCCATCTTGAACCGCGAGTGGACCGAGCCGATCACGATGTCCAGGTCCTTCAGCACCGACTTCGGCATGTCGAGCGAGCCGTCTGCCCTGATGTCGACCTCCGACCCGGCGAGGACCCTTATGCCCCCCGCTGACTCCTCGGCCCTCCTCACGGCGTCGACCTGCGACCTCAGCCTCTCGGGGGTGAGGCCGTTCGCTATCCTGAGGCCTTGTGTGTGGTCGGTGATGGCGACGTACTCGTACCCCCTCCTCTCCGCCTCCGCCACGACGCCGCCTATCGGGCCGGAGCCGTCGCTCCAGTCCGTGTGGTTGTGGAGGTCGCCCCTGACGTGCTCCGCGCGCACCAGTTCCGGGACCCTCCCCTCCCTGGCCGCGTCTATCTCCCCCGAGTTCTCCCTCATCTCCGGGGGGATGTACGCGAGGCCGAGGGCGGAGTACACCTCCTCCTCCGTGGCGCCGGCCACCATCCGCCCGGAGTCCCTCTCGAAGAGGCCGTACTCGTTGAGCTTGAGGCCCATCTCGACGCCGATCCTGCGGAGGGCGACGTTGTGCTCCTTCGAGCCCGTGAAGTACTGGAGCGCCGCGCCGTAGCTCCTGGTCTCGACCGCCCTGAGGTCGACCTGCATGCCCCCCTCCAGGCGTACGCTGCACTTGGTCGGGCCCTTCATGAGGACCTCCTCGACGAGCGGATACGCGGCGAAGGCGTCTATGACGGCCGAGGGGGCGTCGTCCCCGACCAGGATGTCTATGTCGCCAATGGTGTCCCTGCCCCGCCTGAGGCTCCCCGCGACGCTGGCCCTGTCGATGGACTGCGTGGACCTGAGGTAGGCGACGTAGGCCTCCGCCATGGGGAGCGCCTCGCCCAGGAGCATCCTCTCCCCCTTGGACTCCAGGACCCTTATGCCCTGGAGTATCCTCTCCTCTGTCCTCTCCCCGAAGCCCTTGAGGCCCCTCAGCCTGTGGGCCAGGGCGGCCTCCTTCAGCTCCTCGACGCTGGAAATGCCCAGCTCCTTGTGGAGGAGCATGGCGGTCTTCGGGCCGACGTCCGGCACCCCGAGGATCCCGACCAGCCCCTCGGGGACCTCGGCCCTCAGCTTCTCCAGGTACTCGAGCTCCCCCGTGTCCAGGAGCTCCTGGATCTTCTTGGACAGGGCCTCGCCGACGCCTGGGACCTCGTCGAGCTTGCCCTCCGAGGCCACCTCGGACAGGGGCCGGCCGAGCTGCTCGATGTTCCGCGCGGCCCTCCTGTAAGCCTGGGGCTTGAACGACACGCCCTGAAGCTCCAGGAGGTCGGCTATCTCGTAAAGGACTGCGGCGACCTCGCTGTTGTCCATCGGCTCCTCCCGTGGCCGCCTCCAAATCCCCCACCGGATGAATATAGGTTTGGAGGGGGGGGCGCGACGGGCTTTTATGCCGGTTCGCCGTTCGGGCGTCAGGGGGACTCAAGCATGAAGGTCCAGAGGCCGCCGAGGCTGAGGAAGGGCTCGAAGGTAGCGGTGATATCGCCGTCCAGCAACCCCGACCACGTCGGGATCAAGATGGGACTGGAGGTCCTGAAGAAGGCGGGGCTGAAGGTCGAGCTCGGGGACACGACCCGGAAGCTGATGACCGTCGGCACGCTGGCGGCGGAGGACAGGGCCAGGGCCGACGACTTCAACTGGGCCTTCGAGGACGACACCGTCGACGGGGTGCTGTGCGCGACGGGCGGCTACGGCTCCATGAGGATACTTGACCTCCTGGACTTCGACATGATCAAGGACCACCCCAAGCCCTTCATGGGCTTCAGCGACATCACGGGCTACCACATCGCCCTGAACCAGCTGTGCGGGATGGTCACGTTCCACGGCCCCCTGGTGGACATCGACCCGTCCAAGGGCGAGGAGTTCATCAAGACGCAGACCGAGGACCTGAAGAGGGCCATCAGGCTGCTCATGGGCCAGGATGAGCTGCACGAGGTCTCCAACCCTCCCGGCGGCATGATGCTCATGACCATAAACGACGGGAAGGCGGCCGGGAGGCTCTGCGGCGGGAACCTCACCCTCATGACCGGGACCCTCGGCAGCAGGTACGAGATCGACACCAAGGACAAGGTCCTCCTCATAGAGGAGGTCAGGGAGTCCTACTACTACATCGAGTTCCACCTGACCCAGCTGAGGTTGTGCAGGAAGCTGGAGCAGGCCAGGGCGGTCATCATGGGGGAGATCTCCGAGACCCTCAAGCCCGACAACCCGTACCCCAGCGTGGAGGAGATCGTGAGGGAGAGGGTCGGAGGGGCGGGCAGGCCCGCCATATGGGGCCTCTGCGCGGGCCACGGCAAGTTCAACGGCATGCTGCCCCTGAACGCCAAGGTCGCGGTCGACGCCACCGAGAGGGAGGTCGCCGTCCTCGAGCCGATAGTCGACTGACGCCTCCCGACACGACTTATGCGACATCCCTAGCATCGACTGGCTGTGCTTATGCGTCGCCATTTTATACCAATGAAGGTATATCCATACCAACAGTGGTATGATTGACATGCTCTCGAGGGAACTCATAAGTACGCTGGCCAGGGCCGGGAGGATTGAGGTGCTCCGCACCCTCAGGGCCTACCACGACCGGCAGTTCACCATCAACGAGCTCGCGAGGGCGTCGCAGGTCCCCGTGATGACGACCTGGAGGGCGGTGAGGGACCTCAAGAAGGCCGGACTGCTCCAGACGCGCAAGGTGGGGAACGCGGTGGCGGTCTGGATGACCGACGACCCTGGGAAGCTGAGGACGCTCAGGACCATCCCCGACACCGACCCGCAGAGGGCGGCCGCCAGGGGGTTCGCGGAGGCGCTCTCCCGGCACGAGTGGGTCTCGGAGTGCAGGCTCTTCGGCACGGTCGGGAGGGGCGACCACAGGCCCGGGGAGGAGGTCGACGTGGCCGTCGTCTACGACGACTCCGTCCCAGAGGAGCAGGCCAAGGCCGCCGCGGCGGAGGCCGCGGAGGCGGTGCGGCAGAGGACCAACGTGACCATAGCTCCCCTGTGCGTCTCCAGCAGGGAGATGGGGCGGAGAGGAGGCCTCGCGGCGGAGCTCAGGGACAAGGAGACCGTCTGGGCGCGCAGGCCCGGCAGGTAGGCTGGGTCAGCGTATCCTCGAGAAGTGGTCGTACACCAGCCGGGCGATCTTGGCCTCGGCCTCCAGCGCCTTCTCGAAGTGGCTCTCCTCGATCTTCTTGAAGAAGGTGCAGAGCACCACGTGCGATGTCGAGGACATGAATATGATCGCGGCGTTGGTGAGGGAGGCGGCCGTCGTGCCGGACTTGAGCGCGACCGGGATGTCCGGCGCCAGCAGGTAGGACGAGGCGGTCTCGTCCTTCTGCATCATCAGCAGCCTGAGCATCTCCTTGCACGCCTGAGGGGACACGACCTCGTTCTTGAGTATCTTCTCCAGGAGCATGCCTATCTCCCTGGGCGTCCCTAGGTTGTCGAAGACCTCGTCGTAGACCCTCTGGGTCTTGAACTTCTTCTCGGCCTTGAGGCCGTAGATGCGCTCGTACTTCCGCCTGAACTCCTCGACGGAGAGGCCGGCCGAGTCCCGCTCCGTCTCGTTCAGCGCCTTCATCCTCTCGATGTCGGACATCCCCTTCCACTTCCGGGCCGCCTCAGGGATGGTCAGCGCCTTGAACGGGCCGTACCCCATGGACATCAGGAAGCTCTCCCTGTAGGGTATGTATATGGAGGTCTTGGCGAGGCCGATCTCCCTCATCATCATGTTGACCCTCTGGAGCCCTATCCGCTTCCAGAGCATCTCCGACGCCGTGTTGTCCGTGGATATGATCATCAGGGCGAGGAGGTCCGAGACGGTCGGCTTCAGCCCCGGGGAGAGGTACTGCAGCACGCCCTCCCCGATGCAGTAGTGCTTCGGCTCGAGCTCTATCCTCTCGTCCAGGGATATCGAGCCCTCCGCCACCTGCCGGAAGGTCTCCACCATCACCCCCAGCTTGAAGACGCTGGCGAGGGGGAAGATCTTGTCCGCCTCGATGGCGAGCTCCCTCCCGGTCTCGACGTGCTTCACGTAGAGGCCGAGCTGCCCCTTGGCCTCCTTCGCGACCTTGAGTATCTCCGCCCTGAGCTGGCCCATGTCCGGGTCCTCCGGCGGAGGGGCTGCCTTCTTCGATGCGGTCAATCGTTGCACCTTCCGGTCTGCGCTGTGGCGCGCCGCGCGGGGACCCCGCGGTGACGCGCCCCCTCGGCCAAAGAGTGGGATATGCCTATTTATCCGCTTCGATTTGGTTCGAGGCGCCTCCAGCACGAGCCTTGGGGGGAGCTTGGCCGAGAAGGGGGAACGGAGAAGGAAGAGGGGGTTGTCGGCCCGGTTGGGGGGTTTGGGGGGAGGAGAGTGGCTGATCCCGGGCCAGAAGGAAAATCCTTGTCTTCCCTCTTCCTGTCTCTTGACACTCCGAGGGGCGAGCGCGCCTAATATAGCCTACCCCCAGGGAATCACCGCTGATAACATCCCCCCGGCGCCGCCTGGCGCAAAGGGTTTAAGTGGGCCCGGGCGGTTCATCGGGCGGATGCAGCCGCACTCCCAGCCCGAATGGCGCGACCTGAGGCCCGGCAGGAGGCTGAGGGCCGTCGTGTTCGACCTCGACGACACCCTCGTGGAGTCGACCGTCGACTTCCCCAAGTTCAAGTCCCTGGTGATCAGGAGGATGGGCGAGTTCGGGGACGACCCCGGGGATTACAGCCTCTCGGAGACGATAGTCGCCATCCTCGAGAGGTTCGAGGGGCGCATGGCCCGGAGGGGGGTCCCCGGGCCCGAGGTTCGGAGGATGCTCGCCGAGCTCGACCGGATCATGGACTCGGTGGAGATGGAGAGGGTGGAGGGGACCTCAGCCCTCCCCGGGGCGAGGGAGGTCCTGGAGGCGCTTAGGGCGAGGGGGGTCAAGGTGGGGGTGCTGACCAGGGGGTGCGAGGAGTACGCGTCCAGGGCGCTGTCCCTGACTGGGCTGGCCTGCCTCGTGGACGCCATGGAGTGCCGCAACTCCCACACGAGGCCTAAGCCATTCCCCGACTCCTACCTTCGCCTCGTGGACGCGCTCGCCGTGGACAAGGACGAGACCGTGTTCGTCGGGGACCACCCCATAGACGCGCAGTGCGCCGCCAACGCGGGCGTCCCGTTCATCGGCGTGATGACGGGCGATGTCCCCGAGGAGGTCCTGGTCAAGGCCGGCAGCGCCATCGTCGTGGAGGATGTGGGCGGGCTCGCGGGATTCTTCGAGCGGGCCCTCGACAGCTGAACCTCAAAAGGGCTGTAGAATCAGGCTCGGACAGTTCTATTGCTCAGAAAAGGCTATCTCGGCCCGACGTCCATCAGGCGTATCTCGCCCGTCCCTGGGTTCAGGATCGGCTCGTCCGCGAGCTCCGCCTCGGGCCTCGGCACGACGACCTCCATGCTCCTCTCGAGCAGGGCCATCTCCCTCTCGGACATGGTCCTCGGGTCGACCGGGACTATGAGGACGCAATCGTTCGTGACGACCAGGTCCCTCAGCTGGTGCATGAACTGCAGCATCCGGTCGTAGGTGTTGAGCGAGACGAGGTACTCGAGGCCGTCGATGAGGACGACGGCCCTCTTCTGCGACTCTATGAAGGCCCGCACCTGGCTCATCAGTATGCCTATCGCGGTCGGGTTGACCCTTCCCTCGCCCACGAGGTTGGTCAGCCATACGATCCTGCAGCTGTCGATGTCCTTCTCGCTGAGGAGCTTCTTCGGGAAGTCGCGGGTCATCACCAGGCCTGCGCACCCGGAGGATAGGGCGTGCTCCAGCATCTCGTAGCTGGACCTCGGCCTCCTCTCCTCGACCAGGTAGACGTTGCCCGGCCTCACGTCAGGAGAAAAGGTGGCACCTGAAGCCATTGCTGAGCCCATCGACGCATCCCATCCAGGTTATGTATTGTAGCGACGCTTTATATAATACTGTTGGCCAGGCTCCGCGCCGCGCGAAATGATCCGGCGGAGGCCGCCGCCTCACATCCTGCCGCAGAAGACCCTCATGCGGTCCTCGGAGACCTTGCCGTAGTGGCACGCCTCGCAATCGGCCACGGTGGCCGACGCCCGCATGTCGTAGAAGCACGGCGCCGTGAAGAACTTCGTGGCGCCGTAGCAGAGGACCCGCGCCCTGTTGTCCACGACGCTGCCGTGAGGGCAGGCGCTGCAGTCGGCGGCGCTGACCATCCTGCCCTCCGGGCGGACGTCGCACCGGGTCAGGAAGAGCTTGTGCATCTTCGCGTCCATCTGCAGGCCGCGGGGAAATCGACCACTCGCCTGATAGCCTTTGCCATGGACCGGCGCCCGGAGGCCCCTGGCAGGGGGCGGCCGCGTCAACGTCAAAAGTGCGAACCTCCCGGTAACCTTTTTATCGGGAACAACTGCTTAAGGTGAGAAGGACGCGTACCCCCGTGCGCGGCCTGGTTGCCGACTGGAGCCATCCAGCTCCATCCGGTGGGGCATCGATGAGCGCTGAGAAGCTAGACGTTGGGCTATTGACCTCCGAGCTCCTGGACGGCATATTCGTCTGCAGGAAGTCGGGAGAGATACTATTCTCGAACCCCGCGTTCGCGAGGATGCTGGGCTACAGGCACGAGTCGATGGGCTCGAGGAACGTGGCCAAGGAGGTCGTCGACAGGGACCTCGAGTGGAAGGCGCTCGTGTCGCTCCTCGAGCAGGGCAGCCCCATCCACGACTACGAGATCAAGTTCAGGCGCAGCGACGGGATGGTGCTCGTCGCCTCGCTCACGGCATGCGCGATAAGGGAGATGGACGGGACCGCCCTCGGGATCGCGGCGGTCGCCCGGGACATCAGCACGCGGAAGGGCGTCGAGAACGAGCTCCGCGAGAAGGCCTTCAGGACCGACATAATGAACCGCATCGCGAAGCTGGCCGGCACCCACAAGGACATCAGGACGGTGCTGCTGAAGGTGTCGGAGGAGCTGCAGAAGCTCCTGGAGTTCGACTACATCTGCGCCGGCATCACCGAGGAGAAGGGCAGGCACGTCGAGGTCTTCGTCCCCGACCCGAGGCACGGCGAGAAGGCCGTCTCCCTGGGCAAGGTCCCCTTCGAGGGCAGCATCGTGGAGAAGCTCAGGTTCGGGGGCAAGGCGATCATAGTCGAGAAGGAGGCCGGCAGGAAGCTCTTCACCGAGTTCGGGCTCCTCGAGGTGAACAGGGCGAGCTCGATGATAGCGGTCCCCCTGACCTCCAGGGGCAGGGTGCTCGGCTCCCTCAACCTCCTCGACTCGAAGCAGGCTGAGTACGACTGGAACAGCGCCGAGGCGCTGCAGATGGTCGCCGACCTGCTCGGCGGCATGATAGACAACATGGTCCTGTTCTCCTCCCTGGAGGGGAAGGTGGGCCTCCAGGAGGCCCTGGTCAGGTCGAGCGTGGAGCTCCAGAGGGCCATCAGCACCGAGCAGATCTACGCGGCCATCGCGTCGCACATCATGGACGTGGTCAGGTACAAGGACCTCTCGTTCTACGTCGTGGACTGGCAGAACCAGTTGGTGAAGCCCGTGTACGCCGTGGGCGGGTACTCGGACGAGATTCTCGGCGACCCCGGCGGCCTCGACGAGGGGATAGTCGGGCTCGTGGCGAGGACCGGGAAGGCGGAGTTCGTTGACGACGTCGACGCGGACCCCAGGTCTGCGGACATCCCGGGCGTGCCGCTCGAGCACAACTCGATGCTGGCGATACCGCTCACGGGCTCCCACGGCGTGATAGGCGTGCTGGAGCTCTACAGGGACCGGGGGCAGGTGTTCACCCAGAACGACCTCGAGGCGGGCCTCCTCTTCGCCCAGCAGGCGTCGATCGCCCTCGAGAACGCGCAGCTCGTCTCGAAGCTCCAGGACGCGAACAGGGAGATTGAGATGCTCAACGACCTCATGTTCCACGACATCAACAACTACAACTTCGCGACCCTGAACTACGTCGAGATGGTCCACAAGGAGAAGGACCTCCCCCACGCGGCCAAGGCCTCCCTCGAGAAGTCGCTGCACCTGATCAGGGAGAACGCGAGGCTCATAGAGAACGTCAAGAAGCTCACCAAGATCGGCAGCATGGACTCGAAGGACTTCGTCCTCGTCAACCTCAGCGACGTCCTGAGGAAGGTCGTCTCCGGCATAACGACCTCCTCCCCCAAGAGGGTCGGCATCAAGCTGGAGGCGCCCGAGGAGGCCTACATCAGGGCTAACCCCCTGGTCGAGGAGCTCTTCGTGAACCTCCTCAACAACGCGGTCAAGTACGACCCCCACGAGGAGGTCGAGATCGACGTGACGGTGAACAAGGTCCTCGACCGCGAGCACCCGGCCTGGAAGGTCTGCGTCTCCGACAACGGCTACGGGGTCCCGGACGACAAGAAGGCCATGCTCTTCCAGAAGTACGTCAGGCTCAAGCACGACACGAAGATCTCCGGGAGCGGCCTCGGCCTGTCGATATGCAGGGCGCTGGCGGACAAGTTCTCGGGCAGGATATGGGTCGAGGACAGGGTCCCCGGCAAGAGCGACCTCGGTGCGAGGTTCTGCATCGTCTTCCCGGCCGAGAGGCACCCTCACGCGTAGAGCCGGCGTCCACGCTCCGCCCGTCATGGAAGGAATAAGAAGAATGTAAGAGGTTTTGGGGTTTCTGGTTCCGTCCAGACCTATGCTGAGACCCTGCGGCCCGCCCCGAGGGCGGCCACGGCGACCATCGCCGCGCACACGACCGCCATCATGGATATGGCGCCCGAGGCCGAGCTGGCTCCGGCCGCTGCGGCCGACGCGGACGAGGCGGGGGCCGACGGCTCGAGGACCTCACCGGAGTCCATCGCCGCCAGCTTCACCGCGCCGACATCGAACTCTATCCACGGCGCCCCGTGGTACAGCGGGCCGTCGGGCGTGTGCCTCACGTTGTCGAACGATACCGGGCCCGCGATCGTCAGGGTGGACCCGCTCACCATGGCGCTGAGGTCCGCACCGCCGGTCACATAGTGCCCGAGCGTGACATCGCCGGTCGTCTCTATCGCCTCGAACGAAGAGAGGTCGCCGCCCTCGGCCAGGATGTAGTCCGTGTAGTCCAGGCCCACCCCTTCATAGCCCATGATGGATGCCGCGGGCATCTCGAAGGTCAGGGTCTCCCCGTCCGTGAGGTTGAACCAGTACGGCGTGTACTCGTAGGTCACCTCGTCGCTGAACAGGTTGTCCCCGGAATTCCAGCTCTGGTAGGTGAGCGGGAAGTAGGGCTCGTACTCGCTCGGCAGATCGGGCGTGCCAGCGTACCACGTCGGCAGCTCGCTCTCGATGATGTAGTCGATGTGGGCAGGCTCCCACGCCCACGCCGAGCCGCCCGCCGTCCCGTTCGACTTCACCGCGTGCAGGCTGTACTGGCACACCGCGTCCATCCACAGGTCGGTGTACTCCTCCCCGTAGTAGACGTCCATGGTGAAGTCCTCGTACCACGGCTCGTGGTTGGACGAGACGCCGATCTCCGTGAGCCACCGGGTCAGCAGGACCTCGTAGCCCCAGCTGAAGTGCGCGATCTCGAGGGTGACCTCTCCGGTGCCGGAGTCGTAGGCCACCCGTGAGGACGTGTACTCGCTGTAGTAGTTGTCCTCGTAGCCGAAGGCGATGTCGAGCCTCGTGTCCCCCTCGTACAGGAACCAGTCGCCGTACCACGTGTTCATCGCGGCCTGCTGGGTCGCGTACCAGGCCTCCGGGTCCGTCTCTGAGAGCGGGAGGTTGATCCACTCGTAGGCGGCCTCGCGGTTCATGGTGACGGTGTACAGCGTCGTCGTGATGTAACCGTCCTGCTGGCGCCAGTACTGGCTCCCCGGGAATCCGAGGGTCCCTGTCCAGTCCGGGAACACCGTGTTCACGTACCAGTCCTCGTACATGTACTGGTAGTACAGGTTCATCGTCGCCTCTGCACCGACGACGGGCGCGGCGTTGTACCTCGGGAGGAACTCCGGCGAGTGCACGCTGATCGCGTCCAGGTTCTTCGCGCTGATGTTGTACCTGTACGGGGCGTATATGATGCCCTGCGTGTCGACGTCGGCCCCACCGTCAGCGCCCTCGATGTAGTAGAGGGCGGCGTTGGCATTGGTTCCGGTGCTCACGATTATGTCCGACGAGTATCCCTCCCACCTGTCGGCCCACCATGCTCCGAATGGCTCGGCCAGCAT
Source organism: Thermoplasmatota archaeon (assembly GCA_040751795.1). GTDB lineage: Archaea > Thermoplasmatota > Thermoplasmata > UBA10834 > UBA10834 > UBA9653. Next base: position 171,302 of record JBFMHR010000002.1, on the reverse strand, counting down.
ATCGTAGACCCTGTAGTCCACCGTCCTCTCCGGGGGCGCTTCGACCGTCACGGTCACTGTGTCCGTGAGGGCCGCGTCGGCCTGGTCCTCCGCGGTGACCGTCTGGGCACCCGGAGTCACGAGGGCGAACTCGTCCGTGAAGTCGTGCGTCCCCGCGTCGGCCTCGGTGAACGTGTACGGGGCTGGCAGGACTACCCCTGCGTCGGCGTCGCCTGTCGAGAACTCGACCGTGCCGTCGTACTCGTAGCAGAGCTCGTCGAACTGGTGGTAGACGCTCACAGTCAGCGAGAACGTCTCGCTGGGTGCGACCACTCCGGTCGGCTCACCGGATATCACCAGTGTCGTGGGCTCGAGCTCGACGATCACTATGCCAGTCTGCGAGCCCGTCTCGCTTCCGCCTCCGGTGTCGGTCGCGGCGACATAGTACGTGCCGCCCTCCTCGAACATCACGCCGAGCGGGAAGGTCTTGGTCCCGTCGTCCGCAACGAGGAAGGTGTAGTCGGCCGGCAACGTGTATGTGCCTGCGGCCGCATCCGTCGTGAACTCGATGGTGCCCACATATGCGACGAACATGCCGCCGAACTGGTCGTACGCGGTCACGGTGACGTCGGAGTAGTTGTCCTCCCACATCGGGCTGGTTATGCCCTCGACGACGAAGTGGTCCAGCACAGGTGCCGTGGCGGTCACGCGGATGTCCGTCACCTCGCCGGTGACGGATGCATCGGCCAGGTCGCTCACAGTCACCGTGAAGTAACCTTCCACGGTGAACGTGGCGCTGAAGTCTGCCGTGCCTAGGTCGGCCGGGTCGAAGTCGTAGTCGGACGGGAGCGTGACCTCGCCGCTCCGGTTCGTGCTGAACGTGGCGATCCCGTCGTATGCCACGAACACATCGTCGTACTGGTCGTACACCGTCACGGTGAACGCCTCGGCCACATTGATCTGCACGGTCGGGGCCATGTCCGTGATCACGAAGTACGTCGCCGTGCGCTCCGCGGTCACCGTCACATCGTCGGAGCCGGTTATGGCCCCGTCGACGGAGTCCGTCACGGTCACCGTGCGCACGCCGGGCGTCCCCATCATGATCTGGCCTGTCCAGGTCTTGACGCCCAGGTCGCCTGCCAGGAAGGTCAGGTCGGCCATTGGCAGCGAGGCGACGGTGTCGTCCGAGCTGAACACGACCGTCCCGACGTAGTCCGTGTACGGGTTCCCGAACTGGTCCATGGCCGTGACGGTCACGTCCAGCAGCGTGTCGTTAGCTATGGCCGTGTCCGCAGACAGGGCGACCTCGAAGGAATCCATCCTGGGCGCCTCCGTCACGACGATGCCCAGCTGCGAGCCGGAGATCGTCGGGTCGGAGGTGTCCGCGGCCGTCAGGTCGCGCGTCCCTGCAGTGTTGAAGGTCACGCCGTCAGCCGCGTCCCATGTGTGCGTACCTGCGTCCGCCAGGGTGAACGTGTAGTCGAGGGGCAGGTCCGCAGCGGAGTCGTTGGAGGAGAACTCTATCGTCCCCTCATACGGGCCCGTGTACGGAAGTCCCGCCTGGTCGAGCACGGTCACGGTGAACCCGGAGGCCACTCCCGCCGTTATCGGGCTTGTGACGCCCTCCACGAGCAGGGTGGTCGGCATCGAGGACGAATACACATCGATGTTCTCCTGCGAACCGAACAGCGCCGAGTTGCTCACATCCTCCGCCATGACGTAGTAGATCCCCGCGGTGCTGAACATGACCGAGTCTGGGAACGCCTTCGTCCCGAGGTCCGCAGCCTGGAAGGTGTACTGCGCAGGCAGAGTCGCACCTGTGTCGTTGGACGAGAACTCGATCGTGCCCGTGTAGGTCGTGTACAACGTGCCGAACTGGTCCAGCACGGTCACCGTAACACCGGTCAGGGTGTCCTCCTCTATCGGGCTCTCTATGCCTTCCACGCGGAGAGTGTACGGGACGGGGTCCTCGTCGGATGCCAGCCTGAATTCGATGGTGGGGCAGCCGTATGGAAGCACTCCTCCCAGCCTGTCCCACTCCGAGCCCAGGTTCTCGTACCTCGTGTCGCCCGGATACGTGTCTGCCTGGAGTTTCGACCATGTCCAGAAGTCTATCGGCCCCTCGAAGGACAGCGTCCTCGCGTCCTTGTCAAGCGCGATCTGTCCCGGGAACTCCACCCAGTCCGGCTCGGAGTAGTTGCATGTCATGGCGCCGGTCCAGTTGAAGGTCTTGTAGGGTTCGTCATGCGTGTAGAACAGGAGGTTGTCCTCCCCAGGCCACTCGAGGACCATGGTCTCGTTCTCAGACAGGTTGTGTGCGCCAGGGGCGTAGTCGTATGGCATCATGGTGCCGTACCACGGGCTGCCCGGGGCGTAGTTGTAGTACTCGAGGTCCTCGTAGACGTCGAACAGCGAATACGGGTGCGCACCGGTCGATGGGACGTAGTCCTGCATCAGGGCCTCCCACATCCAGCATGGCGCCTTGTCTAGTGTGGTCTCGTACGCATAGGCGGCGTAGACAACCGCGGTGTCCATGTCGATGTCGGTGTACTGCGGCCCTATGGTCGCGCGGAAGTACATGTCCTCGTAGTACCACTCGACGGGCATGAACGCATCCTTCAGCCACCTGAACATCATCGACTCCATGCCCCAGGTGACCGTGTCGTAGGTGAGCACGATCTCGTCGCCGACCTTCTCCGCGAATATGTTGAAGCTCAGAGGAGTCAGCGGGTACTCGTAGGCACAGAAGATGTCCAGCCGGTCGTTGCCCTCGTAGAGTATCCAGTCGATGTAGTCGTTGAGGAAGATGTCGTCGTTCGCCGCCCACCAGGTGTCGAAGTCGTCGAATCCTTCGCTCGTTATGCCCATCACGGCCATCGCGGCCGTCCGGTCGAGTGTGACTGTCCCATTGAGGGCTATGACCCAGCCATCGAGCCAAGCAGCAGTGTTGTCAGGGTAGCGCGCCATGTCCTCCTCGGTCAGGTACTGCATGTACCAGTCGATCTTTGCGGTGCCGCCCCTGGCCTCGCCCAGGAACGGAAGGAACTCGGGCCTCTCGTTCATGTTGAGCTCTGGCATGTTCCTGCCTGTGAGGTTCAGCCGCTGGTTGGCGTATAGCCACACGTTGGTCGCGTTCCCGTACCACTTGAATATGTACGGGTACTCCCTGGTCACGACCTCTTCGGTGCCGTAGTAGGTCCATCTCCAGTCCCACCACTCGCCGAAGGGCACGTTGAACAGGTCGTAGTAGAGGTAGTCCACCGTCCTCATCGGTGCCCCGCCCACCTGGATCTCCGCGCCGCCCTCCTTCGTGATGAGGCCGGCCGTGCATGTCGCGTTGAGCGTCGCATTGCCCTCGGTCAGACCGGTGAAAGTCACGGTCGAACCGGTCGTAGAGCTGAGGGTGTAATCAGCGGCGTCCATGCCAGACACGGTCCACGCGAATGTCACACCCGTCATAACGTCGCCCACGGAGTTGAGCGCGGTCGCCGTGAAATCGTGGGGTTCCTCGGGCGCGAGCTGCCACGAGTCCGGGGTGACCAGGACCGAGTCCAGGTACGGCGGGTTGATGTACACATCAGCTGTGACCTGGACGATCTCGTCCTCCCACTCGACGGTGCATGTCACTGTCCCAGACATCGATATGTTGGTGGCAGTGAATTGCACCTCCCTCCGTGCCAGGAGGTCGAACGAGCCGAGCTCGTACGGGGTCCTCGACCACGAGTAGGTGACATTGGTCCAGTCGTCTATCTCATACGATATGTCTTCGGTGTCGTTGACAAGCATGCTTGTTACGCTTAGCTCCACCATCCCCAGCGCTTCCATCGTGATGTCATCTGAGGGGAGGATCTCGGACTCGAGCTCGAGACCGATCGCCTCCTCCTCGTCGCCGTCGCTTATCACGAGGACATACACGGCGGTGCTGATCAGCAATATCGCCACAATCACCGCCACAATCATCAGCCATAGCTTCTTCTTGTTGTCCTTCTTCGGCGGGGACGACGAAGCCGGCTGTGCAGGCTCACTAGCAGGTACACTAGTATTCACTTGTTCAGACATGTTAGCAACTTCCCCCATGTCGTGGGCTCAACTTGCCGCCTAGCGCTCGAAAAGGACTCGCCACTATAAATACCCTGTCACTTCGTGACAGCCAGATAGTTGGATTCTAGACGTCCAGGAGTAAGTGTTGTCATCAAGCCGAACTCACAGACGGCAAGGAAGATGCGCGCGGCCTAATCACGAGAATGCGCGGAGCAAGATGAGGACGCAGGCGCCCGTCTCTCTTCAGCCCGCAAGAGCTGATCACGCCGTCGAATCGCGGCAGAATCCGCTCTGCCGCTTGCTCGGTGCGCTAGTGATTCACACGCCGGACAACGAAAATAGTAAATTATCATGTGTTTTTGCAATTTCGTTTCGATTTTTGCTTCAAGCGTCGAACGCTGTGGGAATCAACACGTTCATTGTGACAATCTTCTTATACCAAAGTGGACATTCAACGTGCCTGAGCGCCGGCTGAGGAGTTTCACCGGGTCACGGGCCTCAGCGGGGAAAGCGGCGCCATGGGGGATGGCTGGGCCGCCTGCCTGGCGATGTCCCTAGGGAAGGATCCAACGCAACGGAAGTGTGGGGGATACGACTTTGGTAGGGAGATTGAGCAAGGTAATCTCATTGTGTGCCATTGTGACGATAGCTACGGTCCTGTGCATGCCGATAGGTGGGCTGTTCGGAGTGGTGAGCTCCGTCGCCGCGCAGGACGAGGAGACCGAGACCGTACTCAGGGTCGGGTTCATGCAGAAGGTCGACAGCCTCAACCCGATGGTTGGGCTGACCGACGCCGCGTACGTGTTCTACGGCCTGGTCTACGACGCCCTGCACTCCGTGGGGAACGACTTCGAGACGGTTGGCAACATCGCCACCAACTGGTCGATCGTCCCCGTCACCGATCCGGAATTGGTGGCCTCGGAGGAGCCCTACGGTTCCGTCTGGGAGTTCGACCTCAACCCTGATGTCCGATGGCATGACGGGGAGCCGTTCACGGCGGAGGACGCTGAGTGGGTCATCGACATGAACGGCGAGTTCTACGAGACCTGGTGGGCGTACCAGCCGTACGCCTACTTCATGCACTACGCCGACCGGGTGGACGATGACACGATAAGGATCCACTTCTACGAGAGGGAGAGCGGGGAGCCGACGCCTGCCGCATACGCAGAGCTCATCTGCATCCCCATGATCCCGAGGCACAAGCTCGAGTCCATGACGCCGTTCGACATCGCGTTCACCTGGAACGGTCTGTTCGACGACGGGGGCCCGCCGATAGTCGGCACCGGGCCGTTCATGGCCGGTCCGGACATAGAGGACGAGTACTTCGAGGGCAACCACATCACGCTCCTGAAGAACCCGAACCACCACTGGGCCGAGGAGGGCAAGGAGGTCCAGTTCGACAAGCTGGTCATGTACTTCTACGACGACTCCGTCGCCATGAACCTGGCGCTCCAGAACGGGGAGCTCGACATAGCCCAGTTCCCGCCATCCGAGTACGACGCGCTGAAGTCGGACGTGGAGAGCGGCGACGTGACGGACATCGAGGTCTTCGATGGGCTGAAGTGCACCCAGTACTGGACCGAGATCGCATTCAACATGAACGACCAGGGCCCCAACCCGGCCAGGCTCGACCCGGCTGTCAGGGAGGCCCTGGCGATGGCCACGAACAAGCAGTGGATAGTGGACCAGTACTACCTCGGGTACGCGGAGGAAGGTTCGACGCTCATATCCCCCGTGAACGAGCTCTGGCACTACGAGCCCACGGCGGACGAGCTCTACGACTTCGACCTCGCCGCAGCGGAGCAGCACCTCGAGGACAACGGGTACAAGTACACCGTGGCGAGCCCCAACGTGAGGGTCGCCACAGTGGACAGCCTTGCGGTCCAGGAGGGCTGGGTCCCGCCGGACACTCCCCTGGCCTTCGACATGATGATCAGGATCGAGTTCCCGGAGGAGAAGGAGATTGCCGCGTACCTCGTGGAGGTCTGGGCGGACATCGGCGTCGCCCTGACGTACACCGTGATGACCGAGGCGAAGCTGAGCACCGAGGCCTACTCCTACGCCTACGACACCATGATATGGTACTGGAGCGCGGACCCCGACCCGAACTTCATGCTCTTCTGCCAGTCCGAGTGGTCATGGGCGGGATGGAACGACAACATGTACACCTCCGAGGCGTACGAGGAGAACTACAGCAAGTCCATCTCCGAGTTCGACTACGAGACCAGGAAGCAGTACACCGACGCCTGCCAGCGCGTCAACTACCTGGACGCGGCGTACATCATACTCGCCTACCCGTACCAGACCTACGCATGGAGGACCGACACCTTCACCGGGTGGGGCGACTGGGAGGGCGACCCCGGAAGGAGCATGGACGCCTTCTGGACCGGGAACCCGCTGTTCTTCGACCTGGTGCCTGACGACACCACGCCGCCCGTGACCGACCCTGATGTCGACATCATGGTGTTCGTCGCCGCGGGGGTGGCGGTCGCGGCCGTCGTCGCGGTCGTGGCCCTGCTCCTCATGAAGAAGAAGGGCGGGAAGAAGGAGGAGGGCGAGAGCCCCCTCGGGGAGTGAAAACCATACCGGCCCGGGCGCGAGCCCGGGCCATGATACGTTTCATCATATAGCGCCGAGAAGATGGGAGCAAGAGACGAGGCGTGGCCTGAGCAAAGGGGATACGATCCAGTGAAAGTCAGACCGGCCGAGAGGGGGGAGCGCTGACATGGACATGCGGACGTACTTCACCAGGAAGCTGATCTACCTAGTGATCACGCTCTTCGCCATAATCGCCTTCAACTTCTTCCTGTTCAGGATCATGCCCGGCGACCCAGCGGCCGTCATCGTGCCCAAGTCCGGGTCCGAGGAGCTGAAGGACCTCATCAGGGAGGAGTACCACCTCAACGACCCCCTGCTGACCCAGCTGTACTACTACATAATACAGGTGTTCACGGGGGACCTGGGCGTCAGCACCGGCGTCTGGAAGGGCAGCGACATCCAGGACGCCATCGGCCCCAAGATATTCAACACGGTCCTCCTCGTGGGGATCGGCACCGCCCTCGCGGTGTGGCTCGGGGTCGCCCTGGGCAAGTACGCGGCCTGGAGGAGGGGGAGGCCGGCCGACACCCTCGGCATGGCCTTCGCCCTCGTGTTCTACTCGATGCCCACGTTCCTGTTCGCGCTCATACTGCTCATGCTGTTCGCCGGGGAGCTCCAGTGGTTCCCCTTACAGGGCGCCTACAGCCCGACCGATTACGCGGACATGAACCTCTTCGGGAAGGTCATGGACCGCGGGTATCACCTGGTCCTGCCTGTCATCGCGTTCACCCTCGAGATAATGGCCGAGTTCGCGCTCATCATGAGGAACTCGCTCACGGACGTGCTCACCGAGGACTACATAACCACGGCGCGCGCCAAGGGGGTCTCGAACAAGAGCATCCTCAACGACCACGCGATGAAGAACGCCCTGCTCCCTGTCGTCACCGTCCTCGCCATAAGCGTCGGCTGGGTGCTTGGCGGGACGATAATGGTGGAGATGGTGTTCTCGTACGACGGGCTCGGGCTGCTCACCTGGGAGGCGGTCGTGAACCTCGACTACCCACTCCTCCAGGCCCTGTTCCTGCTCATGGCCATAGCCGTGCTCGTGGCGAACCTGATCGCCGATATGGTGTACTTCTACCTTGACCCGAGGGTCAAGATCTGAGGGTGATGATGTGTCTGTCTCGAACAGCATGACCGATGCCGGTGACAGGACGATACCACCCCTCACGGAGGTGGTCTCCGCAGTCATCGCGTGCGCAGTGCTCGTGCTGATGGCGCTCCCGCTCGCCTCGGCGCTGCAGGACCCGACCCACCCGGTCGCGGACGCCGGGCCGGACAGGACCGTCTACCTCGGGCTCAACATCACATTCGACGGGAGCGGCTCGACCGACGACGTCGCCGTCGTCAACCACACGTGGACTTTCTACGACGGGGGCTCCCGCGTCCTCTACGGGGCGAGCCCGGTCTACATGTTCGCCACGGTCGGGGCGCACAACGTCACCCTGACAGTGCACGACGGGGACGGCAACTCGGGCGTCGACTATGTGATCATGACCGCGAGGGTGGACGACGAGCCCCCGGTCGCCAAGGCGAACCGCGGCCTGAGGATACTCCAGTCCACGCTGATAACCCTCAACGGCTCCGGCTCCACGGACAACGCAGCCATCGTCCTCTTCGAGTGGACCATATCCAAGGACGGGGAGACGGTGGCCGAGCTCGTCGGGCCCGTCCACCTGTACTACTTCAACGAGACCGGCAACTTCACCATAACGCTGAGGGTGACGGACGTCGGCGGCCTCGAGAACGAGACAGCCACGTACATGGACGTCTACGCCCCGCCCACATGGCTCGACGAGAACTGGGGGAAGGTCCTGCTCACGGCAATAACGGTGTCGCTCGCGACATGGTTCGTCGTCACAAAGCTCAGGCGGGACCACGCCCTGGTGACCAAGACGGACATCGACAAGCTCCGCCTGAGGGTGAAGTCGTCGAAGAAGACCTGGAGGATATTCAAGCAGAACAGGCTCGGCTTCTCCGGCTTCATAGTGCTGCTGATATTCGTCGGGATGGCGCTGTTCGCCCCCTGGATATCGGTGGCCCCCGACCCGACGAGCATCGACTACGTCGAACCATCCATAAGGCCCGACTGGGTCAACCCGCTGCCTCCGACCTTCGACGAGTCGCCCTACACAGGGATGATACACCCGTTCGGGACGGACACCTCCGGGCGCGACATATACAGCCTCACGGTCTTCGGCGCCAGGGCCAGCCTGATGGTGGGCCTCGTCGCCACGCTCATATCGGTGGTCCTGGGCGCGTCGATAGGCCTTGCGGCCGGGTACTTCGGCCGCGTGACGTCGGAGGTCCTGATGAGGGTCACCGACTTCTTCCTGGTGCTGCCCTGGTTCCCACTGATGATCGTGATGATGGCCATCCTGGGCCAGGAGTTCATCTGGGTCATAGTGGTCATAGGCATAACCGGCTGGCCCTCCACCGCGAGGATAGTGAGGTCGCAGGTCCTGACAATCAAGGAGAGGCAGTTCATCGAGAGGGCCAGGGCCGTCGGCGCTGGCGACGCGCACATCATCAGCGTGCACATCCTGCCCAACGTCATGCCGCTCATATTCGCCAACACCGTTCTGCTCATCGCGCTCGCGATATTCTCCGAGGCGTTCCTCACCTTCTTCGGCCTGGGCGACCCGGACGTCATCAGCTGGGGCGCGATGCTCGAGGGGGCCTACGACTACAGCGCCTTCAGCATGGGGGCGTGGTGGTGGATCCTCATGCCCGGACTGTCCATCATCATAATGGTCCTGTCCTTCTCGCTGGTCGGGTACGCCCTCGACGACGTGCTCAACCCGAAGCTGCGGAAGCGCTGAGGCCGGGGACTGGCACCGTTCCCGGGTCCGTTCACAGCGGCGTGAGCCATGGCTGCGCAGCGGGTGGCAGAGAACAAGGGGTTTGGAGCGTTTCGGCCGGGGCCCCGGCTCACTTCTTCTCGGGCGCGGGCTGGGCGGCCTGCATCTTCCTGAAGTAGGTGAGGTAGCCCATCCCGAACTTGTCCTCGCCCCAGAAGAGCTTCGAGGCCTTCAGCGAGAACTGCATGTTCGGGTCCAGCGGGTTGCCGATGAAGCAGGTCATCCCCTGGCCGGCGCACATCAGCATGAACGCGGCGTTGAGCCTCGGCCTGTCGGGGAGGCCGAACGAGACGTTGCTCAGGCCCACGGTCGTGTTGACTCCGAGCTCCTCGGTGCAGATCCTTATGGTGTCCAGGGTGGCCTTCGCGCCCGTGGTCGATGTGCCGCAGGCGAGGGCGACGCAGTCGATTATGAGGTTCTTCCTGTCCATGCCCTCCTTCTCGGCGCGGTCGATTATCCTCTTCGCGATCTCGACCCTCTTCTCGGCCGTCTGGGGGATGCCCGCGTCGTCGATGCACAGGCCCACAAGGGCCGCGTCGTACTGGGCCGCGAGAGGTATGACGGCGTCCATGCGCTTCTCCTCGCCGGTCGTCGAGTTGATGCCCACGCGGCCCCTGACGTTCTTCAGGGCCAGCTCGAGCACCGCCGGGTCCGACGTGTCGATCCACAGGGGGACGTCCACCGCGTCCTGCACTATCCTGAGGGCCTCCTGCATCGCGTGCTTCTCGTCGATGCCGGGGACTCCGACGTTGACATCCAGGACGTCCGCGCCGTTCTCGACCTGCCGCTTGGCCTCGAACTCCAGCACCTGGAACTCGCCCGCCTTCAGCTTGGCGATGAGGTCCTTCCTGTTCGTCGGGTTGATCCTCTCCCCGACGAGCACCGGCGTCATCCCGCCGCCTATCTTCACCGTCTTCGCGGTACCCTTAAGCTCAATCACTGGCACGACCGAACAAGGCATTGAACTCGCCTCCTCAGAGGGGGGTGAACGCCTCCTCTGAGAAAAACGTTTGGGTTGGGCGTCGGCCGGGCTTGCTCGCGCCCACTGAGTGGCATGTTGCGATTAATATATTAGACGACGCATTTCATTTCATGCCGGTCCCGTGGGGCGACCCTCACCCAACAGAAACCTTAATTAGGGTATCGAGTATGCCGGTTCAATCGGAGTAGGGGATTCGTCTCCGGATGAACCACCCTAGGACCGACAGAAAGAGCCCTTCGGGACGCGAGTCCTGGAAGGACACCGATTGGGGGTTTACACCAATGGAAGATGCAGTGACACGGCTTAGGAACGCAGTGATAAACTACGAGATGGAGACCATCGCCGACCTCGCAAAGGAGGCGCTGAAGGGAGGCGTTGACCCGCTTGTCGCCATAGAGAAGGGCCTTGCGGAGGGAATCAAGACCGTCGGCGAGAAGTTCGGCAAGGGAGAGATCTTCCTACCCGAGCTCGTCATGGGCGCAGAGGCGATGAAGGCTGCGTTGGCCGTGCTCGAGCCCGCCGTACCGTCGGGGCAGCACAGGGCGAGCGTCGGCAAGGTCGTCATCGGCACCGTCCAGGACGACATCCACGAGATCGGGAAGAACCTCGTCTCGACGATGCTCTCCTCGAACGGCTTCGAGGTCGTCGACCTCGGCGTGAACGTCGCCTCCAACGACTTCGTCAAGAAGGCGGAGGAGGTCAAGCCCAAGATCGTCGCTATGTCGGCCCTCATGACCACCACGATGCCCAGGATGGCGGAGGTCATAGGCCCGATGAAGCAGAAGAAGCTCGGTGTGAAGGCCCTCGTGGGCGGCGCACCGGTCACGGACACCTACGCGAAGGAGATCGGAGCCGAGGGGTACAGCGGCGACGCCTCCAGCGCGGTAGAGGTCGCCAAGAGGCTCGTCGGGTGAGGTCCAATGGCCTACGGAATCAAGAGGGGCATCCGGTTCCAGATCCTCAGCGATGAGGACCTGGACAGGATTCACTGGAGCACACTACACATACTCGACAAGATCGGTGTGCAGGTCGACAGCCCGACGTGCAGGAAGCTGTTGAAGGACAACGGCTGCGACGTCGACGAGAAGACGAGGGTCGCCAAGATCCCGTCCCACCTGGTCGAGGAGGCGCTCATCAAGAAGAAGGGCGCTTTCACCCTGGCCGGGAGGAATCCGAAGTACGACGCGAAGCTGGACCTGAACCACAGCTACATGACCGCGAACGGCAACGGCGCGGTCGCCGTGGACTTCGAGACCGGCGAGAGGAGGGGCTCGACCAAGAAGGACGTCGCCAACTCCTCGAGGATCATCGACGCCCTCGAGAACGTCCACATCCACTGGCCGATGGTCAGCTCGACGGACCAGCACCCGTCGGTCGTGCACCTGCACGACCTCGACGCTTCCCTGAACAACACGGAGAAGCACGTCATGTACGAGACGGGCGTGACGCTCTCCGACGCCAAGGACCTGACCGAGATGGGATACATCGCGGCGGGCGGCGAGAAGGAGTACAGGCAGAGGCCTCTGACCTCCTGCCTGCAGTGCACGTACGCACCGCTCCAGCACGACGCCGGAGTCATGGACGCGAGCCTCTACTTCGCCAAGGCGGGCGTGCCGCTGGTGTTCTTCGGGATGCCGCAGCCCGGCGCCACCGGCCCTGCGACCCTCGTCGGGTCACTCGCGGTCGGCAACGCCGAGGTACTGAGCGCGCTGACCATGATCCAGCTCGACACGCCTGGCGCGTCCGTCATATACGGCATGGGGAACGCCCCGCTGGACATGAGGACGACCGTCAGGGCGGGAGGCAGCCCGGAGCACGCGATCTCCTCGGCCATGGCCACGGAGCTCGCGCACTACTACGGGATGCCGAGCTGCGTGGGCGTCTCTGCGACGGCCAAGGTGCCCGGCGACCAGTCGGTCCTGGAGTACTACACCGGCTGCGTCGGGCCGCTGCTGGCGGGCGCGGACCTGATGTGCGGCGTCGGGCTGCTCGAGGACTCGAGCTGCCTGCACTACGAGGAGATCGTGATGGACAACGAGATAATCGGCGCCATCGCGAGGCTCATCAGGGGCGAGTGGGCGGACGAGGACACGCTCGCGCTCGACGTGATTGAGAAGGTCGGCGTGGGGAAGAACTTCCTCGCCCAGAGGCACACGGTAGACCACCTCAAGAGCGAGCACTTCAGGCCGACGCTCATCGACAGGCGCTCCTACGACGCTTGGTCGCAGACCGGCTCGAAGACCCTCAGGGACGCCGCGAGGGACAGGGTCAAGAAGATCCTGGCCGAGCACAAGGTCGCCCCGATCCCGGCGGACAAGCAGAAGGCATTGACCGGCGTGATCGAGAAGGCCAAGAAGCCCATGTGGGGCGGCGAGTCGAAGGTCCACTAGATGAGAAACCTGTTAGGGGCCGGCGCGGGAGACCGCCCGGCCGCCTAAATCCATTTTTCACATTTCCCGATCATCGACGATACCGAAGAGAGGAGACCCGTAACCGGGGGGACAGGAATGGCCAACAGCATAACCGTCAGACACAAGAGGGACGTCCTGACGAACGACGACATGAGGATGATACGGCAGGCAGCCCTCGAGGTGCTCGAGGGGACCGGCGTCGCGGTCAGGAGCGAAAAAGCGCAGCTGATGCTACAGAAGGCAGGCTGCGAAGTGGACAGGAAAAGCGCAGTGGTCAGGTTCCCCGACGGACTGGTCAACGAGTGCGTGAGGAAGGCCAACCGCGCGGTCACGTTCTACGGCCGCACGAGGAGGCACGACGCCCGCCTCGACGGGGCCCACACCTACGTCACGAGCGACGGCAACGGCACCATGGCGATGGACTTCGAGACGAGGCAGAGGCGCGAGTCGAGGAAGTCCGACGTCGCAAGGAGCGCCTTCGTCGCCGACGCCCTGAAGGGGCACGGGATCAACTGGCCCAACGTCACGTCGCAGGACGTCCCCCAGGGGACGAGGCACATCCACGACCTCCAGGCGTCCCTGGAGAACACCGAGAAGCACATCACCATAGCCACGGACACCACGGCCTGGGAGGTCGAGGACGTCATAGAGCTCGCGTCCGCCGCCGCCGGCGGGAGGGAGGAGCTCAGGAAGAGGCCCCTCATCTCGTCGATACACACCAGCTCGTCCCCGCTGCAGATCGACGGCGAGGGGCTCGAGGCCGGCTTCGTCGCGGCCGAGGCCGGGATACCCATATGCTTCTACGTCATGCCAGGGCCTGGGGCCACGGGCCCCGCCACCCTCGCGGGCGCGGTGACAGTCGCCGTCGCGGAGGCGCTCGCGGGCAACACCCTGTTCCAGCTCAGCAGCCCCGGCACGTCCTTCGTGTTCGCGGCCGGCATGGCCGTGCTCGACATGAAGGCGTCGACCAGGGCCGGAGGGTGCGCCGAGCAGGGGCTGACCTCCGCCGCCTACGCGCAGATGGCCCACGACCTGGGCTTCCCCGCGCTCGTCGGCGGGTTCGTCACCACCTCCAAGGAGCCGGACGAGCAGGCCGCGTTCGAGAAGTACGCGAGCGCCGTGCCGCCGATCCTGGCCGGGGCGGACATGATCGCCGGGATAGGCCTCCTCGAGGACTGCAGGACGATCTGGCTCGAGCAGCTCGTGATCGACTCCGAGATGTCCCAGATGATCGGGAGGATGGCGAGGGGCATGGACGTCACCGAGGACAGCATCGCCCTCGACGTCATCCGGAGGGTCGGGATAGGCAAGGACTACCTCGGACAGAGGCACACGATGGAGAGGTTCAGGACGGAGCACTTCATCCCCGCCGTCGCCGACAGGTCGTCGTGGGACGCGTGGGTCCAGAAGGGCTCCAGGAGCATACTCGACCGGGCCGGCGACGAGGTCAGGCGGATATTCAAGGAGCACACCGTCGAGCCGGTGAGGAGCGAGGTCGGCGAGACCGCGGCGAGGCTGCTGAAGAAGAGGGCCAGGTAGACGCTGTCACTCCTTCACCGTGGTGAAGACCGCGCAGGTCAGCGTGCGCGCCACGCCCTTGACGTCCCTCAGCTTGTCTATGACCAGCCTGCCGATCTCCTCCATGCTGGCCCCGCGGACCTTCAGGAGCATGTCGTATTCCCCCGATATCATGTGGACCTCGAATATCCCCTGGATCGTGGATATCTCCTCGGCGGTGTCGCGCTGGGAGATGCCGCTCTCCGGCCCGAACTGAACCAGTATGAAGGCGGAGACTCCTGCGCCGAGCTGGACGTAGTCGGGGACCGCGGTGTACCTCCTTATGACGCCCTTCTGTTCCATCTTCGTTATGCGGTCGTGGACGGTGGCCCTCGGTATGTCGAGCTCCTTGGCTATCGCCTTGGTCGTCCTGCGCGAGTCCTCGATGAGCTTCTCGAGTATCGCCGTGTCCTTCTCGTCCAACATGTTCCGGCAATATGACGGGAATCATATATTATAATTGCCTCTTTTTGGCCATTTTCCGCCAATTTGGAGGAAATAGTCAAATAGAATCCCGTGTTGTCGTCTATTCGTCGATGATAAGCATGCAGGACACGGTGCTACACCTCCGCGAGACTAAGATGGCCCACATACTCAGGGTGCAGAGCGCGGCCCTCAAGGCGCTCCACGACTACATGTACGACAACGGCGTGGTCCAGTCGATGCCCGTGATCCTCTCCCCCGAGACGGACCCGCTCAACCACCCGCACTTCGACGCCTCGGTCGAGTACTACGGCCAGAGGCTTCACCTCACCAAGAGCATGATCATGCACAAGCAGCTGGCCCTGCTCAACGATGGGTTCGACAAGATCTACATCATGTCCCCGAACGTGCGGCTGGAGCAGGGGAGCCTGGGCGAGACGGGCCGGCACCTCTTCGAGTTCACCCAGGTGGACATCGAGCTCAAGGACGCGACCAAGAAGGACTTCATCTGCTTCATCGACGGGATGATCGGCAGCGTGTTCTCTTTCGTCCAGAGGGAGTGCAAGGACGACCTGAGGGCGCTCGGCAGGAGGCTGCGGACGCCGGAGCTCCCCCTGAAGGTCCACGAGTCCGACGACCTCAGGGCCAGGTACGGCGACGACTTCGAGAGGGTCGCCTCCGAGAGCGAGAGGGACCCGTTCTGGATACTCAACTTCCGCAGGGAGTTCTACGACCGCGAGGACAAGGAGCGCAGGGGCTACTACCACAACTACGACGTCTTCTGGCCGGAGGGCTACGGCGAGGCGCTCTCGGGCGGCGAGAGGGAGTGGGAGCACCAGGAGATACTGCGCAAGATGGGGGAGAGGAGGACCGACCCCGCCGCGTTCAAGAGGTACCTCGAGGTCGCCAGCAGCGGCCTCATCCCGCAGACCGTGGGCGGGGGCCTGGGCATAGAGCGCATGGTGAGGTTCCTGACTGGCCAGAAGCACGTGCGGGACGTGTCGCTGTTCCCCAGGGTCCCTGGCGAGCGGATAGCGTTCTAGCATCACTTCGAGACGCTCTCGATCCTCGCGCCCTCGCCGGGGTGGGTCACGAAGGACTCCGAGTCCAGGCCGGCCGACTCCCTGAACGCATCGGCCATGGCGGACCTGATCCTCGAGGCGCCGCGGATGGCGATCGCGAAGACCGCGGGTCCGGAGCCTCCGAGCGAGACACCGAGGGCCCCCGCGGCCAGCGCGCTCTCGCGGACCGCGTCGTAGCCCGGCACCAGCGACTTCCTGTAGGGGATGGCGAGCGAGTCGTCGAGGTGCGAGGCGATCGCCCTCACGTCCCGCTTCATCATCGCATGGACCATGCCGGACGCGAGCGATAGGTTGCTGACCGCGTCCCTCATGTGGACCTTCTCAGGAAGGACCGCGCGCGCCTTCCTCGTCTCCACGGTGACATCGGGGACCACGACGACGACCTCGAACTTCGGTGGCCTGATCTGGAGTATCGTCCTCGTCCGCGCGTCGGACACGACGGTGAAGCCCCCGTAGAGGGCCGCCGCGACGTTGTCGAAGTGCATCGCCCCGGAGATGAGCTCCTCACCCATGGCAGCCGCCTCCAGCACTGCCTTCTTGTCCTTGACGCCAAGGAGCGCGGCCATGGCGAGCGCCCCGCCGACTGACGAGGCGGCGCTGCTCCCTATCCCGCTGCCTGGCTTCATGCCCTTCTTGACCGTCATGGAGAAGCCGGCGTCCTCGCAGCCGCAGGCCTCCGCCAGCTTGATCGCCGAGTAGGAGGCGGTGTTCCTCATCGGGTCCGTCGGCACCGAGCCGGAGCCGACGACCTTGACCTCGAAAGAGCCGGCCGGGGCCCTCTTGACGGTGACGAGGTCCCTGGGCGTGTCCAGACACAGCCCGAAGGAGTCGAAGCCCGGCCCGAAGTTGGCGATGGAGGCCGGCGAAGAGACGACGGCCCTGCTGTATCTCATCTGTGGTCCCTGGCAGGGCATCAGACACCGTGGGTATTAAACCCATTGAGGCGCGGGCTCAGCACCGCATGGACACATATGTGCAACAGACCCGGGCCAGCGCTCGGCCAGAGGCCGGCCGCGTCGCGTCCAGAAGTCCGAAGGGCTTATATTTTCTCTACACATAGCAGGCGCACCCCAGTGGGGAGGTCAAATGGCGCCATTCGAGATGAGGTGCATCGGGTGCGGCAAGGTCCACGACATGGCCCGGCCCGCCTACGCGTGCTCCTCGTGCGGCAACCTGCTCGAGGTCTCGATGGACATCCCGTCGGCCCAGCGCAGGCTCTCAAGCGGCGCGTGGAAGGGCCGCCCGCTCTCCGTCTGGAGGTACCGTGAACTGATCCCCGTCGCCGAAGGCACACCGGTGTTCACGAGGGGCGAGGGCGGCACCCCACTGATGAGGTGCGAGAATCTGGGGAGACACCTCGGCCTGGACGACCTCTGGATCAAGTTCGACGGCATGAACCCGACGGGCTCCTTCAAGGACCGGGGGATGACCGTGGGGATCTCGAAGGCCAAGGAGCTCGGGATGCGGGTCGTGGTGTGCGCGTCGACCGGCAACACGTCCGCGTCGCTCGCCGCCTACGCAGGGCTGGCCGGCCTCAGGTGCGTCGTCCTGATACCCGAGGGGAAGGTCGCGCTGGGGAAGCTGGCCCAGGCGATGATGCACGGGGCGAAGGTCGTGTCGGTCAAGGGCAACTTCGACCAGGCGCTGGACATGGTGATGAAGGCCTCCGGGCCCCTGGACATGTACGTCCTCAACTCGGTCAACCCGTTCAGGGTCGAGGGGCAGAAGACCGCCGCATACGAGGTCTGCGACCAGCTCGGCGGCTCTGCTCCCGACTACCTCTACATACCGGTGGGCAACGGCGGCAACTCCGCCGCATACTGGAAGGGCTTCAGGGAGTACGAGGAACTCGGCGTGGTCGGCACCCACCCGAAGGTGATGGGCGTCCAGGCCGCGGGATCGGCGCCCGTCGCAGCCATGTTCGCCGATGGCTCGCAGTCGCTGGTGCCCGTTGCCAGGCCCGACACCGTGGCGACGGCGATAAGGATCGGGAACCCGGCCAACTGGAGGAAGACCGTCAAGGCCATCAGGGACTCCGGAGGTACCTGCTCCACCGTCTCGGACGAGGAGATACTCAGGGCCCAGAGCCTGATGGCCGGACTCGAGGGCATCTTCGCGGAGCCGGCCGGGGCGGCCGCGGTCGCGGGGCTGGCCAAGGACGTCTCCTCCGGCAAGTTGGACCGCTCATCGAGGATAGTGTGCGTCTCGACCGGGCACGGGCTCAAGGACCCAGATGTGGCCGTGGCCCGCTCGGAGAGACCGACCGTCGTGGAGGCGTCCGTCGAGGCGCTGCGCAAGGTCGTGGAGGGGCTCTGAGATGAGAATCGTCCTGCTCGGCTTCGGCGTCGTCGCGCGGAGCTTCGCCGAGGTGGTCATCTCCGAGGGGCCCAAGCTCGCGAGGGAGTACGGCCTCAAGCCCAGGATCGTCGGCATAGTCGACAGCCACGGCGCGGCGCTCGACAAGGACGGGCTGGACCTGCGCAAGGCGCTGGACTCCAAGAAGTCGCGCGGGGACCTCTCAGGCATGGGCGGCTCCTACCACGAGGCGATGGACGGCGTCCACGCCGTGAGGGAGACCGAGTGCGAGGTCGCCGTGGAGACCACCCCGACCGAGATAAGGAAGGGGGAGCCAGGCCTCAGCCACGTCAAGGCGTCCATGATGAGCGGGAGGCACGTCGTGTGCACCAACAAGGGGCCCCTGGCCCTGGCCATGCCCGCCCTGATGGAGCTCGCGCAGCACAACGGGGTGGTGTTCAAGTTCAGCGGCACGGTCGGAGGCGGGACCCCCGTGCTGGACTTCGCCAAGAAGTGCCTCGAGGGCAGCGAGATCAGGAGCATCAGGGGGATCCTCAACGGGACCTCCAACTACATCCTCACCAGGATGTCGTCCGAGGGCGCGAGCATGGAGGACGCCCTCGCCGATGCACAGCGCCTCGGCTACGCGGAGGCCGACCCCACCTACGACATCGAGGGGTTCGACACGGCCTGCAAGCTGGTCATCACTTCCAACTACGTCCTCGGCACGTCCCTGTCCATCAAGGACGTGGACATGCGGGGGATAACCAAGGTGTCCAGAGAGGACATCGCCCAGGCAGCGGCCAGGAGCGAGGCGGTCAAGCTCATCGGCAGCGTCGGCAGCAGGGCCAAGGTGTCGCCAGAGAGCATCGGGCTCACGCACCCGCTCAACGTCTCCGGCACCTTCAACGCCATCTGCTTCGACACGCACCCGTCCGGGGAGGTCACCCTCGTGGGCAAGGGGGCCGGAGGGCCGGAGACGGCCACCTCGGTGGTAAGGGACCTCATAGAGATCCGGAGGTCGTTCGCCAGGTAGAGGAGGATGATGAGGCCATGAGGCTGGTGATGAAGTTCGGAGGCGTGAGCGTCGCGGACGGCGCGAAGTTCAGGATGGTGGGCACGATAGTGCACAGGTTCGCCGGCAAGGGGGACCAGGTCGCCGTCGTGACCTCGGCCATGCACAGCGTCACCAACACCCTCGTGGAAGCGGCCAACCAGGCGAGCAGGAAGAAGAAGGACCTCGTCCGCAAGGCGGCGGACGACCTCGCTGAGAGGCACATCAAGGCCGCGGAGGACGCCATACGCGACAAGGAGATACTCGCGAGGACGCTCGAGTCGCTCAAGGCGACCTGCGACGACCTGAGGAACGTCCTGCTGGGCATAGCGCACATCGGCGAGCTGACGCCGCGCTCCAAGGACTACGTCGTGGGCTTCGGGGAGAGGCTGTCGGCCCCTCTCCTGGCTGCGGTGCTCGAGGACCTGGGGATGAAGTCGGCGGCGTTCACAGGCGGCGAGGCGGGGATAGTCACGGACGACAACTACGGGGCGGCGCAGCCCCTGATGAACGTGACCACCCTGCAGGTGAGGCAGAACCTGGACCCGCTGCTCGAGGAGGGGGTCACGCCGGTGATCAGCGGGTTCATCGCCCAGACCCAGGAGGGCATCCAGACGACCATAGGCAGGGGCGGCTCCGACTTCACCGCGTCCATAATCGGGGCGTCGGTCCGCTCCGACGAGGTGTGGGTCTGGAAGGACGTCGACGGGCTCATGACGGCCAACCCCAAGATGGTGAAGGACGC
Source organism: Thermoplasmatota archaeon (assembly GCA_040751795.1). Classification (GTDB taxonomy): domain Archaea; phylum Thermoplasmatota; class Thermoplasmata; order UBA10834; family UBA10834; genus UBA9653. The sequence goes on along the minus strand of JBFMHR010000002.1, from coordinate 151,274 downwards.
GAAGATGATCGAGTCCATATCGTTCGCCGAGGCGATGGAGCTGGCCCACTTCGGCGCCGAGGTCGTGCACCCCAAGGCGCTCGAGTGCGCCGCCAAGTACCAGCTCCCGTTCAGGGTCAAGAGCCTCGCCGCCCCGGACAGGCCGGGCACGTCCATAGTGAGCGAGGCGAAGGTCAAGGACGGCGACGTCGTCAAGGCGATCACCAACATCAACGACGTCGACCTCATCACCGTCAGCGGGGCGAGCATGGTCGGGACCCCGAGGCTCCCCGCCAAGGTCCTCCAGATACTCACGGACGAGGAGATAGACGTCCTGATGATATCGCAGAGCTCCTCCGAGGAGAGCATCACCCTGGCGATACCGAAGGAGGGCGGCTCGAAGGCGCAGAACGCGCTGGAGCTCTCCCTCCTGGGCTCGAAGCAGGTGCGGGAGGTGGCCATCGAGGCGGGCCTCAGCATCGTGGCGGTCGTCGGGGCGGGCATGAAGGGTACGCCCGGCGTCGCGGCGAGGGTGTTCACGACCATGGCTAGGGAGGGCATCAACATCCGCGCGATCGCCCAGGGCTCGTCCGAGCTCAACATATCGTTCATGATCAAGAAGAAGGACACCGAGAAGGCGGTGCGAGCGCTGCACGACGACTTCAGGCTGGGCGGATGAAGATGGCTCAGAAGGCGGAGACACTCAGGAGCGATTCGGTCAAGAAGGGCATGTCCAGGGCGGCCGCGAGGGGGCTCATGCGGGCCGTCGGGATGAAGGACGAGGACTTCGACAAGCCCCTGGTGGCCATCGCGAACTCCTACAACACCATAGTGCCGGGCCACATACACCTCAACGAGCTCACCGCGGAGGTGAGGAAGGGGGCCGAGGAGGCCGGAGGCTCTTGCTTCGAGTTCGGGGTGATGGGCATCTGCGACGGGATCGCCATGGGCCTCGACGGCATGAGGTACTCCCTCCCGTCGAGGGAGATCGTCGCCGACACGGTCGAATCGATGGTCGAGGCGCACGTCGCGGACAGCTGGGTGGGCGTGACCAACTGCGACAAGATCACCCCGGGCATGCTCATGGCCTGCGGCCGCCTCAACGTGCCGTCGGTCATGCTCACGGGCGGACCGATGGTCCCCGGGGCCTACAAGGCCAGGCGGCTCGACGTGATATCCATATTCGAGGCCGTCGGCGAGCTGACGGCCGGGAAGATCTCCGAGCAGGACTTCCAGGAGATCGAGAGGAGGGCCTGCCCGGGCCCGGGCTCGTGCTCGGGGCTCTTCACCGCCAACACCATGGCCTGCCTCACCGAGGCGCTCGGCCTGAGCCTCCCTGGCTGCGCGACCCAGCACGCCGTGTCCAAGGAGAAGAGGGAGACGGCCCGGAAGACAGGGGCCCTCGCGGTGGAGCTGGCCAGGAAGAACAGGCGCCCGAAGGACTTCGTCACTAGGGGGAGCTTCGAGAACGCCATCAGGGTCGAGAACGCGATAGGCGGGTCCACCAACACGACGCTGCACCTCATCGCGATCGCCAGGGAGTTCGGCATCGACCTCGAGCTGACCGCGTTCGACCGCCTGTCCAGGGAGACGAAGCACATCGTCGCCCTGAAGCCGGGCGGGAGCCACTTCATGGACGACCTCGACCGCGCCGGGGGGATCCCCGCGGTCATGTCGAGGCTCTCCGGAGCGCTGAGCGACGAGGGGACCGTCTCGGGGCGGTCCGTGCGCGCCATCGCGGCGGAGGCGAATGTCCTGGACGACGACGTCGTCCGGTCCCTCGAGAACGCATACCACGAGGAGGGGGGCATCGCAGTGCTCTTCGGGAACCTCGCGGAGGAGGGGTGCGTGATCAAGCAGTCGGCCCTGCCAGCCAGCCTCAGGAAGTTCGAGGGGCCGGCGAAGGTCTTCGACTCGGAGAGGGCCGCGACCGACGCGATGCTGAAGGGCAGGATAATGCCGGGGGACGCGGTCGTGATAAGGTACCAGGGCCCGAAGGGGGCCCCGGGGATGCCCGAGATGCTCGGGCCGACTTCGATACTGGCTGGGCTGGGGCTGGTGGACTCGGTCGCCCTCATCACGGACGGGAGATTCTCCGGAGGGACGAGGGGGCTGTCGATCGGCCACGTCTCCCCCGAGGCGTACGTCGGCGGCACTATCGCGGCGGTCAGGAGCAAGGACATAGTCCGCATAGACCTCGACGCGAGGGAGATCGAGGTCCTGCTCTCCCAGAAGGAGGTCAAGTCGAGGCTCAGGGAGAGGAAGGCGCCGAAGGGCGCCGTCTCCGGATACCTCGCCAGGTACAGGGAGGAAGTGAGCTCCGCGAGCACCGGGGCCGTGATGGCCGCCACTGGCTTTGGTCAGGTCCCCCGATGACAGAACTATTATCGTCCACAGCACTAATCGGGCCTGGAGCAGGCGGGCGTGGTGCAGATGGACGCTGAGAGGATTGCCTTCGACATCGTTCCCAGCGTCCTCGGCCTCTTCCTCGTCCTCTACTCCGTCATGCACATCAGGCGCGTGAGGGCGGACTTCTTCACCGTGATACGCGGCTGGATATTCGCGCTCTTCCTGGCGTCGCTGGTCCTCCTGTGGTCCCTCGAGATCATGGAGGACCACCTCGGGAGCTGGCCGGAGCAGACCCATGTCGCGGGCGACGTCACGTTCATCGTCATCGCCATATGGCTCTCGGTCTGCCTCGTCGCGCTCAACACGCGCTACAGGACATTCAGCACCCTGGACCACTTCTCCGGGTGGATGAAGAGGCACCCCGCCAACATCCTGACCGTGTGGGGGGCCGCCGGCCTCTTCGTCATCGTCTATTCGTGGGCCGTCAACCCCTCGGGGGACGAGATATCCGGCGAGCCGGCGCTCCTCGGGCTAGTGATAGGGTACATCGTGGCGTCGGTCGCGGTCAACCTGCTGCTCCCGCTCATGAAGGGGGACGCCGGCCTCGCACCCGAGAAGGGGCTCGAGATGTTCGGGGGTATGAGGGGGATGGTCCTGGCGTGGACAGCCATGCCCGTGACGGAGTTCGCCTTCGACATCGTCCTCAGGGACATGGTGGACTACGAGGGGCCGGACCCCTACTCGTGGATCATGGTCGGCCTGTTCGCGGCCATACTCGGGACGGTCATCGACACGAGGTTCACGGCCCTGATCGTCGACCCGGAGGTGGAGAGCGCCAAGCGCTCGGGCTTCAGGGCCTACGACATACCCAGGGGCCCATACCTCATCGAGAGCGACAGGCAGGACAGCGCGGCGAAGCTCTTCTCAGAGCTGGTGTCCCTGCCCCTGAGGCCCGACGCCGACCTCCCCGCGGTCGGCGAGTCGGCCTCGGCGACGCTGGAGTTCCTGATCCCCAGGGGCCTCATAGTCACGCGGGAGTACCCCGAGAACATCAGGCAGCTCCACAACATCCAGGTCACGCCCATCATATGGCTCACGGAGATGCCGGGCGAGAGGCGCGTCGCCCCCACTAGCCTCGCGGTCCTCACGGACACCGTCATCAGGTTCATGGAGAGCAACCCCAACAGCATAGTCCTCCTGGAGGGCGTGGAGTACCTCATCACGTTCAACGAGTTCAAGAAGGTGCTGAGGTACCTCGACTCGCTCAACGAGACCACCTGGATGACCAAGGCGAGGCTGCTGATCGCCATCAACCCCAAGGCGTACGACGAGAAGGAGCTGGCCCTCCTCGAGCGGGACAGGAGGGTCGTGAGGGGGGACGACGGCATCGAGCAGCTCAGGAAGACCTCCAAGGTGGCGTCCGGCGGGGCCCCCCAGGCCCCCGCCTAGGTGCAGTGGGCCCTCAGCAAGTCATTAATAGCGCGAGCGGGTTTAAGGCGCTAGGTGCGACTCTGCTGGCCCTTGCGCGTGCGGGGCGGATGGAGTCGCCAGCCGAGTGAGAGGGGGAGAGGTGTGAATAGGGAATCCTTGAGATACGGAGCTGTGGCCGCGGTCGCGATGATGGCGATCCTCATGACGCCAGCGTCGTCCTCGGCCGGAGATGCGGACGCGAAATGGACTTTCATGGTGTACCTGGACGCCGACAACAACCTCGAGACGTACGGGTTGCTCAACCTGGGCTGGCTCGAGGAGGTCGGCTCGAACGGCGAGGTGAACTTCGTGGTGCTCATCGACACCTACGGGGAGGACGCGGACCTCCTCTACGTGGAGCAGGGCGATTCGATCTCGGTCGGGGCCTCCTACGGCTACCCGAAGGAGGTCAACATGGCCGACCCGACCATCCTTGAGGAGTTCATCGAGATATGCTGCGATGAATACCCCGCCGAGAAGTACGCGCTCGTCCTGTGGGACCACGGCGGCGGCTGGAGGGGCCTCTGCTGGGACGACACCACGCTGGACGAGACCGGCGTCGACGACTGCATCACGATGGCCGAGCTCCGGGACGCCGTCGCGGGCGCCGGCGAGGTGATGGACGTCGTCGGGTTCGACCTCTGCCTGATGGCGATGCCCGAGGTCGCGTACCAGGTGAGGGACTACGCCGACTACGTCGTCTTCAGCGAGGAGACCGTCCCCGGACAGGGCTACCCGTACAACGACATCGCGCGGGCACTGGTCGACGACGCCGAAATGGACGGCAGGGACCTCTCGACCGTCATAGTCGAGGAGTACGCCGGGTTCTACGCGGAGCTGAACGTGAAGGACGTCACAATCAGCGCCTTCGACATGGAGTACATGGACGACGTCAAGGCGGCCGTGGACTACCTCGGGACCGAGCTCCTCGACGGGCTGTTCACCTACATGAACAACATCCAGAGGGACGCGATCCTGGCCCAGGAGTACTACTACCCGTACAACATCGACCTCAAGGGCTTCGCGGACAACCTGTTCGGCGACGCGGTCATAGACGACGAGGGAATCAAGGAGGCTGCCGCGATGATGAGCCGGGCCATCGACGACGGGATATTCGCCTGCATCAACGGGGACCACAACTACAAGTCCAGCGGGATGGCGATATACCTGCCGACGACCAACGAGGGCATGCACCACCTCAAGGACGACTACATCGACGTGCCCTTCGCGACCGAGACGAGCTGGTACGACTTCGTCGAGGCCTTCTCCCACTTCTACGGGAGGACTTGGGGCCTGGACGAGCCCGTCAAGGTGGCCTGACGCCGGACGAGCGGGACCGCAAACCCCTTCCGAAAACCCATTCCCCGTTTCTCGTTCAGGCCTTCTTGTACGAGCCGAGCACCTTCACGAACGCCCCGGTCTTCAGCAGCCCGCCGACTGCGGCGTGGCAGTCGGGGTCGTCCATGCTCCCGTCGATGTCCGCGTAGAAGACGTAGACCCACGGCTTGTTCCGCCTGGGCCTGGACTCGAGCTTCGAGAGGTTGACTCCCCGCGACGCGAACTCGCCCAGGCACCTGTGCAGCGCCCCGGGTGCGTTCTTCGTCGCGAACACTATTGACGTCTTGTTCGCGCCCTCGACGGGCCCGGGGTTCTTCTCGAGGACGAAGAACCGGGTGAAGTTCGCGTCCTCGCTCTGGATGTCCTCCTTGAGGACCTTGAGCCCGTACACGGCCGCGGCCCGCCTGCTCGCAATGGCGGCGACGTCCGTCCTCTTCGACTCCGCGACCATCCGGGCGCTGCCGGCGGTGTCGTAGGAGGCTATCGTCCTCCAACCAGGGTGGTTCTGGAGGAACTTCCTGCACTGGCCCAGGGCCTGGGGGTGGCTGAAGACCTCCTTGATCGACTCCAGGGTCGCCCCTTCGCGCGCCATGAGGCAGTGCTTCACGGGGACGATCACCTCCCCGACGATCGTGAGGTCGTGGTCCAGGAGGAGGTCGTTGACCTGGGTGACGCTCCCCTCGATGGAGTTCTCGATGGGCACGACGGCGTGCGACACCTCGTCCCTCTCCACCGCCACGAACGCGGAGTGGAAGTCCGGGTAGGGCCTCGCGTCGACCCTGGCGCCGAAGTACATGATGCACGCGTCCTCCGAGTACGCGCCCCTCTCGCCCTGGAAAGCCACAGAGCGCTTGGCCTTGGCCATCGACCGCTGTACAAAGGTCAGCCTATTTCTAGTCTTGCAGGGTCCGGGACGGCAGGGCCAGCGCGCGCGGTTGCACAGAAATGTCCACCGTGCGGGGGCGCCTGGCTGGCCCCGCGAACTCCAAACATTTATATTGGTCGAGACCATGAGGAACTCTGTCACGCCCAGAAGGCGTGGACCCGCTGAACACGGAGGCAAGGAATGGCACCACAGAGCAACGCGCCGCTTATTCTGCCCTTGGGGCTGCTTCTCCTAGCCTAAGTGCTGCAGTGAGGGTTTTTTGGAGAGTGTTTTGATGCCAACACAAGCTCCGAGTGAGAGTGCTAGACCGGGCGAAGAGGCCGGGTTCAGGGTACCCGATGCCGGCGTGTTCGTGAGCGAGTACAACAAGCAGATCTTCCAGGCGACCAGGATGCCTGAGAGGGTCAAGATACTCGACACGACCCTGAGGGACGGGGAGCAGACGCCCAACGTCGCGCTGTCGGTGGACGACAAGCTGAAGATCGCCCAGGCGCTGGACGAGCTCGGGGCGGACATCATCGAGGCTGGCTTCGCCGTCAACTCGGAGGGGGAGGCGGAGGCGGTCAAGAGGATCGCGGGCGCCGGCCTGAAGAGCGAGGTGTGCAGCCTGTGCAGGGCCGCCCCGCAGGACATAGACGCGGCCCTCGCCTGCGACGTCGACTCGGTCCACATATTCCTCGCGACGTCCAAGGTCCACCTCGAGAAGAAGCTGAAGATCACCCAGCAGGAGGCGGTCGAGAAGGCCGTGGCCGCCGTCCAGTACGCCAAGCAGCACGGCCTCGTCGTCGAGTTCAGCTGCGAGGACGCGACCAGGACCGACCTCTCTTTCCTCGGCGTCGTGCACAAGGCCGTCGAGGGCGCGGGGGTCGACAGGATCGACATCCCGGATACCGTGGGCGTCATGACGCCACAGGCGATGATGCAGTTCGTGGCCGAGGTCAGGAAGGGCACGAAGGTCCCGCTCGCTGTCCACTGCCACGACGACTTCGGCCTCTCCGTGGCCAACTCCCTGGCGGGGGTGCTCGGGGGGGCGGAGGAGGTCCACGTGACCGTCAACGGGCTCGGCGAGAGGGCCGGCAACGCCGCCATGGAGGAGGTCGTCATGGGCCTCCAGGCGTTCTACGGCCTCAGGACGAGGATCAACACCCGCAAGATGGCCTTCGTGTCGAGGCTGGTGTCGCAGCTCACGGGCATCGCGGTCCAGCCGAACAAGGCCATAGTCGGCGAGAACGCGTTCTCGCACGAGGCGGGGATACATGTGCACGGCGTGCTGAGCGAGTCGTCGACCTACGAGCCGATGCGCCCCGAGATAGTGGGCAAGGAGAGGACGCTCGTCGTCGGGAAGCACTCGGGCGTCCATGCGGTACAGAACAAGCTCAAGGAGTACGGCCTCGACCTCGCCCCGGAGCAGATGAAGGAGGTCGTCGTCAGGGTGAAGAAGTACGCGGAGTCGGGGAAGAAGCTGGACGACGCGGAGCTGCTGGCGGTCGCATACGACGTCATGGGCCAGGAGATGGAGCCGGTGATCAGGCTCGAGGAGTTCACCGTGTTCACCGGCCTCAACTTCACGCCGACCGCGACCGTGGTGCTCAACATCGACGGCGAGGTGAGGAGGGCGTCGGAGACCGGCGTGGGCCCGATCGACGCCAGCCTCAGCGCGATACGCACCGCGGTGTCGAAGAACATCGTCCTCAAGCAGTTCAGGCTCGAGGCCATAACCGGCGGCTCCAACGCGCTCTGCGAGGTCACCGTGAAGCTGGGGGACTGCGAGGACGCGCAGCTGCTGGCCCTGGGGAAGAGCGTCGGCTCCGACATCGTCACGACCAGCGTGGACGCGACCATCGAGGGGCTGAACAGACTCTGGGCCCACAAGCTCAGGTGCAATGGCGACAAGACTAAGAGGAAGGCCTACTGAATCGGGGATGACCATCGATGGAGGTCTAGGGATGCCCAGGACGATTGCTGAGAAGATACTGTCCGCCAAGGCCCAGAGGGACGTCTCCCCCGGGGAGATAGTGGAGGCCGAGGTCGACTACGTGATGGTCAACGACATCACCGCGCCTGCCGCCATCGACGAGTTCGAGGGGATGTGCACGCCGATGCTAGAGAAGAAGGTCGTGCTCATCCCGGACCACTACGTCCCCAACAAGGACGTCGCATCCGCGGTCCAGGCGAAGAAGATGCGCTCCTTCGCCAAGAGGCACGGGGTACGCAACTACTTCGAGGTCGGCTCCGGCGGGGTATGCCACCAGGTCATGATCGAGGCGGGGTTCGTCGCCCCCGGGAGGCTCATAGTCGGGGCCGACTCGCACACCTGCTCGTACGGCGCGCTGGGCGCCTTCGCCACGGGGATGGGCAGCACCGAGGCTGCGACCGTATTCGCCAGGGGCGTGCTCTGGTTCAAGGTCCCGGAGTCGATGAGGTTCACGGTCGACGGCCAGCTGGGCAGGCACGTCATGGGCAAGGACGTCATACTCACCATAATCGGAGACATTGGCGTCGAGGGCGCCCTCTACAGGTCGATGGAGGTCCAGGGCACCGCGGTGTCAGGGCTCTCCGTCTCCGACCGGGTCACGATCTCCAACATGGGCATCGAGGCAGGGGCGAAGGCGTGCATCGTCCCCCCCGATGCGAAGGTGGACGAGTACCTCAAGGGGAGGGTCAGGGGGCCGTACTCGAAGGTCCTGGCCGACCCGGAGGCGGCTTACGCCGAATCGCAGGAGTACGCGGCCGAGGACATCGTCCCCGTGGTCGCGAAGCCCTACCTCCCGAGCAACGTGGCGCCGGCCAGCGAGGTCGGCGTGGAGATAGACCAGGCGTACCTCGGCTCGTGCACCAACGGGAGGATAGAGGACCTGAGGGTCGCGGCCGCGATACTCAGGGGCAGGAAGGTCAAGGAGGGTGTGAGGCTCCTCGTCGTCCCGGCCAGCAAGCAGGTGTTCGACCAGGCCTCGGCCGAAGGGCTGTTCAAGGTCTTCTCCGAGGCGGGCGCGTACATCTCCGGCCCGACCTGCGGCGCGTGCCTCGGCGGGTACATGGGCGTCCTCGCACCTGGCGAGAGGTGCGTCAGCACCACCAACAGGAACTTCGTCGGGAGGATGGGCCACAAGGACTCAGAGGTGTACCTGGCCAGCCCCGCTGTCGTCGCAGCCAGCGCGGTCGCCGGCAGGATCGTCGACCCGTCGGAGGTGGTCGGATGAAGGGGACCCTCAGGGGCGGCGCATGGACATTCGGCGACAACGTCGACACCGACCAGATAATCCCGGCCGAGCACCTGGTGACCATGGACAACAGGGAGCTCGCGAAGTTCGCGTTCTCCAAGGTCGCGCCGGAGTTCCCGGCGGAGGTCAGGACCGGCGACATCGTCGTGGCCGGCAGGAACTTCGGCTGCGGGTCGAGCAGGGAGCACGCCCCGAGGGCGCTGATGGGGGCGGGCGTCTCGTGCGTCGTCGCGGAGTCCTTCGCGCGGATATTCTTCAGGAACTCGATCAACATAGGACTCCCGCTAGTAGAGGCGAGGCTGGCGGCGAAGAGGGGCGACGTCGTGTCGGTCGACCTCGGGAAGGGGGTCGTCAGGAACGAGTCCACAGGCGAGGAGACCACCTTCGCCAGCTACCCGCCGTTCGTGATGATGCTCATCGAGAAGGGGGGCCTCGTCCCCTACACCAAGGAGATGTTGGGTTGCAGAAGGTAGGCGTCATACCGGGCGACGGCATCGGCCCGGAGGTGGTCAGGGAGGCGCGGAGGGTGCTGGACGTCGCATGCGAGAGGTGCGGCGCGTCCATCGACTTCGAGGAGTTCCCCCTCGGGGCGGCCCACTACCTCAGGACCGGAGAGGTCCTCTCCGACGAGACCGTCTCCAGGCTCGGGGAGAAGCACGCCCTACTGCTCGGTGCCATGGGCGACCCCAGGGTGAAGCCGGGGGTGCTCGAGAAGGGTGTGCTTCTCAGGCTCAGGTTCCACTTCGACCAGTACGTCAACCTCAGGCCCGTCCAGCTCTTCGAGGGCGTGCCCGGCCCGCTGGCCGGGAGGGACAGGAAGGTCGACATGACCTTCGTGAGGGAGAACACGGAGGACTTCTACGTCGGCCTGGGCGGGAGGGTCGGGCGCGGGAGGTCGCGCGCGGACCTCGACCTCGTGAGGAGGGCCTACGAGGCCAAGTTCGACGTCGGCATCGACCTCAGGGACGAGGACGAGCTGGCCTTCCAGATCGGCGTGGTCACCAAGGGCGGCGCCGACCGGGTGGTCGACTTCGCCTTCGGGCTGGCCAAGGAGAAGGGCCTGCGCATGGTGACGTCGGTCGACAAGGCGAACGTCCTCACGGAGGTGTACGGGCTCTGGCGCGAGGCGGTCGAGCGCGCGTCCAAGCGGCACGGGATGGACAGGGAGTTCCTGTACGTCGACGCGGTCGCCCTCCACATGGTCAGGAGCCCCGAGCGGTTCGGCGTCCTCGTGACGCCGAATCTCTTCGGCGACATACTCACGGACCTCGGCGCGGCGCTCCAGGGCGGCCTCGGCTTCGCCCCCTCGGGGAACATCAACCCCGGGGGCGTGAGCATGTTCGAGCCCGTCCACGGCTCCGCCCCGGACATCGCCGGCAAGGGCCTGGCGAACCCCGTCGGCGCGATACTGTCCTCGGCGCTCATGATGAAGGCCCTCGGGCACCCCGAGGCCGCGAGGGACATGGAGCGCGCGGTCCGGGACGTCCTCGCGGGCGGGAGGCACATGACGGCCGACATCGGAGGGAGCGCGTCCACATCGGCCGTGGGGGACGCGGTCGCGTCAAGGCTGCGGTCCATGTGACCGGGGCCCCGCCCAGGGACAACGCTAAGTAAGCGTTCGCTCTAACGGTCAGCAGCGTGGGGAGAGGTAGCATGAAGGTGCTTGTCGTAGGCGCATCCGGACAGATGGGCGCGATGACCGTCAGGGACCTCGTAGAGTCGTACGGCGCCGACGTGGTCGCCGGCGACCTGAGCCTGGAGAGGGCGAAGAAGGTCGCCGAGTCCGTGTCCAAGGAGCATGTCACGCCGGTCAAGCTGGACGCGGCCGACAAGGACGAGCTGAGGAGGGCGGCGAAGGGGGCCGACGTGGTCCTCAACTCCGCCTGGTACGAGCTGAACATCAAGGTCATGCCCGTGGCCATAGACCTGGGCGCACACTACGGCGACCTCGGCGGGTTCTACGACTTCACGTTCCAGCAGCTCAAGTACGACAGGAAGGCGAAGGACGCGGGTGTGACCTGCGTCCTCGGGATCGGCTCCTCGCCAGGCATCACGAACATATGCGGGGCGGCCGGCGCCAGGAGGATGGACAAGGTCGACACGATCGACATCTACTGCACCTGGGGCACGAAGGCGGGGAGCGACAGGGCGTCGATGCCGTCTTACTCGGTGAGGACCGTTCTGGACGAGCTGACCCAGGAGCCGCCCGTGGTGAAGGACGGCGTGAAGACCAGGATGCCGGTGCTGTCAGGCAGGACGGAGGTCTGGATGCCGGAGCCAGCGGGGAAGGTCGTCGCGTACTACATCAAGCACTCGGAGCCGGCCACGATGGCCGACTTCATAGGCAAGGGGACGAGGAACGTGAGCTTCAGGATCGGCTTCCCCCCGAACGACTTCGCGACCTTCAAGACCCTGGCCCAGCTCGGGTTCGGCAGCGAGAGGGAGATAGACGTTCGCGGGAAGAGGGTGTCGCCGAAGGAGTTCATAACATCCATGTACCTCGACGCCGTGGCCTCGTCCAGGGACTCGTCCGAGGGCGTGGACGAGTACGACTTCTTCAGGGTGGACGTCACCGGCCAGAGGGACGGGGCGCCCGCGCAGGCCACATACTTCGTGAGGACCTGGAACGACAGGGAGACCGGAGCCCCCTCGGGGAGGGACACGGCCGTCCCGCCCTCGATAACGGCTGACTGGCTCGCCAACGGGAGAATCAAGGAGAGGGGCACACTGCCCCCCGAGGCGTGCATAGAGCCGGAGCCGTTCTTCCGGGAGCTCGGGAAGCGCAAGATCCTGGTGGAGGAGGAGGCGCAGGCCTCACGCCGGTTCTACTGATGCGATGGCGGAATGGGTTCCAGCCCCATGTTCATACCATTCTGAGCATACTTCTAAATAGCCATAACTCGTTTTGAATTAAAAAGGGCAGTAGAGGTGGATGGGATGTCACCGCAGGTCTTGCCTGTTCAGAAGCAGAAGGCTACAGAGATCGGAGAGTTCCTGACCAACAACGTCTCGAGGGCCGTCGTGTACGCGCTGCTGCACAGGCAGCCGCTCACCAGGAGGGAGATCGAGCGCAGCCCGATGACCGACTCCATGAGGAGGCTGTCCCTCAGCGCCCAGACGAGGTCCCTCAAGGACAAGTCGAAAGTCCAGATGAGGACCCTGCTCGCGAAGGGGGTCGACTGCGGCGTCCTCCTCCCCGTCACCTCGAAGAGGCAGAACTACTACTTCCTCAACTCGGACCTGAGGATCGAGCCCTCGCCGGTGCGGGACTTCTCCGAGGAGGAGGACGAGGTCGCCCTGAACGTCTTCCTGGACAGGACCTTCGCCCACACGCCCGGACAGGCGGTCCTGCCGGCGTGGGGGACCGCGGCCGACCACACCATCCTGCCCGTGCCGTACATCGACTCGCCCAAGACATTCGTCCTCTGGCTCAGCTGGCTCGTCACCCCCACGAGGAGGAAGGTCCTCAGCTACATCGGGCGCCATGGCGAGGTCACGAGGCCGCAGCTGAGGAAGGACCTCGGCTTCTGGGCGGACAGGATAGTCTCGAAGGAGGGCGTCCCGAGCGGCGTGCTCGAGAGGGCCGACGGCAGGATACGCTACCAGTTCTCCGAGTTCTCCTTCTCCAAGCTGAAGGTGAAGAAGGAGGACGAGCCGGACAAGAGGAGGCCGTGGACCACCTACCCTCCGTCCTTCTGGATGACGAGGTCCTACGAGCCGCTGAGGTGCATCATGGGCGCGTCCAGGTACCTCGGGGACTCGAAGCCCAACGCCACCCCCGCGGCCATACTCGAGGAGATGGCGAAGGGGGAGCTGACCATCCTCGAGAAGAACAGGAGGGAGTTCCTCGAGGTGAACTTCCTCGAGCGCATGAGCTTCTACGCGATATACCACTCCTCGGGGGACCCGGCCACGAAGATCTCCGCCGAGACGCTCGTGCCCGAGAAGGTGACGTTCAACTCCCCCGAGCACCCGATGCTATGGGTCATGAGGACCGACGAGGAGCACGCCGGCGCGAGGCTCCAGTTCAAGGACGAGGCAGCGAAGATGCTCCTCTCCAAGAAGACCAAGGAGGAGCAGGTCGCGCTCCTCGAGAAGATGCTCCTGGGGCTCGCGATGGAGCGCATAGGCAAGAGGCTCGAGGTGCACGAGGCCGCACTGGCGGGGGACCTGGACAAGCTCAGGATGGAGTCCTTCGGGCTCGGCGCGGAGTCGCTCGGGGCCGTGGCCAACCTCGAGAACGAGAGGGAGGAGGTCCTCAGGGAGAAGATGTACTTCGAGAGGTTCATGAACCTCATGATACCTGGCTCGATCAAGAAGCCGAGGAAGAGGACCCCCGAAGAGGAGATCTCGGAGATCGACAAGCAGCAGGGCAAGGCATCGGAGTGAGCGAGCTCCTCCGGGCCCCGGCGGTGGTGCAGGGCCTGCGGAAGGATCACTTACGCTTCACGGATTCCGTTAAGCGGCCAGCATCGCCCTATCTGGCCAAGGTCCGAAACAGTATTGTATGCCGTCAGCAATTAGGAGGACGGAGTGCGAAGCATAAGCCCGATTAAGCACGCATAAGTCACGACTAATATTTCACTTATGGATGGTGTGAACATGACTCTGACCGACCGGGAGAGGCACATCGTGGAGATACTGGGCCGCGGCATCAACTCGCCGACCCTGCTGGCGTCGGAGCTGAGGATAACCCAGTCCGGCGCGACCCAGGCGCTCCAGAAGCTCGAGAGGAAGGGGGTGGTGAGGAGGACGAAGGTCGGGAGGAACGCGATCTACAGGCTCACCGAGGAGAAGCCAGCTGAGGCCCCGTCCCCCATGGACGAGGACCTCGAGCTGATTAAGGAATCCTATCACTCCCTCTCAAAGGTGTGGTCCCACCTGCTGAGGCTGGACCTGTCGCACGAGGAACTGGCCAAGGTGAGGGAGGCCAGGAACCTGCTCGAGGAGATCCTCGTGAGGCGAGGGAAGAGCCTCGAGTGATGCGTCTGGGCGGATGGGATTCAACGAAGCGGCGGCGGGGCTACTTCAGCGCCTCTTCGGCCTTCTTCTTGTTGTCGACCGTGAGCACCATCTCGGTGTGGCCGCTGTCCTTCCCGAGGATGAATATGGAATCGACGTTCACCATCGCCCTGGCCAGCTTCTTGGCGACCTTCCCCAGCTCGCCGGGCTTGTCGGGGAGCCTTATGGGGATGACGTCCCTGAGATCGAAGCCTATCCCGGACCGTGTCAGGGCGGCCTTCGCGGTGGCCTCGTCGTCGGTCACGACCCTGATCAGGGGGCGGGAGTTGTTCCTCTCGCTCGCGATCCCCTTGATGTTCACCCCGTTGTTGCCGAGGATCTCGCACACCTTGGCCAGCTCCCCTGGCTTGTCCTGGACGAAGACATCGAATTCCTTCAAGTTTCCAGTCCTCGGCATACCTATGCCCCGAGCTAGTTGAAAAGGGTTCCGGCGAAGTGTCCGGAGGGGCCCGGGCTCATCCGCCCCGGGGGAGGTGGACCCAGCGCTTGACCCACCAGTATGCCAGGTATGTCGAGTTGAGGGTCGCCAGGACGAGCACCGTGCCGTACCAGAACAGCATCGTGCTGTCCATGCCACCCAGGGAACCGACCACCGTCGCGATGGTGTTCGGGACGAGTACGGCCGTGCCGAGGATCGTGAGCCAGGTCATCGTGAGCGCCATGCGGTTGTTGAGGGTCTGGAGCTGGTTGTTGTAGAGCGCCTGGAGGACCTCCAGCCCGGACGCGAGGACCTCGGACATGTGCTCGCTCAGGGAGATCTGCCTGTTCACGTCCTCCACCAGGAGGCCGACCTTGGCGAGAGTCTTGGGGTTGTCGGCTATGAGCTCCGCGTCGCCGTACCTCAGGGAGTGGAGGACGTCCATGGTCCTCCAGAGGGTGTTGAGGTAGGTGATGAGGGCGTGCTTCAGCTCGTATATCTTCCTTCCGATCTCCATCCTCGGGGATTCCGGGTCCAGCAGCAGCTCGCTCATCGCGTCGGCCTGCTCCTCTATCTCCCTGACGTGCTCGAAGTTGTGCGAGTTGTTCTCGTCGAGTATCCTCACCAGCATCATGGTGAGCCGGTCGCCGAGCGACATCCCCTCCGGCAGCTTCCTCAGGAAAGAGTCGGCGTACCTGGAGAACAGGACCAGCCTCTCCACGTCCTTGCTGTGGAGGGTGACGATGAGGTCCTTCCTGACCAGCAGTATGAGCGGGAACGCCTCGACCTCGAGGCCGGACACCTTCACGGCGGGGACCATGATTCCCATCTCCGTGTCGAGGTCCTCGAAGGACGCGTAGTACCCCTTCAGGAGCGTCGGAACCAGCGAGGCGCTGAAGCCGAACTTCACAGCGACCTCGGTGCCCTCCGAGGCCAGGTCGGAGACCGTGAAGTTGACCCAGCCCAGGCTCGAGCCCTGGAGGGTCGAGATGAACTCCGCGGGGCTGTTGCCGTAGATCTTCACGGGCTTGCCCTTGTGGGGGAGGGCGACGCATATCCCCTTGAAGGCCTTGGCCTTCCCCACCTCGTCGTGCCCATGGTTCCTGGGGTCGGCCGTCCCGACGTCCGCCCCCGAAGCGCCGCCGTCCTGCAACTGAGTGCCTCCCATCTCGTGTCCGATGTTGAAACCCGTATCGCCCCACGCCCATGTATATTTCGCCCCCTGGGCGGTCTGGGGCCTGTGCATCCTTTTAATACGGTCCTCGTCATTTCATCGGCGGTTAGGCGGTACAGATGAGGGTACTCCTCATTCACGCGGACAGTTTCGAGTACGAGGTCAAGGACCCGACCAAGATGGCGGAGGAGCTGCCGGAGGGCGCCCCCAGGAAGCACGCGTTCAAGGAGCCTCTGGTCGTGTTCACGACGGTCGAGTCCTCGGACGACGACGCGGAGGCGGTGGCCGAGGTCGCCGCGGCCGACGTCGCGGAGGTCTTCGGCAAGGTGGAGGCGAGGAGCGTGGTCCTCTACCCGTACGCGCACCTCAGCTCCGAACTGGCCGGGCCGGAGCAGGCCATAGCCGTCCTCAAGGCGACCGAGGCCGCGATCTCCTCGAAGGGCATCGACGTCCACAGGTCCCCCTTCGGCTGGTACAAGGCGTTCGACATCAGGTGCAAGGGGCACCCCCTGTCCGAGCTCTCGAGGGAGTTCGGGGCCGGGCCGGCCAAGACGAGGGAGGAGGTCGTGGAGAAGATCAGGAGCGAGTTCTTCGTCCTGACGCCGGAGGGGGAGGAGATCCCGGTGGACCTCGAGGACGCCGACTCGCTTGGGTTCCTTGACAAGTACCCGTCCCTCAAGACGTTCATCATATCCGAGGAGATCGGGAGGTCGAAGGGCGTCGAGCCGCCGTCCATCAAGGCGATGCAGAGGCTCGAGCTGGTCGACTACGAGGAGGCGAGCGACCGGGGCCACTTCAGGATGTTCCCCAAGGGGCACCTGATATTCAAGCTCCTGGAGAGGTGGGCCGAGGAGATCGCCCTCGACAGGATCGGGGCCGTCCAGATAGACACGCCCATCCTCTACGACTGGTCCATGCCGGACATCAGGAGCCAGGGGATGTCCTTCCACGAGAGGCACTACACCCTCAGGACCGACGAGAAGAGGGAGTTCGTCCTCAGGTTCGCCGGGGACTTCGGCCTCTTCAGGATGCTGAAGGGCGCCACCCTGAGCTACAGGAACCTGCCCCTCAGGGTGTACGAGTTCTCCAAGAGCTTCAGGCTCGAGCAGAGGGGCGAGCTGACGGGGCTCAAGAGGCTGCGGGCCTTCCACATGCCGGACGTGCACTGCTTCGTGGCCGACATAGACGAGGGCTGGAAGGAGTACATGCTCCTGTACCGGAGCTACGGGGAGCTGGCCGACGCGACGGGCGTGGAGTACGCAGTGGCGTTCAGGGTCGTCAAGGAGTTCTACGACAAGTACAAGCAGAACATAGTCGAGCTGCTGAAGTACTCGGGCAAGCCCGCGCTGATAGAGGTCCTCTCCGAGATGAAGCACTACTGGGCCGTCAAGCACGAGTTCCAGGGAATCGACTCCGTGGGCGGCTCCGTCCAGCTCAGCACGGTCCAGCTGGACGTCGCCGACGCCGAGAGGTACGGGATCGTCTACGCCGACTCCGAGGGGAAGAAGCGCGGCTGCATCATCACCCACTCTTCGATAGGGTCGATAGAGCGCTGGATGTACGTCCTGCTCGAGGAGGCGCTCAAGCACGAGAAGCCGAGCCTGCCTTTCTGGCTCTCGCCGACGCAGGTGAGGCTCATACCCGTGAGCAAGGACTTCGTCGCGGACTGCGCGACGCTCGCCGACTCCCTGCCCGGCAGGGTCGACATAGACGACACCGACGACAAGGTCGGGAAGAAGATCCGGAACGCGGAGATGGAGTGGATCCCGATGATCGTGGTGCTGGGCGAGAAGGAGAGGGCGTCGGGGAGGATACCCGCGAGGCTCCGCTCCGGCGAGGTCAAGGAAATGTCGAGGGAGGACATCAGGTCGGAGATGGAGAGGCTCACCAAGGGCTATCCAGGCGCCAGGCTCCCCCTCCCGAGGCTGCTGTCCAAGAGGCCCGTGTTCAGGGGCTGAGGATGGGCGTCACCGGTTGTCCTCTTCGCCCCATATGATCTTGTGCAGCTGGGGCATGACGCGCACGTCCAGGCCGTCCTTCAAGGCGCTCTCCGCGAGCCAACGGAGGTCCTTCCCGCCGACCGGGGTGAGTATCACGTCGCACTTGGGCGGGTGCTCCCGGATGACCTCCTTCGCGTACTCGTAGTCCGCCTTGTCCGAGACGACGAACTTCAGCTGGTCCATCGGGCCGAGCATCTCCATGTTCTCGAAGAGCATCTTCTCGGCCTCGCCCGATGATGGGCACTTGATGTCCATGCTGATTGAGAGGTTGTCGTCGCAGGGCATGTCGTCCAGCGGCATCGCCCCGTTGGTCTCCACGACCACCCTGTAGCCCGCCTCCAGCAGCTTCCTTATCAGGGCAGGGGCGTCCCTCTGCATGAGGGGCTCCCCGCCTGTGAGGCAGACGTGGCGGGCCTTGTGCTTCCGCACCTCCTTCATGATGGACTCGATGCTCATCACCGAGCCCTCCTCGTAGGCCTGCTTCGTGTCGCAGTAAGTGCACCTGAGAGGGCAGCCGGAGGTCCTCACGAACACCGTGGGCGCCCCCATGGTCCTGCCCTCCCCCTGGATCGACCTGAATATCGAGTACACCTTCATGGCCTCACCTCGTAGTCCAGCGGGTCCACCTCTCCCGCCTGCCTGAACCCCTCAAGCCTGAGGAGGCACGAGTCGCACGCTCCACATGCTCTCTCGCCCCCCTTGTAGCAGCTCCAGGTGAGCTCCAGCGGGACGCCCAGCCTGACGGCCTCCTTCACGATCCCGGCCTTCGTCATGCGGATGACCGGGGCCTCGATCCTCACAGGCCGGCCCCCCTTGCCCGCCTTGGTCCCGACGTCCATGACCCTCTGGAACGCCTGGATGAACTCAGGGGTGCAGTCGGGGTACCCGCTGAAGTCGACAGCGTTCGCCGCGATGAACACCGACTCGGCGCCCATGCTCTCCGCGACCGAGGCCGCGATGCTCAGGAATATGATGTTCCTCGACGGGACATATGTGTTCGGGATGCCCCCGGCGATGTCCTCCCTCGAACGGCCCTCCGGCACGGCACGGTCTGCGTGCGTCAACGAGCTGTCCATCAGAGGCCCCAGGGGGATCTGGAGCACTATGTGCTCGACCGCGCCCAGCGCCTTGGCCACCTCCCTCGCGCAGCGTATCTCCCTGTCGTGCCTCTGCCCGTAGTCGAATGTGAGCGCCACGGCCTCGTGGCCCCTCTCCCGGGCGATGGCCAGCACCGTGGAGGAATCGAGCCCGCCAGAGAGCAGAACGACAGCCTTGGACAATTCAGCCATCCCCCGGTCAGAGGTCCCTGGAGGTCCAGACGCCCTGGCCCCTCCCCTCGTCCACGCCGACCTCGACCCTCTTGACGTTCCCCGGGAACTCGACCTTCTCGAGGAGCCGCCTGATGACCCACTCCGACAGCTCCTCGGCCGATGTCACGGACACGTCCAGCAGGACGCAGTCGGACCGCGGGAACTCGTAGGACTTCCCCCCCGCCGAATACCTGACGGACTCGCCGCTCACCACGACGGACCGGTCGTTCCCCGGGACCAGGACCTTGTGGTCGAGCTCCGACGCCACGCCCCTTAGGAACTCCTTGACGTCTATGAAGTCCATTATGACGCCGTCCCCGCCGACCTCGCCCTCTATGACCGCGTTGATGGCGTAGTCGTGGCCGTGCAGCCTGCCGCACTTGGAGTGCCCGGCGATCAGGTGGGTCGCGGAGAAGGTTATCTTCGAGACCCAGCCGTTTATCTCCAGCCTCATCGGACTGGGATAGCTCGGGGGCCCTTAAAATAGTTTCACGGCCGGCCCCTGCCGATGCGCAGTGCCAGGCCCGCCGCGAGCATGACAGCGTCCGAGAAGTCCGCCTTGGCCCTCGTGGTGTCCACGAACACCCTGGGGATGTTCACCACGGGGGCGCCGTACGCCTCGCACCCGCCGACCAGGTGGAGCGTCCTGAACATCAGGTTGCCCGACACGCCGTCGGGGGCGATGACCAGGTCCCTCTCCGAGACGGCCTGCTCCACGAGTATCGCGTAGTGCCGCGCGTCCATCCCCGACCCGGTGAGCTCAGACGCGAGCGCCTCCCCCTCCTCCAGGCTCCGGCGGATGTCCTCGCCCCTTCCCGCGTCCTCGGGCCTCCCCCTGGAGAGGACCCCCGCCGAGAGGCTCCAGCCGGCCTGCCCGAAGTAGGCGGACGCTGCCATGGCCAGCCTGAGCCTGCCCTGGAGGTCCCTCCCCTCGTCTATGCCCACGGGCGCGAGGAGGAACGGCCTGCGGGTCCTGTCGGCCAGCACCGCGACGCGCATGACCTCCCCGAGGCCGAAGGCGCCCTTCAGCTCCCGGACCGAGTCGGAGGAGGACAGGGTCCCCCTCACCGCCGCGTCGACCGAGCCGTCGCGGAGGGCGCGGACGAGGGCGCCCGCGGAGTCGAAACGCTCCAGCCTCACGGCGCACCCCAGCCCGCGCAGCCTCGCCGCGGTCGCGGTGAGCTGGGCCTCGGGCACGCCTATGCCCACGGTCGACCCGCTCGAGCACCCGCAGGACATCAGACCCGGGACATCCATCTGGAGGGCACCGCCTATACCTCGTCCTCGGTCATCTGGTCGAAGACGTAGTTCTCCCAGTTCCTCACTCCCAGGACGATCTCGAGCTCCTGCGGCGTCAGGAGCGGCTTGTCGTACATCATCACGTCGTCGATCGCGATCCTCGGGCACGCGGTGGAGACATAGGCGTCGAAGCCCAGGGACTTGAGCTTCTCGGGGTCGAACTTGTCCATCATTATGAGGACCGCATCCCTGCGCTTCCACCGGAGGAGCTTCCTGAGCTCCCTGGCCCTCTGAAGCCTCCTCTGGCCGACCTTCTCGCCTATGATGATCCCGAACGTCCTGGCCCTCTGCGCCCTCTCTATGACCGCGTGCCTCTGGCGGAGTATCTTGTCCTTGACCTGGTCGATCTCGACAGGGTCCTCCAGGTGCGGGTCCAGGACGACGACCTTCTTCCCGGTCGCGAGGTGGACCCCGAGCGCGTGGAAGGTCCCGCTGCCTATGAGCAGGTAGGAGTTGACCTCCTTGGCCACCGAGTGCGCGGACGAGTAGTTGCAGCCCAGGACCTCCCCCGCGTGGGAGATCCTCCCGTCCCCCTCGCCCAGGCGGACCTTGAGGCCCAGGCTCTCGAGCCCCTCGACCACCGAGTCGAGCTCCGCGAGGTGCGGCGTAGTGGAAAGGACCCCGACCGGCTCCTTGAGGAGGTCCACGGACTTCTTGAGCTGGTCCCCCATGGGGGCCTTGGACAGCGCCGAGACGAATATGACGGGCTTGCCGAACCTCAGCGACGGGATGGGCGAGTGGCCTATGTGCACGACCGCGTCGACCATCTCGAACAGCGAGCTGGGGACGTCGCACGCGCCGAAGCACGGCTCGGCCACGACGACCACCTCGGAGCCGGACTTCTTCTCGATGTCCTCGGCGTACTGGTATGCGCGCCTCTTCAGGCCCTCGGGGACCTGCAGGGCGACGACCCTCGCCTTGATCCTCTTCAGCTCCGATATCGCGGCAGCGAGGTCAACATCGAACAACTGCTTCGCCCCCCTCCGCCCGCGCGGGGGATTCGGCGCGCACCGCCCGGGTGGACAAGAGGGTGTAAAGTGGCCCCCTGTAAAAAACGTTGTGCGCTCCTAGGCCGTCCGCGGCTCAGGCGACCGGTGCCGCGACGCTCTTCGGGCTCCTCTCGACGTCGATGTAGCACGGCGTCGGGAGCTTGATGGCGGCCCTCTTCAGGGCCTGCTTCGCGGTGGCGATGTGCGTGGCCGTGGTCTCGAGGGTGATGAGCCCCTGGTCGGGCTTGATCCTCGCGGCCGTGCCGATGGGCTTGCCGAACGCGGCCCTCATGCCCTCGGATATACGGTCAGCGCCCGCGCCCGTCGCGATCTTGTTCTCGCGGAGGACGTTGTGGGGATAGACCCTGATCTTGAGGTGGTAGCCCGTGGTGCCGATCTTCTTGGCCAGCAGCCTGTTCGCCGAGATACGGGCCGCCTCGAGGGCTATGTGGCGTATCTGGCACTGCTCGACGGCCCTGAGCGTCATGCGGACAGGGTAGTCCGCCTTGACCCCGTGCTCGAACTGGGTGATCCTCGTGGCGGGAACCCCTCCCATGTACTCCCTGCGGCAGTAGGCCTGCCCCTTGATCTCCCTGTACATGCTCCCGGGTTTCCGCGTCATGGACCGACACCTGGTGGTAAGACTGATACCAGGTCTGCGTGATAAGGCTAGTCGTATATAAAACTCACTGACCCGTGGGGATTCGCGGGGACACGCCCTGCCACCATCTGGCACCGCGGCGCCCGGGGCAGGGGTATATCTATCACCAAGCCCTTGACAATGGCGGATGGCCCGGAGACACGTCAGCAAGAGAGGGGCGAAGGACATCGCGGAGGAGAGGGTGGACATCCTCTTCTACGAAGCGGCCGTCGAGGCCAAGAGGGGCGACGACGCGAGGGCGAGGAGGTACGTCGGCCTGGCCCTGAGGATGAGCGAGAGGCACAAGGTGAGGGCGACGCACAAGAGGACCTACTGCCCCGAGTGCCACGCCTACTTCGTCCCCCCGAGGAACGTGAGGGTCAGGACCGGCTCCGGCAGGGTCTCGATGACGTGCCTCATGTGCGGCCATGTCCAGAGGTACCCGCTGAGGGCGAAGGGGAGGGCGTGAGGAGATGGACAAGAGGAGGAGGGCGCAGCTCAAGGGCGCCGCGCAGCACATCGAGGCGACCGTGCACGTGGGGAAGGACGGCGTCACGGACGACGTCGTGGCCGAGGTGGCGAAGCAGCTGAAGGCGAAGCGCCTCGTGAAGGTCCGCCTCCTGCCATCGGTCGAGCAGGACAGGCACGGGGCGGCCGAGGCGCTCGCGTCCAGGGCGTCCGCGGTGCTCGTGGAGGTCCGCGGCAGGACCGCGGTGCTGGCCAAGGAGTGAGCGCCCTGCTCAGGGTTTAAATACGGACACGCACGTTGACAACCGGTCCGGAGGTGTCCAGGCATGCTAGACGCTAGGTACATCCGCGAGAACGAGGAGGCCGTCAGGCAGGCGCTGAAGAACAGGAGGTCCGACGAGTCCGTCCTCGACAGGTTCGTGGAGCTCGACTCGAGGTGGCGCTCGCTCACCGAGGAGGGGAACGCCCTCAGGCGCCACAGGAACGAGGTCTCCGAGCTGGTGCCCAAGCTCCCCAAGGAGGAGAAGCAGGCCAAGATCGCGGAGATGAAGGGCATCGCCGAGAAGATCAAGCTCACGGAGGCGGAGGTCAAGAGGATCGAGGGCGAGAGGGACGACCTCCTGCTCAACATACCCAACGTCCCCGACCCGAGCGTCCCGATAGGCGACCTGGACGCGGGGGACGTGTTCCTGAGGACCTGGGGGGCGAAGAGGGACTTCGACTTCAAGCCCCTGCCGCACTGGGACATCGGCGAGAGGCTGGACATACTCGACTTCGACCGCGGCGTGAAGGTCACCGGGACGGGGTTCTACGTCCTCAAGGGCGACGGCGCGAGGCTCGAGAGGGCGCTCATCAACTTCATGCTCGACCTGCACCACGCGCAGGGCTACAGGGAGGTCTTCCCCCCCGCCATCGTGAACCGGAGGAGCTGCGTCGGCACTGGGCAGCTCCCCAAGATGCAGGACGACATGTACTGGGTCGAGAGGGACGACCTCTGGCTCAACCCCACCGCGGAGGTCCCTGTCACCAACCTGTACGCGGACGAGATATTCGACATGAAGCAGCTCCCGGTGTACCACACGGCCTACCTCCCCTCCTTCAGGCGCGAGGCGGGCAAGCACATTGAGACCAAGGGCATAGCGAGGGTGCACCAGTTCAACAAGGTCGAGCTCGTCAAGTTCGTGGCGCCCGAGACCTCGCAGCAGGAGCTGGAGACGCTCCTCGCGGACGCGGAGGCCGTGACGCAGGCCCTGAAGCTCCCCTACAGGATCAGGCTCCTCTGCACGGGGAGCGTCGGGTTCCACTCCTCCAAGACCTACGACATAGAGGCGTACGCCCCCGGCATGGACCAGTGGCTCGAGGTCTCCTCCTGCAGCGACTTCAAGGAGTTCCAGGCCCGGAGGGCCATGATCAAGTTCCGGAGGGAGCCGCACCTCAAGAGCGAGTTCGTCCACACCCTGAACGGCTCGGGGATAGCCCTCCCCAGGACCATGGCCTCGGTGCTGGAGAACTACCAGAACAGGGACGGCACCGTGACGGTGCCCGAGGCGCTCAGGCCCTATATGAAGGGCACCGAGGTCATAGGCCGAGCCAGATGACGTCGCCCCGCCGCCCTGTCCGGGGCGGTCTTCCCGCGATTGAGAATCATCCCTGATTGCCAAGTGCCCGCCCTTTATACCCCCGCGGGGACGATTATGTCTCAGCGAAGAGGAAAGGGTTCGCGATGAAGAAGGACAAGCGGTTCGCGCTGCTGGTCGGGAAGGCGTTCCTGATGGAGCTCGAGGAGGGGCACAGGGACGCCGCGATAGCATTCGGGCGCGCATTCCTGCTCGCACTCGGCCGGGAGGGCCCCGCCGCCGACGAGGGTTTCGACGCGCTGAAGGGCAGGGACCACTCGCACGCCGCGGCCATGGCGCACAACTGAACCGGGCGGCGGAAGATCATATCCCGAAGGGCTTGTGCCCGCCCCGCCTGAGCGTGTGCTTCAGTATCGATGGCGTGAAGAGCGCGGTGAGCAGGCCCATGAAGACGACGACCGAGTACACCTCGACGTCGATTATCTCGGTCGACAGGCCGTAGTAGGCGATTATGAAGGCGATCTCGAGGCGGGGCACCATCCCCACGCCGACCGCCACGGAGTCCCACTTGGACATGCCGGTGAGGCGCGCCGGGATGGCGCAGCCCACCACCTTGGAGGCGACCGCCACCGCGGTCAGCACGAGCCCGAAGACGATGGTCTCCCATATGTTCTCGATGTCCACCGCGGTCCCGAGGGAGACGAAGAAGAGGGGGACGAAGAGCGCCTCGAGGTACTGGGTCCCCTTCCTGAACCCGTCCCTGAGGGCGGAGCCGGAGAAGGCGGTCCCCGCGACGAACGCCCCCACTATCGCCGAGATCTGTATCGCCTCCGCGATGAACGAGTAGAGGAAGGCTATCGCGAGGGCGAGTATGAACCCGCTCATGGGCATCTTGCGGCGGTAGCCGGAGATCTGCACGTCGAACACCAGCTTCGCGAGGAACCTGGAGCCGACGTACGCGCCTATCACGACGAAGAGGACCGCGCCGACCAGGAGCAGGCCCATGCCGAACGTGTCGAGCTCCCCCTGCGAGATCCCCTTGGAGACCCCGAGGACGACCATGCCGAGCACGTCGTCCACCACGGCCGCGCCCACGATGGCGTAGGCGACGGGGGTGCCTATGAGGCCCAGCTCGGACAGGACGCTCGCCGTGACCGCCACGCTCGTCGCGACGAGGGTCGCGCCTATGAACACGGCGTCCGCCTCGTACCCGAACATGTAGGCGACGGCGTAGCCCGCCATCCAGGGGACGGCGATGCCCCCGAGGGCTATCGTTATCGACTTCCTCGTGTAGATCTCCTTCAGGTCGCACTCGAGGCCGATCATGAACAGGAGGATGATCGAGCCGAGCTCGGCGAGCATCATGATCGTCTCGGGCAGGCCGGAGGTGCCCCCCTCGCCCGCCTGGATGATTCCGAGGACGCTGGGCCCGATGACCACCCCAATGACTATGTACCCTATGACCTTCGGCTGCCCGAAGCGCGCGAAGAGGAAGGCCGCGATCAGCGAGACCGCGAGGAGGAAGGTGAGCTCGAACCAGACCTCTTCGAGCAGGGTGTCCAGTATCGACTCCAGCACGACCGTCATCTGGTACCGGCCCTCTGATACGCTAGCAGCACTTAGTATTTTCGCGGGAGGGCCTCAGGGCCCGTAGACGCTCCCCCTCATCAGCCAGAGGTCCACCTCGTCCCCCGTGTCCTTGAGCAGAAAGCCCGAGACGTACTCCCTCGGCACGCGCTCCAGGTACACGCCGAAGTCCACCCGCCACTGCCCCCAGTCACGCCCCGCAAGCTTGCCCAGGCAGGGCAGGTTGGGGCCTATGGTGGCGACGCAGGTCAGCCTCCCCTCCAGCTCGCTGGTCACGCCCAGCGCCGCGACCATCCTGGGGGTGCCGACCTCCATCAGCACGTCGAAGCGCACGAAGAGCCCGGAGAAGAACTCCGTCGGGAAGGGCGGGTACGCGGCCGGGTTCCCGGCCCTGCCCACGTTCACTATGAACGCCGCGACCGTGTGGATGAGCCACCTGAGGAGGTCGACGATCGCCTCCCCCGTGACCACGAAGGACGCGCGCACCCCCAGCCCGGCGGCGCCGGTCGCGTCGCTGAACACCACCTTGACGTACAGGATGACCTCGTGGATGACCTCCTTCACGATGGAGAGGAGGTTCTCGATGAAGTGGTGGAGCACCCTCTTCGCGAGGAGGGCCACGAAGTCCAGCGACGCCGAGACCTCCGTGAGCCGCGTCTCGTCGAAGGCCTCCTTGAACGCGGTGAAGAGCGCCTGCGCTATGAAGTCCGAGGTCGCGAGCAGGATGGGCGCCCCGTTCGGGAGCCCCATGGTCCCCTCCTTCAGGGCCCACTTCGGGCCGCCGTCCCAGCTCCTCTGGTGGGTCCTCCCGTCGTTCAGGTCGTCGCTCAGTGTGGGCGTCACGTCCACGGTCTTGCCCGCCGTGTCGAGGAGCACCAGGGAGTCGCCGTCGTTCAGCGGGTCCCCGGGGTAGCCGTTGTCTATGGCCGTCTCCGGGAAGGTGAACACGAGGCGGCCGTTCGCCGGGACCGTGCCCGAGAGGGGCATCTCGTGCCCCTCCCCATGAGTGGTCCGCAGCGTCCAGCCGTCCACGCACCGTGGCTCGTCCAGCGGGTTGTAGAGCTCGACCCACTCCGCCCCGGAGTCGTCGCCCTTCGGGTTGGCCTCGAACTCGTTCACCACGACGTCGGTGGGGAACGGGGGCGTGTACTTCATGCGGAGGCCGGCCTCGACGGAGGCGCTCACCCCCAGCATCGGTATCGGTATGTTCGAGAGGAGGGCGCTAGCGCCCGGGAGGTCCGAGGTGCTCACCTCGGCGGTCTCGTAGGGCTCCGCCTCCGGCATCACCATGTCCAGGGCCCAGGTGTCGGTCCTGCAGTGGACCTCCACGAACCTCCGGAGGATGATCATGAGCGGGTCGACCACGACCTCCACCGAGCCCGACTCGAACGTGAGGGTGCCGTTCACCACGACGTCGAACCTCCCGTCGGTGAGCTTCGCGATCCTGAACCCGAAGGCGATCCCGGGGCCGAACCTGTCGGTGCACACGATGATCCGCACTAGGTCCTGGGACTTCTTGAAGAGCAGGTCGGGGAGGTTGGTCCGGATTATGAGGGTGAGGCCGTGCATGGAGACGCGCAGCTCCACGTTGCCAACAAGGTCGACGAATATGCCGACCGCCTTGCCGAGGACGGAGTCGGCGAACTTCTGGAGGTAGGTCTGCAGGGTCTCGACCATCGCCTGGATGCAGCGCGACACGACCTTGACGACCTTCATCGTGAAGCTCGCCAGCGTCGTGAACGCGTCCCTGACGAAGTGGTAGAGCGCCTCGAGGCCCTCCCTCACCCATCCCAGGGCCGGCTCGAGCTTGTCCCAGAGGTAGTCGCAGAACTTGGAGGCCACGTCGAGGGCGTCGGAGAGGGCCGTGTTGGTGGGGTTGTACTCCACGCCCTCGAGGGGCCATGCCGAGTGCACCAGCACCGGCACGCAGATGGATATGAGGACGGGGGTCTCGACCACCGGGTCCGGCTCCGCGGACGTCACCAGGTAGGGGTCGGAGCAGGCCGCCCTGAGCTGCACGAGGCCCCTCACCGACACGAGCCACTGGGCCGAGTACGGGGTCGCCGAGACGTTGGTGAGCGACGTGAGGTGCAGGTTGGGGTACCCGTCGCTGGAGCGGTCGTAGTCCCATGGCGCCTTCACCTGGACCAGCACCTCGTCCGCGGGGAACAGGTTCTCCACCGACGTGTAGTCTGCCTCGGGGTCGTACGGCACCGCGGTCAGGGGCGGCAGGCCGCCGGGGACCTCCACGGACGCCGTGGCGTCGAGCACCGAGCCCGACGCCTCGGCGGCGTCCAGGTCGCCGTCCCAGAACTGGAAGTCGCCTCCGGCGTCGAGGTACGCGGACCGCTTGAAGGGCGACATGCGTCCCTGGGCCAGCGCGGCCCTGGCGAAGGCGCTCAGCGCCTCCTCCGCCACATGCGGCAGCCCGGGGAACGTCGAGGAGCCGACGATGAGCGCCGTCGCGACGGAGTCGACCAGGGGGCCCAGGAAACTGTCGTCCGCCTCGGTGACCGAGGAGCAGACCGCCCTGGAGAGGCCTTCGAGGGACTGGCCGAAGACCATGTCGAACAGGTCGGAGGCCTGCAGGCCCACGCCCCACTCGGCGCTACCCTCGACGTCGTTCCTCACGATGTCCCGCAGCTGCTGCGACACCGGCACCGCGAGGTCCGGTATGTACGGGGCAGATGCGCCAGCGAGCACACGCTCCGCTATGTCGTCGAACATCGCGTCCTCGATGTCGGGCGGGACCATCTCGCCGGCCCTCTCGGCCACGAAGGCCGCGAACGCCTGGGAGAGGGAGTACTGCGAGCTGAACATCGGGAGGGCCTCCCCGGCCACGATGGCGGCCTCGGGGGAGATCGTCACCTCTATGTCGCCAGCCCGCTCGGACATCGCGGTGAAGAGGTCCGTGCCGTCCGCGGGGTCGAACGCCATCCCCGAGAGCTCGACGGTGCAGGCCGATGCGAGGTCGAAGGAGAGCCGCTTGATGCTGTCGTAGAGCAGGCCCGTGAGCGAGGCCTGCCGGTCCTTGAAGTCCGGGTAGAAGTCGGCCCACGGGCCGGAGGAGAGGATGTCGTGGGAGGGCACGTCCACGGACTCGAATGATCCCCCGACCCAGACAGGGTAGAGGGCGCCCGACGCGTCCTCGACGAAGTACTGCCGCTCGGGCACGTAGACAACGAAGTCCGAGTCTGCGCGGAAGGCGGTGGTGTGGGCGTCCGGGAGCTCGCATGCCAGCTCGACCGTCCTCCGGACCCAAGACACGACGGCCGCGAGGTCCTGGTCCTCGCCCGTGAGGTACTCGACCAAGGAGTCGACCGTGTCGTCGACGAGGTCGAGCGCCTGGTCCGCGAGGCCGAGCGCCCCCAGCCACCCCATGTAGTCCATCATCTTCAGCACGAGCTGGTCGGCCAGGCCGGCGACCGCCTGGGCCACGAGCATCCTGGGGTCCAGCTCCGGCTCGGCCTTGCCCAGGAACCACAGGAACAGCTCGGCCGGGTCGAGGCACCGGCCGCTGAAGCCGGCGAGGGCGGAGATGCCCAGGGAGCCTCCCCCGCAGGCCTCCACGACCTGGTCGGCGAACGATCCGTCGAAGTCCCTGAACAGCCTCACCTGCTCGATCAGCAGGGAGACGGCCACCGCCCTGTACACGTCCTGCTCGGTGAGGATCGCGGCTGTGTCCAGACCGGTGTAGGTCGGGACCCCGTACCCCTCCAGGGCCCTCAGCTGGGCCAGGGTCGTGAGCATGTAGCCCACGAGCTGGCCCATGTCAGAGAGCTCCCCATCCGACGCGGCCTCGAACGCCCTCAGCTTGGTCTCCAGGAACGGGAGCGCGGATATGATCGGCCTGTCGAACGAGAGGTCCTTGGAGAGCGATGCGGCCTCCGACAGCGCGACGACCGAGAAGTTGCCCAAGGCAATGTAGTATGGGTTCGCGGTGGTCACTGCGAGTTCGTCCGTCGTCGGCGGCGGGAGCCGCTCGTACTCCATCTCGGTCCCTTCCAGCACCATCGTCCCGGCCTCGGGCTCCTCGGGCGGCGCGACGTCCATCGTCTGCTTCTCGACGAAGAACAGCGCCCCCGACCAGTTCGAGGCCTCCAGGGAGAAACCGTCCAGATGCCGCGGGAACGTCCCGCGGAGGTACTCGTGGACGGACGACGAGTACCGCTGGGACAGCCTCGTCTCGTTGACGGGGTACTCCTTCCAGCAGGAGACGATCGCGTTGGCCTGCGCGGCGGCGTACAGCCCTACCTCGAGCCGGACCTCCTCGATGGAGGACCCCATGCACTCGAGGAGCCTGTCCCGCCTCGCGTCCTCCGCCCTGTCGATCTCCTTCTTGGTGAAGTAGGCCCCGGACGCCGTGGCGAGCAGCAGCACCGCCACCGCCACCACGGAGAAGGACACTTGGGCCCTGTCGTCTGCTGCGAGCCGCTTGAGCGGGCCCGCTCCGTTGCTCCCTAAGGACAATGTTCCGGACACAGCCATCCTCGGACCGCCGAGGGCGCCCGAGACAGTTGACCGTTGGGCATACATGCAGCATACATCGGGCGCGCCGGGCGCGCCTCACCGTTAAATATGCCAGAGGGCATTCAAGTGCTCGGATGGGATGCGTTGGCCAGCACTGAGGGAACCCTTGTCCTGATCTTCGTGGCCTTCCTCGCGGCGAAGGTGGGCGGCGAGGTCATGGAGAGGATGAGGCTCCCCGCGGTGGTGGGGGAGCTCATGGCGGGCATCGTACTGGGCCCGTCGATCCTCAACCTCATCACGGAGGACCAGACATTCCTGGACGTCCTCGCGCAGCTCGGCGCCACCTTCCTGCTCTTCTCGGTCGGGATGGAGACCAAGCTCACCGAGCTCAGGCGGGTCGGCCTCGTCGCGACCTCCGTCGCCGTCCTCGGCGTGGTCACTCCCTTCGTGATGGGCTACTACGTCTCCGTGCTCCTGTTCATGTCGTCGGTCGAGGCCATGTTCGTGGGGGCTGCCCTGGTCGCCACCAGCGTGGGCATCACCGCGAGGGTGCTGCAGGACCTCGGGATGATCGGCACTACCGAGGCGAAGATCATCCTCGGCGCCGCCGTCGTGGACGACATCCTCGCGATGATCGTCCTCACCATCGTGTCGGGGAGCGCCTCGGGCAGCCTCGACACCCTGCACATCGGCGTGGTGGTCGCGGAGGCGCTCTGCTTCGTCGCGATAGTCACGATCCTCGGCACGAGGATGGTCAGGTACGCCTCCGGGAAGCGCGAGATCCGGGGCGACCGCATGGTGAACGGCTCCTACGCCATCCACTACCGCACCACCGCGTTCAAGAGGGACAGCTGGTTCGACAGGCTGGTGCAGAAGGAGGCGCCCTTCGTCATCATACTCATAGTGGTGTTCGGCCTCTCGGCCATGGCGTCATACGTCGGCCTGGCGGCCATCATAGGCGCGTTCTTCGCCGGCCTCATATTCTCAGACACGAAGGAGACCTACGAGCTAGAGCAGAAGTTCGAGCCCCTGAACGTCCTCATGGTGCCGTTCTTCTTCGTCGTCATGGGGGCGAAGGTCGGGTTCGCGGACCTGTGGGAGGTCGCGCCCTTGGCCATAGCCCTCACCATGGTGGCCATCGTGAGCAAGCTCATCGGGTGCTCGCTCGGCGCGATAAGGCGGGGCGAGAGGACGGCCCTGATAGTCGGCGCGGGGATGGTCCCCCGGGGCGAGGTGGGCATCGTGGTGGCGATGATAGGCCTGAACATGGCGACCATAAGCCCCACCACCTACTCGGTGATAGTACTGGTGTCCATCGCGACCACGATCTACGCGCCGTTCCTGATCAAGACGGTGATCAAGGCCGAGTCGAAGAAGGCCCGGCGGCCGCAGGACCTCTTCCGCTAGGGCGCCTCTCCGACATGATCCTCAGGAACTCGTCCAGGTGCGCCGCGAGGGTCTCGTTGTCCGTGTAGCCGCACGCCGACAGGTCCGGGGCCGCGAGGAGGGCGGACCGCCCGTCGCTGATCGCGTCGGTGGCGATCAGCCCCTCCCGCCTGACGGTCTCCAGGCCCCTCGGGACCTTGACGAACGGGCTTGTGATGACCACGACGCGGACGCCCCTGCTCGAGGCGGCCGCGAAGCGCTTCCCCAGCCTCCTCCTGAGGCCGGTGAAGGACGGCGACGATATCACGAAGGTGTGCTCCGACCGGTCCAGCATCTCTCCAATCTTCTCGAAGACGCGCTCCTTCCCCATGATGGTGTAGACGAGCTGGGGGACGCCCCTCTCTGAGAGCACGTTCCTCACGGAGGCGATCTTCTCGAAGGACTCGCGGACCTCGGCCACAAGGCGGGCCGAGACCTCCGCCGGCTCTACCGGGGAGAAGGAGCGCGGCCTACCGGGCTTCTGCTGCGCGAAGCCCTTCGCCTCGAGGGACTTCATGACCTTGTAGGCAGATGTCCGGGGTATCTGTGCTATGTCAGCTACATTGTTGGCGGTTCCTGAGCCGAGGGCCACGAGGGCGACGTACCCCCTCGACTCGTACTCCGAGAGGCCCAGACGCCCGAGCATGCTGGACACCCTCTGGTACTCCCTCAGGAGCTCCTCGGCGTCGAGGCCCATCTTGGATATGATGGTCTTCAGGTCCATTTGTAGCCCGATAAGCTACATAAGATTTAAATTATCGCCTGTGGAATTAACCCCCAAGGGAATGGGGAGTAACATGCTCACCAAGGATTCGACGGTGGCCGTAGGCCTCCCTAAGAAGACAGAGAGCCTATGCCCCGAGTGCCTGACCATCATAGAGGCGACCATGCGGGAGGAGAACGGCAAGGTCGTCATGGAGAAGACCTGCCCCAAGCACGGGAGCTTCAGGGACGTCGTCTGGTCCGACGCGGAGACCTACCTGAGGGTGGAGAAGTGGGCCCGGGACGGCATAGGGGTCGAGGAGCCCGCCATACCGAAGGCGAAGCAGTGCCCGTTCGACTGCGGGCTGTGCGACCTCCACCTCAGCCACACCGCGCTGGCGAACGTGGACCTCACCAACCGGTGCAACCTCAAGTGCCCCATATGCTTCGCCAACGCGAACTCCGCGGGCTACGTGTACGAACCCGACTACGACACCATAATCGCGATGCTGAAGCTGCTCAGGGCGCAGAGGCCGGTGCCTTGCCCAGCGGTCCAGTTCTCTGGCGGGGAGCCGACCATATACCCGCGGTTCTTCGACGTGATCAAGGCGGCCAGGGGGATGGGCTTCGCCCAGGTCCAGGCGGCCACGAACGGGATCGAGTTCGCCAAGAGCCTCGACTTCTGCAGGAAGGCGAGCGAGGCCGGTCTGAACACACTCTACCTCCAGTTCGACGGGCTCCGCCCCGAGATCTACGAGAGGGCGAGGGGCAGGGACCTCCTCGACGTCAAGCAGAAGGTCATAGAGAACTTCAGGCAGGTGCCCAACCACCCCTCCATAGTGCTCGTGCCCACGATAGTGAAGGGCGTCAACGACGACCAGGTCTGGCCGATACTGGAGTACGGCATCAAGAACAGCGACGTGGTCCGCGGCGCGAACTTCCAGCCCGTGGCGTTCACGGGAAGGATAACGACCGAGGAGCTGGAGAAGGGCAGGTACACCCTCACCGACCTCATCCACGACGTGGACAGGCAGTCCAAGGGGAGGATCAAGGCCTCGGACTGGTACCCGGTCCCGTCCGTCACCGCGGTCTCCGAGCTGGTGACGGCGATCGCGGGACGCAACATGGTCACGTTCACGAACCACGTGCACTGCGGGCTCGCGACATACCTCTTCGTAAAGGACGTGGACAACATCGTGCCCCTCACCCGGTTCGTCGAGGTGGACGAGCTCTTCGCGGAGATGCACAAGCTTGCCCGGAAGGCGGACGGGAAGAAGGTCCAGACGTTCACCAAGGTCAAGGCCTTCAACATGCTCAAGAGGCACATGAAGAAGGACGAGGTGCCCGAGGGCCTGGACACCATGCAGTTCCTCAAGGTGCTCAGCAGGGTCTTCTCCGAGGACACCAAGAAGGGCCTCTCGAAGTTCAGTTGGAACATGATGTACATCGGCGCGATGCACTTCATGGACGCCTACAACTACGACGTCGAGCGGGTGAAGAGGTGCAGCATCCACTACACCACCCCCGACATGAAGCTCATCCCGTTCTGCGCCTACAACTCGGGCCCCGTGTACAGGACGGGAGTCGAGAAGAAGTTCTCGATACCGCTGGCAGAGTGGAGGAAGAGGCACGGGGACCAGTACACGTGAGGTGTCAGGTTTGAACAAGGACAAGCTCGACGAGCTCGAGGTGGACATAGACAAGTGCATGCACTGCGGGGCGTGCGTGGGCTCCTGCCCGCGGAACGCGATAACCCTGAGGGAGGTCCTCGTGGAGTTCAACGACGACTGCAACCTCTGCAAGAGGTGCATCAAGGCGTGCCCGGTCGGCGCGATAAGCCTCCTGGAGGATGACTGAGATGAAGCGCGATTACGACGTCGTCGTCGTGGGCGCCGGCCCGGCCGGCTCCATGACCGCCAAGTGGGCGGCGAAGAAGGGCGCCAAGGTGCTGATGATCGAGAAGAGGCAGGAGGTCGGCTCCCCCGTCAGGTGCGGCGAGGGGATATCCCGCTCGTGGCACGACTCCGTGGGGCTCAAGCTGGACAAGAAGAGCGTCGCGTGGGAGGTCAAGGGCGCGAAGCTCGTGTCGCCCAACGGCTCGACCTTCTTCCTCTCGGAGAAGATGGCCGGCGACGAGGTCGGCATAGTCATCGACAGGGTCTTCTTCGACAAGCTGCTGGCCAGGGACGCCATCAAGGCCGGCTCCGACCTGCAGCTCAAGACCTCCGCGACCAAGCTCCTGAAGTCCGGGAACAAGGTCGTCGGCGTCAGGGTCAGGTCGATGGAGGGCACCAGGGACATCACCTGCGGCTGCGTCGTCGCGGCCGACGGGTTCGAGTCGCAGGTCGGCCGCTGGGCCGGCATTGACACCGGCCTCGCGCCGAGGGACATCACGAGCTGCTTCCAGTACCGCCTCACCAACATAGACCAGGACTTCGACTACTGCGAGTTCGTCCTGGGCAGCAAGGCCCCGGGCGGGTACATCTGGATATTCCCCAAGAACAAGGACACGGCCAACGTGGGCATTGGCATGCAGCTGACCAAGCTCAGCCACCCCGCGGACGTGAAGAAGCAGCTGGACAAGTTCATCCAGGGGGACCCGAGGCTGAGGAAGGGGAGGCCCCTCGAGATGGTCAGCGGCGCGGTCTCGATATGCGCCCCCATAGAGAGGACGGTCGGCGACGGCATCCTCCTGGTCGGGGACGCCGCGAGGCAGATCGACCCCATCACCGGCGGGGGCATATCCAACTCCTGCAAGGCGGGGAAGGTCGCGGGCGAGGTCCTGGCGGCCGCCACCAAGGAGAACGACTTCAGCGAGAGGTCCCTCAAGAGGTACGAGAACGGCTGGCGCGACCTGCTCGAGAACAACCTCTACAGGAACTGGCTGGCCAAGGAGAAGCTCGTCACCCTGAGCGACGAGACCTTCGACAAGGTCATAGCGACGCTCAACGAGGTCGGCGTGGAGAAGATGTCCACCTTCGCGATACTGAAGGCGATCAAGGACAGGCATCCCGAGCTCGTCAAGGAGTTCGAGGAGTTCCTCTGAGCCGTCACGCTCAATAGGCCGCCCGCGATTCCCCGTACGAGGGGAAGGAGTGAAGGAATGAGTCTGCTCGCCCGCCTCACCGAGACCCGGCGCAGGACGCTCGTCGCCGTCCTCCTCATACTGGCCCTCGCGGCCGCCATAAGGCTCCACAACATCGGCTGGAGCTTCTCCAACAACGGCGTGGACGAGGGCGTGATGCTCCAGAGGGCGCTGCTGATCAGCAGGGACTACGACCTCTACACCGACATCCCGTGCGACCAGGCCCCCCTCGCGTTCTACTTCGGGGCCCTCCTCGAGGGGGACGTGATCGCCCTGAGGGCCCTCAACGCCGCGCTCTCCCTGGGGGCAATCGCGGCCTGCATGTACGTCGCCAGGAGGATCGGAGGGGACGTGGCGATGATCTCCACGGGGCTCTTCCTGGCGGTGGACTTCGCCTTCGTCCGGGAGGCGAGGCTGTTCTCCCTCGACGGCATGGCCACGTACATGCTCGCGTTCGGTTTCCTCGCGTTCTACTTCTACGCGAAGAGGGGCGACAGGCTCGCGGCGTTCCTGGCCGGGCTCTTCGTAGGCCTCGCCACCGCGGTCAAGCTGCTGGGCGGGCTGGGGCTGCTTGCGCTCATACTCTTCTTCGCCGTGGAGGCCCTGAGGGAGAGGTCGTTCAAGGCGTCCAAGGCCTTGGACCTCGGCACGATGATCGGGGGCGCGGCCGTCCCGATGGTCACCTTCCTGGCGCTGCTCGGCCCCTCGGAGATGCTCCAGGGGATGCTGTTCGACCAGACGCACCGCGAGCTCGAGCTCCTCTTCAAGCTCTCCATACTGGGCTACCTGGGGCTGAACCTGACCTACATCCTCCCCATCGCGTACGCGCGCGACCTCTGGGCGGTCGGGCCTGAGGTGCGCTACCTCATAGTCGTGACGGCGGTCGTGCTCGCCTTCATGGTCCTCCAGCCCCTCGTCTTCTTCCACCACATGGTCCTCCTGAGCCCCGCCCTCGCCGTCCTCGCCGGGTTCGTGACGTCCGAGACCGTCATGTTCAAAAAGGGGCACCACAAGAAGAGCCACCTCTATTACGTGCTGAAAAGGGACCCCAACCTCAGGCGCTTCGCGACGGCCGTCATCATGATAGACCTGGCCGCTTCGACGGGCCTCGCCTTCTACGGGATGGCGTTCCAGGGGGAGCCCTCGGAGATAGTCTACGCCGAGAGGCTCGCCGAGATCACGGAGCAGGACGACTGGGTGATAACGGGGGACCCGCTCATCGCGACCTACGCCGACAGGCAGGTGCCCCCGGAGGTCGTCAACGTCGCCTACAGGAGGTACCCGCAGCTGACGCTCGAGGACCTCCAGACAGCGATAGAGAGGTACAACGTCTCGGTGGTCGTGGTTTGCTTCAGGCTGCAGGACATAGAGGGCTTCGTCCCGTACCTCCGGGAGAACGGCTTCGCCATGGTCGTGCCATGGTGGGTCGGCCACGGGGACGACACCGTCCTGGACCTCTTCGAGGGCAGCATAGACCCCACGTACTTCTACGTGAAGTACGAGGTCGCTGGGGAGTACGGCATCCCGGTCCTGAACCCTAAGGCCGACGTCTAGGCCGCATGTCGGCCTCGAAGGTCCAGAGCGCGTTGGCGAAGAAGTTGAACACGCTCACGAGGAAGATGCAGAGGACCTGCGCGGACACCTGGTAGAGGCTGGCCCTGTCCTCCACGAGGCCCAGCGCCGGGAATAGGTGGTCCGTGAACGCCGAGTAGAGTATGATGTTGAGCATCAGCCCGTCGGCGCTGACCACGAGGAACTGGGGGTACTGGAAGTGGATCTTCCCCTTCGACCTGAACGTCCACCACCTGTTCCAGATGAAGTTGTTCGTGTCCGCCACGACGAACGCCAGCGTAAGCGCGACGAACTCGTTGACGTAGAAGAACTCGATCGAGGTCCAGAAGATGGCGAGGTTGATCAGCGTCCCTATCCCGCCCACGAACGCGAACTTGAGGTACTTCGCGAGCCAGGGCTTCCTGTGCTCGTACAGGGAGATGCAGTGGTCGATGTACTTCAGGGTCACGGACGCGCCCAGCTTGCTCTTGCCGGCCTTGCGGTCCGCGAAGGTGATGGGTACCTCCTCCACCTTCGACACCTTCCCCTTGACCAGGACCTCGAGGCCGATCTTGTAGCCTATCGGGTTGAGCTCGACCCCCTCCACGGCCTCGCGCTTGACGGCGAAGAAGCCGCTCATCGGGTCCTTCACCTTCGTGAGCCCCCTGGCGAGGAGGGTCGCCCCCTTCGAGATGAGCTTCCTGTGGAGGGGCCAGTTCTCGACCTGGCCGCCGGGGACGTACCTGCTCCCGATGACCATGTCCGCGCCGCCCTTGACTATGCGCTCGACCATCTCGGCGATCTTCTCCGGCGGGTGGCTGAGGTCCGCGTCCATCACGACGAGCACGGAACCCGAGGCTGCCTTGAACCCGTCCAGCACCGCAGTCGAGAGGCCGAGCTTGCCCGCCCTGTGCACGACCTTGACGCTGAAGCTCTTCCCGAGCTCCTCCGCCAGCGCCCCCGTCCCGTCGGGGCTGTTGTCGTCCACGATGACGATCTCGTGGCCCATCTTGGTGGCGGAGCACGCGGCGCTCGTCCTGCGCACGAGCTCCTCCAGGTTGTCCTTCTCGTTGTAGGTCGGGATGATCACTGAGATCGTGGGAGCTCCCCCCTCCGGCGAAGCCGTCTCTTGTAGATTAATGATGCGACAATGCTGGCGACGATGACCACCGCCACGGCGCCCAGCGCGACCCATGGGGCGACCTCCTGCCTGAGGTTGTCGTAGCTCAGCCATGACAGGACGACGACGACCGAAGACTTCGCCAGGGCGCCTACGATGAGGTACAGGGTGCACTTGCGGAGGTCCCAGTTGCAGACGGCCATGAAGGCGCCTGTGTACGGCACGACGGGGGCCACCCTGTTCAGGAGGAGGAGGCGCTCGTCCTTGACGATCAGGAAGTCCGTGTACTGCTTCATCCGCCTCTGGATCCAGTTCGGGAGCCTGGCCGCCCTCACCAGCGAGTAGAGGATGAAGTTGCCGCCGAGGCTGGCGAGGCTCGACACTATCACCACGAGGACGCCCCAGGTGAACGAGTCGGGGTTGGCGCCGAAGATGAAGACCATCCACACCTCGGGCAGCGTGGGGAACCCGGTCCCGTCTATGAGTATGATGGCCACGAGAGCGAGAAGCATCCCCGCGTCGCCGAGGGACGAGAACAGGGATATGATGTCCTCACCGAGCAGGCTACACCCTCCCCTTCGCCAGTTCCTCGTACAGTTCCTTCAGCATCGCCGCGGTCTTCTTGATGTCGTGCTCCTCGGCGAGGGCCAGGGCGCCCCTGGACATCCTCTCGCGGAGCTGCGCGTCGTCCACCATGGACTCCAGCTTCCGCGCGAACTCCTCGTCCGTCCGCGCCTTCAGGCAGTGCTCGCCGTCGCGGACCCACCCCTCGTAGACGGGGATGTCCCTGATGAGCAGCGGGCAGCCGCAGCTGGCCGCCTCGAGCATGACGTTCCCGTAGCTCTCGGCCCTGGTCGGGAACACGAAGACGTCGGCGGCGGAGTACACCCCGACTATGTCCTGGAACGGCACGTGCCCGGGGAAGAGGACCCTGCCCCTGTCGAGCCCGTCCAGGGCGTCCTCGAGCAGGGGCTCGCTCTCCCCGACCCACACGAACCTGAGGTCGTCACGCCTCGAGAGGATGGAGGACATGTTCACGAAGGTGTCGACCCCCTTGCGCGGGATGCGCAGGCCGACGCTGACCACCAGCTTCTCCCCGGGCCGGACGCCCCAGCGCTCCCTGAACTCGGCGCCGCGCCCCGCGTCCCTGGCGAACACCTCGCGGTTGATGCCGTTGGGGATGACCTTGAACGGCCCCCTCACGCCGTCGCCCGCGAGCGACTTCGCCACGTACGGCGTGGCGCCGAGCACCACGTCGCCGAGGTTGTAGAAGTAGACGGAGTAGCGGCGCACCAGCGGGTAGATCAGCGAGCCCCCCTTGAACCCGCCCTTGACCAGCTCCGGGAGGTGGCGGCCGTGTACCACCAGGGGCCTCCCCTCCATGCGCCTCCTCAGCGCCCACGCGAAGGAGCGCGGGAGCTGGCTGTGCACGTGGAGGACGTCGCAGTCCTCCTCCGGCCGGTTGAAGACCACCCTGCACCCGAGCCGCTCCAGCTCCCTCGCGACCATAGGGGCGTTGGTCCCCATCCCACCTGGGTTCTTGTACGGTATGATGCCCCTGTAGGACTCGAGCTCGGTGAGCATGCACACGGAGACCATCGGAGGACCGACCTGCCGGCGCGTCGGGCCATCCGCCCGGGCCGGCTCCCGCGAGCATCCCCATGCGTGGATAAATACATACCTAGGGCCTGGCCATCTCCCGCAAATGTATTTATATCCAGGCGATTCTGGCCGTGTCCGTGGAGCGTAAGACCTTGGCCTCTATGGCATTGATGTTCGCAGTCGGGACATTCCTACTCTGGGGCACGACCAACTTCCTCATCGCGTACGGGGAGAAGAACCTGGAGATCGACCCCAACATATTCACCGCCGTGATGTGGCTCACCATGGGCGGCCTCGGGGCCTGCCTCCTGGCGTACCTCTGGATCACCGACAGCATCGAGCCGCTCGGCAGCAACATCGTGTACCCTGTCGCCGCCGGCGCGTGCCTCGGCATCGGCATCCTCTCGTTCGTCTATGCCATGTCCCACTCGGACATGAGCACCGGCGCGACCGCGGCGGTGGCCACGTCGAACGCGGTGTTCACGACCATGCTGGCGTTCCTGATACTGAGGGAGCAGATGAGCCTGAAGGAGTGGGTCGGGATCGCCACGGTCGTGCTCGGCATAATCATACTGAGGATCTAGAGCCTGGGCCCGGGGCCCTTCCTCCAGGCGACCTTCCCGTCCTTCATCACGAGCTCGCAGAGGTTCGTCCCGAACCTGCACGGGATCATCGAGTGAGATGGCACGCCCATGACGACGATGTCCGCCCTCTTGCCGGTCTCCAGCGTCCCGATCTTCTTCTCCAGCCCGAGGGCGGCGGCGGCGTTCACGGTGGAGGCCGTCAGCGCCTCGGCCGGCGTCATCCGCATCTTGTAGCACGCGAGGCTCATGGTGAACTGCATCGACTCGTTCCAGCAGTTTGGGTT
This sequence comes from Thermoplasmatota archaeon, assembly GCA_040751795.1. Lineage (GTDB taxonomy): Archaea > Thermoplasmatota > Thermoplasmata > UBA10834 > UBA10834 > UBA9653. Next base: position 110,724 of record JBFMHR010000002.1, on the reverse strand, counting down.
GAGGTCGGTCCCCAGCGCGATCGGGACGCCGATGTCGATCAGCCTGCGCGCGTCCGGGTACGTGCCGGACATGGACGTGTAGGGCGTCCCCGGGAGCAGGACGCCGACTATGTCCTTCCTCGCCATGGCCATGAGGCCGTCGTCCGATGGCCTGGCCAGGTGGTCGGCCGAGGCCGCGCCGAGCTCGGCCGCGAGCTCCGCGCCCCCCGACGACGTGAACTCGTCCGCGTGGACCTTGACGCCCATGCCCAGGGCCTTCGCCGCCTCCAGCACCTGCCTCGATTGCGACTGGTCGAACACGCCGGACTCGCAGAAGACGTCGCAGAACCTCGCAAGGCCCTCGCGCGAGACCGCCGGCAGGACCTCCTGGACGACGAACCGGACGTAGTCGTCGGGGCGCCCCTGGAACTCCGGCGGGACCGCGTGGGCCCCCATGAACGTCGGGACGAGGTCGACCGGGTACGCCTCGTCGAGCCTCCTCACGGTCCTGAGGATCCTCATCTCCACGTCCCTGTCCAGGCCGTAGCCGGACTTGGCCTCGATAGTCGTCGAGCCGTGGGCGACCATCGACTCGAGCCTGGGGGCGGCCTGGCCGAATAGCTCCTCCTCGGAGGCGGCCCTGGTGTCCCTCACGGTCCTCAGGATGCCGCCGCCGGCGGCGAGGATCTCGAGGTAGCCCTTCCCCTTCAGCTTCAGCTCCAGCTCGAACTCCCTGGAGCCGGCGAAGACCAGGTGGGTGTGCGGGTCGACGAGGCCGGGCATGACCACCTTCCCCGTGGCGTCGATGCGCTCGACACCGGTCGCGTCGTGCTCCTTCAGCACCGCCTCGGTCCTGCCGACGTCCTCTATCGCCCCGTCTGAGACGACGACCGCTCCGTCGGGTATGATGGACAGCTCGGACATCTCCGACTTCGCCCTGTACCGCTTCGGGCCCCTGAGCGTGACCAGCTCAGAGGCGTGCATGATGATGGTCGTCTCCGACATCGTGGACCGGCGCGGTAATCAGGCTCTCTGCCTATAAACGAATCGAAGCTCAGGCGCGCTTGCCGACCAGCTCGTTCACCACGTACTGGAAGGTGTCCTGCGGGTTGAGCATGGACCTGAAGTACCTGTAGTCCGCCCTGTCGAGCTCGCCCATGATGTAGGCGGCGGCGCCGTATGCCACGACCCCCACCACCGCGAGGAACAGGAGGGCGAGCCAGTCGACCGTCGGGACCACGAGCCAGTCCACGACGTACATCGCGCCGACCATCACTATGGCGCTGACCAGGTGCTTGAAGGAGCGCGAGTTGGGCAGGATCCTGCCGATCCTCCACGCCATGTACCTGAGGACGAAGAAGTAGTAGACCGAGGTGACGAGCAGCGCGACGGCGGCCCCCTGGCCCTTCATGCCGGGCAGGCCCACCCCGAACAGCCTGTCAGGGACGAGGACGAGCATCAGGGCCATCTGTATGGTGAGGCCGCCGACGTTCACCATGAACAGGGTGGTCGGCTTCCCCACGCCGACGATGACCGACCTCAGGGGAAGGACGAGCGCCAGGACGGTGGCCGATATCACCAGCATGTCCATCGTCCTCACGGCGGCGGCGAAGTCGTCCGTGAGGAACGTCCGGAGGATGTCCGAGCCGTACAGGAGGTAGAAAGCAGCCGTCGGGACCACGACGAGGGACACGTACCTCTCGGCCTGGTTCACGACCTCCCAGCTGGCGGCGACGTCCCTCTTGATGAAGTAGGTCGTCACCGAGGGCAGGATGAGCGTCGCGACGGAGAGGGAGAACACCCCGACGAACACGGCCATGCGCTGCACGCCGAAGTACAGCCCGAGCTCCACCTCGCCCCAGAAGTAGCCTATGACGAGCTTGTCCAGGAAGAGGTCGAGTATGATGGTCATGGAGACTATGAAGACCGGGAGCAGGGACCTGATGTAGCTCATCACCATGTACCTGTCCGGGACGGAGATCTCGTAGGACCTCATCAGCATGGCGACGACCAGTATGGAGGCGATCATGCCCGCCGTGTAGGCCGTCGCGAGGAGGGCCGGGCCGTTCACCGTGTCGGCCAGCGACGAGGTCGCCACGTACACGACGAAGGAGACCCTCACCACCAGCTCGAGCAGCGCGGGCACGTGCACCTTCGCCATGGAGTCGAGGGCGTCGAACGTGTGCGTCGCGACCTGGCTGATGCCCAGGAGGACGTAGTACACCAGGAATATGTACATCGAGTCGACCAGCTGGCCCAGCACGACCTGGTTGTCGGGCATGTCCGCCCCGACGAAGCCGTCCTTCCAGAGCTGTATTATGACCAGGGTGACGGCCGAGAATATGCCGAGGAGGACGAGGCGTATCGCGGCGTAGGCGCCTATGCACTTGCCCACGTCCGCCGAGTGCTTTATGTGCGTCCTGTGGACCGAACCCATGCCGAAGTCGGAGAGGAAGCTGAGGGCGCCGATCGCTGCCATCGCGTACCCGAGTATCCCCAGGGCGGAGGGGCCCATGTTCTGGGCTATGAACACCAGCGCGGTCGTGCCGAGTATGGCGCCGACGACGTTGTTGACGACGGAGAGGGCCGCCTTGGGGCTCATCAGCCTCGAGGATTCGGAGGCCGCCGCTGCGCCCTCGTCCGGCATGCGACCTAAAGATATGGGTACCCATATAAAACTACTGGAGGGGGCGCGTCAGATGCCCGCGGCCACTTCCCTGACGATGTCCATCCCCTTCTCGATGTTCTCCTCGGAGTTGGCGTACGAGAACCTCAGGTGCCCCTCCCCGAGAGAGCCGAAGGCGGCGCCGGGCGCGCATATCACCCCGGCCTTGAGGATGCGCATGGCGAAGTCCTCCGAGCCGATGCCCTGCGAGTACCTGGGGAAGACGTAGAACGCGCCCGTCACCGGGGGCGTGGAGAAGCCCGGGATCTGGGCCATCCTCCTCATGGCGATGTCGCGCCTCCCCCTGAAGAGGTCCAGCAGCTGCCTCCTGTACGGCGTCTCCATCCTCAGTCCGGCGAGGACGGCGTACTGGGTCGCGGTGGACGGGCAGGCGAGGGTGTAGTACTGGACCTTGGAGAGCTGCTGGACGATCTCCTTGGAGGTCGCGACGTACCCTATCCTCCATCCGGTCGCCGCGAAGGTCTTGGAGAACGAGTCGACTATGACCGTGTCGTCGTGGAAGCGCGCGAAGGAGCAGTGCTCCCCCTCGTAGACGAAGTTGTGGTAGACCTCGTCAGAGAGGATGTAGAGGCCCTTGTCCGTGGCTATGTCCGCTATGGCCTTCACCGCCTCCTTCGGGAACACGGTCCCCGTCGGGTTCGAGGGGGAGTTGACGATGATCGCCTTGGTCCTGGGGGTTATGAGGGACTTGACCTCCTCGATGTGGGGAAGGAAGCCGTTCTCGTGGCGGAGGGAGTACTCCACCGGGCGGCCGCCGGCCAGGGCGACGTCCGGGGCGTACACGATGAAGCCAGGGTTGGGCACCAGGACCTCGTCCCCCTCGTCCACGATCGTCTCGCAGGCTATCATCATGCCCTCCGTGGCGCCGGCGGTGACTATGATGTTCTCGTAGGCGACGTCCCTCCTGAACCTCTTGAGGCTCTTGGCTATCGCCTCGCGGAGCTCCTTGACGCCTGCGCTCGGGCCGTACTTGTTGTGTCCGGCGTCGAGCGCCGCCTTGTAAGCGTCTATCATCTCCTGGGGCGGCTGGACGTCGGGCTCGCCGAGGCCGAGGTTGATGGCGCCCGGGGGCGCGGCCTCGAAGAGCTTCCTTATCCCGGACACCTTCAGTGATGCCACTCGCTGCGGGAACATCGCCCTCATGATGTACATATTCGGGCATTAATAGTATGGGGCTACAGCCGGGGCGCACAAGACGTGCTAGCACCTCGCACGAGACAGGTCAGATCAGGCCGAGGTGCCCCACGGCCAGGACCGAGGACGGGAACCTCCGCACCGGCTCCGCGGAGCGAGCCATGCGGACTATCCCGTCCCTGGCGGGCCTGAACCCGCACGCCCCGAGAGCCTGGGCCGCCGGCTCGCTGGACGCCGGGACGAGGAGGTCGACCCTCTTCGCCGGCATCCCGGAGACGAGCGTCCTCATCATCGACTCTGCGCGCGCCGCCGTCGGGCGCTCCATGACCCAGGGCCCAGCGGCGTTGAGGGCCACGGCGGCCCTGGAGACGATGACGTCCCGCGGGCGCCCTGGCCCGACGGAGGAGAGGGCGTGGTCCGGCGGGAGCTTCCTCATGGCCGCGAGGACCTCGTCGCCCCTGTGGCCCATCGCCGCGGAGGTGGCCTCCGCGACGGCGGGCATGTCCGAGGGCCCCAGCCATGCGTAGGAGGCCGTGTCAGCTGCCACTTGCAGCGCGTCATGGGGCGGGTCCCTGACCATGAACGAGACCCCCTCGACCCTCCTGAAGGAGAACTGGTCGTAGAAATCGGCGGCCTCGGGGTTCGCGTCCAGCTCCACCGTGGATATCCCGCGGGAGTCGAGGTCGTCCAGCGCCTCCTGGACCATGCGCACGCCGACGCCCTTGCCCCTCCACCCCTCCCTCACTATGATGTGGACAATGAAGGCCGTGCTGCCGTAGTCGATGCACGTGAGGAGCCCCACGACCTCCCTCCCGTCCAGCGCGACGACGGAGCTCCCAGGGTCGAGCCGGTGGATGGCCCGTATCTCGGCGAGCTCCCACCCCCAGTTCTCGCGGTCTATGAGCGAGAAGACCTCCCCGAGGTGGTGCTCCCCCATGCGGACGATGTGCAGACCCTTCGCAACGACCATTCGGCCGACCTCCGTGCGCTGGCGCGGTGGCGGGGAATCCGCACCGGGAGGTTAAAGGTTGGGGGCCCTTCCACCTAAGGGGACAGCTATGAGTATCCGGGGCGCCTAGAGGTCACCGGAGGACGGCGTGCACATGTTCACCAGGTGCCCCGGGGCGGGGCCGTTCGCGGAGCCGGTCCCCGAGGTGTTCAGGTGCCCCCACTGCGGGAGGGAGGTCGAGATATTCACCAACGAGCCGTACCTCAGGTGCTACCACTGCGGCGGGATGGTCACGAAGGCGAAGGCCCCCAGCTGCTTCGACTGGTGCAAGTACGCGGACAAGTGCAGGAAGGAGATCGAGGCGCAGAGGGCACGCAGGTAGGCGGCCCCGTCAGACCGGCTTCGCATAGAACGTGAAGGTCCTCCTCGTCGCGAAGCCGACCTTCTGATAGACCCTCATCGCCCTGCTCTTGTTCTCGACCTCGGTGTCGAGGGAGACCTCCTCGACGCCGATGTCCCTCAAGTGCTTCAATGACGAGGTCATGAGATAGGTGGTTATCCCCTTTCTGCGCCAACCTTCCCTCACGCACACCCGCTCGCTGTGGGCGACCTTCCTGCCGAGCGCGGACCACTCGCCCATGTCGACGGAGTTCTCGACCACGCCCACTACCCCGCCGCCCGCGCGGGCGACCCTCCAGTGCTCGGGCGTGAACTTCGGGGAGCTGAGCCACTCCCTGTAGACGTCCTCCGACCACCTCTCGGTCGAGGACCACTGCTCCTGCGAGAAGCAGTCCCTGAACAGGGCCCATATGGCGGGGTACTCCTCGGGGCGGACCGGCCCGTAGTCCAGCCCCTCCGGCGCCGGCACGTCGTCGATCGACTGCAGGCCCTTCCGCTCCATCTCGAGGAGGTGCCAGCTGGGCGTGTAGCCGGACGACTCCACCTTGGCCTTCCACTCGTTCGGGACGTCGTTCGCCCAGAGCCTGAAGTAGCACCGACCCGAGGTCGGGAGCGCGGAGGCGATCTCGCGCAGCCTCGACTCGTTGCTGTCGAACACCGCCTCCCTGATGCCCCTCCCGCGCCACCCCGGCAGCAGGAAGACGCTGTGGCGGAGGTACTTCGGGTCCGCGTCCACCGAGTCCCACACCAGCTCGGAGTAGCCGACGAACTCCCCGTCCCCCTCGATGACCAGGACGTCCGACATGTGGTCGTGGTCGGACCTGTCCTCCAGCCATTCCTGGACCTCCTCGGGCCGGACCATCCACTCCACCCCGTCGGCCTCCCAGCTCAGGCGGCTCGTCCTCGACATGGCCGCGGCCTCGGACGGTCCCCTGAGGCGGCGGAAGGAGAGGCCGGGGACCCTCGCGCGTACCGCCGCGAGGTGGGGGCACTCGAGCCAGTCGGAGAGTTCCATGGTGGGGCGGCCATCGGGGACGGCCCTCATATCCCTTTCGGGATTGACCGCGGCACTTTCGCCTCCCCCTCCCCGATAACGACATTACCGCTCTCCCCCATCCGGCCTCGGCCGGGCGAAGACCGCCCGGGGCGCCTGAGGGAGAGCATGAGGAAGGAGGACGTGAAGACAGAGAAGGACATACGGGAGTACCTGGACGGCTGGTCCGACTTCGACAAGGCCGTCTACCTCGCCACGTTCAGGATACCCAGGGGGAAGGTCAGCACATACGGGAGGGTCGCCAAGGCGATAGGGAACCCCAAGGCCAGCAGGGCCGTTGCCAACGCCCTCCACAACAACCCGCTGTGGCCAGTCGTGCCCTGCCACAGGGTCGTCTGCTCGGACGGGAGGTTCGGCGGGCCGAGGGACCAGGCGAACGGGAGGATGAGGCGCGTCATCGAGGAGGGCACCCCGGTCGTCGACGGCAGGGTGGTCCTCAGCAGGGACACGCTGGTGTAGGGCGGCTCATCCTGGCGCGCTGAGCTCGGCGTGCAGCTCGTCGAACCATGACCGCGCCGACGCGTACTTGCGCACGAGGTCGTCCATGTCCGCCACGAGGAAGAGCCCCTCGAGCCTGCCGACCACATCGGGCGGCAGCTCGCTGTACAGGTACCTGGTCTGGAACTCGTGGTGCACGGGGTTGTGCTTGATCCTGAGCAGCTCGACGAGGGAGCCGAGGACCACGATCCTGTAGGCGTCCACCGCCTCGATCATGTGGCGCCGGTTGACCTCCTTCTGGACGAACACGTGGAACACGTCCATTCGGAGCCTCAGCCTGGCCACGCGCTTCCGGACCCTCTCCCCGAGGGCGGCCGTGTCGAGCGGCGGGACCTCGATCTCCGCCAGCTTGCGGAAGAGGAAGCGGGGCTCCCCGTGCATCGTCGGCTCGAGGAACTTGTCCGGGGCGCCCATCGTCACGACAGCGAAGTCCAGCAGCAGGAACTCGCTGGTGTCCCGGAGGCGGTAGAAGGCCTGGTGGACGCCCTCGTGGGGCGTCTGGCCGATGTCGTACTTGATGGCGATCGGCGATGCGGCCCCGAGGGCCCTCTCTACGGCTGCGAAGGCCTCGCCGACCCTGTCGTCGTCGACCAGGAGGTACAGGTCCAGGTCCGACCACTCGTCCAGCCTCCCGTAGCCGATCGCGCCCCCCTCCCAGAGGGCGTGCGCGTACGGCAGCGGCTCGAGCGACTCCTGGAGCGCCCTGAGGACCTCCTCCCGTCCGATGAGTGCCTGAGCGGTCATCCGTGCCTCACCGCGGGGCGATGAACGTCGCCGCCTATGAAGCCTGCGGGGCCATCGCGGGGGGCCGAAAAGTAACAAGTAAGACCGTGCCCCTTCCCGGCCTCGGAGGGGTTGAAGTTGGACGTCGTCCAGATCGGGTGCGGGGTCTGCGGCATAGTCTGCGCGGAGCACCTGGCCAGGAACGGGAAGGTCGACAGCCTCCTTCTCGCCGACGCGAGGACGGAGGCGGCGGAGGCTATGAAGGCGAGGGCCGGGACCGGCAGGGTGTCCGTCGTACGCGTCGACGGCAGGGACAGGGCCGCGGTGAGGGCCCTCCTGGAAGGGAGGGACATCGTCATCGCGACGATGCCCTGGCGGATGAACCGGATGGTCATGGAGCTGGCCGCGGAGGCCGGCACGGACTACGTCGACTTCGGGATGCCCTTCGACAGCACGGGCCCCGACTTCGACCGGTACTCCGCGATGTGCAGGGACGCGGGCATCTCCGCACTCGTGGGCATGGGCGAGGAGCCCGGGATGTCCGACGCGTTCGCGATGCACGCCGCCTCCCTGCTGGACAGGGCGGACGAGGCCGACATATTCGACGGGGACACCGCCACGGTCGACGGCATAGAGACGTTCTCGCTGTGGTCCCCCGTGGACCTCCTGGACGAGACCAGCGTGCCCGCCGCGGTCCTCCGCGACGGGAGGATCGAGTTCATCCCGCCCCTCAGCGCCCGGCGGGTGTACGATTTCCCGCCGCCCCTGGGCTCGCTGCCGGTCTACAGCACCAACCACGACGAGACCTACTTCATGCCCCTGGGCATACCCACCCTGAGGAACGCCTCCTTCAACATCGGGATAGACGACCGCTTCGCGAAGGCCGCGGAGACCTTCAGGAAGTGGGGGCTCCTGGGCAAGGAGCCCGTGGACGTCAAGGGCGTCCAGGTCAGGCCGCTGGACGTGGTGGCAGCGATGCTCCCGCCCCCGTCCCAGTTCGCAGACAGGGTCAGGGGTGACACCGGCTTCGTCGTCGACGTGCGCGGCGAGAAGGACGGGGCGAGGACCGCCGTGAGGGTCTGGACGGTCATGAGCCACGAGGAGGCCTACAGGCTGCACCGCACCAACGCCGGGGCGTACTTCGTCGGCACCGGCGGCGCCGTCGCGACGGAGATGCTCATGGACGGCCTCGTCGGGCACAAGGGCATCGTCATCCCCGAGCAGCTCGACCCCGAGGAGTTCATGCGGCGCCTGAGGGAGAAGGGCGTCGTCATCCACGAGGAGGTCAGGACCCTCTGACGCGGGCCGGGGCTGCGCGCTTCCGGACCTTGCCGCCCGCCCGTGGCTTCCTCTGCGGAGGGGAAAGGGCGTCTGTGAGGTAGTTGAGAAACCTGACGAGGGACCAGTCGTCCGTCCAGAAGGCCGTCAGGTCCTCCACGTTGGCCTCGTCCCTGTACTCGCTCGCGAAGAGCATGGTCCTCCTGTCCGACCGGACGAACAGCACCTTCGGGGGGTTCTCGTCCTCGATCCGGACGTGGTACTTCGGCCGTATTATCTCCCCGACCCCGGCCAGCTGCGACAGCTTCTCCGGCTCGAGGCACGCGAACGCGACCTTGACCCTCCTCGCCTTCGCCCCCCTCCAGACCCCCGCGAACTCGAGGACATGCTCAGGCGTCCCCGCGACCATGAGCTCCTCGCGGGTGGAGCCGACCATCTCCCTGAGCCTCTGGAGGATCCTCGACCGGCCCCTGACTATCCAGATGCGCACGTCCGAGGCGTCCCTGTGGGGCGCGGCGGCCAGCTCCTCGAGCCCCGCCCTGGCGTCCCGGACGGCGCCGAGGACCTCTGACTCTATCTTGGCCACGGCTGCCTTCGGGGGGAGGGGCCTGAACTTCTTGGGGCGCCCCGTCGATGTCTCTATTATGCCCCTGCGCTCCAGCTTCTCCAGGGTGCCGTAGACGGCCGACCGCGGGACCTCCGCGACTGCGTGAATCTCCCCCACGCCCGCCTCGCCGAGCCTCGTGAGGGCGGAAAATACTTTAGCCTCGTAGGATGTCAAGCCCAATGCGACGAGCCGGTCTATGACCTTCTGATGGGTCACCGCTGCAACTCCCCTGCGGTACGCTCGTCAAACACAAGTCCGAAATGGATATATGTTAGTAGCGGTCTAACGGCCGCCCTGTTAGTAGTGACATAACAACAAACACGGAGACTGAGGACATGATATTCGAGAGGCTCGCCGACAACGTCGTCCGCCACCACAAGGCCATCATAATCATCTGGATAGCCGCGCTGCTCTACATCGCCCCCGCGATCACGGGCGTCAGCGACGTCCTCGTCTACCAGGAATCGGAGATGGTGGAGGGGGACATCGAGTCACTCAACGCCCAGGCGATCATCGACGAGCAGTTCCCGGTCGCCCTGGCCAACAGCACGCTCATGATAGTCCTGACCGGGCCCGACGTCGGCTCCCCGGAGGTCCGGGACTTCTGCATCGAGCTGGGGGACCGCGTGAACGGCGGAGGGGAGATCGCCTACCTCGAGGACTTCAGCTCCGTGTACTCGGTGTACGAGGGCATGGTCTACGCGATGGCCTCGGAGCTCGGCCCCGCGGTGTACGAGACCGAGTACCAGGTCAACCTGACCGCCTCCCTCCTCTACGGGATACCGGCGATGCACCTCAGCACCTGGATGTCCACCGACCCGCTGCTGACGGTTCAGGAGAGGGACGCCCAGGCGTACGCAGCCACCGCCGCGGCCCTGCCGAGCCTGCTCGGACCCGTCGACGACGCGACCGCCCAGATGGCGTACGGGTACTTCTCCGCGTTCACGTACTCATGGAACTCGACCTATGACAACGCCACGCTCGTCTCGAACCCGCCCCTGAGGGCCGAGGTCGCGATAGACGAGGCAGCGCCCCAGTTCATCGCAGGCCTCCCGGAGGAGCAGAAGGCGATGCTGTACGGGGTCCTCGGGTCGTTCGACCTCACCAGCTTCGCCAACCTCACGCTCATACACGCGTTCTCCGTGTCCAGCATAGCGACGTACGCAGGGGTCGCCGACACCGCGTTCATCGAGGAGATCTACGCCCTCGGGCCTGTGTACGCCCAGGAGGAGCTCGCGGTCTTCGCGAGGGGCGTCGTCAGCTCCAACGGCCTCTCCGAGCTGCCGGTCCAGCTGCCGCCCGAGTACCTGTCGAGCTTCGTGAGCCCCGACCAGACGGCGACCCTCATCGTCCTCAACTTCTGGAAGGACTCCGGCTACACCGAGGGCGGGGTGAAGCCCATCGTGGAGAACGTCCAGACGCTCAGGGACATCGTCGCCGAGGAGAGGGCACTGCACCTCACCGCGGACTACAGGACCTATGTCACCGGGGACGCGGCCCTGACCGCGGACATGGAGGAGTCCATGATGGAGGAGCTCAGCCTCATCGAGCCCGTCACCATAGTCATCATCATTGTGCTCATGGGCGTGTTCTTCAGGTCGGTCGTGGCGCAGTTCCTGCCCCTCGGGGGCGTGCTCGTGGCGCTGGGGGTGAGCCAGGCGGTGGTGTTCGCGATAGGCACCCTCGTCGCGGACGTCCACTACTCGGTCGTGACGCTCCTGTTCAGCATACTGATGGGCGTCGGGACGGACTACGCGATATTCATAGTCGCGAGGTACAGGGAGGAGCGCATCAAGGGGCACAACAGGGAGGAGTCCGTCAGGACATCGGTCACCTGGGCAGGCGAGAGCATCACCACCAGCGGCGCGACGGTCATGATCTCGTTCTTCGCCCTGGGGATCGCCGACTTCTCCATGATAAGGACAATGGGGCTGGTGCTCGGCCTGGCGATCGCCGTGTCCCTCCTGGTGGCCCTGACCCTCATACCTTCCCTCATAATGCTCCTCGGCAACAGGATCTTCTGGCCCACGAGGGGGGCGAGGTGGTACAGGTTCGCCGAGAGGACCATGGCGAGGAGGGCCGAGGGGCACAGGGGCTACTTCTACAAGGCCGCCAACTTCTCCATCAACCACTCCAAGGCCGTGCTCGTCGCGGCCCTGCTGGTCTCCGTGCCGACCACGTACATCTTCCTGGAGGCCGAGACGAGCTTCGACTTCATCGGCGGGATGGCCTCGGGGGTCGAGAGCAGCGAGGGCATCGTCGCCATGACGGACGCGTTCGGCGCCGGCCGCATAATGCCCACGCAGGTGGTCGCGGTGTTCGACGGTCCCGTGTACTCCGACGGGGAGTTCGATCTCGCCATGCTGGACGACATCGACGGCATGGCCGCCGCGATGGCCGAGGTGGAGAACGTCAAGCAGGTCACCGGGGTGACGAACCCCAAGGGCGACCGCGTGGACTACGCGAACTCAAGCTCCCTGTCCCCCGAGACGCTCGCGTCGATGCTCTCGATGGTGGGGGCCGACGGACGCACCGTCCTGTTCAGCGTCATCCTGGAAGCGGGTCCGATGACCCCCGAGTCGCTCGACACGGTCGACGTCCTGAGGCGGGACCTCGCGGACCTCAGGGCGTCTGACGCGTCCATGTCGTCGGTGGAGGTGCTGGTCGGCGGCTCCACCGCCGTCATATACGACCTCAAGATCGACCTGGACAGGCAGTTCACCACGATGGAGATCATAGTCGTGATTGGCATATTCATAGTGCTGCTGGTGGTCCTCGGTGCGGTCCTGCTGTCCCTCTTCGCGATAGTGTCCATAATGCTGAGCATAACCTGGACCTTCGCGGTCACTGTCGTCCTGTTCGGCTACGGCCTCGGGGAGCCCATACTGTGGATCATACCCCTCATCCTATTCATCATGCTGATGGGGATAGGGATGGACTACAACGTCTTCATCCTCACCAGGATAAGGGAGGAGATCCACAAGGGCAAGAGCGACAGGGACGCCGTCGTCGAGTCGCTTGACTGGACGGGCGGGATAATCACCGCCCTGGCGGTCATCATGGGCTCGGCCTTCAGCATGATGATGGTCTCGAGCACGATGATGCTCAAGGAGATCGGGTTCGCCCTCGCGTTCGCGATACTCCTCGACGCGATGGTCGTGAGGACATACATCGTCCCCGCGATGATGACCAGGCTGGGCAAGTGGGGATGGTGGGCGCCCGGGGCGCTGCAGAGGGAGAGAAGGGAGACGAAGCGGTGCCCGAGTGACGAGTGAGAACCGCAGGGGAATTATCCTCCGAAGCTGATGCCCCGTGGTAGCATGCTGGTCGACGAGATCAACCGGATGGTGGACGAGTCAGCCAACAGGCTGCTCCAGAGCTCGTCGCCATCGATGAGGTACTGGGTCCTCAAGGACATACTCGGAAAGGACAGGGAGGACCTCTCCGTACAGCGCGCCCTCGAGGACTGCGAACGGTACCCGCCCAGGCTGAGGCTCCTCCAGGGGATAGGGCCCGACGGGACATGGGCGACGCCGAGGGGCACTGGCCGGGGGGTCCATAGCCGCATCCGGGACGAAGCCTACATGACCCACATGGCCGTGCTGGGGAACCTCCTGAAGCTCCTCCACTTCGTCACCCCCCCGGGCGACCCCAGGGTCGATGCGTCCCTGGAATGGCTGCTCGGCCGGCAGGCGCCCGAGGGCTACATAAGGGGGCCGGTCTCGCACGGCCTCCCGCAGCCGCACCACAACGGGTTCGCCCTCTACGTCCTGGTCGGCCTCTCGGCGGAGGAGCACAGGAGGCTGAACAGGGTGGCGGAATGGCTCATCTCGAGCCAGAGGAGGGACGGCGGCTGGAACATGCCCTACCTGCAGGACGTGAGGTACCTCCCGGAGTACAAGGGCCTGGGCATGGACGAGTTCGTCGCGCTCATGAAGACGGACGAGAAGGGGAGGCACGGCCCCGCGGAGCTGCAGGACGTCCCCAGCTGCCACTGGACCACCGTGATGGTCCTGTGGGGGCTGAACGAGATGGTCTGGACGAGGAGGTCCAAGTGCGTGGAGAGGGGCACCGACTTCCTGCTCGGGAGGTTCTTCCAGAGGAACCCGCACCCCAACTTCTACGAGAGCGAGAGGAACTGGACCGCGGCCAAGTACCCGCACAACAAGTGCAGCGGCCTTGCCGCGCTCGACGTCCTGACCAAGGCGGGCCGTGGTCCGGACGACCCACGGATGGAGAAGCCGATAAGATGGCTGATGTCGGCCAGGTACCGGGACGGCCTCTGGAGCGACTCGGACAGGCCGCACACGGAGACGGGCCAGTGGATCACCCTGATCGCGCTGTGGGTCCTGAGCCAATACGCCAAGAGGCTCTGAGGCGCCCGCCCGAGGGGCATCGGGCGCGACCCACGCAAAAACACTAAGACCCCAGAACAGGATTACCCCCCCGACCGGGGAGATGGGATTGGAGTTTCTGCGCTCGCACGCAAGGCCCTATTCGGGACTGATCATCCTGGCGATCGCCTGTGCGCTCGCCTCGGCGGCCATCCTCGTGGCGGACTCGGACGGGGACCGCGTCGTCGCATGGGAGTCGTCGTTCGCGCCCGCCCACACCACCCTCCTGATCCTCTCGACATCGATAGCCCTGAGCATATTCGGCATCCGGTGGACATCCGGACGCCTCGCGAAGAGCCTGCCGAACCTGCTCGCGGGGGCGGCCTTCCTGCTGGTCGGGATGTTCTTCCTGCTGCATGTGCTGTCGTACCCCGGACTGCTGGAGGATTCGCTCGAGGCGTCCCCGGACACCTCCGCCCACTTCCGCCTGCTGTCCCGGTTCACCCTCGCCATCGCGCTGACCGCGCTGGCATTCCTCCACTTCAAGCGCCAGGCCGACAGGTCCGACCCCATATTGATCATCCTCGGCGTCGCAGTGCTGCTGCTCCTCGGGTTCTACCTCGTGATGGTGAGGGGGGCCCTGCCGGATATATACGCAGAGGAAGGCGGGCTCACCGCATACGGGCTCACCCTGAGCCTGGCCTGCACCGCCGTGTTCGCGCTCGGCGCTCTGAGGTACGCCCAGATCGGGGGCGTCCAGAAGGAGGTCGCCCACTTCTACTCCGCCGCGGCCCTCACCGTGGGAGCCTTCGCGGAGCTCTCGTTCTCGTCACAGGGCTACGCGAGCGACATGGCCCACATCCTGGGGCACGTCCTGGAGTTCACCAGCTTCCTCATCTTCTTCCTGTCGCTCCTCAGGGAATCCGTGGCCGTGCCGTTCGAGAGGATTGAGCTGTCCCGCAGGGCGCGCGAGAGGGACCGGGGCATGCTCGAGATGAAGACGAAGGAGGCGGAGGAGGCCAAACTGAGGGCGCAGGCCCACCTGGACTTCCTCGCGCACGATGTGTCGAACATAATCTCGCCCATAGTCTCGTACTCCGAGATGCTCATGATGGACGAGAACCTCACGCCCAAGCAGAGGAGGAGCCTCGAGATCATCCACAGACAGGCGCGCAAGGGCGGGGTCTTCGTGTCCAACCTCAGGAGGCTGGCGGCCGCGGAGGCGGTCCCCAAGGAATCGTTCGTGGCCCTGGACCTGGTGATGGCTCTCCAGGCGATGGAGGACTTCGTCCAGTCCGCCCGCGGCAAGAAGACGATATCGATGACCAAGTCGATTCCGTCCGGAGCCGTGGCGATAGTCCCCGGGGGCGAGCACATCGAGAATGTCATATACTTGATACTGAAGGACGCCGTCGACGACTCCCCGGGGGACTCGGTCAGGCTGTCGATCGCCATCCGCAAGGCGAGGGACCAGCGGGGCAGGGGCAGGTGGCAGATGAGCATCACGACGGCGGGGAGCACCTTCCCCCAGGAGACCCTGGCGGAGGCTAAGATGATCTACGACCCGAAGCGTGGGTTCGGCAGAGGGATCGCGTCCAGCTATGCGTTCTACTCCTCGATAGTGAGCCACTTCGGGGGGGAGCTGGGCATAGAGAACTCCCAGGGCGACAACGGGGTACCGAGCCGGGTGGTCACCATAGAGCTGCCCGCGGTCGATACATTCGCGACGACGGGAGGTGTCTGAAATGGCGACGAGGGTGTTCATCGTGGACGACGACCCGGCGATAGTCGGGGCGCTGAAGGCCGTGCTCGAGATGGGCGGGGTTGAGATAGCGGGATACGTGTACGACGGCGGGGACGCGCTGAGCAGGTTCAAGGAGATCTCGCCGCCCCCCGACGTGGTCATCATGGACTACTGGCTGCCGGTCATGAACGGCATCGATGTCATGGCGGAGATCATCAGGGCCGCGCCGTCCGTGCGCGTGCTGTTCGTCAGCGCCGACACGGCTGCGAGGAATGCGGCGATCGCCGCTGGCGCGGCAGGGTTCCTCCCGAAGCCCTTCGGGATAGCCGAACTGCTCGCGGCGGTCCAGAACCTCGCGAAGGGGCAGGCGGACTGAACCGGTCCGGGGGACGCGGGCGGCATGGGACGGCGATCGCGCTCCGCCTGGCACGGATTGCATGTCTCCGCGCATGTGCGGTCCATGGGCAGAGAGCGCCCATTTGAATCACAGGGAACATGGCGGACGGGGAGAGGCGGGGCGGCCCTCCCAGCGATGGAGAGGGGGCCGGGTGAGAACCCGGCTCGAACGAGCGGGGGAGGGCACGCGAGGGGGGTGGAACGGGACTCGTCGGTGACGGAAGACCAGGGGCACGTCATGATGCTGCGCACCACAATGTATAAAGATGCACAGGCCGATGACAACGTTCACAGGAGAGCGTTGGGATCGCGCACGCGACCCACCAGGACGGATCTGGAGGAGTCCTGAGATAGCCAATACCCCCGCCCTACCTAGGGAGCACTTCGCCGGTGACGCTCAGGTCTCCGAACTCGCGGTGGAATGACATGAGTTCGGGCTTGGAGGATAGGTCCGCGCAAGAATCCTCGCACGCAGAAGAGGTCCTTTCAGACGACCCCGCAAGCCGTCGGGAGTTGCGGAGGAAGCAGGCAGCTGTGACGGGGGGCGCGCTCATCATCCTCGGGGTCGTCTTCCTGGCGGACAGCCTCGTGGACTTCGAGGCGACCGTCAGCATTCTCTATGTCCTGCCCGTGGGCCTGAGCGTCTTCAGCAACAGACAGAACGTGCCCCTGGTGCTCGCGGTGATATCCTCCCCCCTCATCGCCGTAGCCGCAGCGACGCATCCCTCGACAGACATCGATATCGCGATCGCGAACCACGTGATGGCCCTTGTCGCGGTATGGGCGATCGCCCTCGTGGCCGTGTATCAGCTGAGGACCGCGGAGCAGGGAGACAGGCTCGCGTCGATCGTGAGCTGGTCCAGCGATGCCATCATAGGCAAGTCGCTGGACGGCATCGTGACGAGCTGGAACAAGAGCGCGGAGCGGCTCTACGGCTACACTGCGAGCGAGATGGTCGGACGTTCCATCGAGGCAATCATCCCCGCCGAGAGGAGGAAGGAACTGTCCCTCATCCTGGAGAGGATAAGGGACGGGGAGCGCGTGGACAACTTCGAGACCGTGAGGACCGCGAAGAACGGCGGAAGCATCCATGTGTCGATCACCGTCTCCCCGATAGTCGACCGGGCGGGGAGGGTCACGGGCGCCTCGTCCACCGCGCACGATACATCGCTCAGGAGGCGAGCGGAGGAGCAACGCAACCGCCTCTTCAACCTGTCGATAGACATGATCTGCTTCGCCGGGTTCGACGGCTACTTCAAGCAGCTGAACCCCGCATGGAACAGGTCGCTCGGATGGAACGACAAGGACCTGTCCGCAAGGCCGTACATCGAGTATGTCCACCCAGACGACCGGGAGCGCACGATGGCTGCTGCCAGCGACCTCGCCAAGGGGCTGCCGGTGACAGGGTTTGTCAACCGGTATCGCTGCGCCGACGGCTCCTACAAATGGCTGTCGTGGAGCTCCTACCCGATAGTCGAAGAGGGCGTCGTGCTTGCCATCGCCAGGGATGTGACTCGTCAGATTGAGGATGAGGCGGCCCTCAGAGAGGCCAACCGGGAGCTCGTCAGGACGAACCAGGAGCTAGACTCGTTCAGCTACTCGGTGTCTCACGACCTGCGCGCCCCCCTCCGCGTCGCGGACGGGTTCAGCCTCGCCGTCCTCGAGGACTACGGAGACAAGCTGGACCCCGCCGCGAAGGACTACCTGACGAGGATAAGGGGGGCGTGCCAGCGGATGGGGGTCCTGATAGATGACATACTGATACTTTCCCGGGTTGCCAGGTCCGAGATGAAGTGCGAGGACATCAGCCTCAGTGCGATCGCCCGCTCTGTGGCCTCGGACCTGAAGAGGACGAACCCGGACAGGGAAGTCCTCTTCGAGATCGAGGACGGCCTGCACGCGCACGCGGACCCGAGGCTGATCCGGATAGCCTTGGACAACCTCATCGGCAACGCCTGGAAGTTCACCTCGAAGAAGCCATCGGCGAAGATCCAGTTCGGAACGGAGCCGGAGGGGGACGAGGACGTCTTCTATGTGCGTGACAACGGCGCGGGGTTCGACATGGCCTACTCCGAGAAGCTGTTCCTGCCGTTCCAGAGGCTCCACTCCACGGAGGACTTCCCTGGGACCGGCATCGGGCTCGCCACCGCGCAGAGGATATTGGCCAGACACGGGGGCAGGATATGGGCGGAAGGTGTCGCGGGCGAAGGCGCAGTCTTCCGATTCACGCTATCTGGAAGGAAGTGATTCAGACGGCACACAGACAAGCATCGGGAGGAGAGTGATGGATGATGGGCGAGGCAAGGATTCTGCTGGTGGAGGACAACCCGGACGACGTTGAGCTCACGCTCAGGGCGTTCAGGAAGAACCGCATCCTGAACGAAGTGGCGGTGGTCCGGGACGGCGAGGAGGCGTTGGACTACCTGTTCTGCAGGGGCGCGTTCGCGGACAGGGAGCACGAGAACCCCGCGGTGGTTCTCCTGGACCTGAAGCTCCCCAAGATCGATGGGTTCGAGGTGCTCCGCAGGATCAGGGCGGAGGAGCGGACGAAGATGCTCCCGGTCGTGATCCTCACGTCCTCGAAGGAGCAGCAGGACCTCGTCACCGGATACAGCCTGGGCGCGAACAGCTATGTCCGGAAGCCGGTGGACTTCGAGCAGTTCACGGACGCCGCCCAGAAGCTCGGACTGTACTGGCTCGTCCTGAACGAACCCCCACCGGTCCACAGGTGAAGCATGAGCACCCTGCTGCGAGCCCTGATTGTCGAGGATTCCGAGAGCGACGCCCTATTGATGGTCCGCCTGCTCGAACGCAATGGGTACGACGTCGAGTTCGAGCGCGTCCAGACCGCCGCAACGATGGCGGATGCGCTGAAGTCCCGCAGCTGGGACATCGTCATCGCGGACCACGCGATGCCGGAGTTCAGCGCCCCCATGGCCCTGAACGTGTTGACCGAGCACGGAGGAGACATACCGTTCATCATCGTCTCCGGGAGGATAAGCGCCGAGATGGCGGTCAGGCTGCTGAAGGACGGGGCGGACGACTGGGTCAACAAGGACGACCTCTCCCGCCTTGTCCCAGCCATAGACAGGGAGCTGCGGGACGCGGCCACCAGGCGGGAGAAGGAGAGGGTTGAGAGGGGGCTCCGCGACAGCGAGGAGCGGTTCCGGAGCATCGTGGAGACGACGAAGGAGTGGATCTGGATGATCGACCCAGAGGGGAAGATCACGTACAGCAACCCCGCCGTGAAGGACATCCTCGGCTACTCCCCCGAAGAGCTGATCGACGTCTCGTACATCGAACTCATGCCCGAGGACGAGAGGGGGCGTGAGAGGGACGAGCTGAGGAACCATGTGGAGGCGAAGGAGGGGTGGCTCGGGTGCATCTCGGTCTGGACCCATGGGGACGGCTCCCTCCGCTACCTCGAGAGCACCGCCGTACCGTGCATCGATTCGTCCGGGGCGTTGACCGGATTTCAGGGCGCGGACCGCGATATCACCGAGAAGCGGAAGGCGGAGACCGAGCTCCGGATCAGCAGGGATGAGTGCGAGGCGTCCGCAATCAAGGCCCAGACGTACCTCGACTTCATAGCCCATGACATGACGAACATACTGAGCCCCATCATGATGTACTCAGAGATGATCTCGACAGACCCGACGTCGAGCCCATGGGTGAGGGACACCGCGGGCAAGGTGGTCAGGCAGATCGAGCGAGCGGCCGCTTTCGTGAGGAACACTAGGCGGCTCTCGGGGTCGGAGACGGATTCGCGCGAGAAGTGCGAGATAGCCGACCTCCGGCAGATCATCGAGGCGAAGGAGGGGGACCTCAGGAACAGACATGCGAACAAGCGGCTTGAATTCGACCACAGCCTGCCGCCCGATGCCGGGATCGGGGCGGTCGGCGGCTGCTACGTCCAGGACATAGTCGATGAGGTGCTGGAGAACGCGGTGAAGCACAGCGGCAAGGACGCGGTCAAGATATGGGTGAGGATATCGCCCGCGGGCAAGTCCGACAGCAACCGCTACTGGAGGGTGGAGATCTCCGACAACGGGCCCGGCATCCCGGATGATGCGAAGAGAGGGCTGATGGTCGAGGTGTTCGAACCGGAGAACCGCATGAGACGGGGCATAGCGACCTCGCTCCCCTTCTTGTCCCTGGTCGCAGAGCACATCGGCGGGATGCTGCGGATCGAGGACCGGGTCCCGGGGGACCAGACCCAGGGGACGAAGATCGTCCTGCTGTTCCGCAAGGCACTGGTGCGCGCCCCGCCGTTGTCGCCCTGACGTCGACCGCCGGGGTCGGCGCACGGGGACCGTCCGGGTGACGATGCGCCCACGTTCGCTACTGGGTCGGAGACAGGTGCAGATGAGATGCGCAAGGACATCAGGAGCAGGCCGGTCATAGGCATCTCCCCATTCCTCGCTCCGGCCTCAGGGCCTCCCTGCAGAGGGCGCCCGGCCCGACCGAGCCCGCCCGGGTGCGGTCGCCCTCTCCCCGGACACGCTCCTGACCGGACGCCATCAGCCGCTCAGGCGGGGCGGTTGGCCTGAGCTCGCGCGCCTTCGGACCCCGCATCCTAGGAGGACCCCGCCGCCAGTTTCCTGCCCCTCCGGGAGATGGCCGCAATCGACATGAGTATCAGCACGAGCACTATGGTGAAGCCATAGACCGCGCCGAAATCCATCGTGAGCCCCTCCGCGACGTTGTTATGCAGCCCGCCGACCCATGTGTAGAGAGGCCAGAGCACGAGCACGTTCCTGGTGGCTCTGAATGCCAGCGCGAAGGTCACGCCGAGGACGAACAGGAACATAAGCTCGGATGCCTCCATCCCGTACCCGATGTGGTAGAGGGAGTACATGGCCGAGCCGATGAGCACCGCCGGCATCGCTCCGAACGACCTCTCGAAGGCGAGCTGGGCCCAGCCTCTGAAGAACACCGCCTCAAAGAGTCCCACGGTGAACGCCACCATCACCAGCGGCATCAGCTCCTCGAACACGGGCAGCTCGTCCTGCGCGAGGGTCCCCTGATACGTGACGAGGCCGAGGATGGCGCCCAGCACCAGGCTCGCTATCCAGTACTTCTTGGTGATGCCGACCTCTGACAGAGGCCTCTTCCGGACGAGCACGGTGTAGGCCAGGGGGACGACCACCCCGATCAGGAGAATCGTGACGAACCCGTAAAGGATGAAGTACGGCGCGACGTTGTCGCTCGTCACTATCTCGAACGCTGTGAACATCGTGGCTACCAGTGCAATATACGAGCACAACACGATCAGCAGGTCCCTCTCCGGCTTCCACCTGACCTTGAGGAATTCCGCCAATTCACTTCGTGCAATCTCCTTGATGTGCATGGTGTCTCCCTCTCGCCCACCTGACAGGCATCTGTAGGTGCGCCGACGTGGCGCGAGCGGGCTGCGAATCATAAAACTTCGTCGGCCACAGAAGATGGCGTTTTCTCTCCTTCAACCAGCATTCATGGCAATCTTGGCGGCCGTAAGGCGCGTCGTTATATAAGCCCCGGCCCGGCCTCCCTCAGGCACGGCTGCTGGCCCCGGGGCGACAACGTGAGTTGTCAGAGGAAAAATCCCTTAGGCGCTGGACCCTTGACTGTTGCGTGCGCATGATTCATCACCATCTCGATGGAGGATTCAGGGGGCTGGCGGGTTGATGGAGGGCGGTTGGCTCCACATACTCTGGATTCTCGCTGCTGCGGGACTCGGGTATTCGGTCGCATGGTACTTCGCAGGGGTCCGGGGCATGCGGAGACGGTCTTATCTGGTTCCCTATGTAGCCCTCTCTTCCGCATTGTTTGGCGGCTACCTCCTGTGGAGCGAGGTCCGCATCGATGAGTCCTTGATGCACAACCTGGCGCTAGGCCTGGTCGCTGCCGCGCTGATAGGGGCATTCCTGGTGTTCAGCGTGATGAGACAGCCAGCCTCTCCAAGGCTGAGAGGGATGAGGCTTGTGGCGGACATGGTCTGGTCAGGAGTCATCTACGGCGTGGTCGACAGCGCCCTCCTCTCCGTGCTTCCCGTGCTGGCCATTAGGGATTTCTTCGGCGAGCTTGGGTGGGGATCGAGCATCGGCAGCGACCTCCTCGTGGGGGCGATGGCTCTGGCATCGAGCGCATTGGTCACGGCGGTCTATCACCTGGGCTATCCTGAGTTCAGGAACCGCTCTCTCATACTGCCGGTCTTCGCCCTTGTGATTGGGTCCGCGGGCTACCTGTTGACCGGAAACCCGATCGCAGTGGTAGGTTCTCATGCTGCCATGCACGTCGCCGCTGTCTTGCGCGGGCCGGAGGGGACGATTCAACTACCCCCTCACGACCGCGCTCGAGGTGGACCCCCAAGGCGGGGCAGCCACGATACAGATGGATAGCCATCCCTGAGGCTAGAGGGATCTGATTCCTGGGGACCACAGTGGGGTGATGACGTGCGCAGACGCGGACCATACACGGAGGATGCTGCCAGCGGAATCCCTGGGACAACGACTCCGTTGTGTGGAGGAGCCCGAGCATCCGGGATGGTCAATGGAAGGCTGCAAGAGTCGCTTGCGCCTCAGGCCTTCCATCAGTCTCTCCCCAACGGATTGCCATGAATCCTCGAGGGTGCGCGGGCGTATGGACCAGAGCTCGGCCCCTGCCCCCAAGACAACCGTATCAACCACGAGAGATACGGGCCTATCTGAACAGCCACCTCTGGCATGGGGACGGAGAGGACATGTCCGCTGCATCAGACCGGCCCCCTCGCGTCTCCTGCCCTTCAGACCTCCCGAAGGCTCAGGCACCGCATATCTCTCCATTTGCGGCACTCAAGTTAAATCATCGTGAGCATTTCCAAGCGCGAGGATCGCACTCATGCAGGTCCCTCACCCCAGCCTCATGCCGGTCACCTTCGCAGTTCTGGCCGCCGCCCTGTTCGGCCTGAGCACGCCCTTCGCAAAGCTGCTGGTAGGCGACATACCCCCAGTGGCGTTGGCCGGCCTCCTCTATCTGGGGGCGTTCCTCGGACTGGGGTCGTACGTCGCGCTGCGCCGGGCCATGCGCGGAGGAGCCACCTCGTCCGTCAATGCCCTGCGGCGAGCCGACATGCCATGGCTTGCAGGGGCCATCGTCTCAGGCGGGATCCTTGCGCCCGTGGCCCTCATGGTCGGCCTCACGCTGATCTCCGGCTTCTCCGCCTCCCTACTCCTGAACATGGAGGGCGTCGCAACGGCCATCATCGCAACGATGCTGTTCAGGGAGAACCTCGGCAGGAGGCTGGTTGTCGCCCTGTTGTGTGTCACCGCTGCAGGCGTGCTCCTGAGCTGGGACCCCTCCGAAGGAGACTGGAGTCTCACCGGCTTCCTGCTACTGGTCATCGCCGGGTTCGGATGGGGGCTGGACAACAACCTGACGAGGAACATCTGCGGCCGGGACCCCGTACAGATAGCCCTCCTGAAAGGGGGCGTTGCGGGCAGCGCATCGCTGGCCATCGCGGCCGCATTGGGCCCGAGCATCCCGTTCGACCCCGGGGTACTGTGGGCCCTCCTCCTGGGCGCTGTGAGCTACGGCGCGAGCCTGGTGTTCTTCGTCCTGGCGCTCCAAGGGCTCGGGGCATCTCGGACGGGCCTGTTCTTCAGCCTTGGCCCATTCATAGGGGCCGCCATCTCGGTCCTCGTCTTGAGGGAATGGCTCGGGTGGACTGTGTTCCCAGCCCTCGCGCTCATGGTCCTCGGCGTCCTGGCCCTGGTATACGAGAGGCACGCGCATGAGCACGAGCATGAGGAGATCACTCACACTCACATGCACTCACACGGGGACCCTGACCACGACCACTGCGACGCTGCTCCGGCCCGTGCGCCACACAGCCATGAACATACGCACAGGGCCACCGTCCACGATCATGACCACTGGCCTGACATACACCACAGGCACAATCATGAGTGACCGGCCCCAATGGACGCCCTCGACTGTCCGTAATCGCCGCCGCAGGCACAGTCAATGAGAGCCCTGACGACGCCCGGACCTCGAGCCCAAGCTCACACGAGGGCTCCCGACGAGATGCCCCTTTCCAAAGGCGAGGGCACGAACCACAGTACCCTCAGTCCCTTGAGCCGTCTGTGGCAATCCGGGCACCGGAGGGGTGTACCGGGCGGCGCGCCGCGATTCGGATGGACGGGGCAGGTACCCGGCTCTGTCAGATGCTCTTCGCCAATTCTAGGACCCCGGCCCGTGACCTGGCGAGACCGGTTGTCGAACGAGAAGGCCGGGACAAGGGGATGACAGGCCGGGTCTCGATGTGCCCTTTCCGCCCCGCCAGTGCCTCGGGGGATGTCCGTTGCTGCAACCCTGCACGTGAAGGACCGGACAAATTCAGCCCGTCTCATGCCACACATCTTCAACCGGGCTGTGAACGTGGAACTATGTCTCCCACGACCTCTGAGGGCATCAGATGAAGAGGGACATGACGGAGAAGGTGCGGCGGAAAGGGGTCGACGGCCGTCCGAACGGGAAGGGTGAGACGCGCGGCACGACGGACCTGGACCGGATGAACTGCATCCTCAGCACCCTCAGCAACAGGGGGGACTCGCTGGGCCACTGTGACGAATGCCGGGTGCTGTGCGAGCTCGAAGCAGCGGCCGATGGAATCGGAGGCGAGTGCGCGGCTGTGACGAAGATTGTGCGATCAAGGAGAGGCAAGAAGGCTAGATGCTAGGAGGTATGAGAATGGACAGAAGGAACTCTGATAGGAAGACGGACGAGGTTGACCGAAGGAGCGCGGCCACGAAGGGAGACCGGCCCATGCCGGTCTCGGTGAAGGCCCTGATAGTGTTGGAGGCAGTCCTGGTATTCTTCGGATTTGCCAGCGGAATGCAGTTCATCAGGGACCCATCTGGAGGGACTCACGACATGGACACATCGATCCTCGAGGGCACGCCGGTCGGAGACTTCCTCCTAGTAGGGCTCTTCTTCGTCACCTGCTACGGCGTACTCCCGATCCTCATCATATATGGCCTATGGAAACTCCCGAGGTGGAGCTGGACTGACGCCATAAACAAGTGGACCGGCCAGAACTGGGCCTGGACCGGGGCCGCGGCGACCGGGGTCATACTCATAGCCTGGATCATCGTGGAGGTCTACTACATCGGTTCTCCTGAAGGCTTCCCTCGGTTCCTGCAGGTGACCTTCGCTGTCCTTGGCGCGGTCATACTCATCCTGGCGCTTCTGCCACGAACAAGAACATACGCGAAGCTCGCCGCCCAACGAGACAGCTTTCGAGAGACAGTCGGGGAGATAGCATGAAGATGGAAGAGAGAGTCAGAATGGCCGGCCTGGTCTCCGGTGTCTGTGCTGTGGTATTCGCCATTCCGCACTTCTGGTTCTGGTTTGGAGTATCATTGACATATCCAGGAGACTTCCAGGGAACGGCCGAGAACAGTGCGCTGTTGATCGTCGGCGGCCTGGCCGTTCTCGCTGCAATCTGTGCGATAGTGTTCACTCATTCTACTTGGGTGAGACGCCTACCAGAGTGGACGTCCACGCTTCCAGCTCTGGCCATATCGGCAGGGCTCACCATGTGGGGTGTCGCCTATTTCTGCCTTCAAGTTCAGCTCGCATTCAATGAAGCGGCATCATCAGAGCAGTACTTCGCCTCAGAATCAAACCCGAACGCAATCTGGGGACTCTACTGGTATTCACTGTTCATCGCATGGGGCCTGTCACTTGGGACGGCTGCATTCTACTTCCATAGACTGAAGAAGCACCAAGGTGGAGCTGCGTCCGAGAACATGCACAGACCCTCCTGTTCTGCCAAACTGATGCAGATCGCCGACGTCCATCACGCAATCGACGTGACGGCCAGAAAGGATGGTGAGAGGGAATGAAGAACATGCGAACTTTGGTGGTGTATTACTCGAGAGCGGGCAAGACGAAAGACCTCGCGGAGGATTTGGCGAACAGGCTGGGGTGCGACATCGAAGCCGTGGTCGACAAGCGGAAGAGGAATGGGATACACATGCTGACATCTGGCAGAGACGCTCAGAAGATGAACCTCACGGAGATCGGGCGACCAGCGAATGATCCCTCCTCGTACGATCTTGTCGTGATTGGAACGCCGGTCTACAGCAGTAGAGTCTCCGCGCCGATACGGACATATCTCACGATGAACAAGGGCAAGATCAAGAAGTCGGCATTCTTCCTTACGCACATGCTCAAGAAGAACCAGGCCTTCGAGGACATGGAGGCCATCCTCTCAATGGAGCCGATTGCGTGTCTCGAGATAAGGGAGAGGCGGGACCTCAAAGCCGGGACTTACGAGAAGAAGCTCGGGAATTTCGTGGGGCAGATCGTCGCAGGCGTCCAAGAGGAATCAGCGGCTGCATCCGCTCCAGGGAGGGATTCGAGCCCTTTGCAGAATCCCGGAATCGCGGGCCGAATTCATGACCAGACCAGGGGGGAAGACACTTGAGACGCCTTGGAATCGCGTTGATGGCAGTGGGCGGGATATTCCTGCTGAGCGGAATCGCAGCGACAGCATGGGCGGCCAGCCATGCGAATGCGATGAGCGAGGAGGAGAGGGCCGCGGACCCTGAGCTCTACGACTTCTACACCAGTGCCCAGGGCTGCAGCCTGGGAAGCGCCGTGATTGGCATGATCATAGTGGCCATGGGCATCATAGTCGGGAGACGGGCGGGAGCCGCAGTCGAGGAGAACCAAGCAGGGAATCGTACAGGCGGGGTTTGAGGACGATGAAGATCGAATACTACCACGGATCGGTGCATGGGAACGGGGCGAAGGTCGCCGAGGAATTCAGGGACATAATGGCGGCAAACGGGACGAACGTCAACGTGCATCATGTCGAGGACGTCGAGCCCGATGACATCCCGCTGGCGGACCTGTATATCTTCAGCTCCCCCGGGAGGTTCGGGAAGCCGGTCAAGAGCATGAGGAAGTTCCTCACGAAACTGCGGCTTCCCTCGGGGTCGCGCTATGCGATCCTGGTCACTGAGATGAACCCTCAAGCTGACAGGACGACAGGAGAGGCCCCCGCCGAGAAGGAGTTGGGAAAGTGCCAGAGGGTGATACCGATCATGGACGCGATCCTCGAGGCGAAGGGCCTCAGCAAGATTGCGGAGGGCAAGGTCTATGTCACCGGCATCAAGGGGCCGCTGGAGGACAGATGGCGCAGCAAAGTGGAGGAGTTCGCCGCCGCTTTGCGCCGTGCAGACCAGCGAACTGCAGGGTCTTGAGACAATGACCTGAGCACAGGTCTCACGACCAGACCATGGACGAGCGAGGACCCAGATACTCAATCGGGACATGTCCCCAATTGAATGAGGGAACCATTGTCTTAGAGCCTTGTGAGCCGCCCCGCTCAATATGACCCTCCGATGGCAAGTGGCTGCTGCGGTTGACGGATGATGCCTCATCTCTCCGTGTGCCAATCGCAGGGGCCGAATTATCCTAGAAACGTTGATATACAATTAGTGTAATCACTACACTAAGTAAGTGTAGGATACACACTAACGGAGGTGGTAACACGCGAAGACCGGAATCGGGGCTAGTTCCTGAAGGGAGACTCGGGATCGCCACAGACCTCTACCAACTCACCATGGCCAACGGCTACCACGCCATGGGGAGGACGGATGAGATCGCCGTGTTCGACCTATTCGTCCGCAAGCTGCCGAAGAACAGGTCGTACATGATGGTCGCCGGGCTGGAGCAGGCGCTTCACTACCTCACCAATGTCCGGTTCACGGACGACGACATCGAACTGCTGAGGGACAAGCCCACGTTCAAGGGTGCGAGGGAATCGTTCTGGGAATACCTCGCGGACTTCAGGTTCACGGGGGATGCCTGGGCCATGCCAGAAGGGACGATCGCATTCGGCAACGAACCGCTCATGACGGTCGAAGCGCCCATAATCGAGGCGCAGGTGGCGGAGACATACCTGCTGATGTGCTACAACCACCAGACGAAGATCGCCACCAAGGCGGCCCGGTGCGTCGAAGTGGCCAAGGGGCGCTCAATCATCGAGTTCGGGATGAGGAGGACGGACGTCGGAGCCGCCCTCAGGGCGGCGAGGGCGGCATTCATAGGCGGTGCGATGGGCACCTCGAACGTCCTTGCAGATGCGATCTTCGGGATCCCTTCGTACGGGACCCATGCGCACTCGTGGGTCATGAGCTTCGACACCGAGGACGAGGCGTTCAAGGCGTACTTCCAAATCTACGGGGAGGATACGCTCGCCCTCATCGACACATATGACACGGTCCAGGGGGCCGAAGCCGCGGCAAGGCTGCCTGGCCGGATAAAGGGTGTGAGGCTCGACTCGGGGGACATCGCCGCGCTGAGCAAGGAAGTGCGGGCCATAATGGACGCCGCGGGCAAGAAGGACGGCAGGATATTCGCCACCAACGACCTCAACGAGTACAAGATCGCCGAGATGCTGGAAGCCGGTGCGGAGATCGACATCTTCGGCATCGGGACGGAGCTGGTCCTCTCGGCGGACTCCCCCTCCATCGGAGGGGTCTACAAACTCGCCGAGATAGAGAAGGACGGACGGACGACCCCGAAGCTGAAGCTGTCCAAGGACAAGAGCACCTTCCCCGGGAGGAAGCAGGTTTACAGGCTCCTCGAAGGGGAGACGCCGGTCAGGGACGTCCTCGGGATGCGCGGCGAGCTCGACGGGGAACTCCAGCCCCTGCTCGTCCAGGTCGTCGACGGTGGCAGGCTGCTCGCCGACACTCCCAGGCTCGCCGATGTCCAAGCCTATGCGACCGGCAACAGGATGGCGCTCCCGGAAGGCCTCAGGGACATCGCGGGACGAGAGGTCTACGAGGTGGCGGTCTCGGACGAGCTCGACGCGCTCACCTGCGAGACTGTCTCCAGGATAAAGGGGGCGACCGCATGAAGGAGCAGGTGCTGATCGTCAACCTCATCGACTGGTCGAGGTCCTTCGTCGACGAGGACGGCTCGTTCTACTGCGGGACGACGCGCGACCAGAAGGAGAACGCGGGGAAGGTGGTCGAGCACGCCGACCTCGTCATATTCAGCTCGGACGCGCACCCGGTCCAATCGAAGGAGTTCGCCATCAACAGCGGGCTGTATCCCGCCCACAACGTGGTCCTTCGTTCTTCCACAGGGCCGGACTTCGAGTACTTCGTGTCGGCGGCTGGCGAGGCCATGAGACTCGGAGGGAGGACGATGAGCCCAGCGTTGACCGAGGACATCGGGAGGCACCTGAGACGGCGCGCCCGCGGGATGATTGTCCCCAAGGAGATCTACTACCAGGACGGGGCAGAGGTACCCTGGTTCCTCCCCTCGGACATGGAGAGGAGCTTCGGCACCGACGCCATCGGGCCGGACGACTTCTTGGAGGGTGACTACGACTACATCGTGGCCCCCAAGCACACCTTCGACGCCACGAGGCTCGAGAGCGACTACACGCTCCCGAGGATGGTCGGAGAAGGGATTCCAGCCATGAACTGCAACGTGTTCTCCCTCCTGAGGCAGAGGTATCCCTCCAGCGCCTTCGACCTGATATTCGTGAACACCGGGGTCGTGGAGGGGATCTGCAGGCTCCACACCTCGATCGGCCTCAGGCAGATGTTCAAGACCAGCAGGATCGTCAACCTGAAGGACGCCACGACCCCGCTCGCGGGGATAGGCCTCGGCTTCGAGACACCTGAGCAGTCGAGGGACGCGGCCATGCGCGTGTGCAAGGACGTCGGGGTGGAGTACTCGACCACCGAGGAGTTCCTCCACTGGTTCAACGGGGAAGGAAAGGAGGGGAGGGGGACGGCATGAAGGTCCGGAGGGTGCTGCTGTCCACCAAGAAGACCGCCCTCGAGTACTTCAAGGAGCACACCGACTTCCTCGAGGACGCTCTCCCAAAGAGGGAGTTGAATGAGATAAGGGCGCGCCACGAAGCCCATTATGCATCACTGGACAAGATAAGGAGAGCGCTCGCACACAGGGGCATCCAGTTCTCGAGGTCCTACATGCCCTACTCCGAGTACGAGGACTTCCGGGGGAAGGACCTGATAATATCCGTGGGAGGGGACGGGACGGTCCTGAACTCGTCGCAGTACATCATGGACCGCACACCGATGCTCGCCGTGAGGTCGGACCGCAGGAGCCTCGGGGTCCTCTGCGAGATAGACGCTCAGGACTTCGAGGAGGCCCTCGAGAGGATCGTCAGGGACGACTACGAGGTCGAGGAATGGACCAGGGTGGAGGGGCGCTTCGGACCGAGGACGCTGTTCGCCCTCAACGAGGTGTTCGTCGGGGCCAGGCACAACCCGTCCATGGCCAGGTACGAGGTCGCCCTCGGGGGCAGGAGGGAGTCGCAGATGTCCAGCGGCATCGTGATAACGACCGGCGCAGGCTCGACGGGGTGGTATGCGAACATACCTGGGTCGGACGGCAGGTTCTCGCGGACCTCCAAGGACCTGAAGTTCATAGTCAGGGAACACAACCTCGCTGGCGACTACTCGATGACCAAGGGCACCATGGGCAGGGGCGAGGTCATGACGGTCCGCTCGAAGATGAACGTTGACGGGTGCATCAGCTTCGACGGGGACTTCGAAAAGAGGATGTTCGAGTTCAGGAGGGGGGACGTGCTCAAGGTCAGGGCTTCGAGGCTCCCGGTCTGCGCCGTCTCGTTCGGGGGCTCAGGGACGGGGGGACGTGGATGAGGGGGCAGAGCCAGAAGGAGTTCCTGAAGCGCTACGACGTCTCGGAGTTCGAGAGGCCCTCGGTCACGGTGGACCTCGTCTTGTTCACCGTGATGGATGGTTCGCTGAAGGTCCTGCTCATCAGACGAGGACAGCAGCCGTTCGCCGGGTGCTGGGCTCTGCCCGGAGGTTTCGTGAGGATGGACGAGGCCCTGGAGGAGGCCGCGGTGAGGGAGCTGGAAGAGGAGACGGGCGTGGACGCCGGGGGGGCCTATCTGGAACAGCTCTACACGTTCGGCGACCCCGGCCGGGACCCGAGGACCAGGGTCATCACCGTCGCCTACTTCGCCCTCGTCGACTCCTCGAAGGTCAAGCCCCGGGTCACCGGGCAGGAGGGCATCAGCGACGTCCAGTGGTTCCCTGTGCACGATCTTCCGGAGGGCATCGCGTTCGACCACGGGGGAATCCTGGAATACGCGCTCAAGAGGCTGAGGAACAAGCTGGAGTACACGGCCGTCGGATTGGAGCTCCTTCCTGACCAGTTCACCCTGACAGAGCTCCAGAGCCTGTATGAGACTATACTGGGCGAGGGCCTCGACAAGCGCAACTTCAGGAAGAAGATGATGTCCATGGGCGTCCTCAAGCCCACAAGAGCCTACAGGAAGGGAGGGCACAGGCCAGCGATGCTCTACGAGTTCAGGGACGCGAGGCCTTCGTCCACTTTCAAGAAGCCCAGGTTCGAGCGAGGGACATGATGAACGTGATAGAGGTACTGGGGGTCGTCACAGGCCTGTTGACCGTCTGGCTCACCGTGAGGCAGAAGGTGCTCTGCTGGCCCATCGGCATAGTCAACATCCTGCTCTTCATGGTCCTGTTCTACCAGGTCAAGCTCTACGCCGACCTGGGCCTGCAGGTGGTCTTCCTCATACTGTCATTCTACGGCTGGTACTACTGGATCCACCCGAAGAAGGGGGAGGCCTCCGTGCCCGTCACCACGCTGTCATGGAGGTCCGGGGCGGGCACCGCAGCCACCTGGGGGCTGGGGACCGTCGTCATGGGGGCTGCGCTCGCGACCTACACCGACGCGTCGGTCCCGTACTGGGACTCGTCAACCACGGTCATGAGCATAATCGCGCAGTACCTGATGTCCCTCAAGAAGCTCGAGAGCTGGTACCTGTGGATAGCCGCCGACGTGGTGGACACTGGAATATACCTCTACAAGGAACTCTACCTGATGAGCGGGCTGTACGCGGTGTTCCTTGTCCTGGCGACTGCGGGGTACATCGAATGGAGGAAGTCATGGATCGCTACGAGGAAGGGCTCATCATCGGCAAGTTCATGCCCATCCACGCCGGGCACCAGCACCTAATCGACACGGGCAAGGCGAGGGTCGGGAGGCTGACCGTCCTTGTCTGCTCCCACTTCTGGGAGCCCATCCCCGGCGGGATGAGGTACGAATGGGTCAAGGAGATGAACCCCGACGCCAACGTGGTCTGGGTCAGCGAGGAGCTGCCGTCGCAGCCGGAGGAGCACCCGGACTTCTGGGACATCTGGAGGAGGGCGATCCTGAGATACGCCCCAAGGCCGGACGTGATATTCTCGTCGGAGGACTACGGGTACAAGCTCGCGGAGGTCCTCGGATGCGTGCATGTCTGCGTCGATCCCCGCAGGGAGAGGTACCACATCTCGGGCGAGAAAGTCAGGGCCGACCCGTACAAGTGGTGGGACTTCATCCCGCCCCCTGTGAGGGCCCACTACGCGAAGAGGATATGCATCGTCGGGCCGGAGTCGACGGGAAAGACGACGCTGGCGGCTGCGCTCGCTGCGCGGCTGAACACCGTGTGGGTGCCGGAGTACGCGGTCGAGTACCTCAAGAACGGGAACAGTGACCTGAAGTCGACCGAGGACATCGAGATGATCGCGAGAGGACAGGTCGGATCCGAGGACGCGGCGGCGCGGGTGGCGAACAGGGTCCTCATCTGCGACACTGACCTGATGACCACGGCGATCTGGAGCAACCACTACTTCGGCAGCTGCCCTGAATGGATCGTCAAGGAGTCGTTCGCACGGAAGTACGACCTCCATCTCCTGACTGACATTGGCATCCCATGGGTCGAGAGCCTTTGGAGGGACTGTCCCGACCGACGTCAGGAGTTCCTGGAGACCTTCAGGAATGAGCTGGCGCTGAGAGGTCGTCGCTACGTCGTCGTCTCCGGCAGCACGCCGGAGGAGAGGCTGTCATGCGCATGGAAGGCGATCGAGGGCGTGGTCGACGGCTGCACCGAAGGACTGGTGGTCGCAGTGAGGGATGAGGGCGGGAGACTTTGAAGTGGACTCCTCCCCGTGAAATCCCTATGGTCTTGATTCAAGTCCGACACCGGCAATCGGAATGTGCGAGGGCCCGGATATTGACCTGGAATCTACCGGCGATTGAAGGTTCGGGCTTGAAGGTCCAAAGCGCAATTCTCTGCCAGCGGATAATCCACTGCGAACCAGACACATCGACGCTACAATGAAGAGAAAGGAATCGAATGTGTTTGGTGAAGATCCACTACATCATGTTCTAGTATCCAGGCATCGGTTGCCATGGCAGGAACGGCCCATCTGTGAGATCCGCCGCATACCATCCACTGCTCGGCATGTATCCCAGGTCCGTGCGAGGATTACAGCACACCCAGCATATCGACTCGGCGAACCAGGCAACTGAGTCTGGAATAAGAGCTCCATCGAACTCCACGACAACCTGGTCTCCTACGACGCTGTAAGACTCAGCGAGTCCAACTGGACTCTCTTGTCCCCTCATGAGCACGAGACACTCATACGCCTGTCCGTCCCAGCAGAGGTGAATTGCATAGTCCGCTTCGAAGTAGCCAGTATCCTTGTAGAAGAACCAAGTCCACCAGACTTCGGTCACGCTGTTTGGCAGCACAGTCTCGTCTGTCACTACGGGTTCGGCGACGGTCAGGCGCGCAGTCATGATGCCGTTCCCACCGAGCTTCATATCCCCCCAGAGCATGTCCAGGTATCCGGCATCACAAACAGGAGACGTATCGGGCCAATATGCCATAGGCACAAGCAGGCCAGCGTCGTCAACGTAGAATGCTGGATGACCGAGGTCATTCGGTTTGTCACTAAAGGACTCAACACTCACTGACTGTCCCGAAACAGGCTGCGCAGACAGTAGCACAATGAGGACGCTCAAGGCGACCATCACTCCTATCTTCATTCTCTCCTCTCCTCCTCGAGCCACCTTTGCGGCTTCGTCGTATCCCTCATACGGGACACGATGGACTGTATCGACAGCCCCTGTCATATGGGAGAGTCACGCAGCAGACGACCCGAAGAACACGCGCTGACCATTCGGTCAAGCTGCGCTTGACTGGAAGGACAACCTTCCGACGAAGGCATGGTGGCCAGCCTCCTAGCCAGGGTCATCATGTCCCGGCCCATATTCAACGAGATTCGCTTCGTTCCCCTGGCGTTCGCGCAAGCGTTCGGAGCATCTTGTTGTGCCAGATCGTTTCATATTCACGCCAGAAGTAGATGAGATTCGGCCTCACGGACACAACATCTTCATCTTCACTGACCTCTTTAATGATCCAGCGTATCTCGCTCATCTTGTCTGATCTGAGAAGCACGCGAATGAAGTCCGGAATGTTGATGAATGGCCTGGCGATCAGCACGCACTGCGGATATCTGGAAAGGATTCTTCTGCCGACTTCGACTTTGTCAGCACCGCCCCTGAGATTGATGAACAACAACGTGAAGAAACTCTCGCCAGGTGGGAAGTCAACGGGGATGCGGAAATCCAACGACCCCTCCGATCTCATGCGCTCGATATGTCGCCTGACAGTCTTGGCCGAGACTCCGACGGCGTCAGCTATCTTCTTAGGTGGTTTGCGCGGGTCGTCATGGAGCGAGGCGATTATCTTCAGGTCGAGAGGTGAGAGTTGCCTGCAGTTCCCACTGAGCGTTGCTCCCTCAGACCAACAGTCAAAATTCACGCCATCATGATAGGACAGCAAACCCACCGTGGCATCAGGCATGTCGGCAACTCGCTTGACGGATTCGACATACCGTTCGAGCTCGGATACCTCTGTGAGGCATCCGAATACCAGTAGCACCCCTCCTCCAAGGAGGGCTGCGGCAAATGTGGATTCGTTCTCTCCTAGTCTCTCCAATGTATCATCGATCGATGTGGCCTTTGATATGCCCCAAACAACAGGGAAGGTCGAAACACCGTAGTAGCTGTAGGAGATCTTCGCCTTGATGCACTCGAATGTGCCAAGTCTCGTCAGTACATTGAGCCTCCTGCTGACAGTCTGCCTCGAAATCCCGAGCCTCTTCGCGAGCTCCTTGAGAGGCATCCTGGGATCTTCAGATATCAACTGCAGTAGCTTCCTGTCAGTATCATCCATTCCTCCCGGCCCACCTCCTCCTCGAACCACCCTCGAGGCACGTGACAAGCGGCGGTTCCGCTATATCTGCATTTCCAATCTTGAGCTGTGTTCTCCGACTATAGAACGCTAGTGTCCATCCACATAAATACACAATCGATAATTAAAACGTGCGAGGGCCCCGGATATTGACCCGGAATCTGATGGTGTTTGAATGTCCAGGCTTGAAGATTCAAGGTGGAATTCTTTGATGGTAAGAAATGATCTTGGAGCTACGACCCACCCGAGGGGGACCTCACAACACTCTAATTGGATATATTGGAAATCATTATAAACTCATAATTACATTGATTAGCCGTGGACGAAAGGCTAGTGAGACAGATAGTGATATCGAACCCCCAATGGAGCGGTAGACCCCCAGCAGAGCACATGGATGTGATTGTACCAAGGGACTCGATTGCGGAGCTCCTCAGCTACGCCGACGACCGTCAGATCGTGATTGTCACAGGGCCTAGGAGGTCCGGAAAGACTACAGGAATCATGAGCACGATTCAGCAGTTGCTCGACAGAGGTGTGGACCCCAAGAGGACTCTGTACTTCTCATTCGACGAAGTCCTATCAAGAGAACATACCGTGCTCGAGGACGTGGTGTCCTACTTCATCCAGAATGTAGTCCCAGAAGGAGCGACGAAGAAGGCCCCAGCATTCCTGTTCCTGGATGAGATACAGTTCATCAAAGACTGGCCCACAATTCTCAAGCGCATCTACGAGACGAGGGCAAACGTGAAGGTATTCGCTTCAGGCTCATCGTCGCTCGGGGTGAGGAAGGGGATGGGGGAGAGCCTTGCCGGCAGGGCATTCGACATCACCATCCCGACATTATCGTTCCGAGAGTATCTCGCGTTCAAAGGGATTGAGGTGCCCAAAATCCCCCCTGTCTGGTCCGACACCAAGGTCCCCGAGTCGTTCATGCTCGTCCAGAACGAGGTCACGAACGCATTGACGAGTTACCTGGTGAGAGGGGGCTATCCGGAGACGGTTGACATGCGACCTATCTCGAAGGTGCACAGGTACATCCAACAATCCGTCCTGGACAGAGTAGTGTACCACGACCTCCTGGAGACTGAGAGCATCGCGAACCCGGCGAGCATGATGCACCTGTTGAAGATACTCGCCTCGATGAGCTCACAGAGGTTCGAGATTGCCAACATCGCGCCTGACATCGGCATGAAGGCGCAGACCGCCTCGAAGTACCTTTCAATCCTGGAACGGGCGATGTTATTCTCAACCTGCTACAACTACACCAAGAGCCAGGTCAAACAGGCCCGGTCCTCCAAACGGGCGTATCTGGCTGACACGGGGTTGATCAGCGCCCTCCTCGGGCTGGATGAGACGACGGGGAGTCAAGAACTCGGCAGGCTGGCAGAGACCGCAGCCTACAATCACCTCTCAAGAACATCACCAGCATTCTTCTGGAGAGACCCGCAGGGGAACGAGGTGGACATCGTGCTGCCATCCAAACGGGCTCCGATCCCCATCGAGCTGAAGTATCAGACCAGCATATACAAATCGGACGCCAAGGGACTAGTGAGATTCTGCGATGTGCATGGTTGCGACAAGGCGTTCCTCGTCACCAAAGACAAGGAAGGAGCCATGAACATCGGTGATATCGAAATCATCATTCTCCCTCTGTGGAGACTCCTACTTCAGACATGAGCACTCATCCGCAGTCGGCCTAGATGAGATGTCATTGTGACCGCAATCCGCATATTGATTCGTGTGGACACATTAAAATGTGCGAGGGCCCGGATTTGAACCGGGGAACCCCTGCGAGAACAGATCTTGAGTCTGTCGCCTTTGACCGGGCTTGGCTACCCTCGCTTGAGCCTTTGTTAAGCCCGTACGGATATAAAGATTCGCAGGCGCCGCGCCAACGTCCCCCTGACGGATAGCTCGGCCCGAGGTGTGGAGCGAGCCGAGTAGCACGGCCCCTACTGCAGGATGGCGGCATATAAGCAGACGACCTGAACAGGAAGGCATTGTTCTAATGTCGTACCGAAAGAGATTAAAACAGCCACGCGATTATACTGTCAAGCAGGCATGGAGAGGACTGCTAGTAACCACCATGGAGGGGCATCACCAACACACCTCGCCATTTCCTCCAGAATTTCGAACCACCCACAACTTTTTCACCAAAAGAGGTGTTCGTTATGCCTCTCCACCCTACATTTTTGATGATGCAGCGGGAGCTCCTTCCCTGAGGGACGTCAAGACGCACTGCACCACCTGAGGGCTTCCTCAGAGGCTTGCGTCAGGTCAGGACCAGGCACCCGTCTTTCGTCACGAGGACCGAGTGCTCCGCCTGGGCCACAAGGCCGTCCGCGACCTCGACCAGGACGGGGTAGTTCATCACCATCCCCATCCTGAGCATCTTGGACAGGAGGGGCTGGGCGTTGGGGTGGAGTTCGTCGCACCACCTCGATGCGAACGGGAGCGAGCCGAAGCGGGACTGCATCTTCGAGAACATGGCCGATATGTCGGCGGGGGCCCTCCTGTCCCTGACGAGCCTGTAGATGTTGCCCCTCGACGCGCCCTTGACCTTCCCCTTGCCGGTGGTGGAGAACGGCTCAATGGCTATGACCATCCCCTCCTCGACCGAGTGGTCCTCCCTCGTCCTGACGCTGGGCACGCTCAGGCCGGCATGGAGGTTGAAGCGCTCCATGCTGTGGCCGGTGAGGTTCTCCACCGGCCTGTAGCCGGCCGACCTTATCGCCCTCTCCACCGTGTCGCCGATGGCGGAGGTGGACGTCCCCGGGGCGACCATCTCGATCGCCATCCTGAGGGCCTCCTCCGCGCAGGCGATGAGCCTCTGGTTGTTGCGCGTCCCCAGTTCGACCGTCACCGACGTGTCGGCGGGGTACCCGTCGACGTGCGCCCCGAGGTCGATCTTCACGATGTCGCCCACCCTGAGGGCGATGTCGTCCGTCCTCGACGGCGTGTAGTGGGCGGCGACGGAGTTCACCCCGATGTTGACGGGGAACGCGCAGGAGGCGCCCCGCGAGCGGATGGCGCCCTCGACCGCCTCTGCCAGGGCCAGCGCGCCCATCCCGGGCTTGACGTGCGAGACGGCGAACTCCCTCGCCTCGCGGGTGACCGCGCCGGCCTGCCTGTACTTCTTCAGGGCCTCTTCGCTAACGGAGGGCGTCCTCGATCTCCTCCTGAGAAACGACGCCCTTCCTGATCACCTCGACCTCCCCGTCCGAGACGTCGATGATGGTCGACGGCGCTGAGTACTTCGTCTTCCCGCAGTCGATGCAGATCTTCACGTGGTCCTTCAGGTCCTTCTTGGGGAGGCTGGCGTCGGTCGGGTCCTTGTGCGAGTGGAGGTTCGCGCTCGTCGCCGTGATGGGCCCGAACCTCTCGATCAGGGCGAGCGCCAGGGGGTGCTCCGGTATCCTGATCCCGACGGTGTTTGAACCCGATGTGAGTATGTCGGGGATGGTCGGCTTCTTGGTGAGCATTATGGTTATCGGCCCGGGCATGAACTTCCTGATGAGCTTCCTGGCGTTGTCGTTCAGCACGGCCACGCTCTCCATCATCTTCTCGTTGCTGACGGCTATGGAGAGGGGCATGTCGAAGGGGCGGTTCTTGGCCACGAAGACCTTCTTGACCGACGCCTCCTTGAACGGGTCGGCGCCGAGGCCGTAGAGCGTGTCTGTGGGGAACACTACCAGCTCCCCCGCCTTGAGGGCGGCCAGGACCTCGTCCATCTCGCCTGCGGCTAGGTCGCACCTCTTGCACTCCTTCCTGTCCGGACACTTGATCACTTTCATCAGTACGCCTCTGCTATGTACTCCGCGGCCATCCCGAGGTGGACCTTCGCGTCCCCCTCGGCGTACGAGCCGTGGCCCGGGTACATGTTCCTAAGTCCCAGCTCCCTCAGCCTGTTGACGGAGGACCTCAGCTCCGATAGGTCCCCGCCCGGGAAGTCCCACCTGCCCACGCCGCCGTCGCAGAACACCGTGTCGCCCACGACCGCGCTCTTGCTGGACGGGTCGTAGAGGGCAATGGATCCCGGCGAGTGGCCTGGGGTGTGCAGGACCTCCAGCTCCGTGGCGCCGAGCCTGAGCCTCTGCCCCGTCCTGAGCGGCTCCACCTCGATTCCCTCCAGCCCCTTGCCGAAGAGGCCCGCGAGGGTCATGGACGAGTCGCCCGCCATCAGCGGCGCGGCCTCGGCCTCGTGGAGGAGCAGGCTCGCGCCCGTGGCCTCCTGGAAGGCCTTCGCTCCGCCTATGTGGTCGTAGTGGCTGTGCGTGAGCACAACCCGCCCGATCCTGTCCAGCGGGACGATCTTAGACACCTCCTCCAAGGCCGCGTCCGCGTATGCGCCCGATCCGGAGTCCACGAGCACGGGGTCCTCATCCTCCAGGAGGTAGACGTTGCTGTCGTACGCCACCCCTGCGACGTAGTGGACTTTCATCCCGAGAATCCGGATAGCACCGGCCTTATAAAACCTTGGCCTCTCACACCCTCCGGGGCGGAGGGCCAGCCAGGCCCGCCTGGCTCACCCCTTCGCGAGCACGACCATGCGCTGCCTCTCCTCGAGGTTCACGGCCGCGACCGTCTTCGTGAGGGAGAGCTCCTCGGCCTTCGAGAGGCCGTCGAGCGCCTGCAGCACCGCGTCCTTGTTGGGCTTCCTGATGTCCACCCCGGCGGCCTCGAACTGGTGCTGCACGATCAGCATCGCCTTCTCGAGGTCCCCGTACTGGGCGCAGAAGTCCTGGATTATGAAGTCGACGGCCTCGGAGAGGGTCTGAGGGAGCTCCTCCGCCCCCTTGGGCCTGCTGGCGACCACGTCCGCCACCATGAGGTCCCCGAGGGTCGCGAAGGCGGCCTCGACGTTCTCGCCCGTCTTGGCGCTCGCGAGGAAGGTCGGGTACCCGAGGTTCTGGCCTATGGACTCCAGCATCGTCACTGCCATTGACTCCTTCTCGGCCAGGTCGTGCTTGTTCCCTATCAGCACGGTCGGCACCTTCCCGACCGCGCCCTCGATCTCCGGTATCCAGAAGGCCTCGACGCTCTTGACCGTCTCCGGGCGGGAGAGGTCGGCGACGAGGATGACCCCCTGGGCCCCGCTCAGGCTCGCGGTCCTGATCTTGGAGTACTCCTTCTGCCCGAGGATGTCCCAGACCATCATCCTCAGGTTGATTATGAGGTTGGGCTTCGTTATCTGCATGTCCTTCTTCGAGACCTTCGTCCCGATCGTGGCGATGTACTTGTCGTCGAACTTGTTCACAACGTACCTCGCAGTGAGGGAGGTCTTCCCCACGGCGCCGTCGCCCAACATGACGACCTTCTTCAGGAGCTCCTTGAGTTCCATCCAGTAGCGCGATGGGCGGTGTTGGTCTTAAAGGCTTCTTACGCGCCCGACGGGCTCAGCGGTACTTGCCCGAGAGGAGCCTCTTCATGATGGCGTCCACGCCGGCGAGGTCGGCCTTGTCCCCGGACCAGTTGACGAGCTTGTGCCCGAAGTGCCTCTCTATGTCGTCCGTCACGAGCCTCATCTGGACCCTGAGCTTCTCCGGTTTCTTGGTCGATATGATGGCCGCGACCACGACGCTCTTGGAGTGAGAGATGAAGATGTCGTAGTTCTCGAACCTTATCTCCTTGAGCTTCCCGCCGGCCTCCTCGAAGCTCTCCTTGATGAAGTTCTGGACCGCTGTGAGCATCCCGGCGAGGATGTCGTCGTCCTGGTCGGGCTTCAGCCTCCTGGTGTAGTGCTTGAGGAGGCGGCCGTCCGGGGTCATAAGGAAGATCTCGTCTATTATGGTCGGCGACGACTGCCAGACCATGAAGAAGCCCGCGACGTTTATCGACACGAGGACCGCCGCGAGCGCCACGAAGAAGAACCTCGTGTTCTCGTCCTCGAAGGGAACGAGGAAGGCCGTGACGGCGAGGGCGGCGAAGACGCACACGGACATGACGACCAGAGTTTCAATCTTCACGTCCCGCTGCATCGGGCTGTATGATTGGACGGCCCTCGGATAAGCCTTTCGACACAAGCGGCCGGACATCACGCCGCGAACACGAACCCCTGTCCCTGGAAAACCGCTAAATATGCTCGCGCCTGCTTCACTGCCGAAGGCGACGGGATGAAACTGTACGAGTACAAGGCCAAGGAGCTGCTGAGGAAGCACGGCATACCGGTCCCGGAGGGGTTCGTCGTCACGTCCCCTGACCAGGTCAAGGGGCTGCCCGGCCCCGTGATGGTGAAGGCGCAGGTCCTCATCGGGGGCAGGGGCAAGGCCGGCGGCATCAAGCCCGCCGACACCGTGGACGAGGCCAGGAGGGCCGCCTCCGCGATCCTGGGCATGAACATCAGAGGGTATGTGACCAAGCA
Organism: Thermoplasmatota archaeon; assembly: GCA_040751795.1. Classification (GTDB taxonomy): domain Archaea; phylum Thermoplasmatota; class Thermoplasmata; order UBA10834; family UBA10834; genus UBA9653. The sequence continues at coordinate 69,486 of JBFMHR010000002.1, read as the reverse complement.
GGTCCTCGTCGAGGGCAGGCTGGACGTCGCCAAGGAGCTGTACCTGGGCATCACCATCGACAGGGGCAGGCGCGGCCTCCTCCTCATGGCCTCGGCCAGCGGCGGCATGGACATCGAGTCCGTGCCGGAGGAGAAGATACTCATGCTATCCATAGACCCCCTGATCGGCTACCAGGGCTTCATCGGCAGGAGGGTCTCCGGCTTCCTCGGCCTGGGGAAGGAGCAGGCGCGCCAGATGGCGGACATCGTCAGGAGGCTCCACGGGCTCGTGGTCTCCGAGGACGCCGAGCTCGCCGAGATCAACCCGCTGGTCATCACCAGGGACGGGAAGGTCGTCGCCGGCGACGCGAAGGTCACCATCGACTCGGACGCGCTCTTCAGGCACACTGAGTACGAGGGCATGGAGGAGGACCTCACCCCGCTCGAGGCGAAGGCGAAGGACCTCGACATCGCGTTCGTCCAGCTCGACGGCAACATAGGGGTCATAGCGAACGGTGCGGGCCTCACTATGGCCACGCTCGACAGCCTCAACACCTTCGGCGGCAAGGCCGGGGTGTTCCTGGACCTCGGGGGCACGGACGACCCGGAGAAGGTCAAGAGCGCGATGCTCCTGATGGAGGAGGCCGACCCCAAGGTCATACTCCTGAACATCTTCGGCGGCATCACCAAGTGCGACACCGTCGCGAAGGGCGTGCTGGAGGCCATCGAGGCGAGGCCCACATCCGCGCCGATAGTCGCGCGGATCAAGGGGGTCAACGAGGAGCTGGGCAGGGAGATGCTGAAGGAGGCCGGGATGATCCCCGCGTCCGGGCTGAGCGAGGCGGCCGAGAAGGCCTCGAAGGAGTCGCTGAGGTGACAATATGACGGTCATAATCGGGAGGGACACGAGGGTCGTGGTCCAGGGGATAACCGGATACCAGGGGACGTACCACTCCAAGGCCATGCGCGACTTCGGCACCAACGTCGTCGCCGGCGTGACGCCGGGGAAGGCCGGCGAGAGGGTGAACGACATACCCGTCTTCGACTCGGTGGCCGAGGCCGTGGCCATCACCGGGGCGGACACCTCCTGCGTCTTCGTGCCCGCGCCGGGGGCGAAGGACGCGGTCATGGAGGCGCTCGACGCGGGGCTGAGGAACATCGTGGTCGTCACGGAGCACGTGCCGGTCCACGACGCCATACACTTCGTCGCCGTCGCGAGGAGCAGGGGCGTTACCCTCGTGGGCCCGAACTGTCCGGGCCTGGCCGCGCCGGGCGTGGGCAAGGTCGGCATCCTGCCCAGCAAGATATTCACCAGGGGCAGCGTGGGCGTCGTGTCGAGGTCCGGCACCCTGACCTACGAGATCGTGAACGCCATGACCGAGAAGGGGATTGGCCAGTCGACCTGCGTCGGCATCGGAGGCGACAGGGTCCCGGGCACCAACTTCGTCGACGTGCTCGCCAAGTTCCAGACTGACCAGGACACCAAGAAGATCGTCCTCGTCGGCGAGATCGGCGGCACGGCCGAGGAGGAGGCAGCCGAGTTCATCAAGGCCCACGTCACCAAGCCCGTGGTCGCGTACATCGCGGGGCGGACCGCCCCTCCGGGGAAGAGGATGGGCCACGCCGGGGCCATAATAGCCAGGGGCAGGGGTACGGCCGAGAGCAAGATCAAGGCGCTCGAGTCGGCGGGGGCGAGGGTCGCCTGGATCCCGACGGACGTCCCGGAGCTGCTGAAGTGAGCATGCGCCAATAGCATTACATACGCCGGGACGCGGTAGGCACCGGACAGACATGGAGCTGGAGGCGGTCCTGTTCGACGCCGGCGGGGTGCTCTGGGACCTCGACCCGCCGGTGGAGGAGCTCTTCGCGAGGGCGCTCGGGAGGCACGGCGCCGCCACGGACAGAGGGCGTCTGATGGCCGCGCTCGCGAAGGCGGAGCGGCTCATGGACGGGGAGTTCGCGAGGATCGGCGGAGGGGACGAGCGCGATTACTGGCTGGAGTACGACGGCATCGTCCTGGACGACCTCGGCATCGAGACCGACGTCGGTGCCTTCGCAGCGGGGCTGGGGCGCGAGTTCAGGGCAGTCGTGACGAGGATGGAGAGCTGGGTCGCCTACCCCGACGCGGTTCCCGCGCTCGAGGCCGTGCGCCGCATGGGCCTGAGGGCCGGCCTCGTGTCGAACGCGACCGAGCTAGCCAGGAGGGTCCTGGTGAACCTGGACATGGAGAGGCACTTCGACGCTGTGGTCATCTCCGACGAGGTCGGCGTGAGGAAGCCGAACCCTGAGATATTCCGGATCGCCCTCGGAATGCTCGGCGCGGAGCCAGGGCGGTCCGTGTTCCTCGGGGACCGGCCCGCGACGGACATGGCCGGGGCCGAGAGGGCGGGAGTGCTGCCCGTGCTGGTCGACAGGCGCGGCGCGTTCCACGGCTCGGGGTACGAGCGCGTGGACGGGCTCTCAGGCATCGAAGGGCTCGTGGAGAGGCTCAGAAGTCGTCCGGCTCCGGCAGCCGGAGGCCCTTGAGGTGGCTCGAGTCGTTGAGGCGCACCGCCTCGTACTCGTCCTTCGCGTGGACCTTGAACACCGATATCGCGCAGGGGTCGTGCCTCATGGTCCTGATGTCCCCGAGCTTCCTCCTGAGGAGGTAGGCGGTCATCATCTTGAGCGGGACCCGGTGCGACACGACGACGACCGTGCCCGTGCCGTGGGTGAATATGACCTCCCTCAGCTGGCTGTTGACCCTCTTCCAGGTCTTGGAGGCGCTCTCGCCGCCCGGGGGCCTGAAGCGGGTGGGGCTCTCCCTCCACTTCTGGAGCAGCTTCGGGTGCCTCTCCGCCACCTGGGCCTCGGTCAGCCCCTGCCATGAGCCGAAGAACATGTCGGTGAAGCCGTTCGCGGCCCTGACCTCCATCTCGTGGGGCTTGGCGATCCTCCTCGCTGTGACGAGGGCCCGCTTCAGCGGGCTGGAGTAGACCGCCTCGAAGACGATGCCCTTGAGCGCCTCCGCCGTCGCGTCCGCCTGGGCGATGCCCGTGGCGTTGAGGCGCATGTCCATCTGCCCCCGGAACACCTTGTCCTTGTTCCAGTCGGTCTCGCCGTGCCTGACGAGGATGAGGTCGAACGCCATGCAGCCTGAGCGATGCGCGTGTAGCTATATATCATCTATCGGGCGCGCTCACGACGCGACTATGGCGACGTCGAGGTCGGCCGTGATCCTCAGGACCTTGACCGGCAGGTAGCCTATGAGCATCTTGCCGTAGACGGTGACCTCCACGTACACAGAGCAGGAGTAGTTCCCGGGCTCGTCGAAGGTCGCCTCGACCTCCGCGATGGGCCCGTAAGTCTGGGAGGACTTCGAGACCATCTCGCCCACCTGGGGCCCGCCCTCGACCATGAGGGTGACGTGCTTCAGGGAGAGGGAGGTCCCCACGAACCAGGCGTTCTTGACCTCCTCGTGGACCTTGGTGACCAGGACCTGGAACGTCGCGGCCTGGCCGGCGGTGACGTTCGGGTCCCCGCTCACGGAGACGCCCCACGTGGTGTTGGCGACGTGGACGGCGTTGAAGAGCCACCAGATGTCGAGGTCCCCCGCGTAGGAGCCGAGGTTCGCGTAAGGCGAAGGGGCGAGGTAGTCCGAGCCGGCCTCGGGGAGGACCTGCGGGCTGATGAGGGTCCAGACCACCAGGATCAGTATCACGGCCACGACCGCTATCATGCCGAAGAGGTGCGGGACCTTCTTCCTCGGCTCCTTGACCTTCTTCTCCGATTCGTACTCCTCGATCCACTCCTCGCCGGGCTCCGCGGGCCTCTCCTCGGCCGGGGCGGGCCCCGGAGGGGGAGGGGAGGCCTTCGCGTCGCCCGGGGGCGGCGGAACTTCAGAAGACGCCATGTGCACCCATCCAGCTGGTGCAATCGGCTCGTGGGCAAATCAAGATTTCGGCCCCGCCCCGGGGCCGGTTCCAGTGGAACCCCTGGTCTCGGCGACTCACACGGCAACGCTTTTATATGGGACCATACATAGCGGGATACCCCAGCCCATTGGCAGGGCAATTCCTAAATAAGGAAACGCGTCCTGTTATAGTGGGGAGGGATCGTGCACCCGGGCATCGACTGACCGGGGAAGATGGTAGAGGGGCAGCGGGCGGGAAGGACCTGCGGGCTCTTGTGAATACCGATCATGTGCAGCACGGACGTGTGCTGAGCCGACATGCTAGCGGCTAAGTAAACCGTCTGGGGAATGGCTCGGTTCGGGCGCCGAAGAAGGTCGTGCCAAGCTGCGATAAGCACCGGGTAAGCGCAAGGAGCTATTGATCCGGTGATCACCGAATGGGACTTCCTGCTCTTCGGAGCAATCCGTGAGGATAGGGAACCGGGGGGATTGAAGCATCTTAGTACCCCGAGGAAAAGAAATCAATCGAGATGCCGTCAGTAAAGGCGATCGAACGCGGCACAGGGCAAACTGAATCCTGCCCAGAAATGGGCCGGAGATGTGGTGTTGTAGACTCTGGTACATCTTAACCTGCCAACCCGAAGTCCCCTGGAATGGGGCGCCATAGAGGGTGACAGCCCTGTAGGGGCAAGCTGGAAAGATGATTCGGAGGATCTTGAGTACCGCGCGTTGGATATCGCGCGTGAATCTGGGAGCCATTTGCTTCCAACCCTAAATACGACCCGAGACCGATAGTGCAGTAGTAGCGTGAGCGAAAGCTGAAAAGTACCCTTAGCGGGAGGTGCAAAGAGCCTGAAACCAGATGGTGACAGTACTATACGGCGTGCAAGGGAAGAAACTCGCAAGAGTGGACCGACGTCGTATTATCCGTTTCGAATAACGGGCCAGGGAGTTCAAATCGATGGCGAGGCTAATTGGGCAACCAAGGAGCCGGAGGGAAACCGACAAGTCCGCAACCCGCAAGGGCCAGGGACGGGGTGGGCTCGCCCGAAGTCATCGGTGAGAGACCCGAAGCCAGTTGATCTAGGCGTGGATAGGTTGAAGCCCAGGGAAACCTGGGTGGAGGACCGAACCCGTGTTGAGGTGCAAATCATTGGGATAATCTGCGTCTAGGGGTGAAAGGCCAATCTAAACTGGATATAGCTGGTCCCCCCCGAAACTACTCGCAGGTAGATCTCGGACGAGGCGGACGATGGGGTAGAGCGACCGATTGGGCATTTAGGGGGAGAAATCCCTCGGTGCCCTGCCAAACTCCGAACCTGTCGTCGTCTTAGACTCCGGGAGTGAGCGTATGAGGGGTAAGCTCCATACGCAAAAGGGGAACAACCCAGCCTCAAGTTAAGGTCCCTAAATGCTGACTAAGTGCGAACGGGCAAAAGGAGTCCTTAGTCAGAGACAACCGGGATGTGGGCTTAGAAGCAGCCACCATTTAAAGATAGCGTAACAGCTCACCGGTCAAGATCAAGGGCCCTGAAAATGGACGGGGCTAAGTCAGCTACCGATACTTGAGAGCACCGAAAGGTGACCTGGTAGGGGGGCGTCGTGCGTGGGTAGAAGTTCGGTCGTGAGATCGAATGGACCGCGTTCGAATGAGGATCCTGGTGGGAGTAGCAGCAAAGAGCGGTGAGAATCCGCTCGGCCGTAGGGGCAAGGGTTCCTCGACAATGTTCGTCAGTCGAGGGTTAGTCGATCCTAAGGCGTTCCTTAATCGAGAACGTCGAAAGGGTAAGCAGGTTAATATTCCTGCACCGTGCCAGTCTCTGCGCACATCCTGACGTATCGGGGTATGCTGAACAGGAGCGCCAATCTGTTCAAGTGTATAAGCCCGGGAAGAGCCGTAATGGCGAGAACCGGGTGAAATCACGAGTAGGGGGGCGAAGGCCCCCTTCAGCCTATCCCTGGTGCCCGTGAAAAAGGATGTGCTAAACAACTGGAACGATCGTACCAAGATCCGACACAGGTGCCCCTGGATGAGAAGTCCAAGGCCTGTCGGCGTTAATTGACGCGAGGGAACTCGGCAAATTAGCCGCGTAACTTAGGGAGAAGCGGTGCCAGCTCAGTGATGAGCTGGTCGCAGTGACAAGGGAGCCCCGACTGTTTAACCAAAACAAAGGTGGCAGCTAGTCCGAAAGGATGCGTATTGCCGCTGAATCCTGCCCAGTGACGGTATCTGAAACTCCCTTACAAGGGAACGAAGGACCGTTAAACGGCGGGGGTAACTATGACCCTCTTAAGGTGACTGCGTTGCCTTAGTAAAATTCGGCCATATGCTGGAACGCCTGAGTATCTCACACTACCGAAGCACTTTCGGTCAACTCCTCGAGATAAGGAGAAGGCCTCGAGTGCCTGGTGACAATGTGATGGGTGCAGGTAATCAGCAGGAAAGGCTAGATGCGAATTGGGTCGTCGGGTTCGTCGATGGAGAAGGTTGCTTCCATATAGGCATCAATCGTCAACCACGAATGAAGATGGGTTGGCAGGTGTTGCCAGAGTTCCGCGTAGTACAGCACCGCAGAGACATAGGCATCCTGAGAGTCATGCAATCGTTCTTCGATTGTGGATCGGTCGTCGTTAACAACGGCGATCGGATGGAACTCAGAGTACGTGGACTAGACAACCTGAAGAAGGTTGTGGAGTTCTTTGATAGAAATCCTCTGCGGACAAAGAAGCGGAACGACTTCAAGAAGTTCGCGCAAGCAGTCCGGATCATTGACAGAGGTCAACATCTGACTGCAGCAGGACTAAGGGAAGTAGCCATACTCGCAAGTGAGATGAACAGAAGGCGAAACGAATCTGCGTCTAGAATCCTCAGAGACTATACGCCGAACATCCGGATGGATGAAGATATAGTCCGACCCTCATGGCGACATGAGGAGGCCACGAGAAATCGTGTCCCGCCTCCGAGCAATCGGAGGTCTCGAAAGTAACAGATGTGAGCGTAATACCTTGTCGCTTAATTGGCGACTTGCATGAAGGCCCAACGAGAGCTCTACTGTCCCCGCGTCGAGGCCGGTGAAACCTACATGACGGCGCACAGTCCGTCAACTTCCAGCTGAAAGCGAAGACCCCGTGGAGCTTTACTGCAACCTGTCGTTGTGATATGAGCTCGAATGTGTAGCGTAGGCGGGAGACGTTACCAGGGCTGGCCGCTAGGTCAGTTCCGAGTCGACGATGAAACACCGCCCTTTTGAACTCGTACCACTTACATCTTCGGATGGACACCGGTAGGTAGGCAGTTTGGGTGGGGCGCCACGCCCTCAAAAAGGTAACAAGGGCGCCCTAAGGTCGGCTCAGGTAGGTCAGAAATCTACCGAAGAGTGCAAGGGCAAAAGCCGGCTTGACGTGGTTCGGCCCAACAACGAACCACGATGAGAAATCAGGGCCTAGCGAACCACTGTACCTCACAAGTGGGGGTCAGTGATTACAGAGAAGTTACCCCGGGGATAACTGAGTCGTCTCCAGCAAGAGTCCATATCGACCTGGAGGCTTGCTACTTCGCCGTCGGTTCTTCCTATCCTGGTGGTGCAGCAGCTGCCAAGGGTGGGGTTGTTCGCCCATTAAAAGGGATCGTGAACTGGGTTCAGACCGTCGTGAGACAGGTTTGTTGCTTTTTGCTGGAAGCGTCTTGGTGCCTGACGGGAAGGATCCTTTAGTACGAGAGGAACGAGGATTCGTCGCCTCTAGTCTATCAGTTGTCCGGCAGGGCAATGCTGAGCAGCCACGCGATAGCGGATAAAAGCTGAAAGCATCTAAGCTTGAAGCCGCCCCGAAAACGAGGCACCTCACAACCGCCATTACATGATGGCGTTGATAGAGCTGGGGTGTAAGTGCCAAGGTTCGCCGAGGCATTCAGCCCGCAGCTACTAAAAGTTGTAGCCGCTAAACAACATGTTGGCCTGGCAATATCGGCTCAGCCGTTATACGTGCTGCACATGCGAACTGCTGCGTTCCTTCCTTTCTAATTTCCCTTACCGGTCAGCGCGAGCTCCGCCTCAGCGGAACTCGTCCCTGTTCCTCCCGACCAGGTACAGGGCGACGAAGGCCAGGGCCGACCCCGCGAAGAAGCCGACGCCGAACACGGCGATGACGCACGAGACCACCAGGAACCTGAACCCCGAGCGGACATGGACGCCGTAGCCAGCCATCACCGCTATCGCCCCGAACAGGAGGCCGAGCATCGAGCAGAGGCCTATGAGCGGGTTGATGGTGCTGCCGAGGTCCGCTGCGACGTAGAATATGAATCCGCCCTGGACGATCGCGAGCACGCCGGCCACAGCCAGGAGCACGGACGCGGCCAGCAGCTCCCTGCGCACCTTCCCCCGGTCCTCGGGGCCCGGGGCGTCCGCGCAGGGCGCGTCCTCCGACGCGGTCAATCGAACTCCCCCCTGTCTGCAAGGACGATCAGGAGGGCGATGACCCCGAGCAGGGTGCCGATGACCGCGCCGAAGCCGACAATCGCCAGGACGCAGCCGACCACCACGAGGGCGAAGTTCTCCCGCTTCGTCGCAGAGAGGCCGGCCATGATGGCGCCGACCCCGAAGAGCACTTCGAGGAAGCCGCAGCAGACCAGGTACCCCACCCCCAGGCCGAGCACGGGGACGTTGGCCACGAAGAGGACCCCCTGGATGAGCATGATGACGCCCGCGATGATCAGCATGGCGCCAGCGGCGTTCAGCGTCTCAGAGCGGCCCCCGCCCTCCACCTCCGGGATGTAGTCCTCCCCGGGGCCTTCCGCGCACTCCCAGCACATGTCGCTCCCGGGAGGGACCTGCTTCCCGCACCACTTGCACACCGGGCCGCTGGGCGCAGCCGCCTGGGGCTGGGGGGCCTGCCGCGGCGCCGAGAGGGGCGCGCCGCAGCTACCGCACCTCGTCATCCCGAGCGCGTTGTCCGCGCCGCACTTCTCGCATGCGCCTGAGACCAGCCCCCACGGGAGGGGCTTCCCGCACTTCAGGCAGAAGCTCCCGTCGGGCGCGTTGTCTGTTCCGCACCACGCGCACCTCGCCACCGATCCACCGGGCGAATAATCGCCTGGACCAGATATGAAGGTAACTGAGGTCTCCCCTCCGGGCACACCCACACACGAACGCCTCCGCCGCAACCTTAATCAGACGCAGAAACATGGCGTGGGATGAAGGCAGGGTCTGGGAGCGGGAGAATGAAGGTACTGGTCATCGGCAACAACGTCGCTGGCACGAACGTCGCGAAGGCTCTGAGGGACGCGGACGCGGGCGTTGACATCTCCATATACACGGACGAGACGGCGCCGTACTACGCGAGGCCGAAGCTCATCGACCTCATCTCTGGCTCCGTCAAGGAGGGGGAGATGCCCTTCTTCCCGCTGGACTGGTACCAGAAGAACCGCATCGCCCTCCACCTCGGCTCCAAGGTCGAGCGCATCGACCCGGGGGCCAGGGCCGTCACCGTCAAGGGGCAGAAGGTGGCCTACGACAGGCTGGTGCTGGCCAACGGGGCCAGCGCGTTCCTCCCGCCCCTCAAGGGCCTCCCGAAGGAGGACGTGTTCACCCTGAGGACCCTCGACGACGCGAAGAGGATCATGTCGTCCGCCTCCAAGGCCGAGGACGTGGCCATCATCGGCGGGGGACTGCTGGGGCTCGAGACCGCGCGCGCCCTCGCGACAGGCTTCAAGGGGCTGAGGATAACGGTCCTCGAGTACGCCGAGCACCTGCTCATGAGGCAGCTGGACCACGAGGGCGCCGAGATACTCCAGAGGTGGGTCGAGGCGGGCGGCATCAAGGTCATGACCAGGGCCGAGACGGAAGAGGTCCTGGGCGGGGCCTCCGTCACTGGCCTGCAGCTGAAGGACGGCAGGGCCGTCGACGCGGACATGGTAGTCGTCTCGGCGGGGGCCAGGCCCAATCTCGGGCTGGCCAAGGACGCCGGGCTCAAGGTCAACAGGGGCGTAGTGGTGGACGCCTCCCTCAGGACCACCGAGCCGGATATATTCGCCGTCGGGGACGTGGCGGAGTTCGACGGCAGGACCTGGGGGATCATCCCGCCGGCGCTGGACCAGGCCAGGGTCGCCGCGAAGAAGATCCTTGGCCAGGAGGCCCCGGACTACCGCGGGACCGTGCCCTCCAACACCCTGAAGGTGATGGGCATCGACCTCACCTCCATAGGCACGGTGAGGAGCGAGCACGAGCCGCCCGAGAGCACGTTCCAGGAGATCCGCGCGCTGGCCCCGGACGGCAGCGTCTACAGGAAGTTCGTCGTCAGGGACGGGAAGATGATCGGTGCCATACTGCTCGGGACGAAGAAGGACGTCAACAAGGTCTCGAAGGCGATCAAGGAGGGCTCTCCCGTCAGCGCCTACTTGGACAGGCTCTCCGACCCCGGCTTCTCCTTCCCGTGACGATGCTGGCACGCCCCCAGCACAAGCGTTAAATCCTGAGGACTCATGCAGAGAAGTCGGATGGACCCGAAGGATTACGAGCTCGAGTTCTTCAAGGGCAACGGCTTCCAGCGGAAGCAGTGCAGGACCTGCGGCAAGTTCTTCTGGACCCTCGGGGACGGAGACACGTGCGGCGAGGCGCCCTGCGTCGAGTACACGTTCATTGGGAGGCCGCTCTTCAAGGAGAAGCTCAGCGTCAACGAGATGCGCGAGAGCTTCCTGGCCTTCCTCGAGAGGGAGGGGCACACCAGGATCGCCCGGTACCCCATCACCGCCAGGTGGAGGGACGACGTCTTCTTCACCCAGGCCAGCATCTACGGCTTCCAGCCCTGGGTCATCCAGGGCGTCGTCGAGCCGCCCGCCAACCCGCTCGGCATCTCCCAGACGTGCGTCAGGTTCAACGACATAGACAACGTCGGCAAGACGGGCTCCCACTTCACCATGTTCGAGATGATGGCGCACCACGTCTTCAACAAGAAGGGGAAGGAGGTCTACTGGAAGGACCGCACGACGGAGCTGTGCCACAAGTTCCTCACCGAGGTCCAGGGCCTCGACCCGAAGCTCGTGAACTACTCCGAGGCGTGGTGGGAGGGCGGCGGCAACGCCGGGCCGTGCGTCGAGGTCCTCCTGGGCGGCGTCGAGGTCGCAACGCTGGTGTTCATGGCGTACGCGACCGAGAACGGCCGCACCAGGCCGCTGGACATGCAGGTCGTCGACACCGGCTACGGGCTCGAGCGCCTCACATGGATGTCGCAGGGCACGCCCTCGGCCTACGAGGCCGTGTTCGGGCCCGTCCTGGAGAAGCTGAGGCAGTCCGCCGGGGTCAGGGCCGACGAGCGCGTCCTGTCGGAGTACTCCAAGGTCGCTGGCTCGCTCAAGATCGAGACGGCCGCGGACGTCAGGGCGCTCAGGGCCGACACGGCCGCGCGCCTCGGCATGAAGGCGGAGGACTTCATGGACATCATCAGGCCGTTCGAGAGCATGTACGTCGTCTGCGACCACACCAGGGCGCTCATGTTCATGCTCAGCGACGGCGTGGTCCCCTCCAACGTCAGGCAGGGGTACTTCGCCAGGCTCCTGGTCAGGAGGTCCCTGAGGGAGATGTCGCAGCTCGGCCTCCAGGGGAGGCTCTCCGAGGTCGTGGCCCTCCAGATCGACCAGTTCGCCAAGGACTTCCCCGACCTGAAGGAGAACAGGGACGAGATACTCAAGCTCGTGGACGTGGAACAGGACAAGTACGGCGAGACGCTCACCAAGGGGAAGGGGGTGGTCAAGAGGCTCGAGGACTCCCTGAGGCACCAGGGCAAGGCCATCTCCGACGAGGACCTCATCGAGCTCTACGACTCCCACGGGCTGAACCCCGAGGTGGTGGCGGAGTTCGCCTCGTCCAGCGTCAAGGTGCCTGACGACTTCTACAAGCAGGTCGCCGCGAGGCACGCGAAGTCGAAGGAGGCCGAGGAGGAGGCGGCCAAGACGGAGCTGCCCAAGGGGCTCCCGGCCACCAAGCAGCTCTTCTACAAGGAGCCCTACAAGTACAAGTTCAGGGCCAAGGTCCTCGCCGTCGTGGGCGACCTGGTCGTGCTCGACAAGTCGTACTTCTACGCGGAGGGGGGCGGCCAGGAGAGCGACCTCGGCTTCATGAAGGACATGAAGGTCGTGCACGTCGACAAGGTGGGCAACGTGGTCGTCCACAGGGTCGAGGGCGAGATGCAGGCCAAGCCAGGGAAGCTCATCACGAGCACGATAGACGAGCCGCGGAGGAGGCGCCTGCAGAGGCACCACACCGCCACGCACATCATCAACGGCGCGGCGAGGAAGGTGCTGGGCAACCACATCTGGCAGACCGGCGCGCACAAGGCGGCCGACCTGGCGAGGCTGGACATCACCCACTACGCGGACCTGACCCAGGACGAGCTCGAGAGGATAGAGCGGATCTCCAACGAGACGGTCCTCGCGGGCATCAAGGTCCAGGGCTCCTTCATGGAGCGGAACGTCGCGGAGAAGAGGTACGGCTTCAGGCTGTACCAGGGCGGCGCCGTCCCCGGCAAGGAGATCAGGGTCGTCCGCATCGGCGACTTCGACGTCGAGGCGTGCGGAGGCATACACTGCAGGAACACCCTCGAGGTCGGCGCGATCAAGATACTCTCCACCAAGCGCATCCAGGACGGCGTCGTGAGGCTGGAGTTCGCCTCGGGCATGTCCGCGGTGGAGCGCATGATGGCCGTGTGGGACGCGGTCACCGACGTCAGCGTCAAGCTAAACACGACCCCGGAGGGCCTCGTGCCCGCGGTGGACAAGCTCATGGCCGACTGGAGGGAGCTGAGGAAGGACCTCGACTCGGTCAAGAAGGGCCTCGTCGGCGAGACGGTCGAGGACCTCGTCCATAAGGCGGCCCAGGTCAAGGGCGTCAGGGTCGTCAGGCACATGCAGTCGGAGGACATGAAGCACCTCGTCAGCCTGGCGAAGCAGCTCATAGCGCACCCCAAGACGGTGGCCGTCCTCGGCTCGGACCAGGGCGGCGCCAAGCTCGTCGTCGCGAGGAGCCAGGACGTCGACCTGGACTGCAGGGAGCCGGTGTCGCAGGCCATGAAGCTCGTGGGCGGCTCCGGCGGGGGGAAGCCGGACTTCGCGCAGGGCGGGGGGCCGGACGCGGCCAGGATAGAGCAGGCCCTCGACTCGGCGGTCGAGGCCGTTGGGAAGGCCCTCGGTGAAGAGTGAGCGACAGATGATCAGCATAAAGGACAGCCTCAAGAGACTGAAGTTCCACTTCGAGCTGACCAAGTCGGGCACCATCGCCAGGAGGTACTTCGTCATAGGCGCCTTCGACGGCGCCCTCACGATCCTTGGCGTGATACTCGGCGCGTACGTCGCGGAGGCGAGCCTGCACCCGGAGCTGGCGGAGCGGCTGATAATCGGCGCCGGCGTCGCCGGCGCGGTCGCCCTGGCGGTCTCGAGCGCGGTCGGCGCCTACGAGGCGGAGAGGGTCGAGCACCTCCTGAGCCACAAGAACCTGGAGAAGGCGATGCTCTGCACAGTGGAGGGCACCAGGAAGGAGGCCATGGGGGTGAGCATCTTCGTGAGCGCGCTCGCGCACGGCGTGGCGCCCCTCGTCGCGGCCTTCGTACCCCTGATACCGTTCTTCCTGATGCCCCTCGACGAGGCGGTCGTCACCGGCACGGCCATCACCCTCGCGTTCCTCTTCGTGCTCGGGGCCTACCTCGGCTCGCTCATCAAGGAGATGATCGTCTACACCGGGCTGCGGTTCGTGATCGCGGGGCTCGCGACGGCCATCGCGCTGATACTGATCGGCGGCCACTGAGGGCGCTGACGCGAGCCCGGACGACGCGCCCTTTATGCACAAATTCCGAGAAGTCTCTTTCCGATGTGCTGTTTTACAATTGAACCTGCCCCGTCGCTCACGTCGAGGGGGCGGTGACCACCTTGAGGTCGAGCACGCCCTTCTGCGACTGCAGGGTCCTCGCGAGGGAGCGGACCCTCTCCGACTCCCCCTCGAATGAGATCACCTCGAGGCATGTGTGCTTCGTCAGGTGGATGTGCATGGTCGCGCCGACGACGTCGTGGTAGTCGTGCTGGAGGCCCGTCAGGGTCCTGTTGAGCCCCCTGGCGTGGTGGTCGTACGTGACGAGGATGACCCCAGGGACGACGCCCTTCTTGGCCATGTCCCACCTCTTGGCGGAGACGAACTCCCTCATGGCCTCGCTCACCGCCTTGGACCTCGTCGGGTGGCCGAGGCCCTCGGCCACGGAGTCGAACTCCTTCAGCAGGTCCTCCTGGAGGCTCAGGGAGACGCGCGCCTTGCCCGCCATGGCCGTGGGAAGGGCGAGGACCGACATAACCCTTCTGACATCCGGAGGCGCCCTCCGCAGGGAATATATACGGAGCCGGCGTTGTCGTATTACGAAAACGCACAATCGTATTACGCGAGGAGGCTAGGATGCACATTCCGGATGGGCTCATGGACCCGCTGGTCGCCGGGCTCGGATGGGCCGAGTTCGCCGTGGTCGCAGCGGTGGCCATCTACCTGTCCGGGAGGAGGGTGAGGGACAAGGACCTCCCCAGGATAGCGGTGCTGTGCGCTGGTGTGTTCGTCGCTCAGATGCTCAACTTCCCCGTAGGCGGGGGCACGACGGGCCACCTCATCGGAGGGGCCCTGCTGGCGATCATGGTCGGACCTGTTGTAGCCATAGTCGGCATGACGGTGATCCTGCTGGTCCAGGCCCTCATGTTCGGCGACGGGGGCCTCACCGCGTTCGGCCTGAACGCAGTCAACATGGCGGTGATCGCGCCCCTGATCGGATGGGGCGTCTACTCGTTGCTCAGACCCCTCCTCTCCAGGGGCAGCGCGCCCGCTGGCAAGGCGTTCACGGCCGGCGAGGCCATCGCCATAGGGGCGGGCGCGTGGGCATCCGTCTTCGTCGCGGCGGCCGCCTGCGCCGCCGAGCTGGCGGTCAGCTACGCGGTCTCGGGAGGGGCGTACGGAATCGCCGCGACCGTCTCCATCCCAGCGATGCTGGCCTACCACGCGGTCATAGGCGTCGGGGAGGCGGTCATCACGGTTGGCGTCGCGGCGTACGTCCTGATGGTCTCGCCTGAGATGTTCAAGGCCAGGGACGCTGGGACGGCAACCGCTCCGGGCCTCAGAGGGATTCTCTCAAGCCGGGTCGCCCATGCGACCACCGCCATCATCGTCGCCTTCGCGCTGGCGCTCCCCCTGTACTTCGTCTACTCCAGCGAGGGGGCCGACGGGCTCGAGAAGACGATGGATGACGCGGCCGTCGCGGAGGGGAATCCGCTCCTGACATCGCCGTTCTCATACGGGGAGACGTACTTCGCCGCCCTCTTCGCGGGGATCCTCGGCTTCGTCGCCGTGGCCCTGGCAGGGCTCGGGCTCATGAAGGTTCTCGGCGTTCGCGAGAAGGCAGAATGATGTCGGATGATCGTCGCTCACGTGCGCGGACACCACACCCGGCCTGAGGAGCTCGACGAGCACGCCCGGGCGAGCTGGCTGGGCGCGTTGGACGCACGGGCCAAGATCGTCGGCGTCGTCGCATTCGTGGTCGCGACCGCCCTCCTCACCAGCACCGGACTCGTCATCGCCTCGCTCCTCATCTCGGTGTGCTTCGCGGCCATGAGCCAGGTACCGTACCGGCACCTGGCCACGATGTACCTCGGCGCCCTGCCTTTCATTCTCGTCGCCTCCGTCTCCGTCTTCCTCTTCTCGGGCGTCGAGCGGGGGCTCGACATGTGGGCCAGGACCAGCTCCTGCGTGGTGGCCCTCCTCGTGCTCGCGAGCGGCACGGAGACCTTCGAGCTCTTCCACGGCCTCCGGAGGCTGAGGGTGCCGAGGCTCGTCTCCACCCTGCTGATGCTCACCTACCGCTACATACTCCTCCTCGGCGACGAGCTGGAGAGGATGAGGACGGCCAGGAGGGCGAGGGGCTTCAGGGGCGGGAGGGGCCTCCTGGACTCGAGGGGACTGAGGGTGATCAGCTACACCGCCGGGATGGTCTTCGTCAGGGCGGTCGCGAGGGCGGAGGACGGCTACGAGGCGCTGAGGGCGAGGGGGTTCAGGTCGGACATGAGGCTCGTGCGGGCCCCGCCCCTGAGGGCCGCCGACCTCGCGTTCATGGCATGGTTCGCGTGCATTTCCACGGTGCTGGTCGGACTGCAGCTGGGGGCGGTCGCCTGAAGGCCCTCGAGGTCAAGGGCCTGTCGTTCTCCTACGAGGACGGGACGCCCGCGCTGAAGGCCGTCGACCTCGACGTCGATGAGGGGGAGAAGGTCGCTGTGGTCGGCCCCAACGGCGCCGGCAAGTCCACGCTCCTGCACCTGGTCGCCGGCTTCAGGTTCCCGTTCCAGGGCTCGGTCAAGGTGATGGGGGACCCGCTGGAGGAGCGAACCGCGGACGGCGTCAGGAGGCACATAGGGCTCCTCTTCCAGGACCCCGACGACCAGATCTTCATGCCCACGGTCGAGGAGGACGTCGCCTTCGGGCCGGTGAACCTGGGCATGGACTCGGTCGGGGACCGCGTCCTCAGGGCCCTCAGGAGCGTGTCGGCGGAGGGCCTCGCCAAGAGGAGGCCGCACAGGCTCAGCCACGGCATGAAGAAGCGCGTCGCGATAGCGGGGGTGCTGGCCATGGAGCCGGGCGTCCTACTGCTGGACGAGCCGACCGCAGGGCTCGACCCTCGCTCGCGCTCCGGGCTGATAGGCATCCTGAAGGGGATGCGGAGGACCATGCTCATAGCGACGCACGACCTCGAGGCCGCGGGGGAGGTCGCGGACAGGGTGGTGCTCCTGAACGGCTCTGTGGTGTTCGACGGGCCCCTGTCCGAGCTCGTGGCCAGGGACGACGTCCTGGACGCCGCCGGGCTCGAGCCGCCCCAGGTGTCCAGGCTCTTCAGGAGGCTCGGTGCGATGGGGTACGGGACCGTGGGCGTCCCGGTGACCCTGGACCAGGGGGCCGCGGAGGCGGTGAGGATGATCGAGAGGGAGAGGGCTAAGGCGAGGGGCGGCGGGCGGTGACGGGGGGACTGGCACCCCGCGGGAGGCGCCCAACCTGGCATCGGCGCCGAGCATAAGTGTTTTATACACCTTAGTGTGTCGGGGAATCACTTCCCAGGCAAGAGCCATCATACGCCGGGGGAGCTGACTGTAATCAGGGCCGTGGAGGTCACCGTTTGGCAGAACAGAAGGAGCCCAAGCCCAAGGGACAGAAGGGAAAGCAGGCCGAGAAGGCGGAGGGCGCGCCCTCGGCGGCTCCCGTCAAGAAGAGGGACGAGAACTTCAGGTACATCGTGAGGATGGTCAACACCGACGTCGACGGCAACAAGGACGTCGTCATAGGCCTGAACTCCGTCAAGGGCGTGGGCATCAGGACGGCCGAGATCATCGCCCGCATGGCCGGGGTCCCGAGGAGCGCCAAGATGGGCGACCTGTCTGAGGAGAAGACCAGCGAGCTCGAGAAGCTCATCATGGAATACTCCGAGAAGGTGCCCCACTGGATGGTCAACAGGCAGAGCGACTGGTCCAGCGGCGCCGACATGCACCTCGTGGGCAACGACGTCGAGCTGTTCAGGCGCGACGACGTCAACATCATGAAGATGATCAGGTGCTACAAGGGCATCAGGCACGAGGGTGGCCACAAGGTCCGGGGCCAGAGGACGAGGTCCAACGGCAGGACCGGCATGACCATGGGCGTCATGAGGAAGAAGGAGGGTCCGGCCCAGGCGGGAGCCGAGGAGAAGAAGGAGTAGTGTGAGCCATGGGCGACCCGAAGTTCTCAAGGAGGAAGTACGAGAAGCCGTCCCACCCGTGGGAGGGCGAGAGGATCAAGGCCGAGAACGAGCTGCTCATGAAGTACGGCCTCAAGAACAAGAGGGAGCTCTGGAGGGCCCAGTCGTTCGTCAGGACGCTCAGGGCCCAGAGCAGGGAGCTCCAGGCGCGCGTCAGGACGGGGGACAGGCAGGCCGAGGTCGAGACCAAGGAGCTGCTCCAGCGCTGCGCGAGGCTGGCCCTGCTGCCGGCCGAGGGCGCGACCCTCAACGACGTCCTGTCGCTGAACACCGAGGCGGTGCTCCAGAGGCGGTTCCAGACGGTCATATACAGGAAGGGGCTCGCGTTCACCCCGAAGCAGGCCAGGCAGTTCATCGTGCACGGCCACGCATCCATCTCCGGCAGGAAGGTCACGATACCCGGGTACTACGTCAAGAGGGGAGAGGAGGAGCAGATCGACTACCACGTCAAGTCCCCCATCTCCAACGAGCTGCACCCGGTCAGGCCCAAGCCCGAGGACCTGCAGAAGATCAAGGAGGCCGCCGAGGCCACCAAGACCGAGGACAAGGACGAGATCAAGGTCGCCAAGCCGAAGCTGGCCAAGATCATCAAGACGGAGCTGAAGGAGGAGAAGGAGGCCGAGGCAGCGGTCCCCGAGGCCCCGGACCAGGAGGGCGGATGATATGGGCAAGTGGGGCATAGCTCACGTCTACGCGAGCTACAACAACATCATCATCACTGTGACGGACATAACCGGGGCCGAGACCATAACGAAGGCCACGGGCGGAATGGTGGTCAAGGCGGCCAAGGACGAGGCCTCCCCGTACGCGGCGATGAAGGCCGCGGAGAAGGTGGCCGAGATCGCCAAGGAGAAGGGCATAGACAGCATCCATGTCAAGGTGCGCGCGCCCGGCGGCAACAGGTCCGCATCGCCTGGCCCGGGGGCGCAGGCGGCCATCAGGGGCCTCGCCAGGGCGGGCCTGAGGATCGGCAGGATCGAGGACGTCACGCCGGTCCCGCACGACGGCACCAAGAAGAAGGGCGGCAGAAGGGGCCGGAGGGTGTAGGGGTATCAGATGAAGATCGACATAGTCGAGATGACGCCTACGAAGGCTCAGCTCGTCATCAGCGACACGAACCCGACTTTCGTGAACGCGCTCAGGAGGACCATCACGGCGGACGTGCCGAAGATGGCGATAGACAACGTCGAGTTCCACCTCGGACCGATCATGGACGAGGGGGGCCAGGCGTTCGAGAGCATCACCCCGCTCTTCGACGAGATACTCTCCCACAGGCTCTCGCTGGTGCCTGTCCCGACGGACCTGGACACCTTCGTCTTCAGGTCGAAGTGCAGCTGCAACGGCGAGGGGTGCCCGAGCTGCACCATAATGTACTCGCTCAACAAGAAGGGGCCCTGCACCGTCTACTCCGGCGACCTGGAGCCAATCGGCAGCGACAAGTTCCGGGTCAAGGACGACCTCATACCCATAGTGAAGCTCGAGGACGACCAGGCCCTGCTGGTGTACGCGACCGCGGAGCTGGGCACCGGGAGGCAGCACGCCAAGTGGCAGGCCGCGCTCGGGGCCGGCTACAGGTACGCCGCCAAGATCACGATCAAGCACGACAAGTGCGACCTCGGCGCCAGCTGCGTCGACGTCTGCCCGAAGGACGTCCTCGTCAAGGAGGACAAGAAGGTCGTGGCCAAGCACCCGGAGAGGTGCAACCTCTGCGGCGCCTGCACGGAGGTCTGCGAGGCGGGGGTCATCAAGGTCGAGGGGGACCCGTCCAGGATGTACTTCCGGTTCGAGACCGACGGGTCACTGACGGCCAAGGACCTCCTCGTGAGGGGCCTGAAGACGCTCGAGGAGCGCTTCGAGGGCATCAGGGAGCAGATATCCAAGCTCGAGGAGTGAGCCTCACAGGAACTCGTCCAGCTTCGAGTTCTTGACCTTGTCCGACTGGAACAGCGAGTTTATCGAGTTCTCGAGCAGCTCTATCCTCTGCAGCGTGTAGGCCGGGACGCCGTACTTCGAGCCAATCGCCTTCGCCTTCTCCAGGTACTTGCTCACCCCGGCCTCGTGGACGGTGAGGGTCAGCTTGTTCCCGCAGTAGCAGACGCCTTTCAGGGGTATCCTGCGGTACTTCGCGTTGCACTTCGGGCACCTCAGCTGCTGGCCCGTGAACCTCTTGAGGCTCCCCTGAATGTCCGGGAGGAGGTGCCGGGTGATGACCCTGTGCGCCACGTCCTGGACGTCCACGGCCCTTATCCTCACGCCCAGGGACATCTGCGCGTCCAGCTTCTCGTCCATCGACTCCAGGGACGTGTAGGCGGACGTGACCGGGCCGTCGGAGATGTCCGAGACCTCGTGCGTGAAGCCGAGCCCCTCGTACTGCAGGACGGTGCCGATCCTCCCCCCGACGAGGTCCATCGAAGCCTCGACCTCCTTCGGGTGGGCGTACCTCTGCGTCGCCCTGAAGAAGTCCAGCCCGTAGCACGAGGAGACGTCCATGTTGTGCGCCTCCTTGTCGATCTCGTTCGGGTCCAGCCTGGTCGTGAGCACGAGCGGCGCGTCCATCAGCCCGCCCCTCTTCTCTGGCAGGAACGCCCGGGAGAAGTTCAGGAGGCAGTCCATGAGCATGATGACGGAGTCCTCGTCCCCGTCGCAGTTCCTCCTCTTCGCCGCGTGGAAGAACGGGTGGGCGTACCCGACGTGGGCCCTGGTGAAGCCGACTATCCTGGCCAGGACCCCTCCCGACGTGTGCGGGGCGAGGCCCACGACGAGGTGGCCGACCAGGTCGCCCCTGGTCCTCACCGCGTAGAACGGCTCCAGCCCGTAGAAGTCCCTGAGGAGGTCGTCGATGAACCTCGTCGTGTTGACGAGGTAGTCGACGCACGAATCCGGTATCACGACGTCCTGGACCTTGAGCTCGAGGAGCTGGTCCGGGCTGGTGAGCTCCCTCCCGAGGTGGTCCCTCTCGTAGCCGAGGGCCTTCGCGGCCTCGACGTCTATGCCGACCTCCGCCGGGCGGAAGTGGGTGAGCGGCACGTCGGTCATGTCGACCCTGATCGTCCCGTCCTTGAACACGAAGAGGCCGTGGTTGGCCCGGAGGATCCCCTTCTCGAGCGCCTCCGGGGTCTTGTCCTTGGAGATCATCCCCTGGACCCCCTTGACCTCCGGGGCGCGCTTCTCGCGCAGGTTCGCGAGGGCCGTCTCGAACATGTCCGACAAGGGCACGGCCTGCAGGCTGGACGCGCCCGTGGGCCTCGTGTGGGAGCCGCACCGGCACCTTGGCATGAAGCCCTTCGAGCCGCACGCCGGGCACACGCGCTCCCCCAGCTCGATCCTGACCTCCCCCGCGGCGGAGGCCGCGTTGATGAGCCTCTGGGGCCCTCCCGCGTGGCCGACCGGGAACAGGCAGTGCGGCGGTGGCTTCATCCTGCGCTCCCGGGCCTTCTCCGGCCTGGCCACGCGAGCGCCTATCCTTGTCACGGCGCGGGCCCTGACCTCCATGCCCGCCAGGGACGAGACCAGGTCCAGGCTCTTGCCGGCCTGCGGGACCGCGTTGCCGTTGGCCCTGAGGCCACCGCTGCACGGCTCGAGCCCCAGGCAGAGCATCAGCTGGCGGGAGCACTCGCCCACCTCGTAAGAGCCCTGCGAGACCCTGTGCGGGACCCCCAGCCTCTCGAGGAGGGACTTCACCGACTGGTCCTCGCTGATGCGGAGCCGGCCGTCCCTCCATCCGGCCGCCGAGACCTTCTCCCTCAGCGTGAGGACTTCCTCGGGCGACAGGTCGTACCAGAACAGGTTGTACCTCGGGTGCAGGGGGACCTTGAGCTCGCGGCTCATCTCGACCGCCCGCTCGAAGGACGGCGACTCCCAGTCCTCCGGGAGCCTGCCGCACCTGGCGAGGAGCTCCTCGCGGTGCCATTCGAGGGAGTAGCCGGCCGGCACCAGGAGGTGGTTGTTCTCGGCGAACTCCCCGAACGGGACGAGGATCTCGCCCACGTCTATGATCTCCCCGACCCTGCCCTTGACCGCCCTCGCTTCCTCGGGCGTGTCCACCTGGACGACGTCCCCGTTCTCGAGCAGGACTATGGGCCCCTCGATGGTCCCGCAGGGGGTCATCGCGCCCGCCTTCCCCGGGCGCTCTATCTTGACCTGGGTGCCTATCGCGACGAAGTCGTCGAGGACCATCATCGTCGCGGGGTTCAGCGCGAGCGCGGCGAGGCCCGTGGCCCTCGTCCTCCCGTACCTGAGCCTGAAGCCTCCGACCCTGGACGGGTACGAGAGCACGGGCCTCCCGGCGATTATGTCCTTGAGGAACTTGGAGCTGGAGGATATCTCGGGGGCGCCCTCCTGGACGCCCTTCTTCTTGAGGTCCAGGAACTGGTCTATGAACTCCCAGCCGTCGATGCCGAGGCGCTTGACGTGCTTCTGCACCTTGGGGGCCTTGAGGCACAGCCCCTCGGCGATGACGAGGCACGCGCCTCCCCGCACCTTGTTCGTCGCTATCCTGGGGAGGTCCCTGAACCCCTGTATCTCGTCGTCCTCCGTCCCCTCGCCGTCCACGCATATGGGGGCGTTCTGGGCGATGATCTCGATCTCCTCGTTGGTGGGGGTGTACTGCAGGTGCTGGCAGGACTTGTAGAGGGGGATCTCCTCCTTGAGCCTCTGGACCTCGCCCGCGCTGGGCATGTACCTGCCTATGCCCAGCTCCCGCCTGACGACGTCCGCTATCAGCACGCTCATGGCCTGTCCGGTGCCCCCGGCAGACCTTATCGGCCCCGCGAAGTACACGGTGAGGTAGTCGGAGCCGTCCGGGTTCTTGTTCAGCGACACGCTGGCAATCCCCTCCAGCGGCGCGACGAGTATCCCCTCGGTGAGGACTGCGAGGCCCACCCTCACCGCCCTCTCGATGGCGAACTCCACGCTCTTGGCGGGCATCCTCGCGTACTCCTTCGCGATCAGCAGGGAGACCTCCTCCCTGTTGTGGTCCCGCCCCAGCTCCCTTATCCGGTCCGCGACGCCCTCTACCTCCCACTCGTACAGGAGCTTCTCGACCCGCGCCGCCAGGTCGGACGCCTGGGGCACCTCGACGTCGGTCCCCGGGTCGAGGCCCTTCGCGCGGGCCCGCCGGACCACGCCGTAGCACTCGTCCACCTCACGCTGGAGCGATGAGAAGTACTCCTCCATTGACCTGCTGCAGACGACGCCCGCCGTGTCGCGCTCCCCCGTTGCACCGCCCTGCTGGATGGCTGAGAGGCCGTCCGGACGGGGCGGTTAGGTGCTATCCCGGCGGCGAATCGCCTCGTGCTACTATAAGCGTTGCCCAGACGACTATGCGGCGCCCGGGCTCCCCGCGGCCCGCCTCTCCCTCAGGGCCGCGACCACCGTGTCCACCAGCTCTGCGACGCCGGCGCCCGTCTCCGCGGATATCCTCATCCTGTCCGACCCGCTGGACACAAGGTCGGACTTGTTCTCGACCACGAATATGGGCACCCCTTCGAACTCCTTCTCGATCTCGGAGAGCAGGTGCTCCTGCTGGGGCATCAGATACCCGCACGTCTCGGACGGGTCGATGACGAAGATGATGGCGTCGGAGAGGTGCCTCAGCGCGAGGATCGCCCTCAGCTCTATCGCGTTGCGCTCCTCGAAGGGCCTGTCCAGCAGCCCGGGCGTGTCTATCACCTGGTACCTGAGGTACTTCTTCTGGAAGGTGCCCACGGAGATCTCCTGGGTGGTGAACGGGTAGACGGCGACGCGGGGCTTCGCGGTGGAGATGCGACCTATCAGCTGGCTCTTGCCGACGTTGGGGGCGCCGGCAATGACTATGGTCGGGTCGTCCGGAGATACTGTCGGGAACTTCCTGATGGTGTTCCTCGCCGCGGCGACGAAGTCCAGCTCCTTCGAGATCTGCTTCACGACAGAGGAGATGCGGCCGTACGCGCCGCGCCTGATCTCGTCTATGTGGCCGATCCTCTCGGCGGCCGACATGTCCCTCACGGCCTGCTTGGCGACCTTCGCCACCTGCCCCCTCGACCAGTCTATGGCCCCGAGGGACTTCCGGAGCCTGTCCGTCCCAACGGCCATGTCTATGAGCTCTGAGTAGAACGGGCTCAGCTTCCCTATGCTCGGGAATGCCTTCACGTACTTGCCCATGGTCGTGACGATGATATCGCTGGAGGACTTCACCTTGGCTATGTTGATCTCCCTCACGGTCTCGAGCCGGGTGACGCCCTGGTGCTCTATCTTGGACGCCTTCTTGAAGGCCTTGTCCAGTATCTCGTCGGCCGAGAGCACTGTGGGTATGTCGAACATGACGTCCGCGGTCATGCACCGCCCCCATGATAAAGGCATCCCCAGCGTCGAATCCGAAAACCTAATACCCTGGTCGCCGTCTTACGACCGACCAGTATGAGGGACGTCAGGGCTAGGAGAGGGAAGGACCTCGCCTGCAAGGGGTGGAGGCAGGAGGCGATCCTCCGGATGCTCCAGAACAACCTCGAGAACGCCGAGAGGCCCGAGGAGCTCATCATATACGGCGGGACGGGCAAGGCGGCGAGGGACTGGGAGTGCTACGACGCGATAGTCGAGACCCTGAAGCGCCTTGAGGACGACGAGACCATGCTGGTCCAGTCGGGCAAGCCCGTGGCGGTATTCAGGACGACGAGGGCGTCGCCGAGGGTCCTGACCGCGAACTCCCACCTGGTGCCCAGGTGGTCCACGTGGGAGGAGTTCTACAGGCTCGAGGCCAAGGGGCTGATCATGTACGGCCAGATGACCGCGGGGGGATGGGCGTACATTGGCACCCAGGGCATCATCCAGGGCACGTACGAGACATTCGCCGCGTGCGCGAGGAAGCACTTCGGCGGGACCCTCAAGGGGAGGCTCGTCCTCACGGGTGGCCTCGGCGGCATGGGCGGCGCGCAGCCGCTCTCCGTCACGATGAACGGGGGCGTGTGCCTGGCCGTCGAAGCGGACAGGAAGAGGATAGAGCGCAGGGCCAGCATCGGGTACTGCGACACCGTATCAGACGATCTTGACCAGGCGCTGGAGGCGGCCCTCGACGCGAAGAGGACCCGCAAGGCGCTCTCCATCGGCCTCGTGGGCAATTGTGCGGAGACGCACCCTGAGCTGCTGTCCCGCGGCGTCGTGCCCGACCTCGTGACGGACCAGACCTCCGCCCACGACGAGCTCGGCGGGTACATCCCCAAGGGGCTGTCCGTCGAGGAGGCCGCGGCGCTCAGGAAGTCCGACCCAGAGCAGTACAGGAGGAGGGCGCTGGACAGCATCGGCGAGCACGTGAGGGCCATGCTCGGGTTCATGCGGAAGGGCTCCGTCGTATTCGACTACGGCAACAACATCAGGGCTCAGGCCCAGCGCGTCGGGGTGACGGACGCGTTCGACTTCAAGGGCTTCGTCCCCCTCTACATCAGGCCCATGTTCTGCGAGGGGAGGGGGCCGTTCCGGTGGATAGCAGTCTCCGGCGACCCCGAGGACATCCTCAAGACGGACAGGGTCGTGATGAGGGAGTTCAAGGAGAACGAGCAGCTGGTCAACTGGATCAGGCTCGCGGAGGCGAAGGTCCCCTTCGAGGGGCTGCCGGCGAGGGTGTGCTGGCTCGGGTACGGAGAGAGGGCCAGGTTCGGCAGGATCATGAACGACATGGTCGGCTCGGGGGAGCTCTCCGGGCCCATAGTGATCACGAGGGACCACCTCGACTGCGGCTCGGTCGCATCCCCCAACAGGGAGACCGAGGGCATGATGGACGGGAGCGACGCGATAGCCGACTGGCCCCTGCTGAACGCACTGGTCAACGCGTCGGCGGGCGCCGACCTCGTCGCGGTCCACAACGGCGGCGGCGTGGGCATCGGCTACTCGACCCACGCGGGGCTCCTGGTCGTGGCGGACGGCACCAAGGAGGCCGAGGAGAAGATCACGCGGGTGCTGACCGCCGACCCGGGGATGGGCGTCGTGAGGCACGCGGACGCCGGGTACGAGGAGGCGGTCAGGGTCGCCAAGTCCAGGAAGCTCAAGATGCCGATGCTGAGGTGACCCCTCGCCCCGGCACTGCAAAGGTATTTCACTTGTAGGGACAGATACGCCACCCGCTCCGATGTACGACCTCGACATCAAGATGTGGCTCGTCAAGGACGGGAGGTTCATAGTCAGCGACGGCCGCGCCCACCTCCTGAGGAGGATCAAGGAGACCAGGTCCATATCCGAGGCGGCGAAGGAGATGGGCATGTCCTACAGGCACGCATGGGGGGTGCTGCACAGGATCGCCGAGAACGCCGGGGGGGACATCGTCGCTTCCTCCCGGGGAGGCAGGAAGGGAGGGGAGACGGCTCTCACCCCGCTCGGCGAGGAGGTGCTCTCGGAGTACGACAACCGGGCCTCGTCCCTGCAGAGCCAGTTCGAGAACCACTGGAGGAGGCCGTCGGTCACCTGCGACGGGATAGTGCACAAGGACGGGAGGGTCGTCCTCATCAGGAGGAGGAACGACCCGTTCAAGGGCTCTCACGCCCTCCCCGGCGGGTTCGTGGAGTACGGCGAGAGGCTGGAGGACTGCGTCGTGAGGGAGGTCCATGAGGAGACGGGGCTGCGGACGCAGGTCGTCCGGCTGCTGGGGGTCTACTCGGCGCCGGGCAGGGACCCGCGCGGGCACTTCGTGACAGCGGTCTACGAGCTGCGGCCGACCGGAGGGACCCTGAAGGCCGGCGACGACGCAGGCTCGGCGGAGTGGGTGCCCCTGGACCGTGTGCCAGAGATGGCCTTCGACCACGCCGACATCATCGCCGACTTCCGTTCCCGGAAGAGGGCGGGCAGGGGAAGGTAGCCTTCCTCAGAGGGCCGGCCTCATCCCGCCCTGGGCGTACACGAAGGGCAGGTAGACGATCTTCGCGTCGTTGACCGTCAGCGTGTAGTTGAGCTGCTGGAGCACGCCGGGCTTCTCCGCCTCCATGGTCACCACCACGAAGTCGGCGAGGCTCTTGGCCTCCTCCATGCCCATCGACGCGGGGAGGCGCCTCACGCCCCCGAAGTTGAGCCTCGTGGCGTACCTCGGGTTGTTGGCGGTGAATGCGGTCGCCCAGTACTTCATCGAGTTCGCGTCCATCTCCGAGGCCGGCAGGTAGATGAACAGGCTGCCGGTGTCCCCGCCGCCCTTGAGCCACGACGAGAGCCTGAAGAGCTGGCCCCCCTCGCTGCTCTTGGAGTGTATCTTGAACGAGCTGTACATCCTCCAGAAGGGCATGTAGACCTTGTCGCCCTGGGCGGAGGCGTTGAACTCGGCGACCTCGTACTCCACCTTCGAGGCGCCGCCGTCGCGGACGTGGAGCGTGTTGCACTTGTCGCAGAAGAACAGCCTGTCGCGCTCCTTCGAGTATATCGGGGTGTTGCACGAAGGGCACTTGACCTGTACGACCCTCATCTCATCCCTCCCTGTATCTGCTTGGCCAGGTCCCCTATCTCCCTCAGGCTCTGCTTGGCCGAGCCCTTCCTCTCCTTGAACTCGCCCTCGACTATCTCGGAGCCGTGCCTGAAGAACCTGTACATGATGAACAGCACCGCCGCGCCCGCGGCCAGGCCGCCTATGGCGATCTCGGCCGTGCCGTCGGAGAAGATCAGCCCCGCCGCGGCGATGAGGCCCCCTATCGAGGTGCCCGCCGTGACCGCGAGGCTCTGGAAGAGCGGGTCGCCCGGGGCCCTGCCGGACATGGTCTGGCCCGTGACGCCGTCCACCGTCGTCATGTACATCCTGTCGCGGTACTTGTAGCGGACCACCCAGACGGGGTAGTACACCATCGACAGGCGCTTCGGCAGGACGTGCAGCCGCTCGAACGTGACATGGGGGACCCTCGCGCCGGCCCTAGCCTTCGAGAGGGCGTCGTTCTTGGCCCGGGTGACCGCGTCGTCCTTGCTGGTGGTGGCCTCGAACGTGGGGATCATCTCGAAGTCGGCGAAGCTGGTCTCCCCGGCGAAGTTCCTCAGGGTGCGTATGCCCAGGTCGCCCGGGTCGCAGGCTATCTCGGAGAAGGTGTAGTCCTGGAGGACCATGACCTCCTTGGGGATCCTCTCCACCGTGACCCTGCCGTTCTTGTCCGTGTGCCTCCTCTCCTCGTAGCCGCATATCCACCCTGCGGCCCTGGTGAGGGCGCGCCAGAACGGGAGGTAGATCGGGTACACCTCCGTGACCTGCCCCACCTTCCTGAGGTCCCTGGCCTTCAGGCCGCGGGCCCACCACGCCTGCGCCGCGGCGACGGCGTTCGGGTTCTGGACCTTGCTCTTGAAGGCTATGGTGGTGACGCCCTTGTCGCCCTCGATGAACAGCATCGACCCGCAGTACTGGCATGGGACGGTGTCCTCGCCCTCCACGACCGATATGGCCCCCCCGCACGCGGGGCAGTTGAGGCCGACCGATATCCCGGACATGGTATCACATCCTCCTCGCGACGTGCAGGGCGATGAAGAATACGCCCGCGACGGTCACGGCCATCAGCCCCATCGCCAGGGGGAGCGACGCCGCAGCGAGCAGCCCCTCCGCCACGAAGGCGACGAAGCCTATCCCGGCGACGGCCATGTAGGCCATCGAGCTGCGCGTCGGGAACTCGGAGGAGAACACCTCCCCCGCCGAGGCGTCGATGACGACCTCGTAGCGCTTCTGGTTGAAGACGTAGTCGAGCTTCCATATGGGGAAGAAGACGAGGGCCTGCTCCTTGGCGGTGCCGGGGAGCTTCTCGGTGTAGGCGCCCATCTCTATGTCGGGTTTGACCAGCTCCGCGCCCCCGACGTCGAAGGACGCGTCGAAGATCTTGAGGTCGGTGGCGGGGACCTTCAGGCTGTGGAGGCCAGGCAGCGTCGTGGATCCGGCCGGTTCCACGAAGACCTGCTCCTTGCCGTTCACGTCCCTCTTGAACATGTACACGGGGAAGTACTTCTTCTTGACCCCCGCGACCTGGGCGAGCCTGTCAAGGTCCTTGGCCTTGGTGGAGCCTGCCGCCCAGCGCCTGAACACGCCCACGGCGTTCGTCTCGTCGACCATGAAGGGCGCGGCGTAGTAGAATCCCGCCCCGCTCCGGTCTATGAACACCTGCGAGCTGCAGTACGTGCACTTGACGAACTTGGTCTCCGCGTCGAAGGTCACAGGCGCCGCGCACTTCGGGCACTTTATGCTGGCCAGGTATCCCACCCCTCCGTGTACCCCTCAGCCTCCGTCAGGCCTCTTTCCCGCACTCCGGGCAGAACTTGGACGCCGCCGCGACATCCGCGCCGCACGAACCGCACTTCTTGGTCGCGGCCATGGGCCCCCCGCACTCGGGGCAGAACTTGGAGCCCTCCGAGACCTGCGCCTTGCACTTGGGGCAGGGCGCGGTCGCGGGCCCCAGCTTGGCCCCGCACGAGGCGCAGAACTTGTTGCCGGGCGGGTTCTGCGTGTTGCATTTCGCGCAGACCACCAGCGCCGCGCCGGCGGCAGCGGCGGTCCCCGCAGGGGGGGCCGTCTGCGCCGTGCGCATCGAGTCCATCATCGTCCAGCCCATGCCTATGCCAGCGCCGACCCCGACGCCCGCGGCGGCCGCGCCGCCCGACGGGTTCTGGGCCGCCTCGCGCATGGCCTGTCCGGTCTGGTACTGCATGTAGTTCGCGCCGAGGATCTGCATCGACGAGCGCGTGTCGACGGCCTTCTGGACCTCCTCTGGCATCGAGATGTACAGGCCGGATATCTTGTCGATGGATATGCCGTACAGGTCGAAGTGGTCCTTGGTCCTGGCGAGCACCACCTGCTCGATGCTGGTGAGGTTGGCCGCGATGTCCGCCACGCCCATGCCCTCGTTCTTCATGTCGCCGATCGAGTCGTAGATGAGGATGATCATCTGCTCCTTGATCCTCTCCTCGACCTCCGCGCTCGTGGCGAAGTTGAACGTGCCGACGAACTGGTTGACGAAGTTGGCGGGGGACGAGACCTTGTACCTGAACTCGCCGAACACCCTCAGGTTGACCATGCCGAACTCCTTGTCCCTGAAGGGGTAGGGCTGCTTGCTCCCGTACTTCCCGTCGAACGCGCGCTTCTGGAGGTAGACGACCTCGGCCTGCTGCTGCACGCCCGAGAGGAACTTGACTATGGCCCCCACGATGGGCGCGTTCAGCGAGGTGAGCGCGTACCTGTCGGGCCTGTCGATGTACGCGAGGGCCTTGCCGTCCCTGAAGAACACGGCGATCTCGTCCTCGCGCACCACGATGTTGTCGTTCCACCTTATGTTCCTGGGCACGCGGAACATTATGTTCCCGCGCTTGTTGGCGTCCTCCCAGTTGAAAGTCTCCGCACCTATGACGCTCATCTCATCACACCTCCGTGCCCTGGATCACGAGCATCCGCCTGTTGAACTGGTCCTCGAAGTCCGTGATCCTGGCCTTGATGTTCATCAGGTCCCTGTGGCTCGACGCCTCGTCGGCGGCCATCAGGGAGTTCTTGAGCGAGTCGATGCTAGCGTGCATGGCCACCAGGTGGTCCAGCATGCTCGCGTCGTGCTCGTAGAGCCTGTCGAGCTCCGTCTCCTTGATCTGGATGTCCGCGGCGAAGCCGGAGTAACCCATCTCCGCGTGCGTGACAGCGCCCTCGACCCTCTTGAACTGGCTTATGAGCCCTCCGATCTGGTCGAGCTCCTTCGAGCCGTAGCTCCGGACGACCAGGCCCCTGCACTCCTCGAGCCCGCGCCTCTCGAGCGCGAGCTTCTGGGCAAGCTGGGACCTGAGCATCCTGTCCGCGTCGCGCAGGTCCTCTCTCAGCCTGTAGCCTCTGAATCCAGGTATGAAGGTCTGGATCTTCTTCAGTATACCCCTGTCTTCCTCTACTCTGCCTCTGATATCCGTTGGCATCTGGGGGAGCCTCCGATAACACGGCAATATCGATTCAGTTGCTTAATAAACATGTCGATGGATGGCCGGGACGCTGGCTCGCATTTAAGTCCGGGGGAGGCGTTGTACCCTGCGGCATGACGTTCAAGATCGTCGGGGTCATAGGGGCTAGCAGGCCCGACCGGCGCACCTACGAGCTCGCGGAGGAGGTCGGGAGGGAGATAGCCAAGAGGGGAGCGGCCGTCGTCTGCGGCGGGCTGGGCGGCGTCATGGAGGCCGTCTGCAAGGGCGCCCGGGCCGAGGGGGGCCTCACCATAGGCATCATACCCTCGGACTTCAAGGACGACGCCAACAAGTACGTCCAGATACCCATAGTCACGGGCATGGGCATAGGCAGGAACGTCATGCTCGTCAAGAGCGCCGACGCTCTCATCGCGGTCGGCGGGGGCTTCGGGACGCTGTCCGAAATCGCGCACGCGCTCAACCTCGGCAGGACGGTCATAGGGCTTGACACATGGAAGCTGGAACGCGCCTACGACAAGCCCATACCCGGTCTGGCCGAGGCGGAGACCCCGAAGGAAGCCGTGAGGATGGCCATGGAGGCCGTTTCTGCGCAAATCTAATCTAGCGCGGGCAATGTAGTCCTCGAAGAGGTAGTGACAGGGATGGCTGATGGGAGAGTCGCGCTGGCGGCCGGGACGGACAGGTCCAGCGCGACCAGGAAGGTCGTGGCGGCGCTCGGGATGCCCGACCTCAAGGGGAAGGGCGTGCTGATCAAGCCCAACTTCAACACCGCGGACCCTGCCCCTGGTTCGACGCACATCGACACACTCAGGACGATGGTCGAGCTCGTCAAGGAGCAGGGGCCCGGGAAGGTCACCATAGGGGACAGGAGCGGGCCTGCGAAGACCACCAAGGTGTTCCAGGACAAGGGCGTGTTCAAGCTCGGGGAGGAGACGGGCGTCGAGTGCCTGGTCTTCGACACCATGCCCAAGGACAGGTGGACACGCATCACGCCTCCCGGGAGCCACTGGAGGAACGGCTTCCTATTCGCAAAGCCTGTCCTCGAGGCGGACGCGGTCATCGGGCTCTGCTGCCTCAAGACGCACCAGTACGGCGGCCACTTCACGATGTCCCTGAAGCTCACGACCGGGATGGTGCACGGGGGCAACATGACCGAGCTGCACACCTCTGTGATCAACCAGAGGAACATGATCGCTGAGATGAACGTCGCGTACTCCCCCGCACTCCTCGTGATGGACGGCGTCGAGGCGTTCTACGAGGGCGGGCCCATGACGGGGAAGAGGTGGAAGGCCGGGCTCACCTTCGCGGCCAAGGACAGGGTCGCGCTCGACGCGGTCGGCGTGGCCGCCCTGAAGATGCACGGGACGACGAAGAGGATCGAGGGCAGGGGGGTCTTCGAGCAGGACCAGATCAGGCGGGCGGTGGAGCTGGGCATAGGCGTCTCAGGCCCCGACGAGATCGAGATCGTGCCGCTCGACGACGAAGCGGCGAAGGTGGCGGAGAGGCTGCAGGCCATACTCATGAAGTAGGGGCCGTTGACTCCGCGGTCAACGGGGCCGGCGGCTTATTGTAGGGTGGTCTGGATGGTAATGGCGCAGCTCCGGCTCGGTTCCGAGGCGGGCGACGCCGGGCAGGAGGGGTTAAATGGCCGCTAGGCACTTCATCAGGTTCGGGGAACCCAGGATGAGGGTCGAGCTCGACAAGAAGGCGCTGTTCGCACTCGCCTCCGACTCCCGGCTCGAGATCCTCAAGTCCATGCAGCCGATGCGCAGGACCGTCACCCAGCTAGCCGAGACGTTGGGCATCGACAAGGCCGCGGTGCACCGCCACCTCAAGACGCTGGAGGAGGGTGGTTTCGTCAAGAGGTACGAGGAGCACGGGTTCGTCTACTACGGCCTCTCTTGGAAGTCCAGGGACCTCCTCTCGCCGGGGGAGAACACGAAGGTGGTGATCCTCCTGACCTCGTCCGTCCTCATGCTGGGCCTGGTCGCCACGTTGACGCTCGCGATACTCATGCTCGAAGACCCTGCCCACATGATGCTGCCCCCCAAGTGGCAGGAGCCATACGAGGGCGTCCCGGAACTCGGCATGATCGACCAGCTCATGCAGGAACCGGTCCTCTTCTGGACGGTCTTCGCCGCGTCGGCGTCGGCGATGTGCGCATCCATGTACGGCTTCCTGAGGAAGACCAGGAGGCCGAAGCAGCCAGGGGCCGCGCCGGAGCCTCAAGGCCGGCAGTAGCTCCCCTGGGCCGGCCGGCAAGATTAATTTTGACATCAATTATATAATACAATAGATTCTGAAAGTATCGTGCGCCCGGAGACTGCCTCCGACAACGCTAAGTACGGATGGCCCATCTTTGTGCCGGACGCAGGGCGTCCGCAACCTGGTGTCGACCATGAACGCCATCGAGGTCAGGGACCTGGTCAAGGACTACGGCCCGTTCAGGGCTGTCAAGGGCATCTCTTTCGAGGTTCGCGAGGGCGAGGTATTCGGGCTCATAGGACCCAACGGGGCGGGCAAGACCACCACCCTCAGGGTGCTTGCGACCCTCCTCCGCATCTCCTCCGGCTCCGTGCACATCTTCGGGAAGGACCTCAGGAAGGAGCCGCACGAGGTCAGGAAGATCCTCAGCTACCTGCCAGAGGATGCTGGCGCGTACAAGAACCTCACGGGGAGGGAGTACCTCGAATTCATTGCCCGGTTCTTCTCGAGCGGGAAGGCCGCGGACGATATGGTCCGCAAAGGCGTGGCGATGGCGTCGCTCGAGGACAGGATCGACGACCGGGTCGACACCTACAGCAAGGGCATGACCAGGAGGCTCCTCGTGAGCAGGGCGCTCATGACGGACCCGAAGCTCACGATACTCGACGAGCTCACGTCCGGCCTCGACGTGATAAACGCGCAGGAGATCCGCAGGACCGTGAAGGACATCTCTGAGAAGGGGACGACCGTCCTCCTCTCCTCGCACAACATGCTGGAGGTCGAGCTCATGTGCGACCGGATCGCGCTCATCAACGACGGCATGATCGTCGAGCTCGGGACCCCCTCGGAGCTCAAGTCCAAGCACGGCGCCTCCAACATCGAGGAGGTCTTCACCAGGGTGGTGACCGCATGAGCAGCCTCACGAACATCGTGAGGAAGGAGTTCAAGGAGCTGCTGACCAAGAGCACCATCATACCGGTCATACTGATGGCCCTCATGTTCGGCTACCTCGGCTCCATGATGGGGGGCATCGAGGAGGAGGTCACCGCACCGCCCGTGATCGGCCTCGTCGACATGGACGACGGGCTGATGTCCGACATCGCCTTCGGGACGCTCAACGAGAGCGCGGTGATTGTGTACGACGGGACGGACCTCAACGCCGGCCTGGAGGCCGTGGACGGCGCCGGAGGAGCCGCGCTGATCTACCTCCCGTCCAACTTCACCTCCGACATCCTGGCGGGCGCGAGGGGCCACGTCGAGGTGTACTGGCTGATGAAGGGGGCAGGCATGCTGGACTCGATATCGTCCACCGCGGTCGAGATCCTCCTGAACTCGGTCTCGTACAGCATCTCGGCGTACCTCGTCGACGAGTCGAGCGACACCGCCCCCGCCGTGGTCCTCTCCCCCCTGGAGCGCTCCGAGACGACCATCTTCCATGACATGGAGATGAAAGGGGTCTCCCCGGACCTGCTCGTCTCGATACTCTCTTCCCAGTCGTTCGCTGTCCCGTTCATCATCATGATGATCATCATAATGGCCGGCGGGATGGTGATATCGTCGATGGGCCTGGAGAAGGAGAACAAGACCCTCGAGACCCTCCTCACCCTGCCCGTGAGCAGGAGCTCCATCGTCTCCGGGAAGCTCCTCGCGAGCGCGCTGGTCGGGCTGGTGATGGCCGGCATATACATGGTCGGCTTCAACTACTACATGACCTCCCTCGAGATGTCCGCCGAGGTCGACCTGGCCGAGTACGGCCTCGACCTCGGGCCGGCCGACTACGTCCTCGTCGGGGCGTCCGTGTTCGTGAGCCTGGTCGCGGCGCTCTCGATGTGCATGGTCCTGGGCACCTACGCCAAGAACTACAAGTCGGCGCAGACCCTCACGATGCCGATATCGCTGCTGGCGATCATCCCGATGTTCCTCACGATGTTCAAGGACTTCTCGACTCTCCCCACGGTGCTGCAGGTGCTGCTGTTCGCGATACCGTTCTCGCACCCGATGATGGCCATGAAGGAGCTGATGTTCGGCAACTACGCCATGGTCATCGGCGGGATCGCCTATGTCGCCGCCTTCGCGGCCGCGATGGTCGCCATATCGGTCTGGATATTCAACACGGACCGGCTGCTGACCGGGAGCGTGAAGGGGGCCGGGCTCGCGAGGTTCCTCCCGAGGCTGAAGTCCAGATAGGATGTCCAGCCGTCGGCCGCTGGGACGCCCGGACAGGCCTCACTCCGGGTCCTTCGAGAACGTGTACCCGCACGGCTGGTGGACCTGCTCCTCGGCCGTCCTCGGGTACTTCCTGCACTGCAGGGGCCGGACCGCGTAGATGCGGCACCTCGAGGCACCGGAGGCGTCGCGCCTCAGGAAGGGGCACCTCACCAGGAACTCGCAGCACGCGCCGCAGCCCTTGCACTCCCCCGTCCTCGCGCCGTCGACCGGGAGCATCAGGCTGGTGCAGAACCTCGTCAACTTGCCGTCGAACGGCCCGCTCTTGGTCCTCCGCGCGCCCATGGGAACAGGGGGGCATGGCAGACCACACGATAAAATCCTTCGGCGGGTCCCATCGACAGCTCCTTATCCAGGGGGTGCCATTCGCGGCCGGGAACATGTCCGGGGAAGACGAGCTGGTCATCAGGGTCACGGCCGACCTCGACGCCGTGGGGAAGCTGTGCGCCCAGGCTGGGCTGGACATGCAGGAGGGTCCGCTCGATGGGATCGTCGTTGCATACGGGGCGTACGCCGGGGAGAGGCTCGTCGGCTGCGCGACCATGCAGTCCCTGGAGGGCGGGCGGTTCCTCGAGTATGTGGCCGTCGATGCCAGCTTCAGGAACCGCGGCATAGGGGCGATGCTCGTCGCCAGGATCGAGGACGAGGCCAGGGCGAGGGGCATGAGGGAGCTCTGGGCGAAGGCGAGGGCCCCCGGGTTCTACCAGAGGATAGGGTACAGGGTCCTCGGGGACGGGGAGCGCGGGCCGAAGAACCTGGACACCTGCCAGGACTGCCCGCAGTTCCGGAAGGACTGCTTCCCCGCAATCGTGGTCAAAACGCTCTAGGCCCGCCTCCGCTGCCGTGTACAGAAATGGGCATCGGCCGCATACTGACTCTCAACAGGATTAACTACCCCGCGGTCGTTCCCGAACGCGAGCGATGGAAGCGCAGCCGCGCTCATGGGGGGAACGGGTCTTGGCGTTCGAAGACATGAGGAGGGCGCTCCTTTGCGCCCTCGTGGCAGTGGCTATGATTGCGGTTACGGTCACATCGACCGTCAGCATGACGATCGCGATCGAGGAAGACGATGAGGTCCCGTCATCCGAGGACGACGGGGTGCGCGACTGGACGATCGCTATGTTCTGGGCGAGCGACAACAACCTCGACGAGTACACGGACTACTTCGTGAACCTCTGGAAGGAGAGCCTGACCAACACCGAGGACGTCGGGCTCTGCGTCTTCCTGGACAGGGCGGAAGTGGACTCGAACATCAGCATCCTCACCGAGGACGGGTGGGTCGAGACGGTGAACCTCGGGGAGGCGAATTCCTCGTCGCCCGAGACGCTCGCGATGTTCGTGGACTACGCTCTCACGGAGCCGTCCCTCGCGTCCGAGAACTTCATGCTCATGGTCCAGGACCACGGGAACGGGTACCTGGGCCTGTGCTGCGACGAGGGCCTGCCGGACACGGAGGCCCTCGAGGCGTGGATGTCGATAGACGGCCTGGGCGCTGGCATACGCGCCGGCCTCGAGTCGTCCGGTGGCGAGATAGACATCGTGGCGCTCGACGCGTGCACTCTGGGCACGGTCGAGATCGCGTACGAGCTCAGGGGGGTCGCGCCGTACCTGGTCGCCTCGGAGCTGGGCGTCCCGTTCGACGGGATGAACTACGCTGCCCTGCTCACCGGGCTGTCCGAGGACCCCACCATAGAGCCGCTGGACCTCGCCTGCAAGCTCGTCGACGACTACGAGGACTGGTACTCCGCGCCGCTCGGGACCTACCCGACGCTCTACCCGTACATGCAGGACTTCGCCTCGCTCTCGGTCATAGACCTGGATGCCATCAGCGGCATGGCCGGCGTGTTCTCGGCGTTCAGGGACGCGGTCATCCCCAAGGACAACTCCCTTGGATACATCCTGAAGACGGCCGCGATGCAGTCCGACCCATCGATATGGCTCAACAACATGGGGGTCTGGACGTACCCGGACATAATCACGATGTTCACTCTGCTCAGCGAGACCACCGCGGAGGACTACCCCGAGGTCGCGAGCGCATGCGCGGGGCTCGTCGCCGCCGCGGACGCTGCAATAATCCACAACTGGGCCAGCTGGAGGATGAAGGGCGTCCCGACCGGGCTCTCGGTCTTCGTCTGCCCGTCTATAGGGGCGTTCGAGGTCAACTGGGACCTGTTCGACAGGGACTACGACAAGGTCGGCCTGGACTTCGTCGAGGACTCCGGCTGGGACGAGGTGCTCAAGGAGTACTTCTACACCGTGAAGCAGTACGGGAACCCGCCTGTCTAGGCAGGCCTGCCGTGGCGGTGAGGGGACTACGGTCCCTGCAGAGCCGTTCGAGCCCCCAGGCTACTTCCTGCCTACCACGAAGATGTACGAGGACGAGGCTATGCCGTGCTTGGCAATCGCCGCCTTCACGCGGCGCCCCTCCTCGGTCAGGCGACGGCGCGAGTCGAGGTCTGGGTGGTGTGCGATCCTCTCGAGCTCCGCGTCCACGTCCCCGAGCGAATCGTGGAGCTCCGCCTGCCGCTTCGGGTCCCCGCACTCGCGCCTCTTCGGGCAGAACAGGCAGTCCACCGAGTGAGAGGAGTCGAAGACCTCCTTCTCCCGGAGCTGAAGGGAATCGACAATGTCGATGATCCTCTGCCTGGCGAAGGTCTTGTTGTGGGTTATCCCGAGCAGGTTGTCGATCCTGGCCCCCCACTCGTGCTCCAACTCCTCGGCCTTCTGCGCCTCCGTCTGGTCCCCGTCGCAGTAGGCCTCCTGGAGGATGAAGTTACCTCCGGGCCTGACGACGCGCTTCATCTCTGACAGGACCCTGTCCACATTGTCGAGGTGGTGCAGGGAGTTGGATATGCAGACGGTGTCGAAGGACCCGTCGTCGAACCCGATGTGCTCGGCGTTCATCTTGAGGAACCGGACGGGCTTGCCCACGTACACCCTCCTGGCGTCCTCGATGCTGCCCTTTGACGGGTCGGACGGGTAGTAGTCGATCCCGACGAAAGAGTCGTAGCCCTTGAGGGTCTTCATGAGGATGTCGATGAAGCCCCCTTCCCCGGTGGCGACGTCCAGAACCCTGCCTCCGGAGACCGTGCCCAGTTTCCTCGCGATCCTGGTCGCCTCCGACGATGCCACGCCCTTCCCGGAGCCCGTCATCTGCATCTTCCTCTGGCGGGACATAATCTCCTCACCTAAGGCCTTTTCCCAACAGGAACCATGCTCGTTTCCACCATTCGCGAATCAATGCCAAGGTCCCCAGTGCGGAGGCTCCTGATGAGTCCAGGTCACTGAGTCGACCCTGCACCAGGCGTCGGAGACGGAGCGGGCTCCTCCATCTCGCCCGGACCGATGACCCTGACCTCGGTCCCCCTCAGCCCCTCGACTATGTCCTCCGTGAGCTCGTTCTCGAAGTAGTTGAGGTACACGTACGTGACCACCGTCGCTGATATGAGCAGCGTGGCCATGAAAGCGGCGAACGCGAACACGAAGTGCTCCAGCGCCACGGCTATCTCCTGGATGGACAGCCTGACGAGTATCACGATCGTCCCGATGGCGAAGTAGCTCTGGAACATCCTGGACCTTATGCCGTCGAAGAGGGTGAACGGCCTCGTCTGGCCGCTTATCCCCGCTCCAAGCCGCCTGAACAGGAACCAGGGCAGGATGATCAGCGGGATCAGGATGGAAGCGGAGGTGAGAAGGGAGAACAGCCTCAGGAGGGCTTCCGGGGACCTGTCCGAGAAGAACGGGTTGAAGCTGATGTAGATACCGAGGACGAACCCGAAGACCAGCTGCCACATCACCGGGGCCTTGAGGTCCGAGAGGGCTACCCGCCTCCGGGGCCCCTGCGGGCAGATGCTGAGCGTCTTGGTGTCGAGGACGTCGGGGATGTTGAACAGCCACTTGACCGCGCGGTCGGCCATGGAGAATCCCTTGGACGAGCTGAGGCGGGAGATCTGCCTCAGCGCCCTGGCGGCGTATCTCCGCTCCAGGGCCGATAGCACCCCGACGATTCCGAACGCGAGGAGCAACGATACGATGCACATGATGAAGCTGACGATGAAGAGGGCGATGACCACGAGCACCATGCCAAAGAGGAGCGCTTGCGAGGAGTCCCCATCGAACATGACGAGTTCAGGGGCGTAGGCCGCGGCTAGGGCGATGAAGACGATCAGCGTCACCGCGATGATCGCGGAGATGGCCATCACCCACTTGAGGACGGTCCTATGGGGCGTCAAGCTCCTCCCCCTGTGCCGGAAGTAGGCAGGCACACCCACTATCGTGAACGAAGCGCTAAGTCCGCCGAGCGCCGAGGACGCGAAGCCGTAGAGGTCCATCCCGTCGGCGGACAGGCTGAGCACGGCCGAGGCGATGATCGAGATCCCTGCCAGCACAGCGAAGAGCCAGAGGATCCCCCGGTCAGAGCCCAGCCTCGATGAGAGAGGGGCTATCTTCCCGGCTGGCGCGGGCGAGGCCTGACCCATGAGAACGAGTAGTGCGACCACGGATAGAATACTTGCCATTGAGCCGGCCGGGCAGCCTTCCATCTCTTGGGGCTCCACGCCGTCCGCGGGATGGCCTGGACCAGCACCTCATCTCTTTCCGGGCGCCCCCGCCGCCTTCTCCTCCAGCAAGCTCTCCCGCCATGTCCGGAACTGGTACTTGTTCTGGATGAGATGGCCCTTGAATGACGCGACCGCCGGGTCCTCTCTGAAGAACGCCTCCGTCTCCCTGAACTCCTTCATGGTCGCCGACCAGATGAACACGAACAGCCCGCCTGGGACGTTGCCGTAGGCGCCCATGAATATCACCCGTGGGCCGAACCTGTCCTTCACCTGTCCGAGGAACCGCCCTCGGTCAGTGCCTGGCCTCACTTCGACCACCATCAGGGAGGAGACGCCGTTCTGGGCCCCGAGGTCGAACTCCGTGCCGAAGTCTATGGCACCTGCGCCAATCATCCTTGTGAGCCTGCGTTTCACGGTCTTGGCGGACAGGCCGACCTCCTTGGCGACATCGACTATCTCCTTCCGGGAGTCCCTGTGGAGGGAGAGGATGATCCTGTAATCCAGCTGGGTGAGTTCGAACTCCTCCCTGGGGGGGTTCTGCCTCTCGAGGTTCGCGAACCCCATCACCGACGGGAGGAACACGGACGGGGCATCCATCTGGGCCTCCGTCCTTATGAACTCGACATAGCGGTCGAGGTCCCCGATGGAGCGCAGCACGACCATCACCGATAGGAAGTCGCCGGACACATGGACGATCGCCGATGAGTCGTCCTTCCCCAGACCTCTCGCCACATCATCCACGGACGACCCATTGGTGCGGCCGCTGATCCCTGCGGGGATGGCGTTCAGGAACTTGAAGGAGAGGTTGGCGGTGAAAGCGCGCAACACCCCCGTGTCTGTGAGCGCCTTGACGCGCTTGTGGACGGCCTGGACGCTCATGCCCAGCGTGTCTGCGATGTCGCGGAAGGGTGTTCTCGAGTTGGCGTTCAACAGGGCGCAGATGCGCAGGTCCGTCTCGTCCATGTGAAACGGTTTTGGGAACACGGTCCGGGGATTTGTGTCTTTTCTCCGGAATCCCGGACCGTGCCCCTGTAATCGGGTCTTCTATTGTAGACCGCACTCCACTGATGCCTCCGATGGGACCGTGCCCGCATCCAGCCGCCCCGCAACCGGTCGCCCCAGGAGCTGCCAGTGGCTCGTCACCGCGACAACCG
Source organism: Thermoplasmatota archaeon (assembly GCA_040751795.1). Lineage (GTDB taxonomy): Archaea > Thermoplasmatota > Thermoplasmata > UBA10834 > UBA10834 > UBA9653. Next base: position 28,822 of record JBFMHR010000002.1, on the reverse strand, counting down.
CTATGATGGCGCACAGGGCGGCGGTCAATACGAGGTAGTATGTCACCAGGGACGAGACCACCTCCGAAGGCGCCATGATGGTGATGGTGTTGGCGGTGAGCCCAGCGTGCATGAGTATCGCCACCAGCAGGCTCCCGGTGCGATCGTGGACCCATACCATGAGCACCCTGTAGGCAGGCAGCACTGCCGCGTAGAAGACGACCGGGGGGATCAGCAAATCGAGAGAAAGCGACCCATCGGCGTCCCCGCATGCCCAGAACGTCGGGAGGAAGTGCCACAGCCCCCACAGGGCGCCCACGATGAGGCCCGTGGAGAGGACGCTGTGCCGCCGCCTCAGCTCGGGCGTGGCGAACCCGGTCCATCCCAGTTCCTCCATCAAGCCCCCGAACACCAGCCCGATCATGATGCCGGATATCACGAGGCTGACCTTGTCGGCCGTGGTCGCTATCGCCGGCAGATACGCCTCGGAGGTCAACGAGAGCACGCACAGTATGGACACGATCAGGAGCGGGGCCGTCAGGAGCGCCACCGCGTACCAGCGAACGCCCACCCGCCACATCGTGAGCCTGGCGCGAAGCGCGCAGTACCCCTCCCTTCCATGGACCAGTCCTGTCAACAGTAGGCCGGACAGGATGGGGCCAACGAAATATGGCAGGTAGACGATCGGCCACAGCCTCGCGGCCTCCTCGCTGGGGGCCGGCATCCCGCTGGGATAGCCCAACAGGAAGACGCCGCCCCATGATATGGCAAACGTCAGCGCGAAGTAGGCTAGGACCGAGTGCTCTCTGATGGATGCCTTGACGCCCATCACGGGGACCCCCTTCCATGCGTGTGTTCCGCCCCGCGCGCCCTCTCCACCCCGACCTCCTCGACAATCCCTGCCTCTCGCAGACTCTTTGTGACGATTCCTGTCATGTTTCTCACATCCTGTTCCGTCAAACGGTAGTCCTCTGTCTCCTTACGGGTCGGCTTCGGGTTTGGGGGCAGCAGGTCCACGATTTGCAGGTCGATGACCGCTGCCGGTGCCCTCCCGGCCCTTTTGCTCAGGTCCCCCGAGAGGCCGAGGTTGGGGCCATCGGCTCCGCCAGACACCGAGACGAACGCGTATCTCACGGGCATCCGTCTGAGGTGTCTGAGGTGGGCGCGAAGGGGCGTAGCAACACGCCCCATCCAGACCGGCCCGACGAAGAGGACAAGGTCGCAGCCGTCCATGCTCTCCACAGCGGGGCTCACCCTGGGCGTCCGGCCGAAGAGCCTGTCGAGCGCGATCATCCCCATGGTCCGGGCCCGCGGCTCCGTGATCCTGATGTGTTCCGCTGCAAGCTCTGCAGCGATGCCCGCAGCCAGAGCGTCGTTGTTCCCGGTCAGCGAATACGAAACCAACACTGTCTTCATCGCCATTATCCCTCCTTCACATTTCCGCCGTCAGGCTCATTCATCTCCGCCTCGGACGCCAGGACTATGCCCATGAGGACCCGGCATTCGTCCGCGACCTCGTCCCGCCCGATGGCCCGCTCGCAGGAGATCCAACCGTCGTCCTCGTGGCGGATCGAGTATCCCAGGCCCTTCAGCGCCTTGGACAGCCGTGTCGCCCGCTCCATGTCCCGGACACGGAGCTCCGTCCTGCCCGCAAGGGCGCGGACGAGGAGTTCAATCGTGTAGGTGTAGCACCCGTCGGGGGACACGGAGACGATCACACCGAGCCGGGAGTCGTCCCCGCTCGAGACACGACCATACGCCTCCTTCTCGTTCGATCGCTCAGCATCGGCCTCGATGGTCCGCAGGTCTATGCCATCGATGACCACGTCCGGCCCTCCGTCCTTCTTGTCCATTGACATCTTCGTTCCTCCTGCCTTTTACCAGGCTTCTCTCATTCTCGGCAGCTCTCATGTCGGGCGGCCGTTAACTATGCGTGTCCACCAGAAGGGTCAGAGATTCGCCTGGAAGTGGGGCGAAGATGTCGGAGATATCATCTCACCGGTTGGCAGAAGGGACACTCAGTGAGGCATGGACAAACATCGCGGAGGTGAGGCAACTCGTTGAGAATCGCATGATAGGAATCTGCTCAGGCGCGAACCCCTCGGTCGAGCCGCCATTTTCGAAGCAGGGTGGACCTGAGTGTCCAGATGCAGGAATAGCGAGGATTGCGTTCGTCGCCCTGCCGGTAGATTTGGTGGACCGAAGGGGATTTGAACCCCTGACCTCCTGCTTGCAAAGCAGGCGATCTTCCACTGATCTATCGGCCCGTGCCGGAGCGGATTTGGCTCATCGGCCATTCCGGTTAAATAGGTTTGCCGGGGCGGGCGGTGCGCGCGCTCCCGCACGCGAGCGCGGGCGAAGCTGCATCCTGAGAGGACTCCGTCCCCGCTCGGCGGCGGCCTAGACGACAGCCTGCCGCAAACAGTTCAAGACCTCAGATTGTCGATATGGGCACGGCGGATTTATCCGTCAAGTCCTTCAGGCCGTTCAGGACCTCAGGACGATCTCGATGTTGACGCCGTCCGGGACCTGTATCCTCATGAGCTGCCTCAGGGCGCGCTCGTCCGCGTCGAGGTCTATGAGCCTCTTGTGGACGCGCATCTCCCAGCGGTCCCAGGTCTCGGAGCCCTCGCCGTCGGGGCTCTTGCGGACCGGCACCTTCAGCCTCTTGGTGGGCAGTGGTATCGGCCCGGCGATGTCGACGCCGGTCTTCTCGCTGATGGTCTTGATCTGCTTGCAGACCATGTCGACCTTCTCGGGGTCCGTCCCGCTCAGCGATATCCTGGCCCTCTGCGACATCTCAACAAAACCTCACATGGAAAACATTGGGAAGCGGTTTAAGGGGTTTACATCTCCTTCTTCTCGATGTCGATGACCATGCCCGCCGCGACGGTCTGGCCCATGTCCCTGACGGCGAACCTCCCGAGCTGCGGGAACTCCTTCGCCTTCTCTATGGCCAGCGGCTTGGTCGGCGTGATCTTCACGATGGCCGCGTCGCCGGTCTTCAGGAACTGCGGGTTCTCCTCCTTGACGGTGCCGGTCCTCGGGTCCAGCTTCTTCTGGAGCTCGGTGAACGTGCACGCGACCTGGGCCGTGTGGCAGTGGAACACCGGGGTGTACCCGACCGTTATGACGCTCGGGTGGTTCAGGACCATTATCTGGGCGGTGAAGGACTTCGCGACGGTCGGCGGGCTCTCCACCGGGCCGGCCACGTCGCCCCTCTTGACGTCGGTCTTGGCGATGCCCCTGACGTTGAACCCGACGTTGTCGCCTGGCTCCGCCTTCGGCATCTGCTCGTGGTGCATCTCGACGGACTTGACCTCGCCCACCTTGTTCGAGGGCATGAAGATGATCTTCATGTCGGGCTTGATCACGCCTGTCTCGACCCTGCCCACCGGCACTGTGCCGACGCCGGTGATGCTGTAGATGTCCTGGACCGGCAGCCTCAGGGGCTTGTCGGTCGCCTTGGACGGGGCCTTGAGCGCGTCGAGCGCCTCGACCATCGTCGGGCCCTTGTACCAGGGGGTGTTCGGGCTCTTCGAGGCGATGTTGTCGCCCTTGTAGCCGGAGCACGGGATGAAGGGTATCTCGTCGACCTTGTAGCCCACGGTCTTGAGCAGCTCGGTGACGGCCTTCTTCGTCTCCTCGTACTTGGCCTGGTCGTACTTGACGGCGTCCATCTTATTGACATCGATGACTATCTGGTTCACGCCGAGCGTCCTGGCCAGGAAGATGTGCTCCTTCGTCTGGGCCTGCGGGCCTTCTATGGACGACACCACTATGACCGCGGCGTCTGCCTGGCTCGTGCCGGTGATCATGTTCTTGACGAAGTCCCTGTGGCCGGGCGCGTCGATGATGGTGAAGTAGTACTTCTGCGTGTTGAACCTCTTGTGCGCCACATCGATGGTGAGACCTCTCTCCCTCTCCTCCTTGAGTCCATCCATGACCCACGCGAACTCGAAAGTCGCCTTGCCCTTCTGCTCGGCCTCCTTCCTGTACTTCTCGATCACGTGGGGCTCGATGTGCCCTGTGTCGAGGAGCAGTCGGCCGACAGTGGTCGACTTGCCGTGGTCGACGTGTCCGATGAACACCAAGTTCATGTGCGGTTTCTCTGCCATATCATGGCCTCCATTGCCTTCTTTCGGAGCATGATGCTCTTGGTATATTAGTCTTGCCCATCAGATTCCTGGGATGTGGACTGGGCCATCATCCCGAGTAGTACGACGCGTCGTACGGCTCGGGCTTGAGGCCCTTCCTCTGCCGGATTTGCGGCACGGTCCTCTCCAGTGGCTCCTTTGGCATGGGCTCGAAGCCCGCGTTCTCGGTGGACCACAGGGCCCTGCCGCTCGTGGCGCCCCTGATGGACGCGGCGAAGCCGAACATCTCGGAGACCGGGCACTTCGAGGCCAGGACGGTCATCTCGCCCTCCTGCTTCATGTCCTCGATGACGCCCCTCCTCTGCTGGATCTCGCGTATCGCGTCGCCCATGACGTCCTGCGGGACGTTGATGAAGACCTTCTGCATGGGCTCGTAGAGGGTCCTCCCGGCGAGGCACATCGCGCCGTAGATGGCGGACCTCGCGGCGGGTATCACCTGGGCCGGGCCCCTGTGGATGCTGTCCTCGTGGAGCTTGGCGTCCACGAGCTTGACCTTCATGGCCATGCACTTCTCGTTGCAGAGGGGGCCCTGGTTCATCGCCTCTATGTAGGCCTCCTTGACGAGCTCCATGGTCTCGTGCAGGTACTGGATGCCCTTGGTCGTGTCGAGCAGCATGTTCGTGCCGTGGAAGGCGGTGATGCCCCTGGCCTCGTCCCTCTCCATGCCGAGCTCCTGGAGCTGCTTGGCGACGGCCTTGGCGTCCTTGACCCTGCCCTCGGTCTCGATCACGCCGGAGCGCATAGCCTCGACCACAGCGGTCGGGAGCGGCTCGACCTCGACGTAGAACCGGTTGTGCTTGTTCGGGGACTTCCCCTCGAACGGGCCGCCTGAGCCCGTGACGCACTCCCTGAAGACCACGATGGGCGGGGAGGTCTTGATCTCGACCTTGTGCTCGTTGACGATCCTGTAGTTGGTGACCTCCAGGTGGAGCTCGCCCATGCCGGACATCAGGTGCTCGCCGGTCTCCTGGTTGATCTCGACCTGGATCGACGGGTCGGCCTTGGCGACCGTGCGCAGGACGTCGACCAGCTTCGGGAGGTCCTTGGTGTGCTTCGCCTCTATGGCCACCGTGACGACCGGGTCGGAGTAGTGGACGATCTTCTCGAACGGCTGCATCGCCGGGTCGCTGGAGACGGTGGAGCCGGCGATGGCGTCCTTCAGGCCGGAGATGGCCACGACGTTCCCCGCGTCGATCTCCTCGACGGGGATCCTGTCGGCGCCGACCGTGAGGGACACCATCTGGGCCCTGTTCGGGTTCGGCATGCCTATGATGTGCATCTCCTGGCCCTTGACGACCTTGCCGCTGAACAGCCTGCCGACCGCGACCTCGCCCGCGTGCGGGTCGACGATGATCTTGGTGACCATCATCGCGACCGGGCCCTCCGGGTCGCAGTTCAGCATGCCCTTGCCGAAGTTGGACTCGGGCTCGCCGTGCCATATGATGGGTATCCTCAGCTTCTGGGCGTCGGCGGGGTTCGGGAGGTGCATGATGACCTCCTCGAGGAGGACCTCGTGGAGGGGCGCCCTCTTTGACAGCGTCTTCTGGTCGCCCTTCTTGCAGTACTCGTAGATGTCCTTGAACGTGATGTTCGTCTTCTTCATGTAGGGCACGCTTATGGCCCAGTTGTTGAAGGCCGAGCCGAGGATGATGTTGCCGGTGGACACGTTGAGCGCCCACTTGTCCTTCAGGTCTGGCGGGAGCAGGTTCTGGACCTTCGTGTGCACCTCGTTCATGATCGCGGCCAGGCGCTGCTGCATCTGCTCGGGCGTGACCTGGAGCTCGTTGATGAGCCTGTCGACCTTGTTGATGAAGAGTATGGGGTGGACGCGCTCCTTGATGGCCTGCCTGATGACGGTCTCGGTCTGCGGCATGACGCCCTCGACCGCGCAGACGAGGATGATGACGCCGTCGATGGCCCTCATGGCCCTCGTGACGTCGCCGCCGAAGTCCACGTGCCCGGGCGTGTCGATGAGGTTGATGAGGTACTCCTGGCCCTTGTAGTCGTAGACCATGGACGCGCTGGCGGCGTTGATGGTTATGCCCCTGGCCTGCTCCTGCTCGTCGAAGTCCAGGAGGAGCTGCTTCCCCGCGAGGTCCTCGGACATCATGCCCGCGCCCGCGATCAGGTTGTCTGAGAGCGTCGTCTTCCCGTGGTCGATGTGCGCGGCCGTACCGATGTTGCGGATGAACTTGGTCTGCCTCATCAGGGCCTGCGCCTTCTTGATGTTGTCCTCTTTCCTTCCCATACGATCACCATGGGTCTGGCTGTATTCGGGAGCGATCAGGGACCGCCGAACAGCAAATCATGGAAGTGGTTTCAGGCGCCGCATCAGCGCGCCGAGGCCGCGACCCGCTCGATCTCTTCCTTCTTGGCGACCGACGCGGAGTTTATGTCGTTCTTGGCGGCCGCGATGATCTCGTCGGCGAGGCACTCGCCTATCGGCTTCTTGCTCTTGTGCGACGTCTCCAGCGTCGCCCTGCAGAGGTGCCTGAGCGCGAGGTCCACCCGCCTTGCGGGGGCCACGTCGACCGCCTTCGGGACGGATATTCCGCCGTACTGGAGCCGCGTGACCTCCTCCCTCGGGGCCGTGTTCTGGAGGGCGTCGACCAGGAGCTGGAGCGGGTTCTGGTTGGTCTTCTTGGCGATTATGCCGAAGGCCTCCTCGACCGCCTTGTAGGACTTCATCTTCTTCCCGGTGAAGTCCTCGGTGCGCATCATGTTGTTGATGAGCCTCTCGACGATGCTCATCTTGGCCTTGCCGAAGGCCTTGCTCGTGTGCCTCCCGCCCGTGTGCGGCACGGACACGGGGGTCACGTCGATGTACCTCGCCATGCCAGCGTCCCTCAGCGTCACCCCGGACACGTCGTACTTGCCGAACAGGAGCACGTTCCCGACCGGGGGGAGCCTCTCCTCCACCGGGGGCTTCGGGAGCGCGGCCTGCTCTGGGGCCTCGGCCTTCGGTCCATCCTGGGAAAGCGGTGCAGCAGCTGCCTCAGGGGTGGTCGCAGGCTCGGGGGCGGGGGATTCCTTCGTGGGTGCGTTCTCATCTTCCATCTCGGTCACCTCACCGGCTTCTCCTTCCTGCCCCGGACGAGTTCGTCCAGAGAGACGTTGTTGACCTTGATGACCTTGTACCTCACGCCGGGGATGTCGCCGTACGACCGGCCCATCCTGCCGCCGATGCCCTCGACCAGGACCTCGTCGTGCTCGTCGATGAAGTTGATGGCGCCGTCGCCGACAGCGAAGGCGGTGATCTGGCGGCCGTTCTTGATGAGCTGGATCTTGACGCACTTCCTGATGGCCGAGTTGGGCTGCTTGGCCTCGATGCCGACCTTCTCCAGGACGACCCCTCTGGCCTGGGCAGAGCCCTCGAGCGGGTCCGACTTCTCCTTGAGCTTCATCGCCCTGCGCTTGTAGTACCGGTCGCTCCACCGGAACTTCTGCCTGTCATCCTTGAGCTTCCTGGCTGTGTACATTCCTTTCGGCACCAATGTCACCTTTTCAGCGAAGGTAGGCCCTACAAAACCCTCTCCCTATTAAAACTTGCGGTCTTTACGGCGGCCAGGCCAGCATGCCGCATGCGGCCTCAGAGCCTGGTCCCGCAGTACTTGCAGAACATGGAGTCGGGCTCCGCCGGGGCGCTGCACCCAGGGCACGTCCGCGGTCCCGCCTGGGGGGTCCCCTCCGCCCAAGATGGCGGCCGCGCCTCGTCCGCCGGCGGCCTCTGGTTCGACGCGTACGAGGACATGTACGACCAGAAGTCGTTCAGGAGCCTGCTGGCGTCGTTCTCGTACTCGATGTATGAGACGGCCCCGACCGCGACGGCGACAGGCAGCACGAGGATCGCCCCGATTGCGCCCACGACCGCGCCTTCGTCGGTCAGCTCCCCGGAGAAGCTCACGTCCACGCCCGCTCCCTGGCCCATCTCGAAGCAGGTGATGTGCACCTGCTGCCTGAGGCCCATCTTGGAGTAGTACTGCGCGCCGGCCATCGCGTATGGCGACGGGAAGTTGATGCCGAACTGCCTCGAGCGCCAGTACCAGGCCGCGCCCTGGATGGCCTGCTCCTTGGTCATTCCTGAGAACACCCTGTGTTCGTGCTTAGTGAAGAGGTTCTTGATCATGCGATTCCCTCCTGGCGAAGCTCAGGCCATACCCCGTATTATGACTTTCGCATGGTCGGCCGCCCTAGGACCGTCCGCGGGACTCCCCTTTGACCATCGCGGCCGCGACCAGGTGCGCTATGCGGACCGGCTCGGGGAGGGCGCCCCTCACGGTCGTCGAGCGGGCGAGCCTGACCAGGTCGTCCCATTCCATCCCCAGGACCGAGGCGTGGAGGGGGTTGTGGCCCGTGTCGAGCGGCCTCAGCGGGACGCGCTTCACGAGAGAGAGGCGCCTCTCCCAGTCCGGGAAGTGCTTCCTCAGCGCTGCCTCGATCTCGCCCATGTCCGGCTCGTCCCTCGTCACCGTCGCGACCGGGACCCCGGTCCTACGGTGGAAGGACTCGAGGTCGATGACGTTGAAGCCCGCGAGCGCTATGCCGTCCACCATCACGAGGGCGATCTGCTCCGCGTACCTCGACCCGGCCACCATCTCGACCAGACGGTCGGTCGCGTCGTCCCCGTCGACGGCCACGTCCGTCCTCATGACCGCCTCGAGGTAGCTGGGGGCGCGGACCAGCGCCCCTATCACGAGCGACCTCCTGTCGCCGAAGGCGAACGGGGAGTCGTCGACGCCCAGGACCCTGACCTGACCCTTCATCGCCCTCACGCCAGCGGCAGCGCGCCCGTGATCGGGTCGACCTGCGACCCCGGCGCCGGGCCTATGCCCAGGCATGTGGTCGTGTTCGGTGGGAGCTCCGTGAGCCCCGCGTCGGTGATCAGCTCGCTCGGGATCCCGGCCCTGGACGCCCTGTCCTTGAGGGATAGGAGGTCCTCGAGGGTCTTCACCTTGACGACGACCTTCCTCTGCCCCTCCCTGTACCACGACGAGAACCACTCCGGCTTCCTGGACTTGGCCTGCAGGGCGCATGACACCGCCGCGTGTGCGACCTGCACCGCCAGCTTGCCCCCGGACATCCTGAGGTCGTCCCTCACGACCACGACGAGCTTGTACTCCATCTCGCCCTTCCTCACGGCCATGTCACCGCCCCTCCTCCAGGCGATCGAGCTCGGCGTTGACCTGCTCGACGCGGGCCTTCGCCTGCTCTATCCTCCTGCGGTAGTAGAGCTGCTTCGTGGGATTTGAAGTCGAGGCCCGGGCCGCGTGCTTGTCTATCTCCCGGAGCAGCTGGTCCCTCTCGATGAGGAGCCTCTCCGCCTGGCGGCCCCGGACCGTCTGCATGACCTTCATCCCGGCGACCTTCCTCGGGGGCGGGTCGCGGTAGAGCCTCGGGTGAAGGAGGCCCATCCACGGGTAGGCGCCCAAGTACCAGCCCCCCAGGAAGAAGAGCCCCGTGACGGTCAGCAGTGACGCCCACAGGGGGCCCGCTGAGACGTACCCCTGCTCCTCCGTGCTGATGGCGTTCAGGCCGAACCCGACGAATATGGAAATGACTATGCTGAGGCCCATCCCGAGGGCGACCCTGTACACTATGTCGTACTCCGGGTCCAGCTCCCCCCTCCGCGGGAAGAGGAGGCAGACCAGGGTGTAGCCTGGCAGGAGGAAGACTATCGCCAGACCGGCCAATACCTGGAACAAGCCCATCTGAATGCTCCAGGCGGGCAAAGGCGCACCGGCCTTAATGCTTTTGCGGGGGGGGCCGCTGTGAAACCATAATTACCCTCCAGGCGTTACATCATGTCGCATGTTCGAGCTGAAGGAGCGCGACGGCCTGGCCAGGATCTGCGAGCTCACCACCGGGCACGGGAAGGTCACCACGCCGGCGCTGCTGCCGGTGGTGAACCCCAACCAGCTCACCATCACACCGCGGGAGATGAGGGAGCGGTTCAAGGTCGAGATCCTGATCACCAACTCCTACATCATCAGGTCGGACCAGGCGCTGCGCGAGAGGGCGCAGGGGGGCGGGCTCCACGGGCTCCTGGACTTCGACGGGCCCGTCATGACGGACAGCGGCACATTCCAGAGCTACGTCTACGGGAAGGTCGGCGTCGGCCACAGGGAGATCGTCGAGTTCCAGAGGGACATCGGCTCCGACATCGGGACGATACTGGACGTGTTCTCCGAGCCGGAGTGGACCGAGGAGCAGACCAGGGCGGCCACCGAGGAGACCCTGCGCAGGGCGGAGGAGTCCGTCCCCCTGAAGGGCGGGATGCTCCTCGCCGGGACGGTCCAGGGCGGCGTCTTCCCCGAGATGAGGAGGGAGTGCGCGGAGAGGCTCTCGGCGATGGCCTTCGACCTCCACCCCATCGGGGGCGTCGTCCCGCTCCTGGAGGACTACAGGTTCGCAGACGTGGCCGAGATCGTCATCGCCTCCAAGAAGGGGCTCGACCCGTCGAGGCCTGTCCACCTATTCGGCGCGGGGCACCCGATGGTGTTCCCGTTCGCTGTCCTGCTGGGGTGCGACCTCTTCGACTCGGCATCTTACGCGAAGTACGCGAGGGAGGAACGATTCATGTACCCGACGGGGACGAGGTTCCTGAGGGACATGCACGACCTCGCCTGCGACTGCCCGGCGTGCAACTCGACCTCGGTCAAGGAGCTCGTCTCGGCCGGCCCAGCGGAGAGGACGAAGGCCATCGCGGAGCACAACCTGTTCACCAGCCTCAAGGAGCTGAGGAAGGTGAGGAACGCCATCCACGACGGGTCGCTGTGGGAGATGGTCGAGATGAGGGCGAGGGCGCACCCGTCGCTGCTCGCGGTGCTGAAGGTGCTGAGGAGGCACGCCGAGTTCCTCGAGGAGTACGAGCCCGCCAGCAGGAGGGGGGCGTTCTTCTACTGCGGGCCGGAGAGCTACGACCGGCCCAGCGTCGCGAGGTACAGGGAGAGGTACTTCTCCCGTTACAGGAGGCCGGGCGCCAAGGTCCTGGTAGGGTTCGAGGAGGGGCCCAAGCCCTACTCGCGTGGATATGCATCGGAGATAGCGAAGGTGTCCGCCAAGGTCGACGCGGACTTCATAGTCGCCTCTTTCTTCGGGCCGGCGCCCATCGAGCTGGACGAGCTCTACCCGATAGCGCAGTCCGTGATCCCGGAGCACCTCGACGCCGAGGTCGCCGAGAGGGTCCGGAGGACGATGGAGAGGCACGCGCACCAGCACGGCTACCCCCTCGCGGTGATGTGGGAGGGCGACGAGACCCTCCGGTTCCTCGAGGAGGTCGCGCCGGCGGCCAAGGGGTTCGACCTCGACCTCCTGAGGGTGAGGGCGGTGCTCGACATGCAGTTCGGAAGGGGCGCGGCCGACATACTGGACGGCAGGAAGGTCGAGTTCGTCAAGTCGAGGAACACGGGCAAGATCAGGAACGTCATCATCGACGGGGTGCACGCCTTCTCCATGAGGGCACACGACGGGCGGCTCACGCCGAAGATGGAGGGCGCGAGGCTCCTGATGGGCGTCCTCCCGCCTGGCGCCATGAGGGTCACGGTCGAGGACGAGCCCGCGGGGTTCGCGGCGAAGGGCAACAACGTCTTCGCGAAGTTCGTGGTCGACTGCGACCCCGCGATAAGGCCTGGGGACTCCGTCCTGGTGGTGGACACCAAGGGCGGGCTGGCCGCGGTGGGCAGGTCGCTCATGGCGAGGAGGGAGATGCTGGCGTTCAAGCGCGGCATCGCGGTGAGGGTCAAGGAGGCGGCGGAGGACTAGTCCTTCCTGGACACAATCCTCTCGGACACGCCGACGCATGAGAGGAAGTCGTCGAGCGTATGCAGCAGGCTCCTGAGCGAGTCGGCCTCGATCCGCGCGACGATGTCGCTGCCATGGACCTCGGTCTCGAGGTACCCGTCGTTGTCCAGCGCCACGGAGCCGTGGACCTTCTCCGCCTCCGACGCGGAGCCGAACCCTATGACCAGGGAGCACCTGACCCGCGCGTTCCCGCTGCGCTGCATGGACACCGGCATATCGACCGTTGACAAGATACTTAGAGGTTGTCGTTCATCACAGGGCGGATCTGATGGACGTCGTGGAGTGCATCGAGGGGAGGACGAGCATCCGGGTCTTCAAGGGGGACCCGGTGGACGACAAGGTCATCGACGAGGGGCTGAGGCTGGCCAACCTCGCGCCGTCCGCGGGCAACCTCCAGTCGAGGGATTTCGTGGTGGTCAGGGACGCGGCGACGAAGAAGGCGCTGATGCACGCCGCGTACCATCAGGAGTTCGTCCGCACCGCGCCGCTGGTGGTCGTGTTCTGCGCCAACCTGCAGAGGGTGGGGCACTACGCCGAGAGGGGCAGGGACCTCTACTGCCTCCAGGACGTCGCTGCGGCGGTGGAGAACTTCAGCCTCTTCCTGCACAGCAGGGGGCTCGGGAGCGTGTGGGTCGGCGCGTTCGACGAGGCGAAGGCCGCCGAGGCGCTGGGCACCCCGCCCCATGTGAGGCCGGTCGCGATGGTCCCGGTCGGGTACCCCGCGGAGAAGGGCGTCAGGAGGAGGCGCCTCCCCAACGAGGAGCTGGTCCACAGGGACCGCTGGTGAGGCACATTGAGGCTCAGGGTCGACAGGACCGCGGCGATCTGGGGGGCCGTGTTCGGCGTGCTCGCGACCCTCACGGGCATGTTCCTGCTGGAGGCTGTCGAGGGCGGCTTCGTCGCTGAGGGGTTCTTCCTGATCGTGGTCTCGTGGGTGGTCGTCCTCGTGCTGGTCGCGAAGCTGTTCCAGGCCGTCTCGCGCTGGTCTGCCAGGAGGAGGGAGGAGTAGCCCCGGGAGGATTCGAACCTCCGTCGCAGGCTCCAAAGGCCCGCATGATTGTCCTCTACACCACGGGGCTTCCGCGTGTGGCACTGCCTGATGGCGACAGCTGGATATTAACGGTTTCTAGGGGCGCGCTCACTTCCTGGACAGGATGACCACGCCCAGCAGCGTCACGAAGCTGCCAACCGCAGACACCCACCCGATCATCTCCCCCAGGACGGCCCACGCGACGGCCACCGTCACGACGGGCTCGAAGTAGAGCACGCTGCCGGTCGTGCGCGCGTCCAGGCCCGTCAGAGCGGTGTACCAGAAGACGTAGCCGATGACCGTGCACAGCACCCCGAGATATATGGCGGCCAGGAAGAAGCTCGGCGGGAACGATTGCCCGGTGATGACGGCGTCCGATGCGGCGAAGGGGACGGCCATGAACGTCCCGAGTATCGTGATGTACGCCGTGCTCGTCATCGGGTCGTACCTCTTGACGACGTCCCTCCCCATCATGGTGTAGACCGCCCAGAAGACGGCGCAGACCACGCCGAAGAGCCCTCCCACTATGACCTCGATGTTCGAGGCGAAGGCGAGGGAGCCGTCGGTGATGACCAGGAAGCAGCCCAGCCCGGAGATGCCCAGCCCCAGCTTCTCCCCGTCCGTGACCTTCTCCTTGTACTTCATCGCGGAGATCGCGAATATCGCCACGGGGCACACGAGCATGACGATGATGGACGAGATGGAGGCGCCCGCGAGCTTCACGCCGTAGTACTGGAAGGTGTAGTACACCCCGATGCCTATGAACGCCAGGAAGAGGAACTTGCGCCTGTCCGCCCTCGCGAGGCCCTGCGGCCTCCTGACGATAAGGTACCCCAGGAATATGGACGACGCGACGATGAAGCGGGCCATGGCGATCATCGAGGGCGAGGAGCCGTCCCTGATCGCGATGTCGACGATCACGAAGGACGCGCCCCATATGATGATGGTGGCCGCCAGGATCAGGTATAGGAACGTCCTGCGCTCCATCCTCAGGCACCCCCGCTGCCGGCGGCGGACGGCGCCCCGAGCGCGGGACGGGGCATGCTGGGCGGGCTTCGAGGTGATCCGGGCTTCGGCTCGACGCCTCTCGCCGCGCCCTCTCCGAGGGCCGTTCCACGCGTCACGGGGCAGTGCTTCATCCGCAAGGCGCATCCCAGTCCCCTATTATTCACTTTTCACGGCGACGCCCTGGGAACGGGGTGCATAGGTTCATATCGCCACATCCCGGTCTTGAAGCGGGGTACCATGTCTTCGATGAAGGCTGCGAGGAAGTACTCGTCAGATGCGAACGACTTCAGGGCGTCGACCAAGAAGCTGGCCAAGGCCGCGAAGCTGAGGGCCAGGGCGGCCAAGCTGAGGGAGCAGGCGGCCAAGTACGACGCCAAGATCAGGGCCCTCCAGAGGAGGATCGCCGACCTGGAGAGGAAGGCCAACCAGCTGGCGGGCCAGGGCCCCAAGTGAGCGACCAGCCCCGTCCGGAACATTTTATATAGGATGAAGTAGATATTGTCGGACAATCGTCATACGACGGGATGGGATGCCAAGATGAAGAGGAGACTAGCTGTCCCTATCGCGCTGTGCAACGTCGGAGCCTTCGGCAGGAACACGATGAATAAGACGAGGAAGCTCAAGGCCACCCACGACGACCCTGACGAGTACCACGTCCTCGCCGCCCTCGCCTCGAACAGGGCCAGCATCGAGAGGCTGGCGGGGGACATAGAGCACCTCCAGCACGAGGTCGACTGCAGGGACGTGCTGAACGAGCTCGAGTATCTCAAGGCGGACATAGAGCTCGGCCTCATGGAGGTCACCGCCGAGATCGAGGACACGCCCGCGCCGGAGGACATACTCCTCCAGGAAGCCGAGGCCGTCTACGCGTGAAGGCGCCGAGCACACCTCCCCCCAAACCCCCCCCCTTCTCAGACCGGGCTACCCGGGACCCCGGGCCCATCGCACCATTTAAGTCGGCGTCCGGCACTCCGGCCTCCGGGAGGCTCGGGCATTGAAGACACTGAAACCAGGCAAGCTGGAGAAGCGCGCGACCATAGGCATCGCCTCGCCCTGCGGGTTCTCCGAACCGTTCGGGCTGGGCCAGGCCGTCAACTACCTCAAGGAGCTCGGATACAAGGTCGTCCTCGGGGAGTGCACCAGGAACCTCACGAGGTCGGGGTTCTCCTCCGGGAAGGACGAGGCGAGGGCCCGCGAGCTGACGGACATGTTCGCGGACGACGATGTGGACGCGGTGTTCTGCTCAAGGGGAGGGTACGGGGCGATGAGGATACTGGACCTCCTCGACTTCGGGACCATCAAGGACAACCCCAAGATCTTCATGGGGTACAGCGACGTCACGACCCTTCACGTCGCGATGAACCAGAGGACCGGCCTCGTCACGTTCCATGGCCCGTCCATAGAGGGGTATGCGGGCGACAACCCCGAGAAGGACCCCCCGGCAGGGAAGGAGAACATCGACAGGGCCATATCCATGCTCTCCAGGGCGGAGCCCTGGGGCAGGCTGGACAACCCCCCGAGGGGGATGCTTCTCAGGACCGTCGTGCCCGGGAAGGCCAGGGGGAGGACCATCGGAGGGAACCTCACGATGCTCGCCCACACCCTGGGCACCGATGACTCCGTGAGGACGGAAGGGCGCATCCTGTTCGTGGAGGACGTCTATGTCTCCGAGTACGAGATCGAGAGGGTCCTCACGCACATGCTCCTGGCCAGGAAGCTCCAGAAGGCCGCGGGCATAGTCTTCGGGCAGGTGTCCAGCTTCACCAAGAGGGACCTGCCCGGCCCCAGCCTCGAGGAGGTGATCCAGGACAGGATCGGTGGGCTCGCGAAGGTCCCCTCCTTCACCGGCCTCTGCTGCGGCCATGGCGCGATGAAGCTCATCATACCAGAGGGGGTGACGGCGTCGATGGACGCTACCGACCCGCACCTCAGGATCGACGAGAGCCCGCTGAAGGGGTGACCCGTTGCGAGACGTCGCCGATGGGGCGGACCACGCGGCCGAGTGCTTCGCAAGCGGGCTCAACTGCGCGGAGTCGGTGCTCAGGGGGGTGTGCCTGGCGCAGGGTGTGGACCTGCCTGACGCGTGCCTGAGGGTGGCGACGCCCTTCGGCGGAGGCGTCGGCAGGAGCGAGGACCTGTGCGGTGCTCTGGCCGGCGGGGTCATGGGGATAGGGGCGAGCCTGGGAAGGGCCAGCGCCGGCGAGGACAAGGCCAGGAGCTACGACGCGGCCAACGCCCTGTTCAAGGCTTTCGTCGCCGAGTTCGGGTCGGCCAGGTGCCGGGAAATCAACATGGGCGACTTCAAGTCCCCGGAGCACAAGGCCAGGTGCACCGGGTTCGTCCGCGAGGCGGCCCGGATGGCGGCACTGGCGGCAAGAAAGGACCTCTGCTGAAGGCCCTCCAGCGCGCACTCCCCCCTCCCTACCGAACTTATATATACAATTCGACAGATACATATCCTAGCACTCCAGAGGGATGGGATTTGGACAGGGGAATCCGACTTGCCGAGCCCGTGGTAGACCGACACGAGGAGAGACTGGAGTCCATCGCCTCATCGACCAAGATGAGGGCGCTGGGCCCGTCGTTCTTCACTCTGAGCGGCGGCATCCTGCAGAGGGACCCGCGCACGTCCAACAGGATCGACTCGATGCTGACGAGGATGCTCGAGGACGACACCGGCCCGAAGTACTCGCCGCACGTGGACAAGAACCTCGACTACCTCCACACGTCCCTCCAGCTGGACATGATCTCGATGGTCGCGCTGGAGTCGAGGCTCGGCGAGGGCCAGGCCGCTCCCAAGGAAGGCTCAGTCATAGAGTGAGCGCGGCCCGCCGGCGGTGGCGGTCCGGCATGTTCTCATCCTTCGAGGAATAAGAAGAAGTGAAGAGGTTTCGCCGAAAGGGTTTGCCTTCCGTCCGTCCCAGCATCAGCTCGACGGCGGGGACTGCCCCTGGTCGACGCCCTCGATGCCCTCGCCGGACGAAGCGCCCTTGCTGCCTCCGCGCTTCATCAGGACCAGCGCCACGACCGCCACGACGACTATGACCAGCAGCACGAGGTACATCCAGTTGTCCTCGAGGAACGAGCCCTCGCTGGGCGTGTCCTCAGCCTCGACCGTCACGGTCATCGTGTCGGTGTCGGTGCCGCCGTCGGAGTCCGTGACGGTGAGAGTCACCGTGTACGTCCCGGGCTCGTCGAAGGTGAACTCGGCCGTCTCGCCCTCGAGGGTCTCGGTCTCGCCGTCGTACTCGAAGGTCCACACCCACGATACGATCGTCCCATCGGAGTCCGACGAGTCGGAGCCGTCGAAGCCCACTGCCTCGCCAGCGGTCGCCGTCACATCGTCGCCTGCGTCCGCGACCGGCAGAACGTTGTCGCCGCCCGCCTCGGTGACCGTCACGACCACCGTGTCGGTGTCCGTCAGGCCCTCCGCGTCCGCGACCGTGAGGGTCACGGTGTAGGTGCCCGCGATGCCGAAGGTGTGCGATGGACCGACGCCATAGAGCGTCACCGTCGCGCCGTCGTAGACGAACGTCCAGGTGTAGTTGTCCACATCCGCGGACGAGCCTGAGCCGTCGAACGTGTGGGCCGTCCCGACCGTTATGCTGGCGTCGGCGCCCGCGTCCGCGACCGGGGGATCGTTGACCGTCGCCTCGGTCACCGTCACCACCATGGTGTCGGTGTCCGAGTTGCCCGCGGCGTCCGCCACGGTCAGGGTGACCGTGTAGGTTCCGGCGATGTCGAACACGTGGCTGGCGGTCACACCAGTCAGGGTCACGGTCGCGCCGTCGTACACGAACTCCCACTCGTAGCTGGTCACCAGGACGTTGTCCGCGGAGAGGCCGCCGTCGAAGTCGACCGTGGCACCCTCCTCGACCGACACGTCGGCCCCCGCGTCCGCCGCGGGCGCCTCGAGGTCCGAGACCGTGATAGTCACGGTGTCGGTGTCAGTCAGGCCGGCTGCGTCGGTGACCGTCAGCGTTATGACGAACTCACCGATGTTGTCGAAGGCGTAGTCCGCAGTCTCGCCGCTCAGAGTCTGCGCCGTGCCGTCCGTGAAGGTCCACTCCCACTCGACTACCTCGTCGTTGTCCGAGGACAGGGAACCGTCCAGCGTGTAGGTCGTGCCGACGTTTATCTCGTCGTCCGCGCCAGCGTTGGCGACCGGCGCCTCGGTGTCCTCGACGGTTATGGTGACCTCGTCCTCGTCCCAGTTGCCTTCTGCGTCCCAGACGGTCAGCGTGACCGGGAAGGACCCAGCGATGTCGAACTGGTGCGATGCGGTCGCCATGTCATACGTCACGGACGAGACCCCATCGAAGAAGGACCACTCGTAGTCCGTCACCTCCACGTTGTCGCTCGAGCCTGTCGCATCGAAGTCCACCGTGTCGCCCATGCTGACGCTCGTCGGGTCCGCTGTCGCTACGGCCAGCGGGTTGGTCACATCGAGGACGGTCACGGCAATCTCGTCAGGCGCTGACATCTGTCCGATGCTGTCCTCCACGATCAGCTTGACCGTGTAGACGCCCGGGTCCGCGAACTCATAGGACGGGCTCTCGCCTATCATCGTCGCGATCGTCACCGCACCATCGTATATGGTCCAGTAGTACGCGACGACTCCCGGCGGGTCCACATCGTCGGACGACCCGGAGCCATCGAAGTACACCAGCGAGTCCTCGTTGACCGTCTGGTCGTCTCCTGCATCCGCAACAGGTGGCTCGTCCCCGACCACCGTGACCTGCGCCGTGTCCGAGACGTTGGTCGCCCCGTCGTCAGCGTAGACCATTATGTCATAGGTGGCCACGGCCGCGAACGAATGGACGACGGAAGGCCCGACGAACAGGCCCGTGCCATCATCGAAGTCCCAGGTGATCACCAGGGGCTGCCCCTCCGGGTCGCTCGCGGTCACCGTGAAGGTGTGCTCCTCGTCTACCGTGAGCGTCACGTCCGCCAAGGGCACTATGGTCGGCGGGTCGTCCACCATCGGGTCCGTGACCGTGACTGTGGCCTCGCTGAACAGCGTGTGCGTCGCAAGCGAGAACCCGTCGGTCACATCGACCCTGACGGTGTATGTGTCGGAGGCCGCGTAGGTGTGGGCCGCGGTGTTGGACGTGCTCCAGTCCGTGGTCGCCGTCCCGTCCCCGAAGGTCCACCTGTACTCGAGGGTGTCCATCAGGTCTGGGTCGGTAGCCTCGGCGACGAAGGTCCACTCGATGCCCGCATCGACGCTAACCGGGTCCAGCGGCGTCAGCACCGGCACGGCATTGACATTGGCGAGGGCTAGCTCGGAGGAGTTGTGGCTGTGCCCGTCGTTCGCGTAGAGCCTGTACTGGTAGGTGCCGGACTCCGCGTATGTGTGCGTCGCGGTCGGAGCAGCCGTCACGGTCCCCGGTGTCCCGTCTCCCCAGGTCCAGTAGTATGTCATCGTATCGTCGTCTGGGTCGAACACCGATGCTGTGAAGGTCTCCTCCACGCCCGTGTCGATGTACTCGTCCTCCATGTCGGTTATGACCGGGGCGCTGTTCGCCTCGACGAAGACCTGCACCATCGACGAGACGTTGTCTATCCCGTCAAACACGTAGAAGTACGTGGTGTATGTGTCGGCGTCATCGTAGACGTGCGTGGCCTCGATCGTCCTCTCCGTGTTGTCCGCCGAGGGGTCGAAGCTCTCGACCGCGAAGGTGTCGTCGCCGAAGGCTATCGTCAGAGTCAGGGCGTTGCCGTCCGGGTCCGCCGCGACGCCGGTGAAGGTGACTTCCTCGCCGGTGTACGGGGCTGTGTTGGACACGATGTAGTCGGTGATCACAGGCTCCTTGTTCTGGGCCATGGACACGACGTCCACCAGGGCGCTGTCGGATCTGTTGTGCCCGTCGAGGTCGGTCATGTCGTCCGCCCAGACAACGAGCGTGTAGACTCCTCTGCTGTTGTAGGCGTGGTCAGCAGTAGGCACATCCGTGACGGTGACCTCCCCGTCGCCCCATAGCCATGTGTACCTGAGGACATCCCTCGGATCCGGGTCCGATACCAGGGCAGTGTATGTCTCCGTCTGCTTGGCCTCTATATCGGGGTAGTCGTCGACGGTGATAGTAGGTGGTCCGTTCTGCGACACGACCACGTATGCGCCGTTCGTCACGGGCCTCGAGCCTGCGACACCGACGCGGTGGTCATCCACTGAAAGCACGACGTCATATCCGCCGTCCTCGGTGTACTGGTACCTCACGTTCTGGCCATATGCGGTGTGGCCATCTCCGAAGGTCCATGTGTAGTAGATCTCATCACCCTCGGGGTCGGTCGCCGTCGAGTTGAACCACATTTGTGTGCCAGTGTCCGGGTCGGCGGGGGCGCAAGTCATCGCCGTTATCGTCGGCGCGTCATTGCTCTCGTCCCTCACCGTGACGGTGAAGCCCTTCGAGACCATGAAGTAGTCCTCGAAACCCTTCGAGCTGGACGCCTCCCTCACGGCCACGTCTGCCTGATAGATGCCGTCCTCGTCATATGTGTGGTAGGCGCTGCCCGAAGAGCTCCAGGTGCTTGTCGTCCCGTCGCCCCAGAACCACTTGTACTCCAGGGCCGTGGCGTCGTCGTCATCGTCCGCGTCCGCCGAGAAGTACTCCTCCTCGTCCACGAGCGCCTCCACAGCGTCAGGGTATGTGAACAGATCCGGGGCGTTGTTCTCGTTGGGGTAAAGCTGCATCGCCAGCCACCACGGCCATATGTCCGGCAAGAGGAAGTAGCTCGTGTTCCAGTCGCCGAGGCTGGCGTACGCCCATTCCATAACGTTGACAGCGTACAACTCGTCCCTGTAGGCAGGGGTCTGGCAGCCGCGCATCTCGTACACCAGGGCCTGGAGCTGGTCCGTCAGCGTCCTCCTAGCCGCCGTGTCGACGGTCATGATGGCCTCGGCGTAGACCTCCTCGAAGGTCTCATTGACCCAGTACACGTCCTGGTCGGTGCCGATGCCGTCCTCCGTGAAGATCTCCATCGTCGAGACGGGGTCCGCGGTCGTGCCGATCACCCAGTCCCAGAGCCAGACATCGTAGTCCGCCTGGTACCACCTGGAGTTCATGTCGGAGACGCTCTCGATCGCGAGGTCGAGGTCGAAGCCTCCGAGCCTGGTGGAGTTCACGAGGTACTTGGCGCCCATGGACCACTGATTGTCCGTGTTCAGGGTCACGAAGTCGAATGCGAGCGGGTCGGTACCACCCACCTTGCACAGCGGGTAGTATCCCTTAGCCCCGTCCGAGTCCTCGTTGTCGTAGTCGGGGTCGTCCGGCTCGATGAGAGTGGTGTCGAGCCGATACTTCCAGCCATCGTCGTAGAGCATCTGCCTGGCGGCGTCAGGGTCGTACGGGTCCGGGTCCGGGTACCAGTAGTGCCCGGGGTTCTGCGGGCCCACCAGGGAGTCCGCGTACTGCCCGAGGCCCCACAGGACGTCCTCTATGAACCCGTCCTTGTCGACGCAGTAGGACATCGCCAGCTTGATCGTCGGGTCGAGAAGGAGCTGGTTGTTGGTGCCGCTCGTGAAGGACCCTCCGAGCTCCTGCCTGAGCTCATCGCTCATCTGGTTGAGGTTGAACTCGTAGACGAAGCCGTTGCACTGCTGGAATCCCACAACGTATGGCGTGTACTTCGGTGGCAGCAAGCTGTTCGTGTACAGCTCCGGGTTCACTCCGAGCATGACGTCTATCGTCCCCTCCGTGACATCCTGCCAGGCGGTGGTGTCCTCCAACTCCTCCTTAATGATCCATTTGTCCACGTGCATCTGCCAGCCGTGGTTGTCCTCGCCGTACCATATCGGGTTCTTGATGAGGTCGCACTGGCCGCTCTCGGGCAGGCCGTCCATGCCGTAGTAGAACGCCCCTGAGCCGATCGGCGGGGCGTTGTCGAAGAGCAGGAAGTCCTCGCCCTCCCAGTAGTACTTCGGCAGGATCATCGCGCCCAACCACGACTCCATTATCGTCGCGTGGGGTCTGCCGATGGTGATCTCGAACTCGAAGTCGTTGATAATGTTGAAGTCGGTTATCAGGTCGTCAGGGAAGTACGTGTGCAGTCTGCTGTCCGTCTCTCCCTGGAGCGCCAAGAAGGTGAACTCGACGTCCTCGGCGGTGAGAAGGCGCGTCGGGTCCCTCACCGTGGGCGCGGCCGGGTCGCAGAAGTAGGCGTTGTCCACTATCTTGAAGTACCATGTGAGTCCGTCGCTCGAGCAGCTCCACTCCTCCGCCAGGTCGCCGATGACCTCCATGTCGAGGTTGTACTGCAGCAGTGTGCTGTAGCATGGGAATATCACCATGCCCTCTCCGACCATCGTGTACTTGTTCGGGTTCAGCGTGCTCACAGAGAGCTCGCTCACCCCAATCACGAAGCTTCTCTCCTTGTCCTCCGCCTGAGCGACTGATGCTGCTTCGAACTGCTGCCCGGGTGCAATGAAGTTGGGCACTCCGAGCATCAGTACTGCAAAGACCAGCGCGCTCAAGACAGCGATCCTTGTCCCTCTAAAACCTGTCATACCCTCACATTCCTCCTCGTCTCCCTATGTCGCCCTTCTGGATTCATCACGCGGGCCGGACACAGACAGTGCAGAACACAGCAGGCCGGAATTCCCCTCCCGGCCTCCCGGCTCATGATAGAACACTCTGTCCCGCCCCTGTGGTTCCGAGAGCAGTCTTGATTCCCCCATACCCTCGCAGAAGGACACGCGATGTAACTGCAATGCGCTATAAACCTCTTTCGATTCGACAAGGGAGAAAAACCGCATGCTGGCTACCCCTTTGAGGATCCCAAATGAGGGCGTGTCCGGAGCGGACGCTGCCGCCTCCGGGGAGGTCCGACGGACCTGCTCGGCCGGTGCTCATGTCCCGCATCGAGACTAGCGCTTCCTCAGCTTCGGGTTCATCACTTCGTCGAGAGCGTACCCGAGGAGCGTGAAACCCAGGACGAGGACGACGATGCAGAGGCCAGGCGCTATGATCCACCAGGGCAGCCCTATCTGGAAGGCCATGCCCTCGTGGGCGTAGGACAGCATCGAGCCCCATGTGACCGACCCTATGGGCCTCATCTTCAGGAAGCTCAGGGTCGACTCCGCGAGGATCGAGCCGGCGACGGTGAGGATGGTGTTGGCGAACACCAGAGGGAACACGTTAGGCAGTATGTGGTGGCCTATGATGTGCCAGTCGCCCGCGCCTATGGCCTTCGCGCGCTCGACGTACTGTCGCTCCCTTATGGACATGACCTGGGCCCTGACCAGCCTCGATGTCCCGGACCATCCCGTGAACCCTATTATGAGGATGATGCCCATGAGGTTGATCTCCCCGACGAAGGCGGCTATGATGATCATCAGCACGAGCCACGGAATCGAGAGGACGACGTCGTTCACGCGCATGACCACCTCGTCCTTCCACCCTCCCACGTACCCCGAGTATAGGCCTATGACCGCCCCTAGGAAGGAGGATATCAGCGCCGCGAATATGCCGACGATTATCGAGGTCCTGGCCCCGTAGAGGAGCGAGCTGAAGATGTCGTAACCCTCCGTATCAGTGCCGAGCCAGTGCTCCGGCGACTCCTGGAGCATCGGGGTGAACTGACCCAGGCTGCTCGCATCGACCTCGTATGGCGCCAGGGTCGGGCCGAACACGGCTATGAAGCTGAAGAAGCAGAGGATCACCATCCCTATGGCCCCCATGGGGTTCTTCGAGACCTGCTTCATGATCTTCATCACGCGCTTCACGAAGAGATGGAACTTGACGGCCGTGACGCTGGGGAGGGGCGTCTCGCTGGTTGCGGGCTGCCTGGCGCCGGACGGTGTCGGGTTGCACGTTGCGGACATCATCCTCACCTCACACGATCTTGACCCTCGGGTCGATGTACACGAGGACCAGGTCCGCCACGAAGTTCGCTATGACGACCGCCACGCCACCAATCACGACTATGAATTGAAGGATCGGGAAGTCGCGGTTCCCTATGGCCGATAGGGTCCGATAGCCTATCCCCTTGTAGTTGAAGATCACCTCTACCTGGTAGGCCCCGCCGATTATGAAGGCGATGCTCATCGCGATGAGCGCGACCATCGGGGGCATGCCGTTCCTCATGGCGTGGTGCCTCAGGACCTGGTAGTCCGTTAGGCCCTTGGCCCTCGCGGTCATGATGAAGTCCTCGGTCATGACGTCGATCAATGAGCTCCGCATCACGAGCGCGACGCCTGCAAGGGAGCCTATCGCCATCGTGGTTGCGGGCAGAATCATGTACTTCATCACGCTGAGGATGTGGGGGATGGTCCACTGGAAGGTGGAGCCGAGTTCGGGGTCCAGCGTGTCGAAGTACCCGCCCGTCGGGAGCTGGGGCCACCAGTTCATTCCCAACGGGTAGCTGCTGAACAGCAGCTGGAGGATCAGCGCGAACCAGAAGATGGGCATGCCGTAGAAGAACAGCAGTATGCCGTTCGACGAGAGGTCGAAGGCGCCGCCGCGCCTATACGCGGCATAGGCCCCCACGACCATGCCGAGGAGGAGCGTGATGATCGTCGCGGTCCCCACGAGGAGGACGGTCCACCGCATATCGCCCATGATTATGTCGAACACAGGACGACGTTCGATGTAAGATTCACCCCACTCCCCCGTGAATGTGTTCTTCATGTACGTGATGTACGCGACAGGGAGCGAGTCGTTGAGGTTGAACTGCTCCATCAGGGCCCACTTCAGCTCTTCCGGGAACTTCGGGTCCCTCGGTATCATGTTGGCGATCGGGTCGCCGGGCATGAAGTGTATCAGGAAGAAGTTCAGGGTCATTATCCCGAGTATCGTGATCACCACGTTGATGCTCCGCTTCAGGAGCATCCTCCTCATGGAATGGCTGGTCGGCATCTACCTCCCTCCTTCCTTGCCATCTCTGGACGGCGTCTTCTGCTCGGGGGCGGCCTTGGAACCTTGCTTGGCGCGCTCCGCCTCGGCCTTCTCCCGCCTCATGATCTTGTATTCGTCGTAGGTCAGGCCCTTCGAGTCGAGATTCTTCCTGAACCTGCTCGCGAACCAGGCATAGATGAACACAGAGGCTATGGCTCCGAGGAACAAGGAGAGGCTGATATAGTCCCAAGCGTCCCACACTATGACCTCCTTGACCCAGGCGGTCCGAACGGAGATGGTCACATTGCGCGAGTCGTTGTGCCATTCGCTGTCGAACTTGTCGTCGGTGAACCATATGACGACCGTGTAGTCCCCGAGCGCGGTGTAGACGTGCTGGACGGTGCTGGTCCCGTTCCCGTCTTCATCGTACTCCGACACCTCGGTGATGATCAGCGACGAGTTGTCGCCGAACGACCATCCGATCCTGACGCGGTCCATCTCCTCGTCGGAGACGGTGAGGGTGAGGGTGACATTCGTGTTGGCCGTCGCAAAGGTACCATTGGACAGCGTCCTCGTGAGGCCCATCCATTCGGGGGCGCTGTTGTTCGACCTTATGACGAGCGACAGGTACCTGACGACCTCGTGCCCCTCCCGGCCGTCCGTCACGGCGCAGGAGACATTGTACATTCCAGACTCAACGTACTCGTGAATCTGCACGAATTTGTATGGGAGGCGCGTACCCCCTGAGGTGTTTTGCCCTGGGTCGGACCCGTCCCCGAAGCCCCATGTGGCGTAGACCACGTCCCCATCGGGGTCGTATCCCTCGATCGAGAGCTGGGCGACCGCGATTCCGGACGCCTCGTCGAGGTAGATCAGCTGAGGTGAGAAGGATATGTTGGCCTGGAGCTGAGGCGCGTAGTTGAGTGCAGAGGTGATAGCGATGGTCTTGGAGGAGTTGTCCGGGAACACCTGCAGGTCCGGGTCCAGGACGTCCGATATCCAGAACGTGACGGTATAGTTCCCTGGCTGGGAGAACTGGTGTGTCATGTTGTTCCATAGCGTCGTATTGTCTGCCGTCGCGGGTGTCTTATGCACCACGGTGTTGTAGAGCCCGGTGTCGTTGCGGAACTCGTAGGTCCACGTCAGCGAGTCGCCTTCCCTGTCCGTGACGCTCGAGTGGAGCATCACAATGTCATCGGGGTCCACGGCCGTGCTGTTCACGAAGAATGTCGCGACTGGGGCGAAGTTGTACGGGATGTAAATCGAGATCTTGGTCGATGACTCTGTTGAGTGGCCCGCATCATCCTCCACCGTCAGGTTCATCCAGTAGTAGATGAAGTAGTCTCCGAGGCCGGGCTCGAGATAGGGGGACCACGAATGGGACTGGACCACTGTGACGCCATCGGCGCTGGGCCCGGTTGTGTTCACTGCGAGGTCGGACCCATCACCGAAATCCCATGTCACGACAAGTGGGTCGTCGTCGACATCGGCGACGGTCGTCGCGAAGGAGACGGGCACGTCGACAGAGACGTCGACGTTGCCGGGCAGCTTGAGGGTGAAGGTCGGTGCCGCGTTATCGACTATGTAGACCGAGATGGATGTCGAGACAGTGTTCGTGCCATCCCCCACGTAGAGCTTCGCCCTGAAGTAGGTGCCCGAGGCGCTTGACAGGTTGCCCAGGTGGTCGTACGCATAGGTGGTGGTCATGAACCCAGGGTTCCCGGCGGTGGTCGAGTACACAGGGCTCTGGGTGTTGTTCGCGTAGCTGGCCAGGAGGCTGTCGAAGTACACGGTGAACGTCAGCTCGGGGGAGACATCGCTCGATGCGTTCGCGAAGAACGTGATCGTGTCGCCCACGTACGCCCTCGACGGGCTCGCTGAGAAGTCGACCAAGGTCGTCGCCAGAAGTCTTGCCCGGCTGCTATCGCCGTCGTCGCCATCCGGCAAGAGAGCCGCGTGCAGCGAGGTGAAGGCCATACAGATCGATAGCGTGAGAATCAGAACGAGGAGGGGTTTCAGAGAACGGGCGAATCCAACGCAGACCGCGCGTCTTCCAGCCACAAGCGAGCCAACTGCCGTCCGCTCCAGCCCCGACACCAAGTGTCTCTTCCCCCTGTACTTGCCCGCCATGCCAGGCCGACCCTGTGACCGCGGCTGACACCCGGACCCTCTGTCCCGGTTTTGCGCCAATGCCGTGACACTATATAAGAATACCTGAGCTGCTCGGAAGAGCTTCGAGGGGTGGACAGCGCCAACTGGCCCCGCGCCCAGGAGCACTCCTAAACGCTCGCCGGAGGGGCGTCTCGAACGGGCCCCGGCCGCGTCACCCGCCGTTCCCCATCCTCTCGAGGATCGCCTGCCCGCGCCTCAGGTAGCTCGCCCCGATTATGCCGAAGGAGGCGAGGGCGATGGACACTCCCGCCAACGCGAAGAGCGCGGTGAAGAGCCGGGAGGACTCGGTCGTCGGGACCACGTCGCCGTAGCCTATCGTTGTCAGCGTGCACACCGTGAAGTAGAACGACGTCGACCACGACCACCCCTCGATGTGGTGGTAGACGACGGTGCCCACGGCGAGCAGGCCGAACAGCGCGGCGGCGGTGACGAGCAGCTGCACGTTCGGGACCCAGACCTTGGAGGTCATGTCTGCCATGGCCGGGACAATCGCCGTGCACGTGCAATATAGAATGGGCCGGACCCTGACGGCTCACATGGTCCGGAGGCGTTCCAGGCGAGCGGCATGGAGATGGGAGGAAGGTGGCGCGGGGAGGGGGATTTGAACCCCCGAGCTCTTTCGAGCACTGGATGTTTGCCGGTTCCGGAAGGAACGGGATAGCAATCCAGCGCCTTGCCGGGCTGGGCCATCCCCGCTTGAATGCGCATAATGCCAAGTTCTTTCTTAAACCTTTGTTGGCCAGGGTTCTGTCACGATCCGGGTGGTCAAGACCATCTGGCGTGCCTGAAGACACGCCCTTTGGCTACATGCAGCCGCTGGGCCGTTATATACTGAAGCCTCTCTCTTCATCCATGCCTGTCAGAGGGGTCGCATTCAGGCTGGCCTCGGAGCTGCCTCCCGAGGCGGCTCTCCTCCTCCAGGACTTCCGGCTCGCGGTCAACGAGGCGGTCAGGGCGGGGCTCCAGGCGAGGGTGACATCGAGGAACGCACTCGTCAAACTGGCATACAAGGACTTCCGGAAGGAGCATCCGATGATGTACGCCCAACACCTGGTCTGCTCCTTCGAGGTCGCCGCGAACGTCCTCAGGAACCACAGGAGGCGCGTCAGGGAGGGGAGGGCCCGTGCGGTCCCGTACGTCAGGCGTCCGATGATGAAGGCCGAGAACCAGGCGTACAAGCTCGACAGGGGGAACGGCGTCGTGGACCTCCCGATAAGGGCGGGCCTGCACGTCCGACTCAGGCTCGTGGTCAGCAGATACCACCGCAGGTACCTGGACGACCCTTCCCTGGCCCTCGGGTCCCTCACGCTCCTCCCGGACAGGGTGGTCATAGCCTTCAGGAAGGGGGCGCCGAGGCCGTACGAGCCTGAGGTGGTCCTCTCCCTCGACACGAACGAGAGGAGCATGGACGGGGTGCTCGCCAGCAAGGAGCGCATCACTCCCGTCAAGGCCGACTACTCGGACGTCGCGGAGATCCAGTCCAGGCACCACGACAGGCGCAGGAGGCTCCAGAGGAAGAAGGCCCACGACAGGCGCACCTCGAGGCGCCTGTGCAGGCGCGAGGGCAGGAGGGAGCACGACAGGGTCGAGCACCGGATGCACCAGGTGGCGGACGCCGTGCTGAGGTTCGCCGAGGATGAGAAGGCGGCCATAGTGCTGGAGGACCTGCGGGGCGCCCCCAGGCGAGGCAGGGACAAGGTGCTCAACAGGCGCCTGAGCTCATGGCCCAGGAGGAAGCTCCACCAGATCATCGAGTACAAGGCGGAGTGGAGAGGGGTCCCCGTCGTCAAGGTGGACCCGAGATACAGCAGCAGGACGTGCCCGATATGTGGGAGGATACA
>JBFMHR010000019.1:0-3128 GCA_040751795.1 Thermoplasmatota archaeon | reverse complement strand
CTCTACCCCGTAACCCCGCCCAAAACCTGGAACAAAACGGGGGGGGTGGGGTGGTATCGGCGCCACTGGATCGGCAGGTACTCAGCAGAATCCGAACGGAGGCACAGGCGGGCCGGGAGCGATTGGCGGAACAGGAGAAGGGGCTAAGGGAACGAAGGGCGGCCCTTCTGGGGATTGCTGTCACCCTCCGCAGGCCGGCAAGAAGGGGGGGAATGGGGGGCAAGGCGGCGACGGAAAGGGTGGAAAGGGAGGCAAGGGCGGCACTGGTGGACCCGCATACTGGGATCCAAGTATCTCGGGGTGGGGGGGGCGGGGCGGCGACGGCGGAATCGGCGGTCCCGGTGGCCACGGCTCTCCCGGGGACGGGGGTGACGGGGGGAACGCAGGACCCGGCGAACCGCCCGATGTGGGCGGTACTGGAGGCCCAAAAGGGGAGAGTCATCAGAGCGACCTTAGCGAAGGTGGACTCGGCGGCCCTGGGCAGCCACCCGGTGACCCGGGCGCCCAAGGTCCGCCCGGCACCACGGACGATAGTGGCAATCAGGGAGTTCCGGGCAATCCGGGCTCGTACTGCCCCGAGTGATTCAGCATGGGAGCGTGCTAGATGTCGGCCGCCAGCGGGGGGCCACTGCGCCGCCCATGGAGTCGAGAGCGGGCCTGATTGCGGGGAGGAATGGATTGTCACCCCTTTCGCTCGATCGTAGAAGGCCGGCCCTGCTCGTCCTCGGGTCGCTCGGTCTGACGGGGGGGATCCTGTGGCTGCTCCTCCGTGACGTGCCCTCCTCGGGGGGTACTGTCGAACCTCGGTCCGGGGAAACGGACAGCCCACAGGAGGAAGCGGAGAGGTCTCCGGATAGGAACTGGAGCGAGCAGTGGGACAGGGAGGAGCCGCAGGAGGCGGACCCGCCCTCGCGAGTTCCGGTGGCCCTGGAACCGACCGACGAAAGTGAGTCGTGGCATATCGTCGGAAGCCTGCTCGGCGGCCTTCCTCCGCTGAGCGAGCTACGCGTGGCCGCGTGGCCGGAACAGACGAGGTTCCCCATATCAGACCGGAGCACGTGGGGCCGCATTGCGGAGGACTTCACCTACTCCATCGATGTAACGGAGTTGCTGGGCTCCTGGGATCTCTTCGCCGGCCAGATGGAAGTAGGGCTTTTCTGGAACGACGCGCAGATCGGATCCGCAGTGGCCCGCGCGCAACGCGCGGAGGCAGTGCAACCGGGCGAGTTCCTCATTAGACAAGACATCGCAACCTCCACCAACACCTGGATCGTCGGGAAGATCGCCAGCGATCAGGAAGGCTGGGATCCGCGCAGGGTCCGCGTTGGCGTGCTCTTTCGGGACCGCTCAACGATGCGCTGGTATGTGGACAAGCAGCAAGCCCTCGACCATAACCGCTGCTTCGCCATTGCGTACCCCGTTCCGGTCACTCGCTGCTACCTCGCGGTCATCGATGGGCTCCACGCCCCCCTTGCGCGGCTGGTGGATCTCGTGGGACTCGGCTGGAACGACTTGGGCGTGATTCACCTTGCGGCCGGAGAATCCATCCAGGGGCGCCTCCTGCTGCCCGACGGCGACTGGCGGTCATCGACCCAGAATGGCAGCCCCGTCCCGGCGGGCTCGGTTCGCGCCGAGCTCCTTGACAGCGACTGCCAGATGGAATGGCCGGGGTACGACGACTCGCCCCTTGCCTGGGTTGGGGAGGGCTTGGCGTACCGGACCAAGTCGACGGGGTGGCTGTACGCGGAGGAATTCGGTCTCTCGGGTCTCGGGTCCTTCCGATACCGGCTTACGCAGTTTCCGAGCGAGTGGAGCTCAGCGCCGGGCATCTCCAGAGCGTCCGTGGAGATCGTGGCACCGGCCCATGGCGTCCGGTTCGACCAGGTCTTCACGGCCCTCGTCGTGACGGTGCACGATGACCGCACGGGAGAACCGCTCCGTGTCGTGCAGACTGAGATCCACGAAAGCGAAGGGGACGAACCTCGGATTCCCTGCGGGCGCTCGACCTGCGATGCCGGAAGAGCACGGTTCCTCGTGAAGGCCGACACCGCCTACACGATCCAGATCCACGCTGCTGGCTATCCCGACACCCAACTCGAGGTGGCCCCGCTGTTCCTCGGAGAGCGTCGGGAGGTGACCGCCCGCCTGACGAGGAGCACCACGCCGGGGAGCCTCCGGATCACGCTCAACGGCGACGCGGCTGCGGCCTCGCTTGACCTGGCGATCGGCCTCCTCGATCAGGTAGATCCCATCGAGGGGCCCGTCACGCGGCAGTCCGCAGTCCACGATGGAGTCGCGGTGTTCCAGAACATGCCGCCCGGGTCGCACCGGGTTCTGCTGCGACCCGACGGGGACTGGACGTGGTACCAGACGATGTACGTCTGCGAGGAAATCCCGGTCCTGATCGAGGAAGCCCGGGAGACCGCGGTGACCGTAGCGCTTACCTTGGGGGGGAAGCTGCGGCTGTGCATCGAGGACGAGCAGGGGCGGAAGCTTCCGGCCACGTGCACGGTACACGACTCTGCGGGAACGAAGCTCGACGTCTCATTTATCGCCCGCGACGACAGCCGGGGGATCCTCTATCGCAGCGACACCATCCCGCATCGGGGTGCCGTGGCGAACGAGCCGGACGCCTTCGTGCAGGGCGGTCTTCCTGCGGGGCGCTACCGGGTGGAGGCGCGTCTCGAGGGCTTCCGGTCGGCAGAGATCACCGTGGAGATCCGAAAGGGGGAAGTGACGGACGGCAAGCTCGCGCTCGTGCCCGAGTAGCAGGGCAGGAAAGGAGCACGCCGGAGAGCCGAGGCGACAAACCGCGACACAGGCGAGGTTTATGGCGGCTCTGCCGGTCCGGCTGTCGCGCGCTGTCGCCTGGTGTCCGGTTCATTCGTATCCGTCCGAGCTGACGCTGACGCCGCTGCTTGGCTGCTCGGGGGCGATCGGGGACGCTGAGAGGCATGAGGAGCAGGAGCACGGTGGATCGATGGCGGCGGTTGGTGGCGGAGTGAGAGGCGGATCGCAATTCGAGGGTCCGTCGGTCACGTTGGGGGAGGGGGGGTGGGACATCGCGGGGGGCGGGGCCGCCGGGCCCGGGGCAAAAAACATTCGGCAGTTGGGGCACGCGGGTTTAA
>JBFMHR010000018.1:0-3364 GCA_040751795.1 Thermoplasmatota archaeon | reverse complement strand
TGTGTCGGACCCGCAAGTGTTGCCGCTCAATTCCGCAACGGCACCGGGGGTGACCGCGGGGTGTTTGGAGGGGGCTGCTTCTTCAGTATAGTCTGAAAGGTGGCGGGTGTGAAGCCATCCAGGTTGTTGACGGCTGCCTCTCCTATTATTTGAAGATAGGCTTGGTGCACCTGAGCACGGCCCTTCTCGTCGATCGTTGTCGCTGTGGTGAGCCATGTTTTCCACGCAACGTCTGCGGCCGCGATGGCTGGCGTTGATCCCTCGCGCTCTCGGATGGCCGTCAGCGCCTGCCGTATGTTGGACCACCCGCGACCGTGACCCCCGGCGAGCAGCTGGCTCGTTCGAGGCCACCACTGCATTCCGAGCTGCTCGAGGCCGCACGCAAGCCGCGCCCTCGGGTTGGCATCGAAGGCAGCCTGTTCTTGTCTGAACTGGTCCTCTTGTCGATCTCGCTCCTTCCTTTCCCGAAGCTGTTGTTCCTGCTGGCGTCTCCGACCACGCCGCTCTTCTCTCACGTTTCGGAGGATGCCGCCGAAATAGAAGTTGGGCTTCTCGATGGCGCACCAGCAATCCCGGTTTCTGAACCGACGCTCAGCCTCGATGATGTCTTCTGGCGAGTGATACCGATAGGCGCGGACGAATGATTCTTTCGACCCTGGCATCCGATACTCTTCATGGATTCGCTCCAAGAGGAGGCGGCGAGAATCGTTCTGTTCGACGGCGGCTTCGCGAATTTCAGCGGCTCGCCTCTCCCACAGTTCCCGATCGATGGTCCGCGGGCTTTCGAGTGACGAACTGCGTCCGAGTCGGTAAGCCTCGAGCAGAGCGCTGATGAGGTACTTGCCGACGACAGAAGCCAACGTACCGTTCCGCAGGATTGGGCAGGCTGTGGCGATCTGCGCCGTGAGAGTGGCGATGGTTGCCACAACTGGCTTGATCAGGCCGAACGACCTCTCCAAGGTCGCGTTTCTCGTTGGCGTACCTTCCCTTATCGGAGCGTGTTCGACCTGCGCTTCTTCGTACCTCTTCTCGGCCTCTACCGCGCAGAAGGGTCGTCCTTGGTCGGTAATCAACTGGAAGCCGGGCCGATCCGCGACGGCAGCGTCAACAACTTCAGCCACACGGCGGGCGTCCTCGGTGACGTCGAGATTGAATGCCTCCCACAGCAGCTCGTCGCGATTTCCTGGATCCTGAACTGCGATCAGCTTCAGCCCGACGCCGAACAGTTCCAAAGACGTGGTGTCAGCCGCGACTTGGATGCCCGGAGGAAAGGTGCTCAGATCGAATCGGCCGCGTTTTTGATCAGTCTCTTTCGTTTTGGAGGAGACCCCTCTGATTCGTGGCGCCTTGGGAGCTGTCGGCGCTCGGGATGCCCAGTAGCGGAAGGTGCGAGGCGAGATTCCGATGCGGCTACAGAACATCAGGATGGGTATGTGATGTTCTTGGTGACAACGCTGCGCTGTCGACACGAGCTCGTCTTGTATGTGACGTTTCTGGATACCCACCTGTCGAATAAGACTGGCGGCTGTGTCGAGCAATATCTCCGCATGGCTTGGCGCGGTTGGCGGTTCTGGTGCGCGCGGTCGAGGGCCTCGGCTTGTAGCCGACGCGATCTCTATCTCCCAGCGAGGCAGCAAGACTCCCTTCAGGCGGCTGATCCTATACCTAGAGATGCCCATATCGTCACAGTGACCGGCAACGGTACCATTTACCCATTCAGGATGAGTGCTCCGCAGGATATCGAAAGCTATCAGATCCAGGATCCTCCTGGACGAAACGACAGATTCTGCCGATTCAGAAGTAACCCCCATAAAGATTCGCACCTCCCGATCAGGTGATCGGAGAGGTGCGCCTCTTTTCTTGAGCCTTGTCAGTCGATGCCGTCTACATTCGGATCATGGCTGGACTCGTCCCAGGTCCACTCGATGGCCACAGAATCGCAACTCCAGGCGGTCCTCCACGCAGACCAATCGAAGAACCTCGACAGGACCACCTGTCCCAGGAACCTCTTCTGTCAACCGACCAGGATGGCAGCCAGACAGAGCCAGTTGGCGCCCACGGCTGGCGGCATCTACCTGGGCCTTTACCTGCTCCCAGCGACCGAAGTACCGGTCGGCAGGAGTGAGCCCGTCCAGGCCCATGTGGGCACGATCGTGGTTGTACCAGCGGAAGAACTCCACCAGACGGCCGCGCGCCCGGTCCACGGACTCGAAGTGGACGACGTTCCACAGTTCACGCTGGACGGTGGCGGCCAGAGCCTCCACTTTCCCCCTGCCCTGCGGGTGGTAGCTGGTGCCGACGTGGTGCTCGATGAGCTCGTCCTCCAGGAAGCGCTCCATCGAGGAGGGGTTGCGCCAGGCCAGGAACGGCCCGCCGCGGTCGGTGTACACGCCTTCCGGCTTGCCGTGCTGGCGGATGGCGTGCTTGAGGACGCCGACGACGGCCTCGCTGGTGGGCTCACTCATCAGCTCGTGGGCGACGCAGTAGCGGGAGAAGTCGTCGATCACGAGGAGCAGCGAGACCTGCTCCGGGCCGATGCGCAGTACCACGAAGTCCATCTGCCAGAGGGCGTTGCGATGAGGGGCCTCGAAGCGATGGAGCTCCTCGTCCTTGGGGCGAGAGCCGACGTGAACCAGCTCGAAGCCGTGCTTCTTGAGCAGCCGGCCGATCGCGCGTACCGATACGCGCCAGCCCTTGAAGCGCTTGAGCTGGGCGCGGATCTGGGCAGGGCCCATGGAGAGATGGCGGTTCTTGAGGTCGAGGATGGCCGCCTGCTCGACGGCGGAGAGCCCGCAGGCGACGTCGCAGGTGGGCACGGCACCCTGGCCGGCTGAGCTGCCCTGATCCGACGAGCCGGGCCCGGAGGTTGTCC
The DNA here is from genome assembly GCA_040751795.1 of Thermoplasmatota archaeon. GTDB lineage: Archaea > Thermoplasmatota > Thermoplasmata > UBA10834 > UBA10834 > UBA9653. The sequence goes on along the minus strand of JBFMHR010000018.1, from coordinate 492 downwards.
CGACGACCGGCGGTGTTGTGGGACCACCGCTGACCTGGGCAGCCGGAGCCGGCTGGGGCGAGGCAGCGGGCCCAGCATCCGGAGGGGCCGACGTGTTACCGGACGCGGGCGGGAGCTCACCCGATGCCCGCGCGTCCCGGACCCAGAGGCGGACGCACTCGTACGTCGCGCCGACCTTCTTGGCGACCTCCCCAGGGCGGACGCCAGAAGCCACCATCTCAAGGGCCAGCTTGCGCAGAGCCGGTGGCAGAGCCTGACCGTGTCGCCAGCCCTTGCGGTAGGCCTGAACGCACGCGGTGAGAGTCGGCGGGGTCAGACCCTTCTCGACAGCGTGCTGAAGGGACATCGATCGAGAGCGTTTGGTCTTCACGGAGACCTCCTGAACCGGCGAGACGCCGGTCTGGACGATGGTCACCCGTGAGCGAGCCCGAAGGCTCAGACCGTTGCGGAATTACAGGCCCCAAAAGCGGCAAGGTCTTGGGGGCCACGACA
>JBFMHR010000017.1:0-3755 GCA_040751795.1 Thermoplasmatota archaeon | reverse complement strand
GCCGGGCGGCACGTCGACACGCCCGGTGACGAAGGTCCCGCTCTGGCCGGCGATCTCCCACTTGTACGGCCCATGGGGAAGCCCCGCGATGGCGAGGCGGCCCTCCCCATCGGTCACGAGACCTCCCGCGAGCGCCACCCGCCCTTGCCCCACCCATTCCGCCACGTCCGTCGCGTGATCGAGGGACCAGAGGCCGATCGCCTGGCCCGCCGCCGCGACCCCCTCCGCCGTCGAGAGCTCGAACGTGACACCGCCCAGCCGCGGCAGGATCGCCCGGGTCTCCTTTCCCCCTCGCACCGCCTCCGCCTCGAGGTCGATCGGCCAGTAGCCCGTGCGATTCGCGCGGAAGCGGTATCTCCCGGGCGCCAGGGGCCCGTAGTGCACGCGCCCCTCCTCGTCCGTCGTCCGCGCATCGAATACCTCCCCCCACGGATCCCACATGGCGCACCGGGCGTCCATCACCGCCCGCCCGTCGTCGACGAGCACGATGTCGAGCTCCGCGCCGCTCGTGAACACGAGCTCGATCTCGTCCTTCGTCGCGTCGGCCGAGAGCCCGAAGCAATTCCCGAGCTTCTCGTGCGAGAGGTGGGCAGCGTAGACCCTCTCCTCGACGCCAAGGAGCGAGCAGACGCCCTGGCCGTCGGTGATCCCGACGTGCATGGTGCGAGGATCGTCCGGGTCGGCGAGGCGCAGCTTGGCCTGGGAGACGGGGCGACCTGTCTCATCCACGACCCGGACGCGGAAGGTGCGGCCGCCCAATGAGACGTCAATGCTCAGTTCCGGGCTCCCGGAGAACGATGCGCATGCCCTGGCCAGCACAGTCGCCAGGTCGCTCTTGAGCACCTCCACCTCAATGCGTTCGGCTTCGATTCCCGGAAACGACACCTCCCCGGACTCGGTCGTGTACGCTCGCTGCAGGACGAACACCTGTGATGAGGTCGTATAACTCACATCCACAGGAACGCTGGCGCCGATCGGATCGCCTACCTCATTCAAGACTCGTACGTGGAGGCGCTTCTCTCCGGCGACGCGAAGGTCATAGGACCACTCCTCTCCCGGCTTCACCTTCACGAACGCAAGGTAGACGGTCTCGTCCGGACGCTTGATTCCGAGTTCGTACGACCCCGCGCTGGCATCCTCCATGCGAAAGGTCCCTGACGCATCAGGACCCGCGAAGAAGTACTCCCGGGGACCTCTTGCCCGCAGGGTGTACCCGGCGTACCCGGATCCCCCTTCTTCGGGCGCCCCCCCAATCAGCCGAACATGGATGGATTGCGTGCGGCTGAGGGCGATCCGGCCCAAATCGACGGCCTTGCCGGTCTCGGGGATCACCGCCGCAAAATGATCGGAGTGTCCCGCCGCCCTCACGGTGTAGAAGGTCTGCCGCGCGGTGAACCCAGCGATCTCGAAGGATCCGTCCGCGCGCACGGGGAAGGGCGGCCCCCAGGGCGCCAGTTCCTGCCCTCCGCCGGAGACATGGATCTGGACCGTGGCCTCCGGGAGGGGGGACCCCGTCTCCGCGTCGACCACCGTGCCGCGGCCGGTGAGGGCCATCTCCAGAGCCAAGGTGACATCCGTCGGTTCGTTCTCCTGAATATCGATCCAGACCGGCTCGCAGCCTGGATGCTCGGGAGACGACGCAGTGACGAGCAGAGGTCCGATGGGCGCGTCCGGGATGGAGAACGAACCGTCCACCCGGCCGTGAAAGACCCTGGTCTTGTTCTGACCAGAAGACTGCGGAACCCAGAAGACGACCTCAAAATCCTCCACCGGCTTTCCGTCGTGAAGACAATGGCCGGTCAAGAGGCCAGCTCGCTGGAGAACCACGACCAGGGAGGTAGGCTCCGGCAGCGGATTGAGGATCGTATTCGTGTGGCTCGGCGAAAACCCCGGCGCGGAGGCCCAGTAGGTGACCGCGCCCCGGGGCGCGTTGCCGACGTAGACGTAGCCGTCCGGCCGGGCGAGGGCTTCCAGGGATCCGCCTTCGCCTTCCACTCCCCACTTGAGGGAGACCACGCCGTCTTTCACCGCTTCCCCGGACTCATCCTGCACGAAAAACCACAGCTCCGCCGGCGTCTCCGGCCGGATGTCCAGAGCAACGTGCCCGCCCGGTGGCGGCGCCGCAAACTCTCTGGCCACCGGCACGAAGCGGGCGCTCTCGAAGCGGAATCGGTAGGCGACGCCGGCTGCCCAGGGAATGACCACTGGACCCCAGGGACCCTCCTTCACCCCCCGCACGTGCTCGAGATCGAGCCATGAGCCCCGCCAGCGCATCTGCAGTACGATGCGCTCCTCCCCCCCGGCCGAACCTGCATCGGCGGGTAGAGTGAGCATGCCGCCCACGGTGAAGGCCGTCTCCAGGGTGAGGGTGACTTCTCGCCGGGCCTCGCCCCGCCAGGGCCGGGAGACCATGTCCCCGCTCGTTGCCCGCAGGATCTGCTCGCCCGGGAACGACGGAAGGGACACCTCGCCACGGTCGTTCGTTTCCGTGGCTCGCCACAGATAGATCCGGAGGCGGTCTCCCTCCATCTTGGCGATCGACGAGATGCTGGATACGCGGGGAACTACCGCCTGCTGCAGGATCCGGGCAGACGCTACGGCGGCACCCGTCGAATCCACCACCCGGGCCAACATGGGTGCCGCCTCTTCCAAGATGATTCTATGCGAGCGTTCCTCGGCCGTCGTTGCGTCCGGGAAGTGAATGGCCGCCGCCCGGTAACCGGCGAGGGTAGCCCAGAGAACGGATCCGAGAGGGAGGTCCTCCGAAGGCCCGCTCGCGAAGGAGTACCGACCGTCCGTACCCGACTCGCACCACCGGGTGTGCGCATCCTCGAGAGGTTCAGAGGCGCACTCCCATCGGGGATCGACCTGCAGATCCCGCGACTCGACGTTCGTCCAGGAAAGGAGCACCCCCCTCAGCGGGTCGCCGGCGACCGATTGCACCATTCCACTCAACGCCGGCACGGGCAGCGCCGCACGATCGCCGTTGCCCTCTCCCGTAGACCCGGTGGGGACGGTAGCGCCATCCGCCCCCTGCGCCTCACTGTCCCTGCCGACCGTGGTGGCCCCCTCGCCCGCGGCGCCCGGGTCCGGGACGACCAGCGCGCCTCCGTGACTAGGGTCATCTCCCCCGCGGAGCAACAGGCCCAGCAGCACCGACCCCAGAAGCCCGCCGCCTATGAGGATGACGAGTCCGATCGAGGAGGGTCTCATGCTCCGGACAGAGGGCAGGAATCAAGGGCCAGAAGGGATCCGGGCTCCAACCGCGCGGCCACCGAGGTCATTTGTCTCCTGATCCCGACCAAAGCTGGACGAGACCTCACTACACCCGGTAGTTGCAAAGCTTGCGCCTCGGGGATGCGCGGATTCTTCGTTCCTTCGAGAGATCGCGGACAGATCGTGGTGCGGAGGGCGTGCGCGGAAGATCACCGTTGGTGAGGTTTGCGAGCGACGAGATATGTGCTTGATGTAGAGCGATTAATGCAAACGAGCTTAACCGCCGTGCGTAGTTGTTCGTGGACACGACAACCCCGCTCGGAGCCAAGCTCACATGAGAGTATCGCGCAGAGAAGTCACCTCCGCAAGCCACTGCATCCCGGAAATTCGGTTCGAGGACCAGGAACTCACATCCTTCGGCGGCCTCTTCCTCCTGCAGGCCCTCATCAAGGAGATCGACCTCCGGCCTCGCCTGCGAGCCGCCTTCCGACATCTCTCCGCCCGTGGCGCCTACAGCGCGAGCCGCATCGCCCTCCTCT
>JBFMHR010000016.1:0-4110 GCA_040751795.1 Thermoplasmatota archaeon | reverse complement strand
GCCCCGGTCAAGGTCCCCTGGTGGAATCAACGCACGCTTCGACTGATGGCGTAGCCGCCACGCAAGCCGCCCGCCCGAGGAGCCCGGACCTTAGGCGAACTCCGGGCCGTGGAAATCCAGGCTAGGGGGAGCCGCGCGGACGGGTTCCGATAGTGGGGACCGTTCGGAACGCGGTCAAGGACACTACCCTTCTTGCGAATGAGGTGCTGCCCATGCTCTGGAAGACCCGCTGGTCCACCGTCGCCACCTTGCTCGTGGTGGGTGGACTCGCACTTCTCCTCCCCGGATTCGCGTCAGCCCAAGGCGGGACGCCCCCGCCGAGCCCAATCGATCAGTGGCACGTCAGCCAAGGCGGCACGACCCAACCCATTCAGAACAACCAGAACCCCGGCAACTACAAGGTGAAGAACGATGGGGTGTCGCCCGTGACCGTGACGGTGAAGGACGCCAGTGGCCAAGTCGTCGCCACCGCCGAGCTGGCAAGTGGCGATACCTCGGGTCAGCTCGGCGTTCCTCAGGGCGGAAGCGTGACGATCGCGGACGGCGATCCCCCGAACAACCAAGGTGCCTCGGGGACAATCTGGAAGGTGTAGGCAGCCATGCCCCGACGGAATGAAACGACCCGTGCCGTCTGGATGGTGGCGGCCGTCGGGGCCACCGTCGTGTGCTGCCTTCTGCTCTGGCGCCTCGGCTCGAGTTCTCACGCCCGGAGGGGCGAAGGTGCCCTCGAGCCGAAGGCGCCGCCCGAGGAACGGCCCCTGCCGATTGCGAGCCAGCTTACGATCGCCGCCGAAACCCCATCTGGCTCCCGGATTCCCGCTCCGTACGTGCCTGACCGGGGAGTGGGACAAGCAACGGTCCTCGTCCTCGATGCCTCTGGACGCGGCAGCACGGAGGGAAGCGCGTGGCTTCTGGAATCGACGGGTCAGAGCTTGATGAGGGTGGCGGACGAGAATGCCAGATTCCGCATTCCTGCCGGCGTTTGGTCTATCGCTCCAGGTGACGCGGATTCACCGTGGAGGCCGGGCACGACCCGGCTGGACCTTGCCTCTGGCGATCAAGGAATCCTCTGGGCTGTCCATCCCTACGACCTCGAGATCGTGGTCCAGGGAAACGGCGGGTTTCCCGTCGAGGGGGCCATCGTTCGGTGGCTAGCCCGACCTCTCCACGCGCTGGGGGGCTGGCCGCCCTGGCAGGAGGAGCTTCGAACCGAGGAGGTGACGAACACTGCCGGTCGCGTACGGTTCGAGGACCTGACCACGCCGTCAGGAACGGTAGCGGTGCTCGCCGACGGCTACGAAGCATGCGTGTGGCACCTGAGCGGAGCCCGCGGACAGACCGTCGTCCTCTCTCTGATCGGAAAGAGCCTCCCTCCCCGAACCGTGCAGTTCCTCGCGGAGGGATCGGGTCTCCCCCTCGCCGGCGTGCGCTTGCTGACCACCGTTGGTCTGGTCCCCGGAGCTTCCGACGCGGAGGGGCTTCTATTGATTCCCAGCTGGTTGCCTCGCGACGAGGTCGGATACCTGCACGGCGGGGCCATCCTACCCGTCGAGATCGGACTGGATGCGCTCGAAGGGCAGGTGATCCTGGCGCTCAGATCGATGGTGGTGATCGAGCTATCTGACGGATCCGGCCATCCGATTGGACCCCGAGAGCCCGTCATGTGCCTGGTCGACATGGCCGAGCCGGCGAGCGTCGCTGCGGGTACCCCGTCCATCCCTTCGGACATTCACTGGCAAGGGCCGACAAGTCCTGGCCTGTCCCTTCCCATGGGGTACCAGAGCATTGTGACGATCATAGCGAGTTCCGGGGGATGGGCCGAGACCCCTGTTTTCCCGGTGAGCGCCACCATGACGGTCCCGGTTCGACTCACGGCGGCCCCCGCGCTGGTGATTCATGCCTCCACCGCTGGTGGGGTTGAGGCCACGGCACAGGTACGTGTGCGGTACGGCTCCTACCGGCGCGAGTAGTCCCGCGAGTTCAGGATAGGAGAAGACGTTCCGGTCCCGAATCCCGACCGGGTCCGGGACATCCACCTTAAGGCGCCGGGATACGCCCCGATCGACCTCCAACCCGTGGGAGATGCCCGGCGCGACGGCTCCCTCGCGATTCGGTTCGAGGAGGCCCCGAACGTGCGGGTGCTGGTCACTGACGGGAAGGGCCGGGGTGTTTCCGGCGCCCAGGTCGAGTTGTCCTCGGAGCTCACGGAACGCCAGGGATGGACTTGGGACGAGGAGTTGCTCGCTTGGCGGACAAGTCACCCGGCATGGATTGATAGGGATACGACCACCCACTGTGGCGTGACGGACGCGAGCGGCACGCTTGTGATTGACGCCCTCCGGCGGGGGCAGTACCTGCTGTTCGCGACCATGCCCCGAGATGTGCTCGGAGACGGCGATGTCATAGATCCGTCTTTGCTCCGCCCCCAACGCATCGCCGTCACCCATGCCGGCCAGATCCTCGTCGTGGACATGTTTGATCGGGTATGGACATCCATCCACGCGGTCGATGCCATGAGCGGGATCCCCCTGCGGCGGATGCTGATCTCGTCTCCACGGGGTCTTCCCGGGCAGATCGTGGCGATCTCCGGAAGTCACTGGGACGGCTGGCTACCGATCGAATGGAATCCTCTGCACGTCGGGTCCCCGGGATATCAAGAGGCGTCCCTGGAGCTTCCGCCATCTCGCTCTGAGCAACCGATCCGCGTGGAGCTCTGGCCCAGCGACCCCGACGTGATCGTCATACAGAATGCGACCGAGGATCTCGAGGGTGCCATAGTCGAGCTGGAGGCGGTACGAAGGGTGGGGGAGGCAATAGACGGTCATTCCGCGACCTTGTGGAAGACGAAAGTGGCAATCCGGGAGGGGCGATTGACCGTCGGGTGGCCGCTCGAGCGCGAGTTCTTGATCCGAATTCATGAATTCGACCATCGGGGGAGATCGTGGCGCTCGGTTCCTGATGTTGTGACACCCTTCCGTCCCAACGCGGTGGTTCTCGAGAAGATCATCGCGAGAGACTGAACGCTCCGAGGCTCAACGAATGCGCCAGGGGGCGACCAGATCGTACCCTGATATTGCAGTGTGCCACGAAGGTACGTCGAACCCAGCAGATGCAAGTTCTGCCCGTGGAGGAGGTGGTGCACCTCGGTAGCCACCCGGACGATCGAGGCTGGCGACGGCCTGGGTCGAAGCTCCGGGGACAACGTAGGCGTCCGGGTGCGCCGTGAAAGGTGTCGATGACCAGCAGGTGGAAGTCCTGTCGGGGGAGTTGGTGGTTCACCCCGGTAGCTACGGGAGCGGGCAGCGCGCAGCCATTACGGAATAGGGGGATGTGGGCGGGCACGGTCTCGTGTTGGTCAATGGTCACATGCTTGAGGCAATGACCCATGCGACCCTCTCGCGGGGGTGAAGGCCGGGGGGCGGGTTCACCGTATCCGTCCGAGCACTGCTGAGCGGCGGATCCGGGCCGACGACTGGCCTGGGGAGTGACGAGAGCGAGAGCGCGGGGGCGGCGGGTGAGGGCAGCGGCCTCGGGGCTCCGTGCGGGAGCGGAGGGAGCTCGCCGGCCTCGCGCCGCTCCTTCCAGCGGCGGGGCAGGAGCTCGTCCATCGCGTCGGCGGGCTGAAGACGGACCCGCACCAAGATGTCGCGGAGATAGCCGTGTCCTTTCGGGAGACGTGCGTAGCCTCGTTTTTCGCGGCGGCGGGGGTCCGAGGGGTCACTGGAGGCCCACGCGGGGCGGCGGTGGCGCTGGCGGGGCGCGGGGGGTCACGGCCGCGAATCTGAGGCGGGCGTGGGCCGGCGGCGGGGCTGGGAGTGGGCGGCGCTATGGCGGAACGCTCGGCGTGACGGCTTCGTCGACGCTCGCCGGGTAGTTCCACGGGAGCCACTGCTCGGGGTGGCTTTGCAGCTCGGCGGAGTGCTGGAGGAGCTTTGTGAGGTAATCGAACGCTTTGACGCGAGCGAGCTCGGCGGTGTGAATCAGTGTCGCGTCTCACGCTGAATGGTGCTCGCGTCTCACCGTGGATGGGACCGTCCGAGGCGGTGTCACGCTTACGGCGCTGGCGTGCTCACGGCTTCACGCTGCTCAGGCGAGTTGAGGTCGAGATTC
>JBFMHR010000015.1:0-4608 GCA_040751795.1 Thermoplasmatota archaeon | reverse complement strand
CGGGGAGCTCGTGTTCCCCCGCGGCGCACATCACGTGGCACCAGGCCGGGGGACCGGAGGAGACCGTGAACGGCCTGGCCCTGTGCGCCCTGCCCCACAAGCTCTTCGACCGGGGCGTGTTCACCCAGACCGGCTCGCTGAAGATCCAGGTCTTCCGAGCGCGCCAACGGGGGCGGATGATGGCGGCGCCGGCTGCTCGCCGGGCCCGGCCCGCGGGACCGACGGGGCGGTCCGACGCGGCGGCGAGGGACACGCCCACCTCCTCTCAAACAGGCCAGTGATTCAAAGCACCAGCGGTCGGAGTCGGGACTACGGGGAAGAGCTGGAATTTCCCGCGAAAAAGCTTGCATTTTGGGCTACACGGATGTATAGTATGTATCATGAACGCAACCGAGGAACTGGCCCAGGAGATCGCCACCTTGTCGGCGCACCTCGATGCAGCCACCCACCGCCTTCTGCAATGCATCCGGAGCTTCGACGAGACCGGCGGCTGGTACGAGCAGGGCGCCATCTCCTGCGCGCACTGGTTGACCTGGCGGGTCGGGTGGGACCCGGGCACTGCGCGAGAGCGGGTACGGGTGGCGCGCGCGCTGGGCAAGCTGCCCCTGATCGACGACGCGCTGGCTACGGGGGCCCTGTCGTACGCAAAAGCCCGGGCGCTCACCCGGGTGGCGACCCCGGAAAACGAAGCCAGCCTGCTGGCCATGGCGCTTCTGGCGACCGGGGCCCAACTGGAGCGGCTGTGCCGGGGCTATCGCGCCGGGATCGAGGGCGAAAAGGCGCCGGCCCCGGAGGAACGCTCGGTGCACCGGCGGCTGCTGCCGGGAGGAATGGTCAAGCTGGAGCTGGTGCTGGAGCCGGACGAGGCAGACCTGGTCCTGCGCGCGCTGGACCGTGCCCGGGAGGTGCGCGCCGAGCAGGCGGCCCCGGGCGCCTGCGCCCCCGCTTCGCCGCCGGAGCCACCGCCCCTGGAGGGCGGGGAGGTTGGTGACGTTTCCGCGGATAATCCTCATCTTAGGATTATCCGCGTTATCCGCAGGAATCCGTTATCCTCAGGATGCGGTTGGGTTATCCAGATGGCGCGTGAATCGGCCGATCCTCGCCTCAATCCTGAGGATAATGTGTTGCTCATCTGAGCCCGCAGAGCTTCGCCATCATAGCCTCGTCACCCTCCCAGAGTGGCTTTGCTGCCTTCTGTGTCGGTGTTTGGACGGATTCCATCGCCTCGCGAAGCATCTTGAGACTCGGCTTCGCATACACCCGTGTGGTCTCCAGGTGGGCGTGTCCGAGGAGGCGGGAAACCAGCGGTAGGTCGACGCCGTTCTGGTAGAGGTGGGTCGCTCGGCTTCTGCGGAACATGTGCGGATGCACGCGGTCGGGAACGGAGGGACAAGAGGCTTGGGCCTTGCTGCCATACTCCCTCACGAATCGTTCCACGTTGCCCTCCGACATCGCCGCCGCCACGCCCTTGATCACCGTGTAGAAGAGCAGATTCGTCTGTGGCCGCTGCTTCGTGTGATAGACAGAGACGTACTGCGACAGGTGCGCTGCGGTCTTCGTCGTGATCGGGACGATGCGCTCCTTGCTGCCCTTCCCGGTGACCCGGATGTAGGGATTGTCCCCCTCGAGCGCAACATCGGACAACTTCAGGCCCAGCACCTCGGCAAGCCGGGTGCCGCTGTCGTAGAGCAGAACCATGACGGTGCGGTCCCTCAGGCCCCTCTTGGTGTTGGGCGGCTGGCGTAGTATCGCCTCCATGGCCTCCTCGAGGATCACCGCCTTCTCCATCCTGGGCACCTTGCACTGCGGGACTCTCCTGAGGGCGAGCTCATTGGACTGTAGCGTGATGTCCTTGTCGGCGGCGAAGGTGAGGTACGACTTGAGGGCGGCAAGGCGCTGGTTACGACTGCTGGGTTTGCTCCTCAACTCTGCAAGGTAGTCCATGAAACCGAGCACACACTCCCTGGTGCACTCGGCGAAGCTGAACTTTGCGATCGAGACCCCGAGGCGACTGAAGACGTAGCGCCTGAAAAGCGACAGCGCATCCCGATAGGACTCGACGGTGTGAGGACTCCTGCCACACTGGGTGGGGAGGTAGACCTGTAGAAACTCATAGGTCATCGAGAAGAACAGAGGAGTGCTCGGATGATCAGTCTTCATAGACAACCACCTCGGGGATGATCCTCTCAGCGGCAGTATCGCGGCTTCGCACGATGGGGAAAGCCTGCTCGATGCTGTGGTAGTAGTACTGCGTGTCGAAGATGGAACCGTGGCCCAGGTAGCGACTGAGGTAGGGCATCATGACCGCGGTGTCGATCCCGTTGCGCATCCACTGGTTCATCCGCTCCACGACGAAGGTGTGTCGAAGGCACTGGACGGTCGGCTTCTTGTCGACCTTGCCGGCGAAGGGGGTCCTGTTCCAGAACTCGGTGAACCTGCTGTCCACCGACGACTTCTGAATGGGGCCGCCGACGCGCCAGCCGGGGAAGAACCACTTCCGATCGGGAGCGAGGCTCTGCATCCGCTCGTCATACTGCCTGCACATCGCGAGAACCTCCTCGTGGAGGTAGACCAGCCGATCCTTGTTCCCTTTGGACTGCAGCACCGTAATCGTTGCCCTCTTCAGGTCGACGCATCGGCGTTGCAGGTAGCAGCCTTCGGCGAGGCGCAGGCCGCAGCAGTAGTACAGGCGGAACAGCACGCGGTAAGTGAGAGCCAATCGCCGAAAGGCAGGTTGGGGTGGGCTGTAGGCGTCGACGGCCGCATAGAAGGCTGTAAGCTCCTCACGGGTAAGTACATGCGGCACTGCCACCGTCTCGGAGGCGAAATGCCTCGGGATGTAGACCTCCTTTCCGAGCGAGTGGATGTAGAGAGCAAGTTGTCGTACGATGGACACGCGCTGATTGCGGCAGTTCTTTCCTTCGTTGGGCCGCTGGACCGCCCACTTCATCACGAGATCTCGGCTGATTGTAGGCACAGTATGATGCTCGTGGAGGCAGAAGCGGTCGAAGGACTCCAAAACGTAGGCCTCGGAGTCGTAGAGGTACCCACAAGCCTTCTTCTGCCTGAGCAGCCCGCTGATGTAGGAAGCAAGGGCGCTACGGTAGTCTCTCATTCTACAGCTCCTCCCTGATCTGGATACCGCAGAGGCCGATCGCGCACTGCCGCATCCTCTGCTCATCGGTGGCGAGGTAACGATCGACGGTCTGTTCACTGGCGTGCCCGAGTGACGAGCAGATGGTCGAGACGGGGTTGCCGGCTCTCAGCAGGTTCGAGGCGAAGGTCCTTCTGGCGAGGTGCAGCCCCCTCAGGTCGGCCTGCGTTGTCTTTCTACCGAGCACGGCCAACGAGGAAGCATAACAGCGGCCTGAGGACCTCAGTCGCGTGTAGGGGGGGCTCAGGGTGACGAACAGGTTCGGCTCCTGACATTGCGGCGGACGGGCTTCGGTGATGTAGCGGGCCAGGAGGTTTCCGACTTCGACCGGAAACGGAAGAGTCAGCGGCACGCCGGTCTTCCTCTGAACGATCGAGATGGTGCTGGATGTCCAGCAGATATCCGAGAGGCGGAGGTTACAGATATCGATGGAGCGCAAGCCCATACGAAGGGCAAGCATCATCATCGCCGCGCTTCTCAGCTGCGAGGCCGTGCTGCACCTCTCGGCAAAGAGCCTGATGGACTCCAGCTGTTCGCTCGACAGGGTGGTGACGATGGAGGTGCGGCGAGCCTTTTCGGTCGTGAAGGCGAGCTCGAGCGTCTCGGCTACCAGTTTCCTCGAGGCGAGAAACCTGACGAACGCCCGCACTGCCCGGATGTAGGCGTTCTTTCCTTCGACGCTGCGGTGCTCGGTTTGAGCCTGGAAGTCTTTGACGGTTTGCGCAGAGATGAGTGCGACGTCGGCTATGTTGCTCGACTGCAGAAACCGCAGAAACCGCCTGCACGCGTTCGATGCCACCCGCAGTGTTGAGTGCTGATTGCCCTCCTGTCTCCTTCCCTCGAGGTAGGCATCGAGGAGGTGGCTGTAGCAGTCGGGCACACGGCAGTCGGCGGGTGCCTCCTCGTAGCAGAAGCGCGTGATGGTAACCGAGCCATTTCTCGCAGCCTCATCCACGAGAGCCAGAGACCTGCGGAAGCGCAGGTACTTCCGCCTGGGCAGCCTCGGTCTGACGGACTCAAGCCAAGCCTCAGCCACCGCACGCGAGTAGCCGAGCCGGACCGACTCGAGGTGTTTCCTGAACTCCCCGGTCGCTCGGCGAAAGTCGTCATGAAGAACCGTGCTGTAGCCCCGCTCGACCAGATAGTCGAGAACGGTCTTCACCGCTTTGTCGTACTGTCGATACATCCGAAAACCTCCTGTTGGTTTTCGTCAGTATCGCCGACAACACGATGCCACCGCAAACATTATCCTCAGGATTTCAGGTCGCGGCGCCCCGATTCACGCGCCATCTGGATAACCCAACCGCATCCTGAGGATAACGGATTCCTGCGGATAACGCGGATAATCCTAAGATGAGGATTATCCGCGGAAACGTCGCCAACCTCCCCGCCCTCCAGGGGCGGTGGCTCCGGCGGCGAAGCGGGGGCGCAGGCGCCCGGGGCCGCCTGCTCGG
>JBFMHR010000014.1:0-4839 GCA_040751795.1 Thermoplasmatota archaeon | reverse complement strand
CTGGTCCTGGATCCCATCGTCCCCTTCCATCGAGCGGCTCCCTCCGGCTCCTGCCGGAGCTGGGAGGCCGCACCCGATCCCCTGCTAGCACATTGCGAACCGGAAGGAGTTTTGTTGAGCGGGACAATGCGCGAGCTGGCGGGGAGGAAGGGCTGATGGCGAGCGAGGCCGACCACCGAAACCGCATCTCCGTCGGCCGCGAGGTCTACGACGGCGTCGAGGCGGTCCGCCAGAGCGGCGCGACCAACATGATCGACCGCCCGCGCGTGATCGAGATCGCCGAGGCGATGGGCTTCGAGGCGGCCGCCCGCTGGATCCGCGAGAACCCGGGCCTCTACGCCCGCGCCGTCTTCCACGGCCTCGAGGTCCTGCCGTGAGCGAGCCCGTGGCCAGCGAGAACACCGAGCGGTCCAGAAGAACCGCCGGACGAACCCGACAGATCCGACAGCCACAGGAGACCCGAGACATGGTCAAGGTGATCGAGAAGACCCGCGTGCGCCGCACCCCCGAGCAGATCGTCGCCGACCTCGAAGAGGAGATCCGCCGCGTGAAGGCCCGCGCCGCCGCCAAGCAGGCCAAGGCCGCGCCGGAGGGGAGGCCCTTCCTCGCCGCCGTGAAGGCGCTCGACCGGGCGCTCGAGGCCGCGCAGCAGGCGAAGAACGAGCCGATGATCGCCGCCCTGGAGGCCGCGAGGGCGCCGCTCAGCACCCTGACGATCGAGATGGGGCTTCGCCTCCCCGCCGGCCCGCGGCGCATCGTTCGGCGGGCGCGGGCGGCGCAGGGCGCGTAGGCGGGCGACCTGCGTCTCGGAGGCACGCCGGCTCCAGCCCGGAGGGGAACTCCGATCTTCACGCAGCCCCACGGACCCCCAGCGGACGGATCCGGGCCAATGCCTGGGGGGCGGGCCGGGGACGCCGTCGGCGGCCGGGGGGGCGGACGGGATCCTGTTGCGCAACGTCGCCGTCGGGCGCTTCTGCGTGGATGCGCTCGCCCCGGACATCGGCGAGGGCGCTCGCCGCGGTGAACGGGCGCCGGCTCCGGGCCACAGGCCGGGCGCCAGCAGGGAGCGAAACCGCGCGACCTGGTTTGGGCGTGCCGAGGTCAACGGGCTCCGGCTGGGACGACATCATCTACCTGCCCTCCGGGCGGTCCCCGCGCGCCTCGTCCCCCCGCCGCGCCCGCTAGCCCTCCGCCCACGACCGCCAGGCCCCCTCCGGGCTTCGCATCGCGATCTCCTGGAGCCACCCGGCAAGCCGCGGGTCTTCGCCACCGCTCCTGGCCAGCAGCGCCGCCCGCTCCTGGATCGCTGGCAAGTGACGGGGTGGCCCTCCAGAGCGCCGTCTCGCTGGTGTTGACTCCGTCACCGGTCCGCCCCGTCTGGGCCGCAGGGGGCGGCGTGGGGGCAACGGCGTGTAGGCTGCCGGGGAGGGAGGATACCAGACTCTTCCGTGCACGGTAGAGATAGGTCCTGGACCCCCGGCGCCCAGTCCCAGGGGAGAGACGGCCTACCGGTTTTACACAGATTCCTTGGCCGTTAGGACCCCGCGGGGTGCTAATAGGGGGAGCCGCGTGGACCACGTCCGATGGCGGACCGGTCCGGACGCGCGGCGAACCCAGCATGGAAGAGCGCGCCGGAACGGGAGATGCGGCGGGCCTGGCCCCGGGAGGGGCCTCGCCGGGGCTGAAGCGGGTCACCATGGGGGACAACGGGGGCCCCCGCCTTGCGTGCCTGCCCATGGCGAAGGACCAGGGACGCTTGCCTGCCGAGGCACCTGCGCGCGACCTGCGCTGGTTCCCCGAACGCCCGCACCTCTGGCCGGAGGAGCCCCGCTTCGTGGCGGCCCTGGAGTTCGTGGCGCTGCCCGTCCGCCGCGCTGAGCACAACAGGGAACGCCTGACGCTGGGGAAGCACATGGCCGGTAATCGTGCACGCACATCGATGACGGATCGCGCAGCCGTCTTGCTCGCTGGCATAGCGGTGCTTATCTGGCTCGTCGTGATGATTGAACGTCGTTTCTCGAACACCGCCCTATGTGTTCTCGCTTCCCGATTGCTTGGTGTCAGACAGCAGGCCGAACAACGCCAACAAGCAGATTCTCCCTATGCGCGCAAGTACGCGCAGGCTACTCTTGTAGAGCTGAAGCAGGCCCACAGAGAGCTGGCGCGGACGTTGAACGAGTTCTGGACGACAGAGGGCCCGCTTCTGATGGCCGACGGGGTTTACACCTCGTCTTTCTGCGGTGAGCGAGTCCCGGTGCAGCTATCCCAGGATGATCCGTTCACCCACGTGCGCGTCACCTCTGGCGACCCCGCCAAGGTTGTGCGAGTCGTCAAGCTGCCCAGAGATGCTGAAGAGTATCAGTGGCTGTGGGAACTCTGGGAGGAGTGCTCGTGGCTCTGGAAGAGGATTGCCGAAGAGGAGGCTCTGGCAGAAGGAGAGTTCTCGAACGTACAACCTCCCAATCGAACAGCCTGTCTGGTCCCTATGGTGCCGGCAGGGGGTCCTACTGGAATGAACAAGGAGGAATGACAATGCGAATCCAGTCCCTGTGTGCGATTGCCCTTGCATCCGTCCTGATGCTCGGGGCGCTGCCGCTTGCGGCATCTAGCGCTCTGACACCAGGCAGGCCGCTTCTCCCGGGTCCGAAATGCCCGGCAAAGGTTCTCATTGCCAACGGATCCGGGTGCGACAATGGCTGGGTATGTACCGTGGACATGGCCAGCTTGATCATGGAGGAGTTCGACAACTGCGAGGGATGCAGAATCCGCTATAACTGGACCAAACGATGCGAGAAGCCAGGCTCGCCCCCGATCGTCAGCTACGGAAACGTGGACGACATACTCTCCTGCGACGATTCTGTCACCCATCAGTTCGACTGCCCGGGAGGGGCCGCCCACGGTACAATCGTCCTTCACACCCCACAATGTGGGAGCTGCCCCAGCTAGCAGAATCCACAACCATCTCACCGGGCATTTGATCCAACGAAGGGCGCGGGAGAGGACGTCCGGCTCCTGTCCCGCGCTAGGCTGATTCGACCAACGTACCGGCTACGCGAGGTACAATGCGATGACAAAGGGAACGGCATTTCTGGTTTGCCTGGTGTTCATCTGCTTGTGCCTCGCTCTGTGGCTGTTCTCCGACTTGGCAGGCGACGAGCCAGCAAGCGGCAGGTCCGCGGACACGAGTCAGTTGCCGGGCCCTCAAGCAGGCGCCCGTTTTTCCCCTGAAGAAGAGGAGCCTGCCGCCATTCTGCTCTCCCCACCCGACGTCGGGGCGGACAGAACTCAAATGGCGACAGAGACTGAGGCCGAAGTCGACAGCACCACAGTAGAGAAGAATAGGCCACCTTCGAATCCCAGCACAAGCCCTGAGGTCTCTCTTTCGGCGACGGAGCTATCCTCCCTCTCCAGTCCCGAACTGGCGAAACTGGAGGCAGAAGCCCAAGCCCAATACTCCGCTCTAGAGCGCCAAGCCCACGAAGAGCGGCTTGCTGCCGGCCTGTACGACGTAGTGCCTGCTGCAGAAGGAGTCAACGATCTTGCCTCGATCGTCGACGACGCAGATTGCGCGTACACTTCTTCGACTCGTCAAACGACGGCCGGAGGAATGGAGTTTGTAATCGTATACTACCCCAGGGACCAGTACCCAGAGTTGAATCGACTGTTTGACATGTACAAGATGGTGTCACAGGAGGGCAGCAGGAGACTACTCGCCGATAGGGAGAAACAGCGCAATTATTGACTCCTGCACAAGTACGCGTTCACGGGTCGACGCGCCTTGTGGCGATGATCGCGGTCTGACATGGCGCCGCAATGCCATTAGCCCTCTAGCGCTGGCGTGAGGGCGCACGCTGCGTTCAGCGGCGATCGCGCGCGGCCCTACGATTGGGGGAGAGAGAATCGAGCGGTCGGACGATGGTCTACACCACCTGGTGTCGGCGCCCACGTTGTTTTGCAGTGATGGGGCGCGCTTGTGCGCGGCTCGGGAGGGACACATCGTATTCGTGATCTGGCCTTTCGCGGGTTTTCCGGTGGTCCGCGTAGCGTGAGGTTGTGACGACAATGCGGGAAAGAACACGGCCGGCTCCGCCGATGGAAGTGGTATGCAAAAGAGACTTCGTCGACGGGAGGCCGGGCCGTGTTGCGTGTGAGTGTAGCCTCCGACCTGGAGCAAATCACCCTCACCGCCCGAGCGGCGTTTTCCAAGCGCTCCTGGCCGTTCCTGGTGGCCATGGCGGTTCCCTGGATCCTCTGCGCCGGACAGCGATCCGTCCGCCGGCTGGCCGGCATGGGCGGCCTCCGGCGCAGCGCTTCGGCCTACTACCGCTTCCTCTCCGAGGGCAAGTGGCGGGCCGTCGTCCTGTTCCGAAGCCTCTTCGAGCTGATCGTCCAGACCTTCGGGATCGAGGGGCTCACGCTGGTGCTCGACGACACCCTCTGCCCCAAGTGGGGCCGGCAGATCTACGGGACGGCCACGCACTTCGACCACGTACACCGGCCGCGCCCGGGCTTCCTCTGGGGCCACAACTGGATCGTGCTCGCCGTCGTCCTGCGCGCGGGCGACAAGATGTCGATCGCCCTGCCGTTCTGGATCCGGCTGTATCGGCCGAAGGACCGGTGTGGCCCGGGCGAGTTCCGTACGCGCCACCAGATGGCCGCCGCGGCGCTCCAGCTCGTTCGCGTGCTGTTTCCGGGCCGAATCCGGCTCCTGCGTAGGCGTCCGGCCATCCCATGTCCGGTGCCGGGAGCGGCTAGGCGGTTCTCCGGTGGCGTCGGCGGTCAGCCTTCGCGCTGCTCGGCCTCCGCGGCTCGCGCGGCGGCCCAGCCCCAGGGGGTGAG
>JBFMHR010000013.1:0-5345 GCA_040751795.1 Thermoplasmatota archaeon | reverse complement strand
TCCATCTCCATGAAGAGCGCGAGCTGCGGGATCTGGAACGTCTTGAGCCGGTCGAGCTCGTCGTACGTCCGCTTGATCGTCACCCGCGAGTCGGTGATCGATGTGATCTGCCCGGTTTCGTCGTAGGTGATATCCACCCGGCTGCCGTCGTGGTAGATGATCGCAGTCTTCTCGTTCTCGTCATTGTACTCGTACCGCGTCTCCTGGCCCTTCCGATCTCGCTTGTAGATGAGGTTCCCCACCTTATCGTACTCGAAGACCGCCGACCTTCCTCGAGGATCCGTCTCCTTCACGAGGCGATTCAACGAGTCGTACTGGAACCTCCATGCGTAGGCGTAGTCGGGCGTGCTCCTCGTGTTGCCGCGAGGCGGTATCAGCGTGACCATGTTCCCGACCTTGTCATACTCGAACTTCGTCGTCGCGGGCACGCATCCCGTCGCGTCGATCGTGATCCGGATGAGACGGCCGCGGCAGTCGTATTCCCGCTCCGTGACCTGCCCGCGAGCGTTCGTCTCACGCACGATGCGACCATTCGGGTCATATACCCGCGTGACGCTCCCGGTGCGCGGATCCGTGATCCCGATCGCCCGCGAGAGCCGGTCGTACGTCGTGAACGTGCCCAGAGCGTCGGGGTCCAGCCGGATGACGACGTTGCCGTTCGCGTCCAGCGTGAGCCGGATCTTCCCTCCCGCCGGATCCGTTATCTCGGTGGTTCGGCCGCTGGCGTCATGCGAGTAGAGGGTCTCGCCGCCCATCGGATTGATCACCTTCGTGAGAAGGCCGAGAAGGCCGCCTTGGCAGGATGAACATCCGCCTGAACCACCATACTCGTACGCGGTGATCACGTTGCCAGGCTGGATCCTCCGGATGAGCTGGTTGTTCGCGTTGTACTCCTGGACCGTCGTCCGCAGCTTGGCGTCCGTCGTCGCGGTCACGTTTCCCTGCTGGTCGTAGTCCGTCGTTTGGACGCGACCGGTCGAAGATACGCTGCGGATGAGACGGCGCATCGAGTTGTACGACATCTCGCGCCTGCGTCCCAGTTCGTCGACCGTGGCGATGAGAAGACGATCCGCGTTGTACTCGAACCGACGAACGCCGTCCTGGGCGTTCTTCTTCGTCAGGACGAGACCGGCGGGCGTGTAGGTCATCTCGGTCTTGCGCCGTTCCTCGTCTGTGCTCGAAGCGACGAAGCCCTCGGGTGTGTACGTGGTTTCCACGAAACTCTGGTCGGGGTGAGTCAGCCTGATCTCGTTCCCGTTCGAATCGTAGGTGCGGGTGGTCTTGCACCCGTTCTTGTCCGTCTCGGCGATGACCAGCCCCAGATTGTTGTATGTCGTCACATCGGAATGACCTTCCGCATCCGTCCGGACCAGGGGGCGTCCCGCGGCGTCGAGCACGGATCGGCTCACGTTGCCCATGGCGTCGGTGATCGTCGTCGGAATGGTCGGATGCGCCGACGAGTACTCGTACCGGATCACCGCGTTGTGCCCTCCAACCTGGATGGCCGTGTCTTCCGTGCTGAGCACGCGGCCGAGGGCGTTGTCGTAGGTCGTCAGCACCTTCGTGCCGTTGGAGCGGGTCATGGTCGTCACCAGGCCGACTTCGTTCCTCTCCCGTGTGGTGGCCCGTCCTTGAGGATCCACCTCTTTCACGATCTGCCGACGGTCGTCGAGGGTGAATCGCCATATCCCGGATCGGGCGTCGATGTACGTGGTGTAGATCCCATCCGGCCGGATGAAGGGAGCTGCTTCGCACTTCGTGCCATGGCCAGTCGGGAGGTCGTCAGCCAGCGAGAGGCTGTCCTGCGGGATGAACCTCCGAATCCCACCGTCGGGCTCCTCTGTCTTCACCACCTGGCCCATCGAAGAGTACGTTGCAGTGAACTGAGACCCGAGGGTGCTCGTCTCTGAGGTCATCCGATGGACGTTGTCATAGCCGTAGCGAACCGCTTTTCCGTCGGGGTCGGTGATCGCCAGGAGGTCACCCGTAGAGCCTATGTCGAAGAGAGTCACCCTCCCGGCAGCGTCCGTCACGCTGGCCAGCTTGCCGCCCGAGTAGCTGAACGTCCAGGTCTGTCCGGTGGGCTCGATGATCGATTCGAGGAGGTTCCCGGCGTACGTGTACCGGGTCGTCAATCCGCCCGGGTCTATTCTGGCGAGCTTCAGACCCTGGGCCGAGTACTCGTGAAGGGTCCCGTCGAGATCCTTCTGGGTGAAGGTGCCATCCGCGTGTCGAGTCAACTGGGCGAACGAGCCGACCGTGCGGGTGTACGTGACCTCCCCGTTTTTCGAGAGCTTCAAGCAGGGGATGTAGTTGAGCGGGACCCACGCCCGGTGAATCCCCGCCGTGAACGCGACTTCTCCGTGTGGACCGACCGCGATCTTCCAGGGGTTGTCGATGAGCAGGCCAAGTGCGGGTCCGGAGGGTATCTCGGTCGAGAGCTTGGGAGCAGGGGTACCTGCCACCGTATACATCATGCCCGAATGGGCCACCTTCCGGATCAGCCTGTTCCCGGTCTCCGCGATCAGGAGCTCACCCTCCGGAGTCAGCGCGATCCCGCTCACCGGTGGATCGAAGTAGAGATCGGAGAGCGTGGCGGTCCGCCCGTCCCGCGGATACTCCGACCTCCCGGTTCCGGCGAACGTCCGGATGATCCCGTTCGGCTCCACCACGCGGATCCGCTGGTTCTGGGAGTCGCAGATGTAGATCTCTCCGGAGGGGCCCAGCGCCACGCTGCTGGGCTGATTCAGCTTCGCGTTGATCGCCAACCCGTTGTCGCCGGAGTACCCGGCCGAGAACAACACTCCGGCGACAGGTTCGAAAGAGGCGTCGAAGTGGATCCTGTAGATGCGGCTGCCGTCCCTGTCGACCGTGATGAAGGTGCTCGACTTCGGGTCGAAGACCATGTTGTTGATCGGCGGAATCGGCATGGGCTCCATCGGGTCCTTCGAGACCGCCGTCGTGATCGTCCCTGACAGGTCTACCTTGCGAATCCTGGGAGAAGGAGCACCTTCCGCGATGTACAGGTTCCCATCCGGGTCCACCGTGATGGCTGTCGGCGTGGCGAGGGGAGAAGAGGTTCCGGGTACTCCGTCCGGACCCCGGCCCACCTGACCGTTGCCCGCCACGGTCGTCACGATTCCATCGGTCGAGATCCGGCGAACCCGCACGTTTCCGGAGTCGAGAACGAACAGATTGCCCTGCTTGTCGTAGACGACATCCGTGATTGCGTTGAACAACGCCTGACTCGCTGGGCCGCCATCACCTGCGAAACCTGGTATCCACGCCCCGGCCAGCGGCTCGCTGTAGTACCCAGGCTGGAACACGGTGACAGATCCGTCGCCGCCCGCCCAGAGCACGTTGCCCGTCGGCTCGACGATGAGGCGATCGAGCTCCGAGAGCCACCACCCGGACCCGAACGGACTCTCGCTGTTGTTCTGGATCCCTACGAATCTCTCGGTGTGGACGTCCGTCTCGATCTCCACGTTCGCCGAGGCCCCGCTACCCTCGATGGTGGCTGTCTCGGCAAAATGACCCGACACTCTCACCGGGTAGACCCCCGTGGGGAGTTTCCGGCCCTGCGAATCCAGGGCGTTCCAGTAGAAGCCGTGGAAGATCGTTCCCGTCGTCGGGGTGTAGTAGGTTTCGGAGAACTGGGCACCGGCGGTCGCGGTCACCCGGATCCCGGTCACCGGATTCTCGCGCTCGAACGTCGTGGGGATGACCCGTTCCGGGTTCGCAGTCTGAGACGAGTAGACGAATCGCAGACTGCGTGACGTGTTGCGACTCCGGATGGGCACGAGGTCGTGACCCTCGACGAGCGCTCCAGTCTTGTAGACGATCTTCGGGGATCCCGGCTGACCTTGCCCCCCTTCACAATAGCCTTTCGCGCAAGGCCCTCCACCGGAGGCTGGCGCGGGCCCGGCACAGCACCCGTCGCAGGTGGAGATCCCGTTGCCGTTTCCGCCCCCTTTCTTGGCACCATGACAGCCCCCCCACACCTGCGAGAAGTGGTCGATGGTCATCTGGAGATAGGCCAGATCGGGAGTCACGACCGCATCGGGCGTTCTGTCCCAAGCTTGCGTCTCCAGATTCCAGTCGAACCCGAAGATCGTCATCATCGGGATGTTGGCAAGGTTGCGGATCTTGAGCGTCGCCGGGACGTTCAACCTCACGAACTCCGGAGTGATGCGTGCCCCAAGCCCGGGGATGAACATGGGCATGGGAGGACCCTTGGACGCCCGGCGGTCAGTCACCATCGTGAGCACGACGTCCATGTCTTGAGGTAGGGCACCAGGGGGAAGCTCGAGGGTGATGTTCCCGGTGGAGTCGGTCACCGTACCGCCCATGCCAGCGACCACGCGCGTCGACTTGGGGTCCTGTTTGGCCAGGTACACCGTCGGAAGCGCAGACTCGCGCCCTTGGATCACGCGGATCGACCGCTGAACCAGGAGGTACCCGGCCTTCTCGATCTGGAGCCAGACGTTCCCGATCGGTGCCGGCATCACGAACCGCCCCGCGGCATCCGTTCTCACGACGGTCGTACCGTGAACGATCTTCACAAGCGCCCCCGCGAGAGGTTCTGGTGTGCAACCGTCCCCAGTGATCACCTTCCCGACGATGGTTCCCGTCGGCCCGGACGGCGGTATGATCAGCGTGAACGAGACCTGGGCCGTCGCTTTCAGCCCCCCGCGGTCGGCGATCTCCACGGATAGCTGGTGCTCTCCCGCGGCCAGCGGCGACCCCGCGGGAACCTGATAGGTCGCTCCGGTCGCCGTCACGGTGAACGCGCTCGTGATGTCCTGCTGCTGATCCAGAATCCCCTTGAAAGACGTGAGCGCCAGGCCCGACCCTACCTCTGGATCCGCGAACGAGATCTCGAACAGCGGGGTCGTGGTCGGAAGAGTAGCCCCCTCCGATGGGCTCACGATCGCGATCTGTGGAGGTCGCGTATCGACCAGGAAGCTGGAGGAGCTTTCACCAGAGTTACCGGAACGATCACTTATCCGGGCGATGAAGACGTGTCCCCCCTCCGCAAGCGCCGACTGAGGAGGAACCACATGGACGGCCTGGGTGCTCGATACGGTGAAGGACGCACTGTGATCGACCGCGTCCACCAGCCCTACGAAGCTGCCCACGTCGATGGAGCTCGATGGGCTTTCATCCGCGAACGTGGCGATGAGGGTGGGGGTTGCGGTCGTCAGGATCGCGTTCTCCGATGGTTGCAGAGTGACAACCGGCTTCTTGGCATCCAGGAAGTAGGTGCTGATCAGCGTCCCAGTATTACCGCTTCGGTCACTGATAGCGAGACGCAGGGTGTATGGACCGTCCGCAAGAGCCGTCTG
>JBFMHR010000012.1:0-5663 GCA_040751795.1 Thermoplasmatota archaeon | reverse complement strand
GTCGGTTGTTCTCCTGAGCTGAGGTGACCACGGCATTCCAGCGAGGGCCTCACCTCGGAGAATTGGAGGGAACTCCCGTTGTTCGTTGTTCTGAGAACCGACCCCAGGGTCGGTGTGGATTGGTCGATGCTCGCGGGCCAGAACGCTTCGACAATCGAGAATCGGAGTCCGCGGCGAGGTAAGGGTCCTATGTCCTGGAACTTGTTCGGGAGTCGCCGCAAGAACGATTCGTTGTCGACCGATGATTCTTGAAGAGGATGGCCCTGATCCTCGGACAGAGCCGCCCCGGGCGGGAGTGAGTGCTCCCACCCGGGACTTGAGCCTTAGGGAGAAGCCGCTCCCGTGGGCCCCAATTACCATCGATCATCGAAGCCGCAAGATCAAGCCCCAAGTCGACGACAGGGGCATCGCTCTGCGCCGCGTACGCGGATCTGTTTGCTGAAGGGCTGCGAGCGGCAGTTTCGTCCGGTAAGGCCAAGGGACCGTTACTGCAGCGATGTGTGCCGGGCCGAGGCGCGGAAGTGGTCCCTGTGGCGAGCGGCAGTGAAATTCCGACGGACGGAGAAGGGGAAACGCGGTCGTCAGAAGCAGTCCTGCCGCTATCGAGAACGACGCCGGGAGAAAGGCACCGGTGGGGGTGGCAGATCGTCAGAACCCGCATCCGATGCCGGCGAGGGTCATCAACGAAAAATATTTTCCGGTCAACCCTGTGACCGCCCTGGCTGCTACGAGCGGTATGAGACGTGGGCCCGCTCACGGCAGCAACGGTTCTGTTCCGAAGGATGTCGTCGGGCACTCGAGCGGGTTCTGGAGCGCGAGAAGCGATGGAAGCGCCGCCAGCAGGAGCGAGGGTGCGGGCTGACCACAGGGCACGATCCCGAGGCTCACCGAGATAAGCGGATCCTACATACACCTGGGCTCCCCTTCGGATAGAACATTCATGAGCGAGCCTTGGGCGAGCCTCGGCCGAGGTATCGATGCGCGTACGAGGGTGAGGTTCTGAGAATGGTGGAGTGGAGTGCAGAGGGGCCGATCGCAGTGCGGCTCGAGAACTTCGGTCAGCGTTACGCCCGCTACCGGCTGCATGATCCCCAGCAGACGATTCGGATGCGTCACTCCCTGGAGCGCCACGGCCAGATCTCGCCGGTGGTGGCGTGTCGACAGGGGGGAGTCCTCGAGCTGGTGGACGGATTCAAGAGGCTTGGGGCCGCGGAGAATATCGAAGGGATGACGACCCTCGAGGCACGGGTCATGGTCGCCGAGGAGAGGACGGCGAAAGCCGCCATTTACTGCCTCAATCGCGTGGCGGGCCGGACGCGTGAGCTTGAGGAAGGATGGATCGTCCAGGCGCTGGTCCGCGAGGACGGTCTGACCCAGGTCGAGGTGGCTGATCTTCTGGAGCGGCACAAGAGTTGGGTGTGTCGGAGGTTGGCCCTCGTAGAGCGTCTGTCACCGGCCGTGCGAGAGCAGGTGAGCCTTGGCTTGTTGTCGGCCACGGTGGCCCGGGAGCTGGTTCGGTTGCCCGCGGGCAACCAGGTGCGGCTCCTCGAGACGATCCGTCGCGAAGCATTTTCGAGGGACGATGTGAAGCGTCTGGTGGAGATGCTGGGCGGATGCACCACCAGCGAGGCCGAGGATTTCGTGCTCGCGAAGCCCCGAGAGGCTCTGGAGCAGAACAAGGGGAGTCCCATACCTACAGCCGACCCACGACTGAGCGCTGCGGGGCAAAGGGTATTCCGGCAGCTCGGAGCGGTTCTGGGGTTGCTGACGCGGCTGGACTCCGTGCTCACGGGTGATCCTCGGGAGACGCTGACGATGCGGGACTGGGAGCAGCTCCGACCGCGACTGGGTCAGGTTGCCGAGGTCGCGAGCCACGTGGGGCGACTCTGTGCCGACGCGTGCCGGAGAGAGAAGGCCGGATGAATCAGAAGCTCTTGAACGAGATCGTGCGCCTGTTCTATCAAGACACCTCGCAGCGTGGCATAGCGCTAGCGCTAGGAATCTCTCGGGGGCGGGTCGAGCGTGCCCTGGCCAAGCATGCCAAGGCGCGGGAGGAGGGCAGCCTCAGCCCGGAGTTGCCGCGTCCTCCACAGCAGCGAAAGAGCAAGCTCGACGTGTTCGAAGTTCGCATGGGAGAGCTTCTCGAGCGGTACCCGGACATCACAGCGCAGCGGGTCTTCGAAGAGCTTCAAATCGAAGGATTCCACGGGCGCTACACCATCGTCCGGGACCGAGTTCGGGAGCTTCGGCCAAGCCCGGCTCAGGATCCGGTCACGCGGTTCGAGACAGCTCCGGGGCGCCAGGCGCAGATGGATTACTCGCCTTACACGATCGACTTCGTGTCCGAGGGAACGCGGACGGTGAATGCATTCAGCTACGTCCTTGGGTACTCCCGCCGGCAGTATCTCCAGTTCGTCGAGACGCGGGAGCAGACCACGACGATGCGTGAACACGCGAGTGCCTTCAAGCGTTTCGACGGCCTCGCCGCGATCTGTCTCTACGACAGCGACAAGGGAGTGGTGGATCGCTGGGAGGACGACTTACCGATCTACAACGTCCGCTTCCTTGCCTTCGCGACTCACTATGGCTTCAAGCCATGGGCCTGCAAGAGGCGGCGGAGTCAGACCAAGGGGAAGGTGGAGAGGCCGTTTCGGTACGTGGAGACGAGCCTGCTCAACGGCCGGACGTTCCATTCCCTCGAACACCTGATCGAGGTCAAGGACTGGTGGCTGGACAACCGGTCTGATGTGCGGGAGCTCAAGGAGTTTGGCAAGGAGCGTCCGATCGATCGCTTCGAACGGGAGAAGGGTCACTTGCTGCCCCTGCCCGCAGCGGCCTTCGACGCGGCGGAGGTGGTCTACCGGACCGTGGATACCGAAGGATACGTCGCCTGGGACACGAATCGATACTCGGTACCGCTGGCGCACATCGGAGATCTGCTACCGGTACGGATCACCGAGTCCGACCTGGTCGTCTACAATCACCACCTGGACGAAGTGGCCCATCATGCCCTGCGGCCTCGTTCGTCGGAGCCGGAGAAGACCACGGATCCCGCACATCGTCGTGATACACGTCGAGCCAGGGACCATGAGCTCTTGAAGGGATGCTTCGTCGAGCTCGGTCCGGTACCAGCGAGGTTCTTCGATCAGCTCGTAGTGCACCACCGCTATGGCCGTGAGCAGGCGCGCAAGATCCTGCGATTGCTGGAGATCTACCACAAGCGGGACCTGATCGCGGCACTCGAGCACGCGACCGAGTATCGGGCGTGGCGGCTCTCGGCTGTCGAGCGAATCCTGGCGGCTCGGGCTCAGCCGCGAACCCTGACTGAAACTCTGGGGCGTCAGGCGAGCCAGCAGTTGGAGGATCGTCTGCGGGAACCGCGGGTGAACCCGCGGCCCACGGGGGCGTATTCACACCTGGTGACCGACTCTTCGGCAGATCTGGAGGATTCCGATGACGACGCGGCAACGACGGAAGACGAGCCCCGTTCCCGCTGAGACCCACGCCCGGGTTCTGGCTCATCTCTCATCGTTGAATATTGTCTATCCTGGTGGGGATCTCGACGCTGCGTTGGCACGAGCCGAGAAAGAGTCTCTCTCCTATCTCGACATCCTGGACCTTGTGTTGGGCGAAATCTGCGCTCGCCGCCGGGAACGGAGTATTCAACGACGAATCCGGGAAGCCCGGTTCGTCGAACACAAGACCCTCGAGACCTTCGACTGGGACTTCAACCGAAAGTGCATTGATCGGAACCAGATCGAGGCGATCGCGCGGTGTGACTTCGTTCGTCGCAACGAGAACCTGGTCTTCGTGGGGGCATCCGGCCTGGGCAAGAGCCATCTTCTTCAGGCCATCGGCATTCGTGCCTGCGTCGAAGGCTTTGGAGTCCGCTACACGACGAGCGCGAGTCTGCTCCAGGATCTCACCGCCTCTCTGGCCGACGATACCCTCCCGGCCAGACTTCGATACTACGAGCGATACAGCCTCTTGATCATCGATGAGTTCGGGTTCGATCACATCGAGCGCAAGAGGTGTCGCGAGGCGACGAGCGTCCTCTACAAGGTCATCCAGTCACGAGCTGGCAAGCGCAGCACAGCCCTGGCCACCAACGTCGATTTCGACTGCTGGGGCGAGTATCTCGGCGACCCGCCCGTGGCCATGGCCTTCCTGGATCGTCTCGTCGATCGTGCCCTCGTCCTGAAACTCGTCAAGGGCCGATCCTACCGGGCCCACAAGGCCCAGATGCTCGCACCGCCGTCGGACGAGTCGACCACAGAGAAGCCTTCGTGATCGAGGCCGATCAGGCACTACCGCGAATGTCCCCGTGGTCCAGGCTGAGACCGGGCACGGGCTAGGAGAAGAAGAGAAGAGAATGCGTCGCTACGACCTGTCACGACTCAAGTGCCGGGTCGGTATCGATGCAGTTCTCACCTACTACCGCCTCCACCGCGATCTTCGTACACTACACAATGAACTCGTCGGTCCCTGCCCTTTGCCTGGTCACGGTGGCGATCGGGACAACCGGAGCGCGTTTCGGGTGAACCTTGCCCGTGGTGTCTGGCGGTGCTTCAGCCATTGCGGAGGCGGAGATGTGGTGGAGCTCACCGCCAAGCTCGAGCACGACGATTACGCCTCCGCCGCCCGGGTGCTCGAGGCGATCGAACGAGGAGCACCCGGTCTGGACGCCTGTCCCTGCCGGATCATCGCATCGCCGCCGAGACACCAAAGCTTCCGTCCCTATACCAAGACCTTGCGACTCGAACCGGCCCATCCCTTTCTGGGCCGTCGGGGCATCCTCCCGCAGACCGCTCGTCTGTTCGAGGCCGGAGGCTGGCCTCTGGGAGGCTTCCTCCGGGGATGTGTGGGGGTGCGACTCCACGACCCGGAGGGGTGTCCTCTCGGCTATACCGGTCGGCGTCTGCATCCCCACGAGATCGAACTCTACGGCAAGTGGAAGCTCCCCGACGGGTTTCCCAAGAGCGAAGTCGTGTTCAACTGGCATCGGACGGACCCACAAGGCGAGAATGGTCTCATCGTAGTTGAAGGCCCTTGGGATGCGATGCGGTTGTACCAGCTTGGCCTCCACAATGTCGTGGCCCTGTGCGGCACCTCGGCATCGCCCCACCAAGTCAACCTTCTCGCCTCAGCTTCTCGCCTCCTCTTGGTGCTCGATGGCGACGAGGCCGGCCGCGATGGTGCTCATCAGTTGATGTCCAAGCTCCCCGGCCTCGAGCGGCAAATCGTGCTCCTCCCATCGGGCGCCGATCCCGCTGATCTGTCCGACTATGAGCTCCTTCGCCTCGTTCCCCACAAGCTCCGGTCCAGAGCCTGCTCGTCGGGCGGTCCCGGTTCAGCCGCCGCAGTCGGGGACCTCCGAAACTCCGAGTCGCTCAGCCGGAGCTCTTCAGCGCACACCCAGTCGCCTGACGCCTCTCTGGGCCTCTTCCAGCACCCGGCGGCAACTCCGCCGAACACGCAACGCTGACTCCGGCCCGCGCGTCGCCGCCAAAGTGGCCCCATTCTTCTCCGCCGCCAACAAACCGAGAAAATCCTTGGCTTTCCATTTCAGATGCTGGAACACCGCTCCCACGAAGGCGCCAACCACTTCCCCGAGGATGGCCGAGTCGTAGGCCAGGATGTATCGGAGCGGGTGAGGCAGGGAC
>JBFMHR010000011.1:0-5876 GCA_040751795.1 Thermoplasmatota archaeon | reverse complement strand
TCCTCTCCCTCGACGGGAGAGGTTAGGTGAGGGTGAAGATTCACCACGAGGGTGAGCTCCTCGAATTCGTACTCACGAATTGAGGCATATAGCAGAGTTAGCCCTCAGCACCCTTGAAGGGGCATGGTTCGTGCACTATAATGCGGCCAAATTCGGGGAACGGCTGGTGCGACATGGTCTTATCCGATAGAGACATAAAAAGGTACCTGAAATCCGGCAGGATCAAGATCACGCCCGAGCCGGACCTGGCAACTCAACTGGGGCCCTGCTCCATTGACCTGCGGCTGGCGAACGTATTCCGTGTATTCGAACGCAGCCGCGCACCCTACATAGACACCCTGGGTGCAGCCCGCACCGATGAGCTGATGAGGGAGGTGACGGTGCAGGTGGGCGAGCCCTTCATCATGCAGCCCGGAGAGCTGGTGCTGGCCAGCACCTACGAGTCCCTGGAGTTGGCCGACGACCTGCTGGCCCGCCTGGAGGGCCGGAGCAGCCTGGCCCGCCTGGGGATCATCGTCCACGGCACCGCAGGCGTGTTCGAGCCCGGATGGCGGGGCCGGCCCACGCTGGAGCTGGGCAACTTGGGCCCGATGCCGGTGGCGCTCCACCCCATGATGCGGATATGCTCCTTCACCTTCGAGGAGCTCTCCTCCCCCTCCGAGGTGCCATACTGGAAACGGGCCTCCAGCAAATACCTGGGGCAGAAGGGGGCGGACGCCAGCCGCTTCCAGTCGGAGCGCGACGCGGAGGTGTGGTACCGCACGCTGCGCGCCCCGGAGCAGTCCCCCACCCAGGCCCCCGCCAGGGCAGCGGAGCGGAAGACCACCCGACGGAAGGGCCCGAAACCATAGGGCCGGGACTCCGATGCCGGGGATGTAGCAGCATGGCTGATATGGCTGAGGCGAAGAGCAGAGTTGAAGAGCTCCGCCGACTGCTCAACCACCATAACTACCGTTACTACGTGCTGGACAGCCCGGAGATAAGCGACGCCGAGTACGACGCACTGATGCTCGATCTCCAGGAACTGGAGCGTCGGTACCCGGAGCTGGTCACCCCGGACTCCCCCACGCAGCGCGTCGGCGCTGCGCCGGTGGAGGAGTTCGGCGTGGTGGAGCACCCCCAGCCCCTGCTCAGCCTGGCCAACGCCTTCTCCTCCGAGGAGCTCGCCGCCTGGCGCAAGCGCATCGGCAACCTGGCGCCGGAGGCTCCCTTCGACTTCGTCGCCGAGCCGAAGGTTGACGGACTGGCGGTGGCCCTGACCTACATTGACGGCCTGCTGTTCACGGGAGCTACCCGGGGCGACGGCTATCGCGGCGAGAACGTGACCCAGAACCTGAGGACCATCAAGAGCATCCCCCTGTCCGTGCCCGGGGACGCCCCACCGCGTTTCGAGGTGCGCGGCGAGGTCTATCTGTCCAGGGCCGCCTTCAAGAAGGTCAACGAGGTGCGGGCCAGGGAGGGGCTGCCCCTCTTCGCCAACCCCCGCAACGCAGCCGCCGGCTCGGTGCGGCAGCTCGACCCCCGTATCACCGCGCAGCGCCCGCTGGACATCTTCGTCTACGCCCTGGGATGGGCCGAGGGCAAGGCCACGCCCGAGACCCACTGGGAGACCATGGAGTACCTCAAGTCTCTCGGCTTCAAGGTGAACCCCGATAACGCCCGTTGCGCCACCGTCGAGGAGATAGAGGCCTTCCACCACAGGCTCCAGGAGAAACGCGAGCACCTGCCCTACGAGTCGGACGGCATCGTGGCCAAGGTGAACTCGCTGGCCTTACAGCGCCGGCTGGGCTTCGTGGCCCATGAGCCACGCTGGGCCATCGCCTACAAGTTCCCACCCATCCAGGCCACCACGGTGCTGGAAGGCATCGGCATCAACGTGGGACGCACCGGCAGCCTCAACCCCTTTGCCATACTCGAGCCTGTGTCAGTGGCCGGCACGACCATCAGCCGCGCCGCGCTGCACAACGAGGACTACATCAAGGAGAAGGACATCCGCATCGGCGACGTGGTCGTCGTACAGCGCGCCGGCGACGTCATCCCGGAGATAGTCGGCCCCGTGGTCTCTCGCCGCACCGGGGCGGAGAAGCCCTTCGCCATGCGAACCAGTTGCCCGGTATGCGGTGCCGCTGTGGTGCGGCCCGAGGGCGAGGCCATGGCCCGTTGCAGCAACGCCGCCTGTCCCGCCCAGGCCCTGGAGCGCATCAAGCACCTCGTCTCCCGCGGCGCCATGGACATCGAGGGCGTGGGCGAGAAGCTATGCGCCGCGTTCTTCGAACGGGGCCTGGTCAAGGACGCCTCGGACCTCTACTACCTGAAACGGGAGCAGTTGCTGGAGATGGAGCGCATGGGGGAGAAGAGCGCCGACAACGTGCTCCAGTCCATCGAACGGAGCAAGCAGCGGCCGCTCTCCCGCGTCATCTTCGCCCTGGGGATACCCAACGTGGGGGACGAGACCGCCGAGCTGCTGGCCGCACGCTTCAAGGGCATAGAAGAGCTCATGGCTGCCGGCCTTGAGCAGCTCACCGCCATACACACCATCGGGCCCAAGACAGCCCAAAGCATCCACACCTTCTTCCAGCAGGAGGGCAACCGGCGCATCATCGAGAGGCTGCGCCGGGCAGGGGTACGGATGGAGGCAGAGGAACGGCGGGCCGCGGAGCAGCCGCTGGCCGGGCTCCAGTTCGTGGTCACCGGCCGCCTGGAGCGCCTCACCCGCCAGCAGGCGGAGGACCGCATCAAGGAGCTGGGCGGCTCGGTAGGCTCCGACGTGAGCAAGAAGACCAGCCACCTGGTGGTGGGCGCCGACCCCGGGTCGAAGCTGGACAAGGCCCGAGCCCTGGGGGCAAAGACCTTGAGTGAAGCCGAGTTCCTGGAGCTCCTCGAGGGGAAAAGAGCCCCATGAAGGTTATCGTGGGGCTGGGCAACCCCGGCAGGGAGTACTCCTTGAGCCGGCACAACATCGGCTTCCGCTGCGTCAACCACTTCGCCCGCCTTCACGGCATCGAGGTCAAGCGCCGCCGTGCCAGGGCCATGGTAGGCGAGGGAATCGTGGCCGGCGCGCCGGTGGTTCTGGCCAAGCCCCAGACCTTCATGAACCTCAGCGGCGAGTCGGTCCGGCTGCTGCTGGAGCAGTACGACCTGGAGCCGGAGGACATGGTAGTGGTCTATGACGACCTCGACCTGCCCCTGGGCCGCGTACGCATCCGCCCCCGTGGCGGCGGCGGCGGCCATCACGGCATGGAGTCCATCATCGGCGCCATCGGCAGCCGGGACTTCCCGCGCATCCGTGTGGGCATCGGCAGGCCCGGCGACGAGGAGGCCGGGGCCTCAGTGGACGTGGTGGGCTACGTCCTCGGTCCGTTCTACCCCGACGAAGGGCCTGCCGTGGAGCAGGCCATCGCCCGCGTCTCCGAGGCCCTCCACGCCATCCTCGCCGAAGGCCTGGAGAAGGCAATGAACAGGTCCAATACGACAGAATCGCTGGCAGAGGCCGGAGCGGACAGCACAATTGATTTCGGCAAGAACCAGCGTGGAATACGGGGCCTGAATCGGAAGGGAGGATTGAAATGACTGAGTTGAGTACACAGCAGATCGGAAGGTGTGGGGAGCTTCTTGTCCAGTATTGGCTTCTGAAGCATGGAGTAGAGTCTGCGGCACTGACAACAGACACGGGCATAGATTTGGTCGCTCCCAAGGGGAAACAGGTAGTAACGATACAAGTCAAGACATCTAGTCAAGGGGGTCCCGCCGGGGACAAGTGGCTTCTCTGGGAAATACCCGAGGACTGCCCTGCGGACTACATTGCGGCAGTTGACTTGAAACGCAACAAGTTCTGGCTCATGCCAACGGACGAATTCAAACAGATTAGCCCTCGCGGAGGCAAGGGGCAAAAGCGGTTGTGGTGGCCGCTTCCCGAGTATGAGTACAAAAGAGCCAAACGTAAGGAAGGACAATTCAAAGATTACGAGATGGATGTTGCCATTCCCAAGGTCTTTGGCCTTGACAGTCCAGCTAGATAAATCGGTCACAGCCAACACGGGACTAGGTGCAACCGGGATAAAGAATATCTGGGAACCAAGCGGGTTGCCCGGCATCAGAGTTCACATGAACTCTTCAATATCCGGCGGGGCGTCTCGGAATTGGCGGCCGGCATAGTCAATCCACACGTCTATGGCCCGCCTAATTCTTCGCAGAGCCTCAGCCTCGCTACTCGCGTGGACTCCACACCCTGAAAGTTCGGTACACCGGGCCCTATATTCATCACCCCCATCACTGTCTGACCATTTTTCGACCTCGACTTCGAATTCACGAGTCACCCTATGAGTCGTTGCCTGATGATGCACCTGCGCACCTCCCCCAAGTCATGGATCTGTGCTGCAGGCGACTATACAACCGTGCGACGTCTGAGTCAAAACACCCAGTCAAGCGCCATATTCAGGTTGAAGACCATCGCGACTCACAAACGCCGCATCCTCAGATGCTTCCATACGATTGTCACCAACATCACAATGGACAAGCCTCCCCCTGGCTGTCACTGCGAGGAGCCGCAGGCGACGAAGCAGTCTCACGGTTTCGTCGTTGACGGACGGTGAGATTGCTTCCCGCCACGCTCCGCTCGCGGCTTCGGCTGTCGCTCGCAATGACAAGAAGGAGAACCGTATCATCGGGCCAACGGAGCTTTGGTAAACCACCCCCCTCCGATGCTATAATCGCCGAAGGCACCTTCTTTTTCGACCTATGCAACACACGATTTCCATAGCTGTCATCGGCGGTGGACAGTGCACCCCGGAGGAGGCAGCGCTGGCAGAGGAGGTGGGACGGGAGATGGCAAAGCGGGGAGCCTCCCTCATCTGCGGCGGGCTGAACGGGGTCATGGAGGCCGCCTGTAAGGGCGCAGCCCGGGCTGGAGGCCTCACCATCGGCGTCCTCCCCGGGGATAGCGCGGAAACGGCTAACCCCTACGTCAGGATACCCATCGTCACCGGCATCGGCTACGCCCGCAACCAGATAGTGGTGAAGTCGGCCCGGGCGGTCATCGCCATCGGCGGCGCCTACGGCACCCTCACCGAGCTCGCCTACGCCCTCCAGGGTAATATCCCCATCGTCGGCCTGAACACCTGGCACCTCTCGCGCAACGGCAAGGAGGAGGCCGGCATCGTCCGCGCAGGGACGGCAGCCGAGGCCGTGGAGATGGCGATAAGGCTGGCACAAGGCAAACAGACGGGAGCAGACAATGTCCAGCATCGCAAAGGTTAGCGCCCGGGAGATACTGGACTCGCGGGGCAACCCCACCCTGGAGGTGGAGGTAACGCTCAAGGACGGCACTACCGGCGTCGCCGCCGTGCCCTCCGGGGCCAGCACCGGCGAGCACGAGGCGGTCGAGCTCCGCGACGGCGACAAGGGCAGGTTCCTGGGCAAGGGCGTGCTCCGCGCGGTGGCCAGCGTCAACGACCAGCTCGGCCCCGCCATCCTGGGCATGTCCGCCCTCGACCAGCAGGCCGTTGACCGGAAGCTCATCGAGCTGGACGGCACCGGGAACAAGTCCCGCCTTGGTGCCAACGCCATCCTGGGGGTCTCGCTGGCGGTGGCCCACGCCGCAGCCAGCCACAAGCGTGTGCCCCTCTACCGCTACCTCGGCAGAGAGAAGGACTTCACCATGCCCGTCCCCTTCATGAACATACTCAACGGCGGCAGGCACGCCAGGGGCTCCACCGACTTCCAGGAGTTCATGGTGGTGCCGGTCGGGGCGGGGAGCTTCGCCGAGGCGCTGAGGATGGGCACCGAGGTCTATCATTGCCTCAAGAAGGTGCTCGCCGACAAGGGGCTGGACACCAATGTCGGCGACGAGGGCGGCTTCGCCCCGAAGCTGGCCGCAA
>JBFMHR010000010.1:0-6364 GCA_040751795.1 Thermoplasmatota archaeon | reverse complement strand
CGCCAGCCACGAACAAGCGGCTTGCCGAAGGAACTCTCACCCTCCATGCCAGCATCGGGCCCCGCAAGCCTCCTGAAGGCTCCACCTAAAGGTGGGGGATTCCGACCCTCCCCGACAGGGACATTGAAAACCGTCAAATCTCGACTTCCACCAGAGCGGATCGTCGAATAATCACAAGGCGTGGCTTCTTACCTTCTCCCATTCGACACTGCCTTGTGTACTTGTCTGAGTCAGCATCCAACCAACCCCGTTCTTTCCATCCTGAGAGAATGGCCTCTGGCTGTTGGTGACCCAGCTCCTTCAGCAAACGGTTGAGGACATCTGGCGAAAACGCGATGAATTCCCAACCCTCGTCGCCATCCCAGCGCCCGAAAGCCTCTCCCCTCGGGTACAGTGGCGTTCCATCATCCGCGGTCCTGTGGCGCCCATAGAACGACGTCTCGTGACGACAGGCCCACGCATAGAGGTCCTGAAGGGTCCGAGCTTCTCCTGCAGCATCCTGAGCCTCTCGAGCGATGTCCTTCCACAACACGTCGAGGGGAGACTTGAAGCTCCAGGGACGATCGAGCGCCTCGTGGACGAGTGCGGCCGCCATATCGATGGCCGCCGCATACTGTGCGAGCCGTCCCGCCTCGTTGGACCCGCCTTTCGCGTACTCCTCAGCCCGTCTTCGATAGTCCTCGGCGAAGTGACCCCACCGAGCCTTGTGCTGGATCAACCACCGAACGACAGCCGGTCCTGCATGGCCGTAGTTGGACTTGATGGCGAGAGAGAGCCGGTTGACGAGCGCCCCGGAGGTCTCATCACTCCGACCGAAAGGAAGGCCCCGAACCTCGATGCTTCGAGTGCGGGTTCCGCCATCCTGAGTGAAGCTGGTAGCCGGAGCTTCTCCTGATGAGAGGAGGACGGTTCTCCAGTGTCTGGTGACGGCGGTACTCTTGAGGTTTCCCCGTCCGCGCCCTCTTCCGCTCGCGACGGCGTAGAGGAGCTCCGCGACCTGATTAGGGTGACGGACACGCTTGGTGTCATCGAGGATGAGAGGGAGCCCATTCAGGATTGAACTAGCCCGCTCGGTCCATACCTTGGTGGCGTCCCAGGTAGAGATGACACTTTCCGGATGGTACTCTTCGGCTCTTCCCCAGACACTGGCCGCGACTCTGAGAGTGGTGGTTTTTCCAGTGCTGGTGCGGCCACACCAATCGATGATGAAGTTCGGAGCCTCGAGGATCGGGAGAAGCGGAGGGACGAATGCGGCATAGACGGCGAGCTGAGCCCTCGGGAATCCGTCGAGCAATCTGACGGCGTTGATCCAGGCGTCGAGAGTTCCCTTTGATCGGTACGCGTCAGCGATCTGTTCGTCTCCTGCGGTCTGCCCCCGAAAGGCGATGAAGTTCTTCTTCCACCCGGTGGATTGCTGGTCATCGAGGTCGTTGGTCTCCAGGATCTCACCGTCCGAGTTGATGAGGGTCCGACCCCAGAGGAAGCCCAACGCTCCTTTCTTTCCCTGCCAACCCAGACGAGAGGAGATCCTGGCCCTTGGCAGGGATGCGTAGTTGGCGGCCTCGAAGGAAGCGAGGTATCGGACAACGGCGCGAGAATTCTCACTCGAGATGGGGAAGTCCAAGGAAGCGAGGCAGACGGACCGTCTGGCGTCGAGAGCGACCCCGCGGTCGACGATGGCCTTTCTCCAGCCTGTTGGCCTTCGCCACTCGAGCCGGAGTGAAGAGATGCCCTCCTCCTCGTCATAGAGGTGGCCTGTGATGAGGATAGGGGCGAAGGCGATGGTGTGGAGCTCCGGCTCTCCATCAGAGTTTTCGACCTCGTGGATGGTGCGATCATCGTTGAGGAAGTAGCCGTCAGGAATCGTCAGATCCGGTACAGGCGCATCCGGGAGCATTGCCCCCGCGACTCCAGGAGTCGGAGTCTCATCAGGTGCCACGAGTCTCAGGTGAGCTTTCTGAGCAGCGCGAACGGCCTTCTCGAAGGCCTGTTGAGGGATACGGTACTTGACCAACGAGCGCTTGAAGTTGACCCAGTCCGCCGGAGCTGACCGTCTGAGGAGAGCCAACGCCTCGTAGACCTCCGGCTCAATAGAGCTCTCTGGGTTCTCCCTGAGTCTGTCGAGGATGTTCTTCGAGACCTCCCTGGCCTTTTCGAGAGCCTTATCGTGTTCGTCCGCAACCCTGCGAGTCATCTCCTGAGCAAAGGCCGAAACCTCCTCCTTGCCGAGTGGAAAGGTCTTCAGAACGAGGCTCTCGAGGTCCTCACGAGAGTTTCCGACGGCCAACCAGTCCGAGACATCCCCCTTCTCGGAAAGGCCCAGGAGCGGTACCAACCTGACCTCATCGGCGATCGGAAGGAGAGACGAGGAGACGGTCTTGGCGTGGTCTGTGCCCGGGGTGTCGTTGTCGGGAAGGATGACGACCCTGGCGCCCCGAAGATCTTGGGAGTATTCGTCGCGCCACTTACCCGCGCCCATCGGGTTGCAGGTAGCCTCGAGACCGATGGCGACGAGATTCTCGACATCCTTTTCGCCCTCGACGATGAAGATGCGGCGCTCGGCTTTGACGGCCTGGAGGATCTCAGGGAGGCGGTAGAGAACGCGCTTGGTATCTCCGAGGCCCTTCTGCCAGGAGTCAGGGCCGACGGATCGATACTGGTAGAACTGCTTGGTATCGGTTCTGACGACGAGGAAGAGAGGAGATCCGTCGCGGTCGCGGTAGAAGTAGAGGTTCCTGGTGGTGGAACGACTCCTGATTTCGAGGGTGGAGAAGACGCGGTCCTGCTTCTGAACGGGAGTCACCCGTTTAGCGAAGAGATCCCGTAGAGCGAGACCGATGGCCGCGACGATGGCCTCAATAGCACACCCGGCGAAGCAGTGGAGGAGGACGTTTCCCTCCGCATCCTCGGTGATGGATAGACTGGCTTTCTTATCGTCGTGAGCTGGGCACCGCGCGATGAACCCGTTGGCACATCGTCTCACGTGAGAAAGCTTCTCGAGAACACGCTGCAGAACCGGGTTTGTAACCTCTGACGGACGCACGGAGACCTCCCCACAACAAACAGCGTTGACCGGAAGGTCCGTCTTCAAGTAGACTAGGCCGTGAATCCAGCACTCTCGTCTAGGTGTTTGATGGACGATCTAGACGAGGGCCGAATCGCACAGCCCGAGGAACCTTCCTCGGGTTGCCGGTTTTTTGAAGTTGTTGCGGGGCATTATAAGGGGTCGTAGAGTGGTCATGCAATTCACATCTGACCCTCGGAACCACCCGTGACGAAGAAACGGAAACTCCGCCCCGATCGCCCCCGGTCGAAAGCCGACCCATCATCCTCCGCATCAACCTCATCCCCTGGCCCGACTCCCGAAGTGATGACGATCGACCAGGTCGCCACGTACCTCTCGCTCGCCGTCCACACCCTGTACAAGAAGGTCCAATCCCACGAGATCCCCTTCACGAAGGTAGGTAACCTCCTGCGTTTCACCAAGACATCCATCGACGAGTGGCTGGCGAGGAACACGAGAGCACCCGACGAGGAGATCTACGATCGCTTCGCCCGGATGCAGAACCGGTACCACTTCCAGAAATGGCTCGAGGGACGGGGTGTGAACTGGCGCGACCTCACCGACAAGCAGCTCGCTGACGTGGCTGCCAAGGCGTTGGCGGACCTCCGCGAGGCCACACCCAAAGGGCGCTGACCCGATGCCTGGCTGGCGGCACCTGGCGAGTCACATCAAGAGAGGTCGAGGTAAGCCGGTGGTCGAGCTGCCGCCTGAGATCGCGGAGAGACTCGAGCTCGCCCACTACGACCGCGACATCCTCGAGGAGATGTCCAAAGAAGAGATCCTCAAGCACTTTGGCTGGAGGACGACGGAGAACGTCGAGCTAGGTCGGTTCTTCCGGAACGTCATCTGGCAGTTCTACGAACGGATCCGTGCAGGAAACCCGCCGGAGTTCTATTACAAGCGCGGTTTCATCCGTGGCATGTGGTACGACATCAAGACACCGATGAACAATCGAGGGTTCAAGCAGTTTCGAGAGGACCGGTCCGGCACGATGGGGACGGCACT
Source organism: Thermoplasmatota archaeon (assembly GCA_040751795.1). Classification (GTDB taxonomy): domain Archaea; phylum Thermoplasmatota; class Thermoplasmata; order UBA10834; family UBA10834; genus UBA9653. The sequence continues at coordinate 2,295 of JBFMHR010000010.1, read as the reverse complement.
GGCGAAGCTGGTGGAAGCGGGGCTCGTGAGCTACAAGGACTTCCAGTTCACGGACGACAACCAGGAAGCTCGCGTCATCGGGGAAGGTAACCCGCACGTGATCCTGATGACGGAGAAAGAGGGATTCTTCGGAATGCTGAAGGTGGCGAGCGCCCGGTACGGCTGTACGGTGGTGGCCACGGGAGGGATGTGCCCGTTCTTGAGCACGAACTACATGGTCAGCGAGATCGCGGCGAAGGGGGTGGAGATCGCGGAGCAGGAATTCGCTGTTCTATCGATCTGTGACTTCGACCCGACGGGGTACAACATAGGCGAGGAGTTCACGCGGGACCTGAGGAACTCCGGAGTTCGGCGGTTTCGACGGTTCGAGCAATACGGCCGGAAGGACTACATCTGGCTGGATCTGATCCGCCCCTCGACGCTCGAGCCTGGGGAGGACGTGTATGATCACACGTACACGGTTCACCGGAGATTCACCAAAATCCCGAAGGGCGGAGGAGATCCCTGGGCGCAGGTGTGGGCCCGAACGACCGGCGGGGTGGATGGCAAGGGCGGGCAGGGGAAGAAGTGGAAGCTGGGGATCCAGGCGGACGAGTACCGGGAAGCCTACCTATCCCAGCTTCTGGACCGGTTCATCCAGCCATTGCTCAGGGTTCCAGCCGGAGTCGTTCAACGTCGACAGCAGATGAAAGACCTCGAGGGGACGCTCGGCAATTACCTCATCCACCGGATGACGCATCCGGCGATACCCCCGATGACGTCGGCGTGAAGGTTGACCGAAGGGAGCCTGGTGGCAGAATCTGCCGGGACCGCCCGAACGATCAAGGCCATGTCCGGCTCACAGTAAAGGTGATAGAGCCCGAACGGAGTGTGTCTACAGACTAAAATCCTATTTCTCACCAACGAAAACCACGGCTATTTCAAGCACCATCCTAACCATGTGGTACACTTAACGCGCCGGGAAGATACCGATTTCTGAGTCAAAACGAGCTTATAGCCGGCAAAATCTGCCGGCACCCGGCAAGAAACCCGAAAACCAGAGCGCCAAGCCGGCCAGGCTGGCGGCCGCGGGGGAAGAGGATGACGAAGGAAGACATCACCCGACCGAACACCGTCGAGAAGTTCTTCAAGACCCGCGCTCAGGTGGCCGTCGCCGCGGACGCCAAGGATCTCTTCGTCTTGCGATTCAACGAGCTGGCCGAGGTGGCCGCCGGGAAAGCGATCTCTCTGGCGAAGGTCGAGAACGCCGCCAACCCGCTGATTCGCGCCTCCCATCTGGTGAAAGCGTTCGAGGGTCTCGGCTATTCGGCCGGAGGCGGACCGGTCGACCCGGGCGGCATCCTGACGCGCCTTCACCAGATGTCTCCGGAACAGATCGCCGAGCTGGTCCGGTTGATCAGAACCTGGCTCGCCGCCCAGCCCGCCTGACCGATGCGTCGCCGCGATCTCGACAGCCAGGTGGGTGCAAGACTCGACCTCGCGGCGGCGACGGTTGGCCAGGTCCTCGACACGGCGCTCGAGTTCCTAATCGGCGACCTCGTGCGAACCGGTCGTCTCGAGTGGCGAGGCTTCGGCACCTTCACCGTTCGGACCTACCCGGTCCGGAAGATCCACAATCCGACGGCGGGCAAGATCATCGTGCTTCGTGCCCGAAAGCACGTCGGGTTCAAGCCGTCGCGCCACCTCCGGACTCTCCTCACCCCTCGTCCCACCCGTCGAGCGCGGAGGGTCGCAACCAAGAGGCGCTCTCGAACAAGACAGTAACCTTATTGATCACTCACCACCGCAACCACACTCGCCACCTGTTGCCACATCAGTACCACGCTGGATGGTAAGTCGCAGGGTTTCACCACAGGCCATCGCCCCAGTGTCATAGTCTCCCCCAAGTCCCTCGTTCTCGCCAGGTCGATACGCTTCCCTCGGGCCCACCGCCGTTCGAAGCGGAGGTCCCAAGGTCGCCCGCTCCCCCACTCGCGCAAAGGGTCCAGGGCGAGGCGCCCCGGCCCCTTTGCCCCGAGTGGGGGCCACGCCGGCTGAAGCGGAGGGTTTCCTGCTTGGCGATCGCTTCCCCAGCCGGCGCGGCCGCTACTTGGTCCTCAGAGCGAGGCACCTCGAACCAGAGGTCGCGTTCGGCCTTGCGGCCTCGCAAATTGGAGATGGGGGCGGTCATGCCCCCAAACCCCCAAGAACACGAGGGGATGCCCCTCGAGCTCCCCCGACCCCGGCAGCTTGACCGCTACGGCACGGGCCTTGCGAAGGGACGATAAACCCCTCGGGCCCCTTGACTCCGGCAAC
>JBFMHR010000001.1:0-488721 GCA_040751795.1 Thermoplasmatota archaeon | reverse complement strand
TCGATGACACAAGCTTGGCAGAATTCTTTATGTACGTCCAGGCCCACATATACCATGGTCTCTCGTCTCATCGTTGTTCACCACATTCGATATAGACGAGGGACCTCTTCTACATACCATCCCCTTCGCCAAACCACTTCCCGTGTTTTCGTCCCGCCCCTGCGCTGGCCGCGGAGCCAGGCGCACCAAAACGTATATACAGAGGGAGCACATTCTGGCAAAACTGGACCTCATCCGTAGAATGTAACCTCGGAATAGGGGGCCCTGAGTCGAACATATTGCGAACTATGCGGCGAAATGTTGACGGGAGTCCGTTGTCGCAGGCGAACCTGTATGAGGGGGGTCGTCGTTCCTCCGTCCGCCTGCGGCGCAGGCTCGGCTCAGACGCTGTGAGACCGGTCTGACGACCAAGAGGAATCGATAGGATGGCTGTGCTGGATCCAGTTAGCAGGAACTACGGGAGACTGAAGAACTACGTGAACGGGGAGTGGGTCGACTCCGGCTCGTCCAAGGCCCTCGACGTGAGGAACCCGGCGACTACCGATGTCATAGCCCAGGTCCCGCTCTCGACGGCGGACGAGACCAGGGCCGCCATAGAGACGGCCCAGGATGCCTGGTGGAGCTGGAGGGAGACGGCCCCCGGCGACAGGACCAGGTGCTTCTTCAAGCTCAAGACCATAATGGAGCGCGAGTACGAGAACATCGCGAGGATCATCTCCCAGGAGCAGGGCAAGACGATCGACGACGCGAGGGGCGAGACCCGCAGGTGTATAGACAACGTGGACGTGGCGGCGGGGATAACCTCGCTGCAGATGGGCTACAACCTCGAGGACGGGGCCGCCTCCAACATCGACGAGGAGGTAATCATCTCCCCGCTCGGGGTGTTCGCGGGCATATGCCCCTTCAACTTCCCGGGCATGGTGCCCTTCTGGTTCTGGCCGTACGCGGTCGCCACGGGCAACATGTTCATAGTTAAGCCGTCGGAGCAGGTGCCCATCACGACCCAGTACATGTTCAAGCTGATCGACCAGGCGGGCTTCCCGCCGGGCGTGATCAGCCTGGTGAACGGCAGGGAGGACGCGGTCAACACCTTCTTCGACCACAAGGACGTCAAGGGCGTCTCGTTCGTCGGCTCGACGCCCGTCGCGAAGTGGATATACAAGACCGCCGCGGAGAGGGGCAAGAGGGTGCAGGCGCAGGGCGGCGCCAAGAACTCCCTCATAATCATGCCCGACGCGGTCCTCGACAAGACGGTCAACAACATGCTGGCATCGTTCTACGGGTGCGCGGGCCAGAGGTGCCTCGCGGGCTCCAACATGATCGCCATCGGGGACGTCGCGGAGCCGCTCCTCAAGAAGTGGCTCGACGCGTCGAAGAACCTCAAGGTCGGCTGCGGCCTGGACGAGAGCTCCCAGATGGGGCCGGTCGTCTCCGCAGCGGCCAAGGAGAAGGTCCTTGGCTACATCCAGAAGGGCGTGGACGAGGGCGCGAAGCTCCTCCTTGACGGCAGGGACATCAAGGTCCCGGGGTACGAGAAGGGGCACTTCATCGGCCCGACCGTGTTCGACGATGTGACGCCAGACATGGCCATCGCGAAGGAGGAGATCTTCGGCCCGGTCGTCTGCTTCCACAGGATGAAGAACCTCGACGAGGCGATCGAGTTCATACACAGGAGCCCGTTCGGCAACGCCTCCTCGATCTACACCCAGAACGGCAAGTGGGCGCGCGAGTTCAGGTACAAGACCCAGTGCGGGAACATAGGCATCAACGTCGGCATCGCCGCCGCGATGGCCTACTTCCCCTTCGCGGGGTACAAGGGCTCGTTCTTCGGCGACCTCCACGGCCAGGGCAAGGACGCCGTGCAGTTCTTCACGGACAGGAAGGTCGTCATAACCCGGTGGTTCTGATGGTCCAGGGCGAGTTCCCCGAGATAACGACCTTCGGCACCCTCGTCCGGTTCGCGCTCGAGCTGGAGAGGGTCGCCGCGGCGGTCTACGAGGAGCTCGCGGCGGACCCGTCGTGCGCCGCGGGGGCCGAGGCCTTCAGGGCGCTCGCGGAGGACCACAGGGGGCGCATAGCGCTCCTGGAGGAGACGCGCAGGGAGAAGCTGAACGAGGCGGTCCTTGAGCCGATATCGGACATCAGGGGCGCGGACTACGCGGTCGACACCGCCGTCCCGAAGGGGGCGGGCGCCAAGGTCGCCGCCGCATATGCGGCGAAGGTCGAGGAGACCTCCGCCAGGTTCTATGTCGACACAGCGAGGACCGCCAAGAACATCCTGCACGGGGCGGTCCGCATCCTCGAGCGGATGGCGAAGGAGAACCTGTCCAACAAGGCAAAGCTCGGCTCGCTCTGAACCTTCAGAGGAAACGCCTTATCCAAAACCCCTAGTTCTTCACCTTGCCGAGCTCGGCGAACATGTCCATCTTGAGCTCCTGAAGCTCGCCGGCCGCCAGCATGTCCAGGGTCGCCCTGACGGATGGGTTGTCCGTGACAAGGACCTTGACCCCCGCGTTGTGGAACCTCATGAGGGACGAGGGCGAGAGGGAGGTCACCACGACCGCCTCGACACCCCTGCCTATGATCGCGTCGACGGGGTCGACGCAGGTCGCCGCGCCGCAGTTCCTGGCCTGGGAGGTATGCTCGAACATCCCGTCCGGGTGCACCTCGTAGTAGTCGAGCAGCGGCGTCTCCTCGAAGGCCGACGCGATGGCCGCGTCCGGGCCTCCCGGCGCGTCGCAGGGGATGCAGACCTTCACGGGCCTGGCTATCGCTGAGGTTGACATTAACCCTTCGATGCCCTCACTCCCTCGAGAACAGGTCGGGGTACAGCCTCCTTGACGCCAGGACCCCGCCGACTATGAGCGCCGCGGGTATCGCGAACACCCACCAGTCGGGGGACGCCCCGCTCTGGAGTATCAGGTCCGACAGCAGGAGCCCTCCCTGGTGGAAGGGCGAGAGCAGCGCGACGGCGCCCCCGTAGTCGAGGTACATGTCGCCCCACTGCTCCGTCTCGAACTGCATGTCCATCAGGAACGACAGCCACTCGAACACGGTCATCGTGGCGACGAGGGAGAGGTACATGAACACCCTGGTGACGACCGTGGGCTTGAGGACCATCCTCTTCGCCGCTGCGTAGATCATGCACGACCCGAAGGCGGCGGAGACGAGCACGAGCACCGCCAGCAGGTAGGACACCGTCGCGATGAGGAGTATGTCGCCGAGGTCCTGGTTGAACGGCGTCATCCCGATGACCACCAGCGGGTAGATGAACAGGGGCCCGATGGCTATCGGGTACAGGAGCTTCGAGAAGATCACCGTGGTCACGGAGACCGGCCCGAAGAAGAGGGCCTTGATGGTCCCCTTCTGCACCTCGTGGGCGAAGCCCTTGCCGAAGAGCCCGGCGATGTAGATCACCGACGCCAGCAGGGACATGCCGTACGCGTAGGTCAGGAGGTTGAACGACACGTCCTGGCCGAACGGCGTCGCGGCCCACGAGACCTGGTCGATGTCGAAGCCCTCGGGGAGGGCTATGACCATCCGGTCCGTGGTGGCCACGTTCCCGGACATGTCGCGGACCGCGAGGATGATCTCGTACGGGCCCCACTCGTCGGCCTCGAAGCTCGTGACCTGGCCGCTGAGGGTCCACTCCGTCTCGTTGTGCTTGATGTACCATGTGTAGTCGGCGATCATGCTGTCGTAGTCGAAGGAGCTGGAAGCGTCCAGGGTCACGTCGTCCCCGATCATGACGACGGGGTCGGAGTCGAACTGGGCGGAGGGCTGGTTGTAGTCGGTGCCAGTCGGGTTCACCCTGACGTTGAAGTCGTCCATCGCGGTGTTGCCGGAGGCGTCCCTCACGACGAGGGTCCCCCAGTACCCCTCCCAGTTGTTCGCGTTGAGGAATGTGTAGCTGACCGTCTCGCCGTGGAGCACGCGCGGGACGACGTCGTGGAAGGACCATGTCCACTCGACTATCCCGACGTTGTCGGTCGAGTTGGAGGCGTCCAGTACGACGGTGGCTCCGGCCATCACATCGAGATCCTGTCCGGCGTCGGCCACAGGCCATTCCGCGTCCGTGCCGGACCTCTCGACAGTGAGCATGAAGCTGTCCTCGTCCATGTTCCACGAGCTGTCCACGACCGTCAGGGTGATGTTGTACTCGCCGACGGCCATGAAGCTGTGGGTCGCGACCTCGCCGTAGAGGTCGACCTCGACGAAGCTCTCCTCGAAGTACCACGCGTAGTAGACGATGTCCGCGTTGTCCGTGGACCCGGACCCGTCCAGAGTGACGAGCGTGCCCGCCTCGACGGTCCTGTCGGCCCCCGCGTCAGCGACAGGCGGTATCCCTTCCGTCGCTCCCGGAAGATCGATCCCGTCGCCGCCGTCGCCATCCCCCTCGCCGAAGTCGATGGTGAGGGCGATGGACATCGAGTAGCTGGCGACCGAGAAGACTATCCCGAGGAACACGGCGACTATGATCGAGCTGATGAGCCCGTGCTTCGCCATCGTCCCCAGGTCCTTGTGGAATATGGTGGCCGCCCTCCTGAGCGTGGAGAGGGGCCCGGACCTCCTGAGCTTCAGCTCGGAGTACTGGTCGGGCCCGCGCGGGGCCTCCGGCGGGGGCCCCGGCTCTCGCGGCGGCTCAGGCTCGGCCGGCGGCTCGGGCTCCCTCGGGGGCTCCGGCTCCTGCGGCGGCTCCGGCTCCTGCGGCGGCTCCGGCTCCTGGGGAGGGACGGGGAGCTCCTCGTCCGGCGGGGGCAGCGGCTCCTCGGACATCAGAAACCACCCCTCGCGGTGCGCTCGAAGACGTCCTCCATCGTGCCCGCGGCCTTGATCTCGAACAGGTCTATCCCCGCCTGCACCACCAGCCTGGACGCCTCGGCGGCGTCGTTCCGCTTGCGGAGCATGACGACGACGTTCCCGTCGACGACCTTGATGTTCTGGACCTTCATGCCGCAGTCGATGACCTCCATGGCCCTCTGGGGGTCGGAGACGTGGAGGGTGTACATCGGCAGGAGGTACTTCTCCTTGAGCTCGTCGGCCGTGCCGACGGCCGTGAGCTTCCCCTTGTTGATGAACGCGAACCTGTCGACAATGTGCTCGGCCTCGATCAGGTTGTGCGACGTGAAGAAGACGGTGTTCCCCTTCGAGACGTAGTCCCTGAGGTACTCCCTGAGCCTCTTCCTGTGCATTATGTCGATGCCCTCGAAGGGCTCGTCGAGGAACAGGAGCGGCGCCTCGGCCATGAGCACCCTGGCGAGGGACACCCTCTGGCGCTGGCCCTGGGAGAGCTGCGATATCGGCCTGTCGATGAAGGTCCCGAGGTCGGCGAGGCCCGACGCGAGGTCGAGCGCCCTCAGCCTCTCCACCTTGGACATGAGCATGAGCTTGGCGAACATGTGGAGGTACCTCCTCGGGGTCATCTCCTCGTAGAACCGGGTCTCCTCGCTCATGATGGCGACGTTGTCGCGCACGCGCACGGGGTGGCGGACGACGTCGATGCCCAGGACGTCGGCCGAGCCCTGAGTCGGCCTCGTGAGGCCGCAGAGGGCGCGGATGCAGGTGGTCTTGCCCGCCCCGTTGGGTCCGAAGAACCCGAATATCTCGCCCCTGCCGACGTTGAGGCAGACGTCGTCCAGGGCCCTGACCGTCCTGAAGTCCTTGACAAGGCCTTTGGCTTCTATCAAGTGAGACACCTGGGGCGTGAATAGGTCTCAAGGGCGTTATAAACAGAGCCCATCGGTTATCGCACCTGATAACGCCCCCTGGCTATATGAACGGGGGACGCGGGCTCAGAATGTGATGCCGAGGGCCGCCAGCGCCTCCCTGGTGGGGACCCCCTGCGAGTCCCAGCCCCACAGCCCGTAGTACGCCTCGAGCTCGGCCTCGAAGTCCGCCCTGTTGACCACGGCCCCCTTCGAGGGGCCGTCGTGTATCGGCAGGGTGAAGAGCCTGTCGGGGAGGGTGTCGTCCTTCCTCCCGAGCCCCTCCCTGAGGTTGAAGAGCCTCTCCACGGTCCACGAGCGCGCCCCGACCTGTTTCAGCGCATCGGCGGTGTAGCCGGACCCGGTGGCCGCGTTGGCGAGGGAGACCATGTTGTCCCACGAGTTGGCGAAGGCGTTCCTCCCGCCGAACTTGCACAGGATGAGGTTGTCCATGACGGTGAAGAGCTCCTGGAGCTCCTTGAGCGGCTTGGCCTTGCCCTTGACCGTGAACCGGTCCAGGACGCCCTGGAACAGCTCGGGCACGTACATGGTCGCCCTGAGGTGGCACGCGCCGCGGGTGGAGGTCGCGAAGGCGAGGCCCATCCCCTGGATGCCGCGCGGGTCGTAGCCGGGGAACTCCATGCCCTTGACGTTCATGGCGTACTGCGCCGCCTCGGGCCCGTATCGTTCGGTGAGCCTCCTCGAGCCCTCCCCGACCATCGCGCCGAAGCCCTCTCCCCTGCCCGTCATCTCCACGAGCCTGACCATCGCCCCGTGGTCGCCCCACTCGAGCCTGAGCCCGCCGGTGTCCTTCTCCGTGACGATGCCCTTCTCGAAGAGCTCGAAGGCGCACGCGATCGTGTCGGCGCAGGATATGGTGTCGAGGCCGTACCTGTTGCAGAGGTCGTTGGCCATGATGATCGACTCCAGGTTCGAGTTGCCTATGTTGGCCCCGAACATGGCCAGGGTCTCGTACTCCGGCCCCTCGGTCTCAACATGGTAGTCCTTCTCCGCCCTCGTGACGTTCCCGCAGTGCAGGGGGCACCTGTAGCACGCGACGTCCCTCTTCTTGTGCCCGTTGACGACCGCGTCCCCGCCGATCCTCTCGTACTCGGGGAAGTAGCCCGTCTGCAGGTTCCTGGTGGGTATGGTGCCCGCCTTGCCTGTGATGCCCACGACCATGGACGTCCCGTACTTCATGAACGCAGCGGACTTCTCCTTCACCGTGGCCGTGGCCGTCTTGAAGATCTCCTTGAGCTTCTCTGGGTCCGCCTGGGGGACCTCCTTGGTGCCGTGCACGACCACCGCCTTGAGGTTCTTGGAGCCCATGACCGCGCCGACGCCGCCCCTGCCGGCGGCCCTGTGCATGTCGTTCATTATGGCGGCGTAGCGGGACCTCCTCTCCCCCGCGGGGCCGATGACCGTGGACCTCGCGCCCTCGTGCCTGGCCTTGAGCGTGGAAGTGGTCTCGAAGACGTCCTTGCCCCACAGGTCGGCCGCGTCGCGCAGCTCGGGCCCGGAGTCGTTGATGAGCAGGTACGACGGGGCGGCAGCCCTCCCCCTGACCACTATGCCGTCGTACCCGGTCCTCCTCAGCATCGGGCCCCAGTGGCCGCCCGAGTGCGCCGAGAGGATCGCCCCCGTCAGGGGCGACTTGGTGGTGACGTTGTAGAACGCGCTGAAGGCGCCGTAGGTGCCGGTGTAGGGCCCCGTCATGAATATGAGGCGGTTCTCGGGGTCGAACGGGTCGACCCTCGGCTTGTTCTCCTCGTAGAGCATCTTGGCGGCGAGGCCCCTGCCTCCGAGGTAGTCGGTCTGGTCCTTCTTCGGGACTTCTCGGCCTTCGAGAGCCCCTGACTTGAGGTCGACGTGGAGAACCCTCATGCTGGACACCCCTGGTACGGGCACCGAATGAATTGCGACAATATATAAAAGGATTTACTCCGGATTGACTTTATGCGTCGGTTGTTCGCAGATATTTCTTAAAATGCCCATGAGGTTCGAACGACTGTACAAGGGGACAGGTTTTATACGCTCGGGGCGTTGACGAACGCATGGCCTTCGAGACCCTCGGGGTCGACGCGGTCCTGACGGTCGCCGTCCTGGCGGGGGCGGTGGCGTTCTTCTACTCCAACCTCGGCCTGGGGGGCGGGCAGCTGTACGTCCCGATCATGGACCTGTTCTTCGTGGGCCTGGTGATGAAGGACATAGTCCCGCTCTCGCTCTGCTTCGCCTTCGTCACGATGCTCAGCGCGACATACACCCACAGCAGGAAGGGCCTGGTCCACTTCCGGCTGGGGGCGATGCTGGCGGCGGGGGGCCTGGTGGGCGTCCTCGCGGGAGTCCTGTTCACGACCACGGTCGACGAGAGGGTCATCAAGGCGGCCTTCGCGTCGCTCCTGGTCATAGTGGCGACCAAGATGATCTACGACCTCCGGAAGGCCAGGAAGGACTACGTCGGGTGCCCGGCGGGTTGGAGCCTCAGGTGCAGGCTCGCCGGGGTGGGCGTCAGCGTCCTGACCGGCTTCCTCATAGGCAGCTTCGGGATCGGCGGGGGCGTCGTGAGCGTCCCGCTCATAATCTACGTGTTCAGGTTCGAGCCCAGGTACGCCATAGGGACGTCGGCCCTCATGGGGGCGGTGCTGACCCCCGCGGCGTTCCTGGCCTACGCCTTCACCGAGGGGGTATCCATCCAGTACGACCTCGTGGCGGCCCTCACACCCATCGTGTTCGTGATGGGCCTGATCGGCTCCACCTGGGGCCTCAAGCGGCTCAGGACCAAGGCCGTGAAGGCGATATTCACGGGAGGGGTCTACCTGGCCGCGTGCGAGATGATATACAGCCTCCTCTCCCAGTGACGCGCGCGGAGGGAGCGCCCCCGGGGGGACAGTAAGGTTCTTGACGGGGCCCGGCCATAGCGTGGCCCGGCAGTGATACCGATGGCCAAGGGTCGTCGCGCGAAGGTAGTCGAGGCCTCAGGGTCGTACGAGGCGATGGGGTCGAAGGTCGGGTCAGCGTGCAGGCGCGAGGTGCGCGGCATGATGGCGGCCGCCAGGGAGAACCTCCAGAGGAGGTCCCTGGACTGGGAGAGGTCGAGGGTCAATGCGGCAAAGCACCTCCCGTTCGTGGAGGCGTACAACCCCGACCAGGTCGCATACGTCAGGGGCTACTCCAAGGGCTCCGGCGTCCCGTTCGAGGACCTCTTCCTGTCGTTCTGCCTCGACGAGAAGGGGCTCTGCTCCGACATCATGGTCAACGGCGAGGCGACCGCTGACGGCGGGGTCTACTCCGCCCACACGGAGGACTGGACGCCCCTCTCCGAGCAGTTCCTCGTGCTCCTGAAGTGCAGGCCCAAGGGGAGACCGTCGGCGCTCGTGATGACCATGGGCGGCCTCGAGTGGATCACCGGGCTCAACTCGGCCGGGATCACGCTCACGGGCAACTCCCTCTACCAGAACGACATGCGGGTAGGGGTCCCCAAGCTCATGGTCGCCCCCAAGGTCCTCGCGTCCACGACGCCGGGGGAGGCCCTGGCGGCCGCCACGCCGCCCCACAGGGCGTCGAGCTACAACAACAACATCACCCACTCCAGCGGCGAGATGTACTGCGTCGAGGGCACCGCGACGGACTTCGCGGTCCTGTGCCCGGAGCGCGGCTTCCTGGTCCACACCAACCACTACCTGCACCCCCGGCTCGCCCAGTACGAGACGGCCTTCGGGGGACCCGGCGTGCGCACCATCGAGGGGGCGTCGAGCACCATCGTGAGGTACCACAGGGCCCTGAGGCTCATAAGGTCCCAGCTCGGCCAGGTGACCAAGGAGTCGCTCATGGAGATCGTGAGGGACCACGTGAACAGGCCCGGCTCGATATGCAGGCACGCCGACAGGGGGCTGCCCGCGCACGAGCAGACGAAGACCACCTACTCCATCGTCCTGGACCCGGTCAAGCTGAAGATGCACCTGTGCATGGGCAACCCCTGCGAGGGGGAGTTCGCGGAGCACGGCCTCCGCTGACCGCCCTCAGTACATCTCCCTGAAGTGCCCCAGGATCTCGAGGCAGACCAGGGAGATCCACTGGTCGTCTATCGGGTGCGGCCTCTCCGTCCTGTGCCACATGCCGTCCTTCGACCGGGCGCCCAGCAGCCACCTGATGGGCTTCTCCATGCGCTCGTCGTTGGGCCCGAAGCCCATGTGGACGAGGGTGTCGAGGGCGGTGAGGCCGCTGCCGTAGTAGGTCGGGAACTTCAGCATCGTCCAGTTGCTGCCCGACTGGTAGAACGAGGCGTGGTGGTTCCTCATGAAGAACCTGTCCAGGACGAACTCCGCCGCCCTCCTCACGTTCCTCTCCCCGTTGAGCGAGCGGTACATCGATATCCCCCGGAGGGCCCCGAGGGTGGTCCATATGCAGCTGGGGACGTCGTCGTAGTCGCGCGGGTCGTAATCCGGGACGTCCCCCGCCGCCAGGCGCTGCCTGAACGCGTCGAGGCCCAGGTACCTGAACTCGGGGAGGTACCTCATGTCCTGGATGTACGGGATGTTCCAGCCGCCGTCGTGGCGCTGGGCCTTCATGAGGGCGCCCACGAGCCTCTCGATCCTCGGGTCCCCCTTCATGCCGAACTTGATTAGCACGCCGAGGGTGAGCCCGTTGCTGTAAGGCCTCGGGATCCCGTTCTCCTCCGGGCCCTTTATGAACCCGTCCTCCCCCTGCCAGCTGAGGAGGAGCTCGAGGGAGTCCGCGATGTGGCCCATGTCCCTCGTGGCCCAGTACTCGAAGAGCATGTAGAGGTTCCTGACCATGGTCGTGTGGGTCCACCCGTAGGGCGGCCCGGGCCCGGCGTCCTCCTCGGCCTTCCTCTGCCTCGGGATCGGCCAGGTCCCGTCCGGGTTCTGCGAGGACAGGAGCTTCAGCATGGGGCGGTAGGAGAGGCACTCCTCGGTGGCCCTCTGGAGCGCCGGGTCGGACTTCTCCTTCCATAGCACGTACTCCAGGATCCACCTCCTGACCGGCGGGACCCCCATCTGACCGAGCTTGGCGACCGTCTCGTCGACGGCCTTCTCGACCTCGTTCCTGAGCATTGGCGCTGTGTCGAATGCCCCTACAGTCTGTTCATCTTTTCTGTGGGTGATGTGCCTTTATCTGGGCCTATCCCATTCGGAGGCCCTCGCGGGCAGAGCCCGCTAGAGGTGCCAGGCCGCAGATGGAGAGAGGGGAGTCCGGGAAGAAGGAGGGTCGGGTCGGGTTCAAGTCCGTCCCGCCGAGGGTCAAGAAGCTGATCTACCTCACGTCGTTCTCCAGCGTAGCCTACGGGTACATCATCATCGCCATAACCGCCTACCTGCCCGAGGTGGGCCTGACCACTGGCGACGTGGGCCTCCTCATAGGCGTGAACGGGCTGGTGTTCGTGCTGAGCGCCATCCCCATCGGGATCCTCGCGGACCGTCGGGGCCGCAAGACGATTTTCCTCCTGGGCATGCTGGGGATACCCCCGTCCATCCTTGTCTTCGCCTTCACCCAGGAACTGCTCCCGCTGCTGATCGCCACCTCCATCGCGGGGCTGTGCGAGGGGGGCTTCGCGTCGACATGGAACGCGCTCATAGCCGACCAGACGACCAACGAGAACAGGACCCACGCGTTCTCCCTCTCGTTCATAGTCGGGAACGCCTCGTTCGGGATAGGCATGGCGCTGCCCTTCGTGTTCCCCGCGATACAGGCGTGGACCGGCCTCTCGTCCGAGGAGGTGCACAACTACGCCTACATCGCCATGACGGCCCTCGCCGCCGTGTCGCCCGTGCTGCTCTGGCCGCTGCTGAGGGACTACGAGGAGGTGATGAGGCCCCAGACCGGCCTCATCCGCGGGGACAGCACGCGGGTCCTCCTGAAGTTCTCGGGCATCAACAGCCTCATCGGGCTCGGCGCGGGCTTCATCATCCCCCTCATAGCGACATGGATGTGGCTGAAGTTCGGCGTCACCGACGCCTGGAGCGGCCCCCTGCTCGCGGTCTCGAACATAACAATAGGCATCGTGGCCATGGCGAGCGCGGGGCTCGCCAAGAACCTCGGGATGATCAGGGCCATAGTGCTGACGCAGGCCGTATCGACGGTCTTCATGCTCAGCCTCGCGTTCGCGCCCGGCGCCATAATGGCGGCGGGCCTCTACCTCGTCCGGGCGGCCCTGATGAACATGGCCGTGCCCCTACTCGACTCCTTCATGATGGGCATAGTGAGGAAGGAGGAGCGGGGATTCGCGAGCGCCCTGAACTCCATCGTCTGGCGGCTCCCCAACAGCGCGAGCACCATCGTGGGCGGGGAGATCCTGGAGGACGGGGACTACAGGCTGCCCTTCTACATCGCGGCCGCGTTCTACGCGGCCGGGATAACCCTGTTCTTCCTCGTGTTCAGGGACTTCAAGATCAGGACGGACGAGGAGCAGGAGGGGCGCTGAGCCCCCCGCCGCGTTCATATAGTCAGTATCGGCAGGGTTAAACGGGCCGAGGCCGTTCCACCCCTCGGTCTTACAGGGGGTGAGGGGATACCTCTAAACGAGAGTTCGAAGAGAGCAATCTGTGTGTTGGTCTCGGCGCTGCTCGCGGTCTCGCTTCTCGCGGGCCTGAGCTCCGCCGGTGGGGGTGCCGGCAACGGCGTCAACGACGTCGCGCCGGAGGACGGGGTCGCCGAGGAGGTCACCGAGGACGGCATCGCCACTTGGACGATGCTCGTGTACCTGGTCGCGGACAACAACCTCGACGAGTACACCGAGACGGATCTCCTCGAGCTGGAGCTCGGGGGGTCGAGCGAGGACGTCAACGTGCTGATACTCATGGACAAGCTGTACGAGCCGGCGGTCCTGATGACCATCGAGGGGCACGAGCGCGTGGTCCTCGAGGAGCTGGGGGAGCTCAACATGGGCGACCAGGCGACGATGGAGATGTTCCTCCAGTATGCCGCGGACGGCTTCCCGGCCGAGCACATGGTGCTCTTCTTCTGGGACCACGGCTCCGGCGTGCACGGCGTCGCCTGCGACGAGACCATGCCCGACGGCACCATATCGACGGACTGGCTGTCCCACCACGAGCTGATCGGGGCGCTCGACGGCCACCACATGGACATCATGGCCGCGGACGAGTGCTCGATAGGCCAGCTGGAGACCATCTACGAGTACCACGCCAACGGGGTCGACATGGACTACTGGGTCGCGAGCGAGAACTACATCGGCTGGAGGGGCTTCTCGTACGACGAGATACTCAGACGGCTGATCGAGGACCCGGACATGGGCGAGAGGGCCCTGAGCCTCGTCATCGTCGAGGAGTTCACCGAGTACTTCAGCGTCCCGCCCTACCAGAGCGAGATACTGACGTCGCAGTCGGTGTTCGACATGTCCAAGGTGGAGGCCCTCGGGTCGGCGGTCCTGAGGATGGCGGCGACCATGGCGGGCGACATGGGGTCGTACGGAGCCGTGATCTCCGCCGCGCAGATGGCCGCAGTGAACCCGTGGGGCGCGAGGTCCGCGGGCCAGGTGGACCTCGGCATGTTCGTGCAGGGCATCCTGGACGGCGTGGATGAGGACGACCCGGTGGCCGCGGACTGCGCGGCCGTGCTGTCGGCCTACTCCGAGTGCGTCATCGGCATGGGCGTCTGCAAGAACAACGAGCTGTTCGGCTACACCGGCATGGGCATACTCGTCCCGCCGTCGTACAGCATGTACACCGTCGCGAGCGCCGGGAGCTACGAGCTCTACATGGGCTTCGAGTTCCCGAACATCGGATGGTGGGCGTTCCTCGAGTCGTTCTGGGGAGTCGCCTGAGCGACCGAGACCCGCAAACCCTTTTCTCAGTTTCTCATCGGTCAGAAGAGCACCGACAGGCACGTCATCGCACCGTCGCACTTGGGGAACTCGGTCATCTCGAGGGCCACCACCTCGACGCCGTGGCGCCTGAGGAGCGCCTCGGTCGCGGGGTAGCCCTTCGGCATGACGACCGTGCCGTCCACGGACAGGAGGTTGGCGGCGTACTCCTCCCCGTCGGGGACCACCAGCCTGTCGAGGCCGTCCAGCGCTGGGTGCCGGGCGAAGGCCCTCGTCACGAGCACCCTGTCCCCGTCTATGTGGCTGACGTGGCTCTTCAGGTGCATGACCGAGGGGTCCTCGACCGTGTCGACCCTGACCTCCAGCCAGTCGGACAGCTGCCTGGCGCCCTCGGCGTTGGTCCGCTTGCTGAGCCCGCACACGAGCCTCCCCTCGAGGTGGAGGACGTCCCCGCCCTCGACGGTCGCCGGCTCCTCGGCCGACCTGACGCTCAGGTGCCGGGACAGGACGGACATGACCGCCCCGGTCTCGCGCCTCCTCGCCTCCTTCGCCGGCCTGCCCACGAGCGCCTTCTCCCCGTGGACGATGGCCGTGTCCTCGACGAAGCACGAATCGGGGAGGGAGTCGTCCCTGTCGATCCGGATGACCTCCAGGCCGAGTGACTCCAGGGTGGAGACGTACATCGCGTGCTGCGCCCGCGCGCGCCCGACGTCTATGGTGTGCCTCATGGGGTGCGTCGATATGCACCTCGAGAACCCGCTCCCCGGCTCCCTGACCAAGGCCCTCCTGGCCCTCATGGTGCGGCACGCCCCTCAGGAGTGCAGGTGGACGGCCACCGCGGCCGCGAGGACCGCCGCATAGCCCTCGATCTGCCTGATGACCACCGGCTGCGGGAACTCGTTCGCGACCGTGCCCGAGTACTCTATCCATCCGAGGAGGGTCCTCCCGGGCCCGTACATGAGAGTGTCGATGAAATCCGCCTCCAGGGTCTCGCTGGACGAGACGCGCTTGGAGAAGAGGAGGGCAGGCCTCTGCACCAGCTTCTTCTCCTCCTCGCTGTAGAGCATGTTCTCCTCCTGGAGGTAGACCCTGGTGAGGTCCGATATCTCCCCGAACCTGTAGGTCGCGCAGGAGGGGTCGAAGTCCTCCGCCCTGTAGGTCCTCCTCCTCTGCCTCTCCCAGACGTCCTTGTTCATGCCGGTCATGACGGTGTAGCGGAACAGGCCGTCGGCCTTCCCCTTGATGCCGATCATGACCCACTTGAGCTTGAACTGCCTCTGGATTATGTCCGAGGCCTCCTGGATCACCTCGTTGATGCTCAGCTGCTGCCTGTGGAAGTGCGCCATGAGGGAGGTGATGCCGTCGACGGCCCTGGACCCGGGCTCGTTCTTGACGCGGACGTAGTCGAACCGCAGCCTCCTCTTGACAGTCTCGGTGTCGAGCGTCCCCATCATCGGGCGGTGCCTCAGGGTGAAAGCGTAGTATAGCATTTGAAACATTGCCTGTCCCGGCTGGCGCCCCAGGCGCGGCCGGGCCCGGCCGGCCCGGCTGACAGGGTTAAGAGGGCCGAGGGCGATTCACCCGCGGGATACCATGAAGGGCGTGATCGCGTTCGACAGCTACTTCGGGAACACGAGGGCCGTCGCGGAGGCGATGAGGGAGGAGATCGAGAGGGCCGGCCACCAGGTGGCCATGCTGAACCTCAGGGTGAGCCGCGAGGTGCCCTCGGAGGGCGGCTTCCTGATGGTGGGCTCCCCGACCAGGTTCAAGAAGATGACCCGCCCCTCCAAGAGGCTGGTGAAGAAGCTCGACGTCGGGGCGTGGGGCGCGAAGCCAATCGCGGTCTTCGACACGTACGCGCCCTACCGGGGCGACGACCCCAAGAAGCGCGAGAGCTCGAGGAAGTGGGTCGAGCCGGGTGCGGCCGGCTTCCTTGCCGCCCTCGCGGAGAAGAGGGGGCTGAAGGTCCGGAGCCCGTGCCTCAGGTGCTCGGTCAAGGACATGAAGGGCCCGCTGGACGAGGGCGAGCTGGACAGGGCCAGGGAGTACGCCCGGCAGTTCGCCGCCTCGCTGGGGGAGTGAGCCCGGCCAGGGCTCAGCTCTTCATGGCCACGTAGATGTCCGCCTCGACCATCTCCCCGTCGACGAAGTAGTGGTGGACGAAGTAGAGGTTGCCGTCGTCGTCCATGGTGCACTCGCCTGCGAAGTTGGAGACGACCTCCTCCGGCTCGCCCCAGGTCCCGTTCGGCTGCAGCACGCACCTGAATATCGCTGGGCCGGTGTAGCCCATGCCCAGCCTGCTCTCGGCCGTGAACCACAGCTCCTGCCCGTCCGGGGTGACGTACGGGTACCCCTCGTTGGCCCAGTCGGTGTTGACCCCCGGGACCTTGACGGGCTCGGACCACGAGTCCCCCACCTTGACGGAGGACCAGATGTCCATGCTCGCTCCGTCGTCCCACTTGCCGCTGTGGAAGTACATCATGGTGCCGTTGGGCATGATGTGGAACTCGCCTATGTCGTAGTCGACGTTGAGCTGCTCGCCCGCGTTCTCCACGTCCGTCCATTCGCCGCCCTCGTACTGCGCGGTGTAGACGTCTATCTCTCCGAAGTTGTCGCTCCTGATGGACGCGAACCAGAGGGTGGTGCCGACGCAGGCCTGCGCCCCGTCCAGGGAGAGGTCGTCGTGGGTGACGATCCTCTCGGGAGGGGTCCACTCGCCGCCCATCATCCTCGTCCACCATATGCCAGTGACCCCGTCGAGGAGCTGCTCGTTGGCGGGCACTGTGACGTCGGGCGTGAAGAAGAAGAAGAACCAGTCGCCGTCGTCGGTAATGTACGGGCTGTCCTCCGCCCCGGCCGTGTTGACCGGCCCGGGCATCGGGATGGGCTGCTGCCACTCGGAGGAGTGGACCACCGGCAAATACTCGTCGTCCTCCGGCCCCATCTTCACCGATGAGGACGGTATGGCCGCGAGCCTGTCCTCGTTCGTTATCACCGTCTCCTCCTTCGGCTGGGTGATCACTATCACCGCGAGGAGGAAGAGCACCACGACCCCGACTGCGACCGCGATCTTAGCCCCTCTCGACATCTGGAACCCTGCGCACCGTAGGCCGCTCCGGGCTCAAAATGGTTGCCCACGCCCGATCACGGGGCCGGCGCGGCCGCCCTCACGGCGTGCTCTGCCCTGTCCAGGAGGACGAACGCGGCTGCGCAGACGACCGTCACACCGACCAGCGGCGGGAGGATCAGGTGCCAGTCCCCGGTCATGAAGGCCGCGTACGAGTAGGCCGTGTCCATGAGCCTCCCCCACGTCACATCGGAACCGCTCCCGAAGCCTATCGCGCACAGCTGGAACTGCACCAGGAACGCGACGGGGGCTGCGAACTTCGCGACCGAGAGCGACTCCGCCAGGGAGGAGGGTAGCCAGACGGACCTGGAGACCAGCCCGTTGGCGCGCCTCGTCGCCGCCCTGACGGGCCGGGCGATGAGGAACCACGCCCAGGCGTAGAACGCCAGCAGCAGGAAAACAGGGGCCAGGCTGATGTCGCGCTGGGTCACGAACCGCGCGGCGATGAAGAGGGGCAGCGGGACGGCGACCATCGCACGCCCGCCCGCTGTGAGGAGGAGGTCGGCCGCCCTCGGGGCGCGCCCGGAGATGTCGGCGGTCTCCGATGCGAGGGCGCCTATCGCGAGGCCGATCGCGACCGCGCCGAGGACCAGCGCAGCGACCAGGAGCCCCGCGTCCCTGGCCCCGAACAGCCAGAGGCTGAGCACGTCCCTCCCGACGGGGTCGGTGCCGAGGTAGTGAGTCATCCCCGAGTAGGGCGAAGGTTCGAGCGAGGGCGGGAGGGGGTTGCGCCAGTCGGGGTAGACGTACGGCTCCAGGTACTCGAGGCCCGACGGGTCGGGGGCCGGGGCGATCACCGGCGCGAGGACGCCGAGCACGATGACCACGGCGAGCACGGCCAGTGCGGCCATCCCCGCCGCGGACGACCTGAACCAAGACCATGCGGCGTCGATCCAGTCCCTCCGGACCGCCGGCGCCGGCTCCCCCGAGGGCGCCGGGGCGGCGCCGGCGGGCTCCCTCCGGCCCCAGTCCGACAGCGAATCGGTCAGCCTCCTGCCCGCGACGAGGTGGAGGCACGCGCTCGTCAGCAGGGACGCCGCCAACGTGATCAGGGAGGCTATGGACACGACTGCCATCAGCAGCGGGAAGTCCAGGTGGTAGAGGGCGGTCAGCATCATCGAGCCGAGGCCGTCGTAGCTGAAGGCCGCGTCCACGAACAGGGCGACGGCCATGGTCCATGCGACGAAGAAGTGCGGCGCGGGCCTCAGCCTGACGAGGCCCGAGGCGAACGCCGGCATCCAGCCATTCATCGGCGCGCCGGCGGCGCCCGTCGGCCGGAGTCCCTCCCTGACGAGCAGGGACGCCATCCCGGCCGAGGAAAGGACGACCAGGGACACGGGGAGGATGATGTGTTCGGCGACGGACCGGAGGTCCCCCTCGTCATAGGGCGCGGAGGTGCCGTCCCCCCAGAGGGGCAGGCCCACGTCGAACTGGACGATCCCCCACATGACCATCAGCGAGAGGGCGAACACAGGCATGCTCATGAGCAGGAGGGACACCCCGTGCGCGAGGGCGGCCCTGGCGCCGGCGCGCCTCCTCCCGACGGCCATCTCCAGCGCCGCCCCCAGCGCCAGCGACCCCACCAGCCCGAGCGAGAGCAGGGCGAGGGTGTTCCCCGCATCGTCCCATATGATGTCCTGGATGTCGACGCCCCTGAACGCCGATGTGCTGACCCTGAAGTCGCCGGTGAACGTGTCAAGCATGTAGTCGAGGTACTGCACGTAGAGCGGCTCGTCGAGCCTCGCCTCGTCGATGATCATCTCCTTGATCTCGTAGTCGCTGCCCTTCGGCACCATCCAGAGCAACGGGTCGCCCTGGCTGATGTAGAACGCCGCGAAGTTGAACGACGCGAGCAACAGGACCGCCAGCGCGACCGAGGTGACCTTCTTCACGATGCCCATGACCGTCCCATGAGAGACCCGCTCCATCCTACCAGAACCCCGGGACATGAATAAACTCCGCACTATATATATGGCAGTGCCTGGCCTCTCCCCGGCCGGGGAAAGTCTAATGCGGGCACGGTCCATTCAGGCCGTGGCGTCGTCGCCGCGGAAGGGAGGCTCTCGCACATGGGTGATATGACGAAGGTGCTGGTGCTGACCAAGGAGGACATCGAGTCCCTGGTCACGATGGAGGACGCGATCGCTGCGGTACGGGAGGGGTTCAAGGCCTACAACTCGGACAGGGCCGTCGTGCCGTTCCCGGTCGCCCTCAACGTCCCCGACGGCAACGGGGACGTGCACATCAAGCCCGGCTACGTCAAGGGCACCCCGTCCTACACGGTGAAGATCGCCTCAGGGTTCTACGACAACCCGAAACGGGGCATGCCATCCAGCCACGGCATGCTTCTCCTCTTCGACTCAAAGACCGGCCTCCCCCTGTGCTTCGAGGTGGACAGGTGCTTCCTCACCGACCTGAGGACCGCCGCGGCGGGCGCGGTGGCCGCGGACGCCCTGGCGAAGGAGGACGTGTCCAAGGTGGCCGTCATAGGCACGGGCACCCAGGCCAGGCTGCAGGTCGTGGCGCTCAGCAAGGTCAGGGGGTTCGGCGAGCTCAGGGTCTGGGGCAGGGACCGCGCCAAGGCGGAGGCCTACGCCTCGGAGATGTCCAAGGCCCTCGGGGTCAAGGTCGTCCCGACCGCCACCGTGGAGGAGGCCGTCAGGGGGGCCGAGGTCATCGTCACAGCGACCATGAGCACCTCCCCGGTCGTGAAGGTCGAGTGGATCTCAGGCGGGGCGCACATAACCGCGATGGGCTCCGACGAGCCGGGGAAGCAGGAGCTCGACACGAAGATACTGGCGAGGGCCGACAAGGTCGTCGTCGACAGCCTCAGGCAGTGCGCGAGGCTAGGAGAGGTGCACCACGCGCTCGAGGACGGCAGCATGAAGGAGGAGGACGTGCACGCCGAGCTCGGGGAGGTCCTCCTCGGGAGGAAGCCGGGGAGGGAGTCGGACAAGGAGGTCACGGTCTGCGACCTCACCGGCATCGCCGTCCAGGACGTCGCCATATCGAGTTTCGTCTACGAGAAGGCGAAACGCTCGGGCAAGGGCTTCTGCATCGAGGTCTGATCCGATGGGCGGAACGGGCTTCACCGCGGTCGACGTGCTGAAGGCCAGGAAGGCGGTCGATGGGTCGATAACGAGGACGCCCCTGACCCACTCGAAGGCGCTCAGCGACGTCAGCGGGGCCGAGGTGCACATCAAGTGGGAGAACCTGCAGAGGACTGGCTCGTACAAGGTCCGCGGCGCTCTGTACAGGATGAGCCTCCTCTCCGAGGAGGAGAGGAGGAGGGGGGTCATCACCGCGTCGGCGGGGAACTGGGCCCTCGGCGTCGCCCTCGGGGCGAGGAGCCTGGGCATCCGCGCGACGATATGCGTCCCGGCCAACACCCCGAAGGTGAAGGTGAGCAAGTGCGAGGCCCTCGGGGCCGAGGTGGTCCTCCACGGTAGCTACTTCGACGAGGCGTTCGCCCACTGCCAGGAGCTCGCGAGGGGCGGCGCCATGACTTTCATATCCGGCACGGACGACTACGACGTCATGGCCGGCCATGGGACCGTGGGGGTGGAGATACTCGAGGACCTCCCGGACGTCGGCACGATTGTGTGCCCCGTGGGGGGAGGAGGCCTGCTATCAGGCATAGCGACGTGGTCGAAGACGGTGAGCCCCTCGGTCAGAATCATGGGCGCCCAGTCCACGGCGGCCCACACGCTTCACGAGTGCTTCAGGGCCAAGAGGCTCGTGGAGGTGCCCGTTCCACCGACGCTCTGCGAGGGGCTCGCAGGGGGGATAACCCAGCTCAACCTCGACCTCGCCCTCCGCTGGTTCGACGACGTCGTCCTCGCAGAGGAGGAGAAGCTGAGGGACACCATCATCTGGCTGATGAGGAACGAGAGGCAGGTCGTCGAGGGCTCCGGGGCGGTAGGCCCCGCCGCCATCATCCAGGGGAAGGTGCGGTTCACCCCGGGCGAGAAGGTCGCCGTGGTCGTGTCCGGCGGGAACATCGACCTCGACCGCATAGGCATCCAGGCGCCATAGGCGAAAAGGTATCATCCGCCCGGCGCAAAATCAAGGGGCGATGACCGACTCGGCCATGTGCCCCCACTGCGGCACGATGAATGCCCAGGGCGCGGAGCGCTGCAGGCTGTGCGGCAGGCCCATGGCCCACGAGCACGCCCGGGCCCCGGGGTCCCTCCTGTGCCCCCACTGCGGCCAGCCGGTGGAGGAGGGGGCGGAGGTCTGCAGCTCCTGCACCATGACCGTCAGGGAGGTCATCATGCGCAACCTGCCGAAGGACCTCCCGGAGAACGAGTGCGTCCACTGGTCCGAGAATCCGGCCGCCGCCGGGAGGTCGTCGAGGGTGGCCATGGCGGGGATACTCGTCATGATGGCCGGCGCGTTGGGGATCGGCCAGGGCATCGCGGGGCTCAACCCGGAGGTGGCCGGGTCGCTGATGGACACCATGGAGGGGGTGCTCCCGTGGGTCTCGTCCGCGGACGACCTCTTCGTGAAGTACGTCGCCCTCCAGGCCTGGGCCATCGCCGCCGGGCTCCTGGCCGTCGCGGGCGGGCTCTTCGCCCTCACTGAGACGAGGTACGAGCTCGCCATCATGGGGGCCATCTTCGGCGTCCTATCCATAGGCTTCCTCATGGGGGCATTCCTCGCGCTCGTCGGCCTCCTCCTGCTGGCCGCCTCCAGGAAGGACTTCCTGCCGGAGTGCTGACGGGACGGGCCGAGCATCCAGGCCCTCGGCCGTCCAGCGGATCGATGCGGTCAGGGGCAGCCCCTGCGAACGCTATTATACCGCGTCCGGCGATTCTGTCCGGGCGAAGTCTGGGGTCCTGGTGGCATGAACAAGGAACTGTCGTACGTTCTGAGACGGTTGCTCGTATTCTTCATAGGAATCATGGTGATCCTCACGGTCGAGTTCGTCATCCTCCGGGTGCTGCCAGGCGACCCCATGTCGTTGGCCACGCCCCGCAACCCGATGGTGCCAGTCGAATACTGGGAGGAGACTCGCTCCATCTTCGAGGAGCCGCTGTACGCGCAGTACGTCCAATTCATTGGCGACATGCTGACAGGCGATTTCCGCGTCAGCTACCTCTACGGGACAGACGTCTCCGATATCATCTACGACGACATGTGGGGGACCCTTGCCCTGTTCTCGGCCATGCTCGCGGCGTGCCTCATTGTCGGGGTTCTGTTCGCGTTCCTGGTCTCGCGGCTGAGGGGCCACACGGCGAGGCAGATGCTCTCCCTGTTCCCGCTCGCGATGTTCGCTCTCCCCGTGTTGGGGTGGGCGTGGGTCCTCACATCAGCATTCGCGGTGCAGACGGACCTGCTGCCCATCGGCGGCCCTGTCCCCCCTGGGATGAC
The DNA here is from genome assembly GCA_040751795.1 of Thermoplasmatota archaeon. Taxonomy (GTDB): domain Archaea; phylum Thermoplasmatota; class Thermoplasmata; order UBA10834; family UBA10834; genus UBA9653. The sequence goes on along the minus strand of JBFMHR010000001.1, from coordinate 466,715 downwards.
CAGGGACGACCCAGCATACCTGTCGGAGTACCTGAAGCACCTGATACTCCCCGTCTCGTCGTTGACCCTCGGCTCGCTGGGCGTGTTCGCGCTCGCCATCAGGGACGGGCAGGTGCGCGCAGCCCCTACCTCCGGGAGCGGGGGACCCAAGCTCAGGGACGGGCTGTTCGTCGCTATGCCGACCATCCAGTACCTCGTCGCTGCGTCGATGTGCTTCGTGGTCGGGGTCGAGGTGTTCTTCTCCTTCAGGGGCCTCGGATACCTGCTGGTCCAGTCCATCGCCAGCTATGACTACTTCGCCATGCAGGCATCGGTGTTCCTGCTGTCATTGATAGTCTTCCTCACGAACTATGCCCTGGAGACCGTGGTGACCATCGCCAGGCCGGGGCGCCGGCTCGACCTCTACCTGCGAGAGGACGGTGCGGCCCCGGGAGATGCCGGCCCTGCTCCCGCCCACGCGTCACATCCGGGAGCGGTCAAGGATGCCGTGAAAGGGGTTCTCAGGGACTACCTCAGGAGCCCGATCGGCGTGGCGTCGCTCCTGGTCTTCCTCGGCATGGCGGCTCTGGCCGTAGTGGGGCCGATGCTCTCCTCGGACGAGATCGTCTACCCGTGGCTCCACTCGTCGACGGACATGTTCCTGGACGGCGCCGCCCCCATGGTCGCAGTGCCTGTCGCGGCGGCGGTGTTCGCTTCGCTCATGGGCATCGCACTGGGCACCGTCATGGGCCTCTTGAGGCCTTACGCGGACGGCCTCGTCGCGGGGGTGATGCAGGGCATGGTGGCCATCCCGATGGTGTGCCTCGCAGGGATCCTGCTCCTCGCCCGGCACGGGACGGAGCTGGGGACCGATCCGCAGGGCTACCTCTCGGCCTCGCTCGACTTCATGGTGCCAGTCGCCGCGTTGGTCACCCTGTCCGTGTGCCATGGATTCGTCTCGGCGAGAAGGCGCCTTGCGGCCGCGGGGCGCGGCTCCGTCCTGGGCGCCCCCCCGGTCCGCTTCGGCCCCGCCCTCGCCTCGTGGACTCTTGGGGCACTCAAGTACGGTGCCCCCATGACGGCTGTGGCGGTGTTCCTCTGCGACTTCCTGTCCGTGACCGACCTGGGGAGCTGGGGCTACAGTTTCGGGTTCGCCTACGACATGAGCATGCTGATGACGGGCGAATGGGACTATGTGCTCATGCCGCTGATCGGGACCTTCCTCCTCGTCGGCAGCATGTTCCTCGTGCTGGACACCCTGGACAGGGTCGTGAGGACGAGGTTCGCGCACCTCATATGAGGACGGCGGCCCGGGCACGCCGGAACGGGACGTCGCAACATAGTTGTACCGCTCACGCGGCTCCAGGCAGCCATGGAACGTAAGAGGGTGTTCCTGGTCCTAGTCGTGCTCTTCGCGGCCCTGTACTACGCGGTCAGGGTCGCGATATTCTACATGAGCACCACCGGGGACATGCAGTTCGAGGAGGAGCAGTCCGCGCTGGTCGAGGCGTTCGTGTCGTACAGCTTCCTGGCAATCGGCGTGGCCGGGCTGGCGCTCCTCCCTGGGGTGTACCTGCTCAGGCCCTGGGGCTTCTGGGGCACGGTCGCCGTGGGGGCGTACACGGTCGCCTTCGACGCGTGGGCGCTCGCCGCCGTCCAGCCCTCGGCCGCAGCAGGGATGGTCCCCGCGGCCGTGATCACCGCCTTCCTGCTGCTGACCAGGGGCGACTACCTGGGGAAGGGACGGCCCGCATGAGGCAGGAGCTGCTTCTCTGGACCCTCGGCCTCTGGGGGCTGCTCGTCGGGTTCGCGATGCTGAACGCCGCGCTGAGGCAGGGGGCGCTCATCCCCGCCCTGGGCGAGGACGCCGGGCGCGCCCTCAGCTCCGTCACCCTCTCCACAGTCATACTGGTCATGGCCTACCTGTTCCTGAACTGGTCGGACATAGAGCGGTCGGCGGCTGACCTCTGGGCCATGGGCCTCATATGGGTGGCGCTGACGATACTCTTCGAGTTCGGCTTCGGGCACTATGTGATGGGCAACTCCTGGGACGCCCTCCTGGCAGACTACAACGTCCTCGAGGGCAGGATATGGGTCCTCGTGCTGGTCACCGAGTCGGTGGCCCCGTACCTGATGGGGCGCCTGGCCGGACCGGTCTAGGGCGGGACGTCCCCGATGCCCGGGGGCTCACCCCTCGAGCCTCGCGTAGGACTTCACCGAGGGCCTCGTCACCAGGGCCAGAACGGCCACCCCCAGCACGGCTATGGTCACCTGCATGGCGCCGCCTATGCCCGTCAGGGCCCCCACGAAGACCACCTCCACCGCGATCCAGAGGAGGAGTATCACGCCCAGGGCGGCGGTCGCGGTCCAGGCCCAGTTCTGGCCCGTCCACCTGTTCACGGCATCGGTCCAGCCCCACCTCGGGGTCATCCAGAGGCCGTAGGCCGCGAGCGCGGGCAGGATGCCGAAGAAGGCCACGAAGAAGAGGCCGACCATCGTGAAGTCGCCGACGGGGGCGTCCTCGAGGAGGTCCTGGGAGAGGCCGATGCCTGCCCCGGTGGGGTCCGAGAGGAGCCCGTACCCGGTCATGAGCCCGACGAACGAGAAGAACGCCATGGTCGCGACGAGGGCCTTCACGGCCGCCGGCCTCGGCCTATCGACTTTGGCTGTCATGGCCCCGACGATTCGGGCGGGGCTAATGGTACTATCGCCGCACGGGGTCGGGTGGTGGCGGCCGTCCCGCGTGTGCGGCGCATCCGATATGTCTCCCCGCGCCGTCCCTCCCCGCATGCGCATTTGGGACATGCCCGTCACCTGCCTCTGCAGGAACCACCTCCTCGCGGAGCACAGGGAGCTCCGCGCGGTATGGAGCATAATCCTCGACGGCAAGAGGGGCTACTCCCGCCACCCGGAGGTCCTCAGGTGGAGGGGGAAGCTGCTCGCCCTCTCCGCGAGGCACGAGGAGCAGGTCAGGGAGATGGAGGCCAGGGGGTACCGCCACATGTCCCCGCTGGACGTCTCCGCGGTCCCCGGCGCCGAGAGGGGCGATGTCCAGGACACGCTCCTCGAGCCGGTGGCGGCACAGGCCATGAAGCTCAGGGCCAAGGGTTGCGCCTGCGGCGCCCCTGAGGCCGTTCACGCCTTCTCTCGGGCGCCCATCATGAACCCGCCGAGCCCCATGACCCAGGTGACCACGGGGTAGGCGATCCACCTCTCGACCCCGCCCTCGCCCATCTCGAGCATGGGGCTGGAGTCCCCGAGGGCGAAGTACTGGAGTAGCGTGACGAACGACACCAGCCCCAGGACGACGGAGACGTACCTCATGGGCCCGGGGAGGACCCTGAACGACACTATCGCGGCCAGCGCGCCGGCCACGAAAGTCGTCATCGCGAAGAGGGCGTGGACGGTCCCCCAGCTGCCGTTGAATATCCCGACGCCCAGGACGCCGAGGCCGAAGAGCCCCAAGAGCACGGTGAACGCCTTCGACTTGAACGATAGGTGCACCGAGTAGGTGGCGGCGAGCACGAGCAGCCCCGTCACGGCCATCGCGCCGGAGAAGATGTACGACGACGGCTGCTCGATGATGCTGTTGGGCGGCTCAGTGGCCCCGAGGTCGCTGATCATGTTGTCGGCGGTGCTGTAGTCGGGGTAGAGCGTCTCCGCCGTGATTATCCCCATGAGGGCGACCGAGCCGGCGATGAGGAGGAGGGCGCCGCCCGTCCGCGGCCCCAGCCTCCTGAACAGGTCGGTCACGCAGCACGGTCCTTTGGATGCGGTGTCATCCGACATACGTGAGGCACAGCCTTGGCCCCGGCATATATCTTATTCGCCGAAGCGGAGGCCTAACGGCCCTTCCTGCCCGGGCCGCGCCTGAGGGCCAATATGATCGCGGAGACGAGGGCGACGATGGCGGCGGACACCGCCGCCGGCAGGAGAAGGCCGGGCCCGTCGTCCGTCCCGGTTTCCTCGCCGGGGGGGACGGGCTCGTCCGGCTCCGGCTGATGCTCGTCGGGCTCGGGCTCCGGTTCGGGTTCCGGCTCAGGTTCGGGAGGCGGCTCGTAGGCCGCGGCGACGAGGAGGTTGTTCAGGGCGGCTGCCACCGCCGACACGGCGCCGTGGAGCGAGGCCACCGCGCTCGCCTCGAACACGGGGTCGGACCAGTCGTAGTTGGCGTCCATCCACAGGTTCGCCTTCACGTCGCCGCCCCCGAAGGTCGTGTTCCGCGCGAGGTCGAGCGTCGCATCGCGCGCGCTCATGTTGCCGAGCGCCGTCCCGGACGGGAGGGACACCTCCCCGAGCATCTCCCCGACGGCCTCCTCGTAGTCGGAGTGGTGCGTCTCCGCCCCCCAGTCGGTGTCGGCGCCCATCGTGTGGCCGAACACCCCCATGTCGGCTATGTAGTGGGTCATCACCCCGATCTGGTACGCCGCCGCGGAGAGATCATCGCCCTCGAGGCTGGCCAGGGCCAGGTCGTAGAGGGCCTGCGCGCGGACTGCGCCCGCGTCGTCCTGCAGTGCCCCGGACGAATAGTAGTAGACGTGATGGTTGGCCGAGTCGCCTATGAGCTCGGGGTTGTCCGGCGCCTCCGTCCCGAGGAGGTACTCGGAGTGGTACGTGGAGGCGAGGAAGGCGACGTCCTCCGCCTGGAGCGCGAGCGCCCGGTCGGCTATCCAGTCGTGGGTGCCGTAGTCCGGGTCATCGTAGTCGGCGGAGTAGCCCCCGTTGCCCCAGGCGGAGGAGGGGCAGGGGGCCGCCAGGGCGACCGCCGTCGCCACCATGGCCGCGAGGGCGAACCGGGGTGACATGGTTGCCTCCCCCCATGACGCCTCGCGCCCTCAAAGCACTTTGCATGGGGCGGTCCCGTGCCGCCCCTCAGCCCGCGTCGCGCCCGGCCCGTCTCCTGTTGACGGCGATGAACACCACCAGGAGGAGCAGGACGGGGACGAACACGTCCGAGAACTCCGGGATGCTGTCGTACAGCACGTGGTACGGGGAGCTCGAGTTCTGCGTCCACTGCCAGCAGAGGAGTCCCTCCCCCGCGGCCGAGTAGACCGAGGTCAGGTACTGCTTGGCGTAGCTCGTCTGGCCGCCGATGGTGACGAATGACCAGGTCCCGCTCACGTTCTTCTTGCAGATGATGTTGTTGTTATCCCTCTGGACCCAGAGCGCGTAGACGTCGCCCGTGGTGGTGTCGAGGGATATCGTGGGGTACCTCTGCCCGACGGTGTCGTCGGTGTCGTCCAGCCTGATGGGCGACGACCAGCCTCCGGAGCCGCGGTACGCGTACTGGATGTGCGGCCTCTGGTTCGAGCCCGCGCTTATCGTGCCGTCCCCGTACACCACGTGGAGGACCCCGTCCCCGTCGACGAGGGCGCTCGCGGGGGCCGTGTCTATGAAGCTGAGCGAACCGGTCGTGGAGTACAGCGTGTCCTGGGCGCCCCACGACCCGCCGGAGCACTTCCTGGCGGCGACCGTGTCCTCGTAGTTGTACACGGCCCAGACGTCGCCCCCCGTGCCCGTGGGCAGGATGGAGCCCTTGGCGCCCATGGCGGTTATGTCCGAGGGGATCATCGTCCCCGAGAAGGTCCACGCGGATATGGTGCCGGCGAACGCGCTCCTGTACACCGCGAGGTTGTAGCTCGGGGGCGAGTCGCTCCTCGCGGCCGCCATGAACCACAGGCGCCCGGTCGCGTCCATGCATATGAACGGGCTCTTCGAGGGGGTGCTGTAGCCTGTCACGGTGACGAAGGAGTCGCTCGCCTGCCACGATATGCTGCTGGTGCCCGGGGACACGGTCCCCTTCTGCAGGTACACGGCGCGGGACGTGGCGGAGGTGTCGCCTATCGCGTAGACGGTCTCGGAGGGCTGGTCGTACCAGATGGAGACGTCGAGTATCCCGGCGGTCTTGAACAGCTGCCCCGCCGCCGTCCACGTCAGCCCGCCGTCGGTGCTGTACTTGTAGACCGTGTTCGTGCCGTCGTAGAAGACGCTCCAGACGTTGGTGCCGTCGTGGAACAGCTTCCTCTGGGTGGAAAGGGCCGTGGCCGAGGAGGCGGTCGCCGAGGTGTCCACGGCCCATGTCTCCGTCCCGGCGCCCATGGATATCCCGCCCGTGACGGCGAGCATCGTCGCGGCGTCGAGGGCGACCAGGTCCAAGGCCTGCCTCCAGTCGGTGGTCTGGATCATGAAGTCGAGGGGCGCCTCCCCCCCGATGGCGGCCGTCGCGACGCCCACCTCGAGCCGGTGCCCGTCGACCCTGGCGGCGACCTCGCAGGCCTCCGCGGCCCACGACGTGCCGGAGTAACGGTGGAGCGACGAGGACGCCACCTCCCCGTGGATCCCCCGGACGTCGATCCTGTAGTCCGCCCCGATGACCTTCGGGCCGGCCGAGATGCTCATGCCGGTCAGGGCCGACATGTCGCTGTCTATGAATATGCGCGTGATGTCCTCCCCGGTCTTCCTCTCGGCCGGCAGGGGCGTCCCGGACCCGCCCTGGACGGGCTTCCCGTCGATCACGGGCACGCTCGCCCCGCCGAACATGTCCCCCCCGACCCTCACGAAGAAGGAGGCCATGCTGGTGGTGTTGTGCACTCCGACCTCGCTGACGTCGATGTCGGAGTTGGCGACGGGGAGGTCGTCGATGTCCGAGGCGGTGCGGCCGTACCAGTCGCCGAAGGCGCCGTCTATGTGCACGCTCTCCGGCGCCGAGCCGACGTAGGCACGGGCCGGGTGGCCCTGGACGACCACGCAGGCGAAGCTGGACTGGACGCCGTCGCAGGTCACATGGGCCGACGCGAGGTGTCCGGCGGAGAGCGAAGAGGTGTCGAACGAGACGGTCCTCACGACCGACTCGCCGGGCTGGATGGAGAACGGCACGAACGAGCCCCCGTCCTGGTGGGCGAGGTCCGTCGCGACCTCCACCATCTCCACAGTCCCTCCGGCGCCCTCGCAGGTGAACTCCAGGGTGAGCAGGGGGGTCTCCGGCGAGGCGGGCAGGACCCCCGAGAGCGGCGCCGAGTCGGCGAGCCGCTGGGTCACCAGCAGGACCCCGCCCTCCAGCGGGACGCCGGTGCTCGCGGCGCGCCCTCCCGTCTCGTCCTGAGAGACGAGGAGGAACCTGGCCTCCGCGCCGACGGCGACGCCTATGTCGCACCCCGCCTCCAGCCTGTTGCCGCTGAGCGCGGAGGTCGTGCCGCCGACGCCGTACCAGGATCCCCAGTCCAGCCTATCGGCGCCCTCGGGGTCGAACGTGCGCATGGTCGAGGACTGCACCGACCCGTTCCAGCCGCTCATCTCCATGAGGAATTCGGCGCCGACGGCACCAGCATCGTAGCCCGTCGCCCCGTCCCCGTCGGAGTCTATGAACAGGTAGAGCCCCTCGACGGTGTCCGCCCCCATCACGTCCGCGGCGGCCTCCACGTAGAGGAACACGTGCGTTCCGTCAGCCCCCACGGACCAGCCGTCTATCGCGGTCAGGGGCGAGGCCCCCTCCGCTGTCACGCTGTAGGTCTTGGAACCATCCCAGTCCCCGAACTTGCCGTCAATGGTGAAGGCGTCACTACCGCGCGAGTATGAGAAGTAGACCAGGGCGGGCAGGACGACCACGAGCGCGACAAGCACCGCCAGGAACTGCCATCCGGCCATGGGCCTCCTGCGTCTGCCGGGCGGTGGGCCCCGGGCCGCGCCGTTCCCGTTTATCCTCCCGCGGCCGTTGACCAGCCCCCTGCCGTTGACTATCCCCGTCCCGTTGACGAGGCCCATGCCGTTCACCGCCCCCCTCCCGTTGGTGAGGCCCCTGTCCGGACGGGGCGCGGTGAGCACCTCGCCCGCGAGCGACACCTCGGATGGCCCGGGCGTCGGGGGCTGCGAGGCCTGGGTCCCGGGAGGTGTCTGCGCCTCGGGCGCGGGCCCTCCGGCCCCGGTGTCAGCCGTCGGGGGCGTGCCCTTCTCGTGGGGCGCCTCGGGCGCAGCCCCTCCGTCGATCACCGCGGCAGGCAGCGCCGCCATGGGGACCTCGACGCCAGCGGTCAGAAGAGGCCGGGCGGCGGCCTCGCCGGCGGGCGCCGCGGCCGGTGGAGGGCTCTCGGTCGCTGAGCAGAATTGGCATTTGTCCCCCCCTGGGGGCACGGCGCGCCCGCAAGATGGACAAACTGGGTTCCCGTCATCCGGCACTGTGCTGACACCTCGTATGCAATGCGCCGTCGACGGCATCCTGTCGTGACGTCCGCCGGGACCTGGCGCGTAGCGAAGACCATCCCTGTGGAATCCTTAACGCGGTGAAGATATTACGGATGTATATATAACAATCGAGCGGAACCCGGCCCTGGTGGGGCCGGCTGGCTCCCCCGCCCCGCCCGGGTTCATATAGGGGCCCCTGCGGCGCCCCCCGTCACTTCCTGTCCCGCTCGATCATTCCCATCAGCAGCATCGCCGCTATGAGCGTCCGCCTGTCGAACCGGGCGGGCAGGCGGGAGCAGTCGACCTCCCAGATGTCCCCGATGACCTTGAACTGCTGCTTGACCTCGGCGACCTCCCGCCCGCCGAACTCGACCACCAGCTGCTCGGGGACGAGGTTGCCCAGGGGGACGTACTTCCTCGCGAGGCCCCTGCCGGCGCGCTCCGCCACCCTGCCGACGGCGTTCCCGTACTGGTCGAGGAGCACGTACGCGTCCTTGTAGAACCCCGACGAGAGCGCCTCCCTGCGGATCTTCCCCACGACCGCCTCGGTCGCCGAGTCGACCACGGCGAAGGTCCCCCACATGTCCATTATCTGCTCCTGCTGTATCCTGAAGAGCTCGGACGACATCGAGTCGTCCGTGAAGACCCTGATGCTCTCCTTGATCCTGATCAGCTTCTGCTTCGAGTAGCCGAGCACGCCGCCGCCCGCGTCCTCGATCCAGTACTGGTTCGTGATGGCCAGGACCTTCTTCCTGATGCGGTAGAAGCTCTGGTACCAGATCGGGTTGGCCGGCGCCGACGGCATAGGCGTCTGGGGCCCCGACGCGGGGGCGCCCACCCTAGCGCCGCACACGCTGCAGAATGCCGCTCCGTCGACGGTCTGCGCTCCACAGTTAGGACAGCCCATGTTCATCCCATCCTCGCCTCGAATCCTCCTGGCTGCATATAATGCCTTGGCGGGCCTTCAAGGCGGTTCCTCAGTCATTTACATAGGCTCAATTGGCCATGCACCTTGAGAGAAGGTGATGCCGTGGACGAGGCTGGTTTCAAGGCGTTCCTGAAGGCGGGAGAGCGCGTCCCGAAGAACATGGACGCGAAGACGATAGGGGCCAACGTCAAGGTCGTGGAGGACTTCGAGTCATACCTCAAGAGGAAGGGCAGGAAGCTCGGGAAGGCCAAGGGCAGGGACGCGAGGGCGTTCATGGTCGATGCCACCGACAAGGGCAAGGGGAACTTCGACTCGTTCCTCGGCCTCCTGCGCTACGCGAGATATACGGGCAACACCGACATGGAGATGGGCGTCCTCAACGCCCTGGACGGCGCCAAGGTCATGGACGACCTCTGCGAGGTCGTCAGGAAGAAGCACGGCAAGAAGAGGTACGGCGAGGTGCTGGGAGGGTTCAGGTCGCCGCCGATCGGGACCGACCCGAAGGAGATGCCGAAGGCGACCTGCGATTTCATCTCCAGGCTCGAGTCGGGCCTCGGAGAGGAGGGGACGCGCGAGGTGCTGCTCGTGGGCGTCCACGCCGGTTCCCCCAAGTACTACACCGAGGAGCGGGAGATGCTCCTCGCGTCCAAGGACGTCGACGAGTACATGAGGAGGCGCAGGGAGAGGACGGTCAAGCTCCTCGAGGGCCACATGAGGAGCGGCACCCCGTTCTACAACCAGATGATCGACCGGGACGCCCTCGACTTCGTGAAATCCAACCCCGAGGTCGCAGGAGGCGTCCGCAGGGGGAAGAAGATCTACCAGACGAAGATCCCCTACATGATGATAGAGTACCTCAAGGAGAAGGACCCGAGGATGAAGAGGTACTACGGCTGCCACTGCCTCCTCGCGAGGGAGGCCATCCTCTCCGGCGAGGACATCCCGCACAACCTCTGCTACTGCAGCGCGGGCTACGAGAAGATGCCCTACGAGGTCGCCTTCGGGAAGCCCGTCAGGACGGAGGTCCTGAAGTCCATACTCTGGGGCGACGACGTCTGCAGGTTCGCGATGGAGGTCCCGGAGGGGTACCTGCCGGGGAAGAAGTCGCGGCCGAGGAAGTAGCGCGCCCTCACCGCGTCGAGGCGACCGCCTTCTCGCGCTCCCTGATGACCCTGGCGCCCTCCTCGAGGACGCCCCTGTCCAGCGACGGGACCTCGTGCTCCCTCAGCAGCCTCCTGGCGATCTCCCTCGCCTCCGCCACCATGGCCTTGGAGGTCGTGGCCTCGAACCTCCCCTTGGCGGGGTCACGCAGGACGACCTCCTTCCTGAAGTTCCTCGCGGTGTGCACGTTCGACAGGAACGTGTTGCCGTGGCCGACCTGCCTGATCACGTCCAGGGCGGCCGTGGCGTCGCTTATCTCGAAGGGCGTCATCTGCCTCCGCACGTTCTCCCAGATGTAGGCGTCGATGACCTGCTGCTCGAGGGCGACCCCCTTCGCGTTGTCCAGGGTGCCTATCCCCCCCTGCATGTCCGTCCCCGTCATGGTGCTCAGGGCGATCCCCATGGTCTCGCTGAGAGTGTGGGGGACCCCGGGCTCCTCGGTGTCGTTCACCCCCCAGTCGCCCACCATGCACGGGACGCCGTACCTGTTGGCCATCTGGGCGAGCCCGGCCGCTATGAGCGGCTGGTTGACGCTCTCGTAGAATATCATCCCCGTCATCATGTTGACCGGCGTGGAGGAGGAGCAGTAGATCGTCCTCGCGCCCCTGCTCGCCGCCTGTCCTATCACGTAGCTCGCGAGGTTCTCGGAGTTGGCGTTCACCAGCGTGCCGGCCATCGTCACCGGGGCCGTCCCCCCCGAGAGGGACATGGACATCGTGGTGACGGGCACCCCCGCCTTCGCGAACTCGACCATCGCCTCCACGGCGTCGTGCTCGAACATGAGCGGCGCTATGGAGCAGTGGATCACGGTGAAGCGCGGCTCCTTCTTCAGCATCTCCGCGCTCCCGGCTATGAGCGCCCCCAGCTCGATCTGCTTCAGGGCGTCCTCGGCGTTGAAGATCTCGACGCCCTGCACGTGCTTGGTCGTGTTCTGGAACGCGGTCCAGAGCTCGTGGAGCCCGTGGGCTAGGGGCGAGACCTCGGTCGCGGTCAGGGAGGTCTGCACGTAATCGACGCCTTCGAGCGCGTCGGCGACCTTCACGCAGTTGGCGATGTCATTGACCGTGGAGTCGCGCCTCTGGCCGGTCTCGATGTCGATGGTGTAAGTCCCGAGCCCGGTCGTCCCGCAGTACGGCCACGAGCTGACCGGGATGCGCATGTCGTGCCTCTTCTCCCGGCCGTGCAGCGTCATCTCCTTCGGAACGGTCCTCAGGGCCTCGCGGACCATCGCCTCCGGAATCAGAGCGACCTGGCTCTTGGCGTCGACGCTGGCCCCCGCGTCGGCCAGCATCTTGAGGACGCGCGGGCTCTTGACCTTCACGCCTATGGTCTCGAGGCACTCGATGCTCTTGCGGTGTATGAGCTCCTCCTCGTCCTTGTCGAGGAACCTCAGCCTTGCGACTGCCATGTCCTTACCTCCGGTGGTCAGGGACTGCGAGGGTGTCCCCGCCTACCCGCTGGCTCCCTTGACTATCCCCGCCAGCCTCGCGGATATGTCCCGGTCGAGCATCTCCGGCTGGTGGTTCTTCAGGATCCAGTCCGCCCTCTCCTTCGCGGCCGCGACCTCGCTCTTCCTGCCCTTGGCCACCCACTGGTCGAAGGGCTCGCTCGAGAGCACGTCGGACCTGAAGAACTGCCGGACCTCCTGCATGGTGGCCCTCTCGCCGAGGAAGTTGCCCTTCTTCTTGCCCATGCCGAGTATCCCGACCTCCTTGATCAGGTCCAGGTGAAGCGTCTCCTTGGTGACGGGTATCTCCCTGCCGAACACGAGCGCCCTGCCCACGATGTCGTTGTCGATGACCATCTGCTCGTACGAGAGGACGGTCGAGCAGTCCAGCAGGCCGAGGCCGTTGTTGACCTCCTGGGCGAAGAGCGTGCTGCCCAGCGCCACGAGGCTGTTCTCTATGCAGCTCTCCATGCCCGGGACCTTCGAGTTCGAGCCGAGCCCGCCGCAGGCTGACGGCATCTTCACATGCTTCGCCATCTCGTGGGCCATGATGCAGAGCAGGATGCCCTCGGGTGACGCCAGCATTATGGCCCCCGTCCTCGGGTCGACGTTGGACAGGACGGAGCCGTACATGGCCGGCGCCCCCTTCGAGCGGGCCTGGATGGCGCACGCGAGGGACATCGTCTCCGCGTGGTTCACGACTATGTTGCCCGCGAGGGTCGCGGGGGAGCTCACGCCGGCCATCGCCATGCCCGTGATGCACACGGGCACGTGCGCGTCGGCCCAGACCATCCCCGCCTCGGTGGCGTTCCCGTCGAGCGTGAGCGGGGACATGGTGCACACCATCGCGGACATTATGTGCCTCTTCCTGAGCTCGTCGATGCCGCCGACGATCTCGGACGCCATCCTGACCTGCGTGAGCGCCTCGTCCGGGTTGGACGTCGACTCGCTGAGGATGTGCTTCCTGGAGATGTCGAACGCCTCCTTCATCGCGACTATGACGTGCCTGTCCTCGGGCACGTCGGAGGGCACGACCGTCGGCTCGTAGATGCTGCAGTACTGGAGGTAGTCGGCCATCCTGGCGCTGTCCCTTATGTCCTGGAGGACCGCGAGCCTCCTGCTCTGGGTCTCGTTCTCCCACACGGATATGCCGCACCCGTCGGTGGTGTAGAAGCAGTGCCTGCCGTCCATGGGCAGGTCGTACTCCTTCTCCCTCCCCGCGAGGACGATGTTCTCCGGCACCGATGCCATCAATGAGTTGGTGACGTGTTTCGGGAACTTGACCACGGCCGTGGCCTCGTCGACGAGCGCGCCGGCGTTCCTGAGCGCGTCCCTGGCGGACTTGCTGTGGATACGTATGCCGACGGTCTCCATCACTTCGAGCGCTGCCTCGTGTATTGCGGTCTTGTCCTCCCTGCTCAAGATCCCTACCGGCTTCCTCACCCTGAACCTATCCGAGAACGTCGTCATGCGCAGAACCCCCACTGATTCCGGTGATGCGTCCAGTTGGGGCATCCATCCGACTGAGATAAGGATTGCTATTCTCTGACACGAAGGCCTTAAATCATGTTCGGTCCGGCGCCGTCCCGCCCGGGCGGAGGGTCCCCTGACCGTGTTCGATTCACGCGGTCGGATGCGCCTAGTTCATCGGCCCGTCCACACCGGCGCCGTCCAGGCCGTCACCCCGGGCACGTCCCCGTTCAGGGGTGAGGCGGTCGTCACCCTGACGTAGAAGTACCTCGAGTCCTCCGAGGAGAGGTCCACCGTGAGCTCCACGAGCGACCCGGACGTCGGCATCGACGCCACGACCACGCCGCCGTCGGTCACGATCTCCACCAGGGTTATCTCGTCCAGCTCCGCCCCGTCGGGGTCCTCGACCTTGATCCAGGCCGTGTAGGCGCCGTCCGGTGCAGAGAGGTTGGAGCCCATGGCCGCCCCATCCAGGGTGAACTCGACCCTGAGGTTCCTGTCAAGGGTGCCGTACCCCCTGCCGGCGGACATGGCCGCGTACAGGTCCTCGGGCGTGAGGCTCTCGGCCAGCAGGACGCTCCTGACCTCGTGCCCGGCGATCCAGTCGGAGTAGTGCGTGTCGGAGTTCGCCGCGGGCATCACATGCCAGCCTGCGTCGAGCGCCTTGATGTAGCTCGGCTCGTAGAAGTCCTCGTTGTGCACCTCGATGACCCCCATGCCGAGGTCCCTCGCCTCGCTGTAGAAGGCGTAGTCCATGAAGTCCTCGCTGACGTAGAGCGGGTGGTTGAACTGGCCTATGGCGCCCGGCACCGATGTGATCCAGTCGTAGAAGCTCGGGAGCCTCTCCATGCGGTTGCCCAGCGTCTCCGCGGGCGGGAACTCGCGCGAGTTGTAGACGTTGATCTCGCCGCAGTTGGCGAGGAGCCACGCCTCGTACCCGGCCATCGCGACGAAGGTGTCGGAGGTGTAGTAGTCCGCCGCCGCCAGGCAGTCGGCCCACTCCTCCTCGTCGAGCACGTACGCGCTGTAGGCGTGCCAGATCTGCATGTGGTCCGTCACGGCCATGAAGTCCGCCCCACCCGCTATCGCGGCCGCGTACGCGTCCCACGGCGTGCTCTCCGCGTCATAGGCGTCGGAGTAGCCCGTGTGCGTGTGCAGGTCACCGAAGTAGAGGTTGTATGTCGTCGTATCGCTCTTGTCCTTGCCCTGTCCCTTGGCCGAGGCCGCCTGCGCGCCCAGCAGCGGGATCGTCAGGGCGAGGACCAGCGAGAGGCACAGAATCTTCGCTAGACTCCCACGTATCACAGGGATCTCAAGCTCCCCCCTTTCCTCGGGCCGGTGTATCGCCATGATGCGTATTTCTATGTCCCTGTTACAGAATGACAAGATATATATCGGGGGAGGCCCGCCGGCGGCGTACTGACCGGCTCACCGTGCCGGTGCGGCATGGGAACGGTTTATCTTGTCAGTGCGCCATCCGGGTGTGCCCTGACGGGGGATGTCAGGGGGAAGTGCTTGGGGGGAGTCTAGTGCGCAGAGTGCAGAGTCTAGTCGTGGGCCTGTTCTTCATGACCGTCCTGGCGATGCCGGTGTGCTACGGCCTGCCTGCGATAGGTACCAACAAACCTGTCACCCTCGCGGCTGACGAGGCGGCCTTCATGGACCGCATCGACTACGGCCATGCGTGGGAGCAGCTGGAGTACCTGTCCTCGCTCGGCGAGAAGACCTCGGGGTCCCCCGAGGAGAGGGCGGCGCAGGAGTACGTGAAGGGCCAGATGGAGGCCATGCCCCTGGACGAGGTGTGGTGGGAGGAGTACAGGGTGTCCAACTGGGACCACGCCGAGATGGCGACCGTGGAGATCGTCTCCGAGGGCTATGAGGACGTGCCGGCCACGACGTACGGCGACGCCCAGTCCGTCTGGGGCTACATCGACGGCGAGCTCTACACCCACGGGAACAACGATGACGGGACCGTCCTGGTGGCCGATGTGGTCGACGTGGGCTACGGGACCCATGCGGACTTCGACGGGGCGTGCGGCCCGGATGACAGCCTCGAGGGCGCCATCGCGCTCGTGCACAGGAACGACAACACGCAGGGCTGGCCCAACACGCCCGCCGAGGAGGCCGCGCTCCACGGCGCGTCCGCGGTCATGTTCTACGGCTACTTCGACGGCGCGGACCACCCCGAGGGGATAAAGCAGGACTCGGTGTTCTCCCGAATACCCGCGATATCCATATCGCCCAACTCCGCCGCGAGGCTCCAGGAGCTGATGGCGGAGGGCAAGGTCACGCTGAAGGTCACGGGCAGGACGGACTTCGACTCCGACGCCAGCTCGGTCAACGTCGCGGGCGTGCTCCTGGGGACGACCAGGGCGGAGGAGTACATCGTCATATCGGGGCACATAGACACCTGGTGGAACGGCTCTTTCGACGACTGCTCGTCCGTTGCGGTCGTGCTCGAGATGGCTAGGATGTTCTCCGAGGCGAGGGCCTCGGGCGACTACGTGAACGAGAGGACGCTCGTGTTCTGCTCCGTCGGCTCGGAGGAGAGCGGCGGCCCGGACGGCACATGGTTCAACTGGCTCGTGGGCTCGTACGAGTTCGTCGTGAAGCACCCGGAGATCATGGACGGCCTGGTCATGGAGCTCAACATCGACGGCGGGAGCTTCCCGAAGGTTGACGGGAAGGTGTGGCTCGAGATATCGCTGGAGGTCTCCGACTTCGTCTGGAGCGCCATATCCGACCTGGGCTACCTCAACGTCCTGAACTGCTACACGCCCGTGTGGACCTGGACCGACGCGTGGTCCTTCGCCGGCAAGGGCGGCGGCACCGCGGTCGAGATGGTCTGGGGGACGGGCTTCGACCCGTACTACCACACGCAGCTCGACACGATCGAGATCCAGTCCCCGGACATGCTCGGCATGGTCCTGGAGCTGACCGCCCTCATGGGCTACAGGGCCGTGGGCGCGCTGGTGCTGCCCCTCGACCTCGTGCTCGTGTGCGACTGGGCGCAGCAGGACCTCTGCTCTGAGAGGCCGATGGTGCCGTCGCAGCGCGCGAACATCGACGCGGCCCTGGCCGCATTGACCGAGATGGAGGCGGTGTCCGCCGCCATCAACGTCAGGGCGGACGAGATCGAGGCTGCGTACGCCGCGGCGAAGACCCCGAAGCAGAAGGCCGCGGCCATCGCCGACGCGGACGAGCTCAACCGCGCGATCATCGACGCGAGGAGGATACTCATCCCGTGGACAATGGGCGAGGGCGGCATGATGCCGTCGTGGGAACCGCTCTTCAGGCCGCACCAGCACGCGACGGACTACTCCGCGGTGACGGCGGCAGCCGCTGCGCTGGAGGCGGGCGACCGGGACCGCGCTGCGTCGTCCCTCGAGGCCGTCCGGAGCATGGAGTGGGGCGTCTACTGCAGCAGGGGGGCGTACGTCGAGGTCTTCTCCCAGATGACGGACTGCTTCATGTACTGGGGCGACGACTTCGACCAGGCCCAGGACTATGTCGACATACAGGGAGTGTACCTGGGCCTCAAGGACGGGTCGATGACGACCGACGAAGCGCTCGCGCAGCTGCAGTCCGTGATGGAGGACCAGCTGGAACCGTGGTACGAGGAGGACGTCCTGAAGCTCGCGGTCGAGTGGGGGAACGCGGCGGTGCCCCTCGTCGAGGTGCTGGGCTGACATAAACACGAACAACGCCCCGGCCCGCGGGCCGGGGCATCGGATCTTCCATCCCGGGAGCGGACATACCTACTAATCGCCGGAAGGGGTTCCCTGAGGACGCCGGAGGCTGTACCATGAAAGGCATCAGGCGCAAGGAGAAGGAGGTCACGGACAGGGCGGAGATGGTCAGGGTCCTGAAGGAGACGAGGCACGTGACCATAGCCATGAGCGACGAGGACGGCCCGTACCTGGCCACCCTCAGCCACGGCTACGACGAGGCGAGGAAAGCCATATACTTCCACTGCGCCCACGAGGGGAGGAAGGTCGACGCCCTCAGGAGGGACAACAGGGTCTGGGGGCAGGCGCTCATAGACCTCGGGTACGCCCACGGCAGCTGCGACCACCTCTACCAGACGACTCAGTTCCGGGGCAGGGTCACCTTCGTCCAGGACGTCGAGGAGAAGCGCCACGCGCTCATGACCATGATCCTGAAGCACGAGGGGGACCCGGAGAAGGTCGCTGCGGAGCAGGTCGACGACGACTCCGTCAGGCGCGTCAACATCGGCCGGATAGACATAGACCTCATGACCGGGAAGAGGTCGTACAAGGTGGTCGTGTCCACGTAGGCCCCGACCCCCCGGACGACTTTGGGCCAAGGTTATTTCTACAGGCTCTCCTGTAACGCCGTTCATGAAGCTCTCGAAGCCCCTGCTGGCCCTGATAATCGCGGTAGTGGCCGTGGTCATCGTCCTGGCGCTGATCGTCGTGACTTACAACGGCCTCGTCGACGCGGAGCAGCAGGTCGAGTCCCAGTGGGCACAGGTCGAGAACGAGTACCAGAGGAAGATAGACCTCATCCCCAACCTGGTGAACATCACCAGCCAGTACACGCAGTTCGAGGCGTCGACCCTGGCGAACATCACCGCGCTGAGGATGGAGTGGCTCAACGCCCTCACCAGCGAGGAGAGGCTCAACACGTCCATCGCCCTCGACGGGGAGATCAACACCATCGTCCTCGCCTACTTCGCCGCCGAGAACTACCCGGTGCTAAGCTCGATACCGCTCGTCGCGGACCTCATGGACGAGGTCGCGGGGACCGAGAACAGGATCGCCGTCGAGAGGATGTACTACAACGAGTACGTGCGGGACTACAACAGCAAGATCAAGCGCGTCCCGGGCGTGCTCTTCGCGGGGATGTTCGGCTTCGAGGAGAAGCGCTACTACGACCCGATCCCGGGCGAGGCCTAGGCGTCCCTCGAGGCGGGGCGGCACATGAAGGGCTACGGGCGCGCGCTGGCTGTCGTCATCATGGCCTCAGCGCTCCTGCCGTCCCCATCGGCCGCCCAGGACCTGCCTGAGATATACCTCTACGCGAACGACTTCGTCGGCGTCCTCACCTACGACGAGATATCCACCCTCGACGAGATCTGCTACCAGCTGGACCAGGTCACCTCCGACGAGGTGGCCATAGTCATCGTGGACACCACCCTCCCCATGGGGATTGACATCTTCGCCGTGGAGCTATTCAGGGAATCGGGCATAGGGAAGGAGGACCTGGACAACGGCGTCCTCCTCCTCGTGTCGACCGAGGAGGAGATGTGGAGGATAGAGGTCGGCTACGGCCTCGAGGGGATCCTCAACGACGCGAAGGTCGGCACGATAGGGAGGGAGAACCTCGAACCGTACCTCGCGGTCCAGGACTACTACCCAGGCATATTCTACACGGTCGCCGCCCTCGTGGAGGAGCTGACCGCGGACCCCGAGAGGATCAACGAAGATGGGTACGACATCGAGTTCCTGAGGATCGACTACTGGCAGCTCGGGCTCGCCATCGCCGTGTTCCTGGTGGTGGGCGTCGCCACCCGGGGCAGGGCGTTCTTCTGGCTCGGAGGCATACTCACGAGGGGCAGGTTCGGCGGTGGAAGGTCCGGGGGCGGCGGGGCGAAGGGCAGGTTCTGAGCGACCCCGCATACCCCTGGGCTACAGGTCCATCGCGAAGATGATCCCCCGCGCCGGGGACCCGGAGTAGTGCGAGGTTATGTCGTCGTGGAAGGTGGCCACGCGGGTGAAACCGCGGCCCTCGTAGAACCGCCAGTTGCTCATGAGCTCGTCCGTGTACACGGTGACCCGCCTGGCCCCGGCGTCCTTCGCGGCCTTCAGGAACCTGTCGAGGAGCGTCGTCCCGACCCCCTTCCCCCTCCAGGCCGCGTCGACTATGAACATCTCCACTGCCGCGTCCGACTGCGGGGTGTTCACCCTCACCTTGAACTCGGTCATCGCGAGGCTCCAGAGGAACGCGAGCATCCTCGGCTCCCTCCGGTCGTGGTCCAGTATGGACGAGAGCAGCGAGGGCAGCTCACCGAGGAGCCCCCGCTCCGGGGGCGGGCCCGTCGGCAGGCCGTCTATCCTCCCGAACAGGAACCCGACCATCCCCTCGTCGGTGCACGCGACCTCGCTCCAGTTGGACGCGTCGAGGGAGTACTGCATGTACCCCTCCATCCCGGCGAGCTCCAGCTCCTTCGAGGCGACGGAAGGCCCTGCCGGCCACGCGTCGCGCGCGAGGCGTGCACACGCGGGTATGTCGCCGGGGGCGCAGGGCCGGAATGAGACGGCCGACGCCTGAGGCGCCCCTCCGTCCGCACGGGCCAACTCCGTCATCGTTCCTCCGAATCGGGGAGGCCGTACTTCAAGGCCTCAGCCCTCCCCCGCTCAGGGCGACTTCGGCGGCCGACGAACGGATCCCCGCGAACTTACTAGTATCAGGTGGGCCCCATTGAAAGGTAACCTCGAGGGTGGTTCGAGGAGGAGGTGAGAAGGTGTTAGTGCTATGGAGTGCGAACATTGAGAAGGGGAGGGACCTCGAATACAAGGAGCATATCACGAAGAACATCGACGCGTTCAGGAAACACAGCCCACCCGGGTGGACGCTGAAGGGCGTATACGGCTCGACCATGAACATCGGCCGCTACGACGTGACATGGATCTGGGAGTGCAAGAAGTTCTCCGACTTCGACGTATTGCGGGAATACAGCGACCCGGTCTTCGACAGATTGTGCATAGACGACAGCGATTTCTTCGTCCCTGGATCGTTCAACTTGACCGTGCTCCGGGAGGTGGGGGACTGGATGGTCCTCCCGCCGAAGAAGAAGGGGAAGTGAGCCCGGTCCAGGAGACAAACCGATAGGCGACGGGGCCGGGCCTCGGCCCCTCGCGTTTCTCACACAAATCGGTAGCCTCGCAAAGGCTAATCACCATGGACCGTCATCACCCGGCCAGTCCGCCACCCCCGAGGGCAGTTCACATGAGCTCCTATCAGAAGTTGATGGACAGGTACCGCGAGACAGTGCTGATCGACTCGACCGCCCTGATGATGATGTGGGACATGGAGACCTACATGCCCCCGGGCGGGACGGACATGAGGGGGGACCAGCTGGGCCTCCTCAGGCGCCTGGGGCACAGGCTTCTCACGAGCGACGAGCTCGGCACGCTCCTGCGCGAGTGCGAGAGGGAGCGCGCCTCCCTCGACGAGGTCCAGTCCAGGAACCTCCACCTCCTGAGGAGGGAGAGGGACATCGCCATGAGCGTCCCCGAGGACCTCCTGGGCGAGTACACGAAGCAGACCGCGACCGCGAGGGACGCGTGGGCCAGGGCGAGGAACGCCAAGGACTGGCGCGTCTTCGAGCCGGAGCTGGAGAGGATGGTCGACCTCAGCGCCAAGCTGGCCGAGGCGGCCATGGAGGCCAGGGGGACGAGGACCGTCTTCGACTCCCTGATGTACGACTACGAGCGGGGCATGACCGGGGACCAGGCGGCGGAGATCCTCGCCGGCCTGAGGCGCGACCTCGTCAGGCTCACGGACAAGTTCGCCCCCGCGTCGGAGGCCGCAGGCCCGTCCGTCCTCCTGAGGAAGGTGCCCCTGCATGCGCAGAGGGAGGTCGTCAAGGACGTCGTCAACCTCCTCGGCTTCGACACCGTCTCCGACAAGGCCAGGGGCCGCATAGACGAGACCATCCACCCGTTCACCACCGGCTACGTGGACGACGTCAGGATCGCCATCAGGCTGAAGGACGACGGCCTCTTCGACACGCTCCTCGGCGCGATGCACGAGTCCGGCCACGCCATGTACGACCAGAACATCAACCGGGAGTGGATCTACCAGCCGGTGTCGCACCCCGCGAGCATGGGGGTGCACGAGTCGTGCTCCAGGTTCGTGGAGAACATGGTCGGGACCTCGAGGCAGTTCTGGTCCCACTACCTCCCGAGGTTCAAGGAGCTCACGGCGCCGGCCTACTCGGACCTACAGCTGGACGGCCTGATGAGGTCGCTCAACAGGGTCGCGAGGACCAAGATACGGGTGAAGGCGGACGAGGTCACCTACTGCATACACGTCGCGATAAGGTTCGAGATCGAGAGGGCGCTCTTCGGCGGGAAGGTCGCGGTGAAGGAGCTCCCCCGGGTGTGGAACGACCTCTACGACAGGTACCTCGGCGTGAAGGTCGAGGACGACGTCGAGGGCGTCATGCAGGACGTCCACTGGAGCTCCGGCTCCTTCGGGTACTTCCAGAGCTACGCGATGGGCAACGTCTACGACGGGATGTACGTCGAGAGGCTCGACAAGGACATGCCCGGGTGGCAGCAGGAGGTCGCCGAGGGGAGGCCGCAGGCGGTCATCGGGTGGCTGAGGGAGGAGGTCCACCGCTGGGGCTCGCTGTACGACGCGGCCGAGCTGGTCGAGAAGGTCGCGGGGAGGCCGCTCTCCCCGGAGCCGTTCACCAGGTACCTCGAGAGGAAGTACTCGGCGCTATGGGGATAGACGGCGGACTCGCTCTCGCGGATGAATGAAAATCGAGTGTGCGGCCCTCTCGGGCCGCACGGTTTGCTGCGGTTTCAGTCCTCTTCGAGGTCGAGGACGCTCTCGTCGTATGCCTGGCAGAAGGTGAAGACGAACTCGTCCCACCAGGTGTTCACGGTGAAGTCCATGCCGTAGTACAGCGTGTTCAGCCCGTAGAGCTCCGCGTCCTCTATGTCCTCGAACCAGTAGGCCGGGTTGATCCAGTGGTACGAGCAGGTGAAGTACACCGATATGCCCGACGTCCTCAGGACCGCCCCGCTGGCGGAGGTGACGTGGTTCTCGTAGACGACGATCTCGTCGACGCCCTCGACGACCTTGTCCGTCAGGGGCTTGAGGTCGGGGATCTTCTCGCCGAGCTTCTCGGCGAACAGGCCGAGGTCGATGAAGGGGAACTGCTCCCCCATGTAGGTCGGTATCCTCGGGGTCTGCGACTCCGCCGACTCTATTGCGCCCCTGTGCGTGTCCATGTAGCCGCCGTCGATCAGCTCGTGCGCGAGCGCGTCGATGTCCTCGCCGAGCTGCGTCACGCGGTCGCCGAGCTTGATGAACGACAGGGTCGTGTCGCCGAAGTACTCGATGCCCTGGCCCGTCTCCGATATCAGGTTCTCGTAGAACTCGATGTACGAGTCGACTATCTCGATGCCAATCTCCTCGACCGACGGCCTCGGGTCCTGGACCATGAATGACAGGAAGCCCTCGTAGCCCATCCCCTGGCCGGGGACCAGGTTGATGGACGCGAACATGTAGTCCGCGATGTTCCTGTTCTGGTACACGACCTCGATCATCGCGTTCAGGCAGGCGTCGTAGCCGAGGATGGTGAGCTTATAGTCCTCGGTCCCCTCGAGCGCATTGAGCTGCTCCTGGGCGGCAGCGAGGGATGCTGCGGTCTCCGGCGTGGTGAGCCTGGAGACCCAGCCCTGCGGCACGTCCGCGAGGGAGCCGTCGTCGTAGCAGACGCCCCTCCATCCGCCGCCGTGGTCCCACAGCACCAGCATGTAGTGGTCCGCGGGGGCGTACGAGAACGCGGTCACGACCGCCCATGTGAGCCTCTCGCCATCGCCCATGTCGACCTCGCCGGGGCAACCCTCCTCCTCGAACAGGTCGCAGTCGCAGTCAAGCTCGCCCGTCTCGGCGTCGTAGTGCGTCACGCCCTTCTCGATCAGGAGCCAGTGAGTGTCCTCCGTGTAGGTCAGCGTGTCCAGCAGGACTATGATCGTCACGCCGTTCTGGGACCCGACGTTCTCCATCTCGACCAGGTCTTCGATCGCATAGCTCTCGAGGTTGTTGTCGCCGCAAAGGTACACGAATACGGTCCATGTGCCCCCGTCCTCGGCCTCGGCCGTCGGAGGCGGCTGCAGGACAGGGCCGGCAGCGACCATGCCCGACATGACCATCGATGCGGAGAGCAGCAACCCTACCATCAAAACGCGCTTCTGAGTCACTCTCATTCTCTTCCCCCAATTCCGTGCCCGCGCGATGGACAAAGACGTCCATCGCCCCGGTACTGACACGCGAATCCGAGACTTTGCTATAATAAGGTTGCGCGCTTTCCCGGGCGGCCTAGGACAAGCGTTGATGGATGGCCTCCGCCGATATCGTAGGAGCTCGTGCGATACCGTCTCCGCGAAGGCCCTTCGTTCCGCATGCCATCATCCACGTGCAGGAGTCCTTCGCATGTCAGGGGGCAGGAGCAAGGCAGGGGTGAGGAAGGGGAAGGCCAGGAGATCCTCGCGGGCGGCCAGGCAGTCCGACACCTGGGAGGAGCACGCGCTCAGGGCGCGGGCGGCGGTTGCGGTGAGCACGAGGCGCTTCATCCGCGAGAACAGGCAGGGAATCGAGGAGTCCCCCAGCGAGGAGGTCGCGAGCAACTCGTACGTCGCGGGCATGCTGGACATGCTCTCTATGGCCAGGGGGACATTCGGATTCTGGGGCGCGGACCAGGTCCTCGACGAGCTCGAGAGGTACAACAGGAAGCGCTCGGCCGACGGGGGGAGGCCGCGCGCATTGCTGGGGCCCGAAGGGCCCTGCGCGGACGGACCTTGCCCCAGCGGGGAGCCCCAGGGTCCGCAGCCGGCGGATTCGGGGGCAGCTCCGCACAAGAGTCGCACCAGGGACCCGATGTTCGGCTGAGGGCCGTCCGATGCAAACCGCAACCGATTTCCGGCCTGCGGCGCTGCCATTACCCGAACATGGACCGTTTCACCCATCGTCCGCAGTAGGGGCAGACGTTGGTCTCCATCTCGAGGGCTCGGCCGCAGGAGCTGCACTTCCTCCCCGCGTCCCCCTCGGGCGCCGCGGGGGCCTCCGCAAGCTCCTTGCCGCAGTCGCCGCAGAACTTCTTCCCCTCGGGGTTCTCCGAGCCGCAGTTCGCGCACTTCATGGCCGTATCCGTACTCCGAACCGCTCCCGGCGGCTTAAGGGCTTCTCTGCGTCCGAGCGCCATCCCCTCGCCGCGGACAGGTGGCCTCGAGATCCTGACCGCAACCGATTTCTAGGCTGTAACGCGGTCGGGGTGCCGAGCGCGGGCGGCCCGGCCGGACGGGTCGGTGCCTCCCGCGACGGGGGGACGTCGGGATGAGGGGGTCAGTCACTTCTCTGGTTGCATGCATTGCGATCGCGTTGAGCCTGACGGTTTTCGTGCCGGCCGGCGCGGAGGGCGATGACGCCCTCCCGACGGTTGACGGGATGCCCGTCGTGGTCCTTTCGGGGACGCACGAGGAGCGGGGGACCGCCTACGGAGAGGCGGTCGGCCCGATGATCAGGGACAACCTCGGAGCGTTCTGGGCCGAGGCGAGGTCGAAGGGCATGGACAGGGGCGCCATGGCCGCGAGGGCCGTTGAGCTCTCACCGTCGATGCCCGAGCACATGGTCACGGAGATACGCGCCATGGCCGAGGCCGCGGGCGTGGACTTCGGCGAGCTCATGGCCATGAACATGTTCGGCTCGTCCGTCAGGTCGCACGACGGCTGCACGATCGTCGTCGCGGTGGGCTCCGGCTCGGAGAGCGGGAACACCCTGGCGTCCAAGACCAGGGACGCCAACGCGCCCAACGTCCTGCTCATCGTGGAGCCGATCGACGGCAAGCACGGCTTCATCGCCGTCGCGGGAGCGGGCGACTGGGGGATATCGTTCGGCATCAACGATGAAGGACTCGCGGACGGCAACAACTGGGTGCCGGTGCCGGAGTACTTCGAGGGCGGCTGGGACGAGAACCCGCTCAACAGGCACGTGCTCGAGATGTGCGCGGACGTGGACGAGTCCATCGAACTCGTTAGCGCCGTCGACAAGTACGGAGGCACGAGCGTGATGGTCGCGGACAGGGACGAGGCCGCGTTCATAGAGGCCGTGTCGTCATGCTACTCCTTCGGCGACGGCGAGGACACCACGTGGGCGAGGATCACAGACGGCGTCGCGGTGCACACGAACCACTACATCCTCGACCCGTTCTTCGACTGGGTCGTGAACGACGACTTCGGGTACTTCTGGGTGCCATCGGTCTCGAGGATGGACCGGGCCTACGAGCTGCTTCACGGCAGCGGGGACGTCGTCAGCGCGCAGGAGCTCACCACCTTCACCAGGGACGTGGACGACTGGGGATGCTCGCAGCCGCAGGAGGTCATAGACGCCCACCCCGAGATGCCGTGGGGCACATGGGGCTTCGGGTGGCCCGGCTTCTCGATCTGCAACATAAGGACGGTGGCGGCGGGCGTCTTCGAGATAGACCCCGTGCACCCGGAGACCATGTCCGTCATGTGGACTTCAATCAACTGTCCGGGCTACACGCCCTACTTCCCGCTGCACAACGGGCTGATGCAGCGGCCAGAGGAGCTCGCGGATGCGCTCTCGGCCTACGCCGACGGCACCGTGTGGAAGGCCGCGAGCCTGCTCAGGGAGGGCACCTTCGCCGCATGGATAGAGCTCGCGCCGGTGCTGGGCGGGTGGGAGGCCGGGGCCTTCGAGGCGAATGCGGAGGCGGAGGACTTGGCCGAGGATGCGCTCGCGTCCGGAGACATGGAAGGAGCCGTCTCCGCGCTGTTCGACTCCGACACGGCCCTCGGGCTGGAGGCGTACGGGTTCATACTCGGACTGTCGTCGTAGAGCGGGCGAGGTCCCTGAGGGCCGGGCGGTCGCGCAGCGTCAGCTCGTCGCCTTGACGCGGTCCTCCTGCGACATCTTCGCGAGCCCCTCGACCTCCTTGACGCTGAGGCCTAGCCCCTTTGCCACCCTGCGGCCGTAGTCCGGGTCCACCTTGAAGAACAGGGCCGCCTGCCTCAGCTGGATGCGCTTCTGCGCGCCGCCCAGGTGGGCGACGATGTTCCCCACCAGGTGCTCCCTGTCGGTCTCCGTCATGACCTTCCTGTACAGCGCCCCAGGCTGGACGAAGTCGTCGTTGGGGTGGGAGTAGGGCTGCCTGGCCGCTTTCCCCGACAGGTCGGAGGCAGGGTCCATGGCGGCCGCGTCAGGCCCGGGTCCGCCCATGCTGTTGGGCCAGTAGTTCGGGCCCGGACCTCCCCCGGAGTCGACCCTCATCGGGCCGTCCCTCTGGTAGCTCGCCTCCGGCGCGTTCTTCGGCGCGTTCACGGGGATGAGGTGGTAGTTCGGGCCCAGCCTGTGCAGGTGCGTGTCGTGGTACGAGAAGAGCCTCCCCTGCAGCAGCTTGTCGGGCGACGGCGCTATCCCGGGGACGAGGTTGCTGGGCGCGAACGCGGCCTGCTCCACCTCGGCGAAGTAGTTCACCGGGTTCCTGTTCAGGACCAGCTTCCCGACCTTCATGGTCGGGTAGTCGCCGTGGGGCCACACCTTGGTGATGTCGAGCACGTCCCACCTGTAGTCCTCGGCCTCGTCGGCCGGCATTATCTGCATCTCGAGGGTCCACGATGGATGATCCCCCCGCTCGATGGCGTCGTGCAGGTCCCTCGTCGCGTGGTCGGGGTCCTTCGACCTCATGGCGTCCGCCTCCTGCCTCGTGAGGTTCCTGATCCCCTGGTCCGTCTTGAGGTGGTACTGCACCCAGAACCGCTCCCCCTTCCCGTTGTACCACAGGTAGGTGTGGCTGCTGTAGCCGTTCATGTTCCTGAAGGTCGCGGGGGTGCCCCTGTCGGAGAAGAGGATGGTGACCTGGTGGACCGACTCGGGCGTCAGGGACAGGAAGTCCCAGAACATGTCGGGGTCCTTGAGGTTGGTCCTCGGGTTGCGCTTCTGAGTGTGTATGAAGTCGGGGAACTTGAGCGGGTCCCTGATGAAGAACACGGGGGTGTTGTTCCCGACGAGGTCGTAGTTGCCCTCCTCGGTGTAGAACTTGACGGCGAAACCCCTCGGGTCCCGTTCCGCGTCCGCGGAGCCCCTCTCACCGCCGACGGTGGAGAACCTCACGAACACGTCGGTCCTCTTGCCGACCTTCGAGAGGAACTTCGCCTTCGTGTACCTCGTCACGTCCGCCGTGACCTCGAAGTACCCGTGCGCGCCCGCGCCCTTCGCGTGCACGACGCGCTCGGGTATGCGCTCGCGGTCGAAGTGCCCCAGCTTCTCGAGCAGGTGCGTGTCCTGCACGAGCACCGGGCCCCTGGGGCCCGCGGTCTCGCTGTTCTGGTCGTCTCCCACGGGCCTCCCGAAGGCTGTGGTGAGGCCCTTCCTCCGTCCCTTTGCTGCGGCCATTCCGAACTCCTCCTGAACCGACGTGGTGCAGGGGTCTCCGCAATATTAGCAGTTCGCGGCAGACATGTTCGGCGCGGACCCGCTCAGAGCTTCGTGACGATGCAGTTCATGCCGAACTCGGGGAGCATGTCGACGATCGGCTTGGCGTCGAGCATCTCCGGTGGGAACACGCCCTTCTGGGATATCTGCCCGCGGGCCATCAGGATGGCACCTATCGCCATCGGCGCCCCGACGGTGTACGCGGTCGCGCTGTGGCCATGCGTGTTCCAGCAGTCCTTGTGGTTCATGTATGTGTGGATCCTGTACCCGACGTCCTTGCCGTCCTTGGTGCCGGTGGTCACGTTCACAGCGGTGAACTCCCCGGTCGCCCTGTCCCCGATCGCGGCCGGGTCGGGTATGCAGGCCGAGACGACGTCTATCGGCGCCACCTTGGCCCCCTTGACGTCGATCTTCTCGGAGCTGTGCATCCCCAGCCTGCCGACCGTCCGTATGGTCTCCACGTACTCGTCCCCGAGGGCGAGCTTGAAGTCGCAGTACTCGCACCCCTTGCCGAGGACCTCCCCGATGTACGTCGGGAGGGTCTCCTGCTCCTCGTGGTCGACGTTGTAGATCGGGAGGGTCCCGACGGGCGACGGGAACTCGAACTGCTCCTTCCCGCTGAAGGGCTTGACCTTCCTGTACGCCCCGTCCTTGTAGACCATCGCGGGCATGAGGACCTCCTCTATGAGCGTCTGGGGCGACCAGAGCGGCGCGAACTCGTACCCCTCTATCTGGCCGGTGTCGCCGTCCCTGATGAGTATGTCCTTGACCGTGTCCATCTTGTCCGCGGCCAGGCGCGCGAAGACGTTGGCGATCCCGGGCTCGCAGCCGAGGCCGAGCATGCCAATGATGCCCGCCTTCTCGTACGCCGCCGTGTACTTCGCTATCTCCCACTGGATCGGCGGCTCCTTGACGACCTCCCCCGGCCTCTCCTTCGAGAGGAATATGTCGCTCGCCATGTCGGCGTAGTTCGCCTTCGCCGCGAGGCACGCGTCCATGATGTTGAAGTTGAACTTCGGTATGACGCCGTTGACGACGAGGTCCGCCCCCTTGAACGCCCTGGCCATGCCCTCGGTGTCCGACGCGTCTATCCTCGCCGCGGAGGCCTTGTCGCTCGACAGCCGCCTCTCCATGGCCTTGGCCCTCTCGAGGTCTATGTCCCCGACGACGACCTCGTCGTACTCCTCCGACCTCGTAAGGAGGTCGGCGACCACCGAGCCCACCGCTCCCACTCCCACTATGACTGCCTTCATGTTCCCCACCTGTCGGTCCCGGAGAGGGCTCATGGGCCACTCCTGGACGCCCCTGGATTGTCCCGGGCTTACTTAAGGGTGGCAGGCGACTTCAGCCCTCTAGGCCCTCTGCCTGCGGAACTCGTCCCTCGAGAGGAACAGCAGGACCATCGCCGCGACCGCGACGAAGGCCTGGGTGATCCCGCAGAACAGGCCGAACATCAGCGCCATGAAGAACGAGACGATCGAGGCGACGACCCCGAGCCCCCACGCCCTCCTCATGATGACCAGCGCCCCGGCCAGGAGAACCAGCACAGCCAGCCCGCCGAAAATGAGGTCGGCGACCAGGAGCTGCTCCGAGAGTTCCGGGTGTTCGTCCAGGACGGCCACGTTCCCGACCATGAGGCCGCTGAGGGCGAAGACCGCGTTCAGTATGAGTATCCCGCCCGCCCCGACGGGCAGCATGGTCCTGGAGTCGGGGACCATGCGCGTTGAGCGCGGGTGGAACTCCGGCTTGCGCCTGAACGACTCCTGAGGG
This sequence comes from Thermoplasmatota archaeon, assembly GCA_040751795.1. GTDB lineage: Archaea > Thermoplasmatota > Thermoplasmata > UBA10834 > UBA10834 > UBA9653. Next base: position 437,565 of record JBFMHR010000001.1, on the reverse strand, counting down.
CTCTTGGCGGTGTATCCCATGCCCATCTGGCACACCGAGCAGTTCCTCGCACCGTCGGGGTTCTCGGCCCCGCAGAATCCGCACTTCATGTCGACCCCCCTCCCGTGTCACACCGCGCTGCGCCAGGTGAACCAGGCCGCGGCCGTCACCATCCCGAAGGCCCCGCCGAGGACCAGCACGAGCCTCAGCGGGTCCTCCGCGAGCAGCCCCACGACCGAGACGGCCATGGACAGCGCCGCCAGCAGGGCGATGACGCAGGTCCTCACGCCCGACGGACGGTAGAACGACTCCCTCGCGTCCGCCCGCGCGCCCCTCAGCAGGTCTGCCGTGTCGCTGTCCACGCCTCCCCTCAGGCCCGACCACCCACGAGACCGGAAGGCGCGTGCCGCGGCTTAAGCGTGTCCGTGGCCCCCAGGCTTCCGCCGCGCGTCCTCTAGGCAGCGTCTTATGTCGGGGCAGCGATATCTGTCCCCGGGGAGGATGGTCAGGGGATGGCCCCGTTGTTCGGCAGGAGGAGGCGCGGGAAGGTCGACAGCTTCGACGTCGCCGTGCGCGACGGGCAGGGCGACACGGCCCACAGGCGGGAGTGGGGCGGCCGGGAGGCGGCGGAGGGGCTCGTGCAGGAACTGCGCTCGCGCGCCGCCATCGGGGGCGCCATGGTGCAGTCGAACACGCACGTCACGGAGGGTGCCTTCGGGAACGCCGCGGACTTCTGGTCCTTCAGGACGGCCGACGTCGTCGCGTCGGGCGCGATCCCGAAGGGCGTCGTCGGCGTCTCGCCCTTCATGATGGAGAAGGTGAACGCCCGCCCGGGGAAGGAGGTCGTCGTCAGGTGCGGGAGCCGGACCCGTCCGATGATCGTCCGCATGTCGCCGGACATCAGGTCCTTCGAGGTCGAGCTGAGCGACGATGACATCTCGGCGCTGGGCCTGTCCGACTGCGCCGGCGGCTGCCTGGAGATCCAGTTCGGCGAGCCGCCCCGCGGGTGGCCCGGCGGGGCCCGAGGCCAGGGGGACGGACCGATGGGTCCGGGGAGGGCGAAGGTCGCGGCGAAGGACGAGCTCAGGACCGACAACGACACGCCCCCTTACACTGTGGACAGCGGCCTCGGGTTCTGGAGGCGTCGGAAGCGCGCGTGACCCCCTGAGGAGGGGGAGTCAGTATCCATAAATAGAGCTGTCAGGGATACCCCTCCGGGCGTAATCGGGGGGACGAAAGGGCATGATGCTCAGGAAGGGATACTCAGCCTTCTCGCTTGCAGTCGTGATCGCCATGGTGGGGCCCTGCCTCTTCTGCGGAGCAGTCATCGGGGACGAGGCGCGGACGGACGAGGTCGTCTACAACCTCTACTTCGGCGACCTGCACTCGCACACGTCGTACTCGGACGGCACCGCCCTCCCGGACGACGCGTACGCGTACGCGCGCGAGAGGGCCGACTTCCTCGCCGTCACGGACCACTACTTCCAGCTCAACGACGCCGAGTGGGAGGCGCTACTGGAGTCCGCGGACGGGAACAACATCGACGGGGAGTTCGTCGCCATGGCGGGCTACGAGTACTACCTGACCGGGATCAACGAGCTCAACATCTACGGCACGAGGACGATGGCCCCGCCGCCGGGCCTCGCCCCCAACGCCTACTACGAGGGCACGAGGATGACAGGCGGGTCCTTCCTCCCGTGGCTCTACGACTGGATCGCCCAGGAACCGGGCGCCATCGGCCAGTGGAACCACCCCCTGTCGTACGGGTGCCCCGTGGCCTGGGACTACTTCCAGTTCGACTTCTGCACCGAGGAGAGGGACGCGGGCATGGGCATGCTCGAGTGCTACAACTGGGGCTACCGCGACGAGAGCTACGTCAAAGCGCTCGATGCGGGATGGCACATGATGCCCACAGCGACCGAGGACGACCACTACGGGACCTGGATATCCACGCTGGGGATCAGGACCGTCCTGCTGGCGCCGAGCCTCACGCGCGACGACCTCTACGACGCGATGAGGGCCGGGAGGGGCTATGCGACCCTGGACTCGAACCTCGAGATACGGTTCGAGGTGGACGGCGCGGTCATGGGCTCGAACCTGACCGACCCGGGCGCTGCGGGCTACACGGCGTCCCTGCAGGTGTCCGACCCCGACGTCCTGGGCGACGATATCACGCTCATCGAGATAGTGTCGGACCACAACGTGACGGTCTGGAGCTGCGAGCCGGACGGCAACAGCTTCTCCGACATGGAGATAGAGCTGAGCGGGGAGGGCGCGCCGAGGTACTTCTTCGTGCGCGTGACGACCGCCTCGCCGCTGAACGGAATCGTCGAAGGGCTCACGGCGTGGACCGCACCGGTGTGGACGGGGAACTGACCCTGCCAGCCGCTTCATCGGGAGTCGTTATCACCCCTGATATGGGCGAGTCACCCCGTATATACGGCCTCGAGTCTATGACGGGCCAACCAGAAGGGACAAGATCCATGGAGGTATTCCATGTCTAAGAATAGGTGCCTTGGTCTCGTGCTCTCGGCGACCGTGTTCTCCATCCTCTCGCTCGTGGCCCTTTCCGAAGGGGTCGCCGCGGACGCGCCCGGCGTATACACGTCGACCGTGCCCGACGAGGGCTACTTCGACAGCACCTACCCCGCGGACTTCACCTACGACGCCGAGCTCACGCTCAACCCCGACGGCAGCGGCTACCTCTGGCTGCAGTGCACCGACGTGGTCGTCCACATGGACGGCTGGATAAACCCGGCGGATGTCATTGGTGACTCGCAGACGGTCGACCTCGACTGGGGGATCTCCGGGACATCAATCACCATCACCATCTACGACAACTACGGCGGCGTCTACAACCTGCCCGTGACCCTGGACGGCAACAGGATCTTCGGAAGCGGCAGCTACGTCGACATCTCATATGTGACGAACAGCTGGGAGATGGACGTCATCAAGACCGGCGGCGGCACCTCGACGTTCGGCGTCCCCGGCATCGCGGGGATCGCCGGCGCCGCTGCGATCGGCGGCTTCCTGGTCGGCTTCGCGGTCTCGCTCCTGCCCCCGCCGAGGGACATGGGCGGGTCCATACTGCCAAGGAACCAGACCGTCCTAGGCACGCCGTACGCACCGTCGCAGTCCGTGGTCGTGGACCACCGTCTGAGCTCCATGGCGGACCAGAGGGGCGGGGTCACCAGGCCTCTGCCCGAGGTCGCCAGGATGCCCATGCAGTTCGACCCGATCCAGTTCCCCAACGTCCAGATGGGCGCCCAGACCCAGGTTCGCCCGACGGACGTGCACAGCACCGACACCCTGTCCAAGCGCACATGCCCCAGCTGCGGCTCGACGCTCATATTCACGGCGGCGGGATGGTCCTGCCCAGGGTGCAACAGGGCGCCGCCGGGGGGCTGAGGGGATGAACTCGATGAACTACCCGCAGCAGTACCCCGGCTACCAGGCGCCGGCATTCAACATGCAGATCGTCAGGAGGCCGCTGACGGACGCGGAGAGGGCGCTCCCCGGCAGGTTCTACAGGGTCCTGCAGAACGGGCTCAGGGCGATAGCCGTGGGGTGCCTCCTGATGTTCATACTGAGCACCTACGTGCTCCCGTCGCTCATCACCGATGCGATCACCTACGACACCCTGTCGACGGTGCTCTCGGTGTTCATGATCGTCTTCGGGCTCGTGGCCGTCGGGATGTCCGTGAACGCCGTCGTGCTCAGGAGGAAGCTCGCGCAGACCCTGGCGGACGGCACCGTGGTGGAGGTCCTCGCCCCGGCGTACAGGAGCATGACGAGGGGCAAGGGCCTGACCTGGACCGTCGGGCCGGTATCCATCATCCAGATGAGGGGCCTCGAGGGCCTGATCGCCGAGGGCCAGCCGACGAGCGTGGTCTGCGTCCCGAGGATGAAGGCCGCCATCGCTGTGAACAACCGCGGCCTGAAGGCGGGCATGAGGATAATGTGCCCTCCGAACCTCGAGATGATGGCGGTGCCAGCGGGGCCGGTCCCCGCGAGCGGCCCGGCGCCGGGTCCCGCGTACCCCGCCTATGCTGCGCCGCCGCAGCAGGCGCCGAGTGCGGTCGCGGAAGAGGAGCCTCCGCCGCCTCCGCCGGACTGAGCCGGCCCGGCCCAGCGCCTCAGCCCAGCTTCCGGCCCAGCTCGTCCATATTTATGGTCCTGCAGATCTCCTCCGCCATCCGGACGTGCTCCTCGGTGTCGGCGGCGACCCCGTCCTGCACGAAGTAGGGCTCCAGGTCGAGGTCTATCGCGCCGTGGTAGGTCGCCATGGCGCACCCCACCGCGCTCAGCCCCACGATGAACACCGTGTCGCAGCCCATCCCCTTCAGCGTATCGGCCAAAGATGTCTTGTTGAACCCGTTGGGGTAGTTCTTGACCACCCTGGGGTCCGAGTCCCTCACGTCGATGGACTCGTGGAACGCGAACGCCCTAGTCCCGGGCCTGGGGCCTAGCTCCCTGTCCTCGTGGTACACGACCACGAGGGGCAGCCCCTTCGCCCTGAACAGCGCTATCGCGTCGTTCATCGTCTTCGCGTGCTTCTTCACCGAGTCGGAGTATCCGGGGTACATGTCCAGGACGAAGTTCTGGACGTCTATCACGAGCAGCACCGGCTTCATGGTGGTCTCCTCCGCATCATCCCCGGAGGGCCGAGGCGAGCCTCGCGACCCTCTCCCCGAGGTCCTCGCAGAGCGCCAGCTCGTCCTTGTTCGGCGCCTCGACCGCGGTCGGGCCGTAGTGCTTGTTCTCGCACCTGCCCTGGACGACCATCCCGTGGATCATCATCGCCTCGAGGATCGAGAGGAGGGTCGTCTCCGCCCCGCAGGCCGTGTCCCCGGAGCTCGTGAACGCGCCGCCGGCCTTCCCGGCCAGCTTCCCGTGCACGGCGTTGGACCGGTCTATGAACTCCTTCATCTTCCCCGACATGTTCCCGTAGTACGTCGGGGAGCCCATCACGATGCCGTCCGAGGCGGTGAGGTCGCTGAGCTTCGCCTTGTCGACCTTCAGCAGCACGACCTCCGTGCCCCTGGCCTTCCCGGCGCCCTTGGCGACCGCCTTCGCCATCTTCTCCGTGTTCCCGGTCCTCGAATCGTATATCACCGTCACGCGCGTCATGCCAGGTCCCTCCCTGCTCCAGGCCGGGATTCCCGACGGCCGATATTACACTATCGCGGCGCGGGGGCGTCCGTCGGGTTCTTATGCGCCTAGAACGATGCGCCCATCGGTGGGGACCCGCGCAGGTGGGTTTCTACGGGACAGTGGGGCATAATGGACATGAGAAAGTATGTTTTGAGCATGGCGATGGCGGCCATCCTGCTGGTGCCTGGCATTCTGCTGATGGCGCCGGCCGGAAGTGCCGAGACGACCGCATCTTGGACCTACGCGATCTATGTCGCGGGGGACAACTCCCTGGAGAACTACTGGGCTTCGACGACGCTGCCGTTCCTCCAGGCCGTGCCGCCGAGCGACCAGGTCAACCTGGTCGCCTTCAAGGACCTGAAGACGACCTCGACGATCGAGATAGTCAAGGTCTCGGGGAGCACCGTGACCGTTGTGGAGACGCACCCGGAGATGGACTCGGGCAGCGCCGCGGCCCTGACCTGGTGGATCGACCGGGCGACGACGCTGTGGCCGTCGACGTACTTCGCCCTGATGCTGTGGGACCACGGCTTCGGGTGGCACTACATCTGCTCGGACGACACCTCGGCCAGCTCGATAGACATGCCCGAGCTCCAGAGCGCCATAGCCAACGCGGGTGACACGATAGACGTCCTGGCCATGGACGCCTGCAACATGAACATGATCGAGGTCGGGTACCAGGTCTCGAAGACGGACCTGGTCCAGTACATGGTCGCGTCGGAGGAGTACGAGGCGGGGGACGGCATCCCGCTGACGACGGTGCTCACCCCCCTCGTGAACAATCCGACGATGCTGCCGAGGGACCTCTCGATCGTGATGGTGGACGCGTACGCAGCCCACTACACCAACACCAACGGCGGCAAGATGACCATGGCCTCGATCGACATCCCCCAGCTGAAGGCGACCATAGGGACGTTCACGGCCTGGTCCGCAAGGATGACGTACCTGCTGCCGACGTACGAGGCATACTACGCGGCGGCGGTGAAGGCGACGCACTACATGACCGCCGTGCCCGCCTTCCTGGACCTCTACGACCTCGGGTACCACCTGCTGGCCACGAAGGGCGTGACGGACACGCAGCTCAGGACCGCCACGGCGGACATGCAGTCCTCGCTCCTCTCCTACGTCGTCAAGTGCTGGGGAGGGCCCAAGATGGCGGACTGCAGGGGCGTCTCCTTCTACTGGGCGACGTACAACGACTGGTACTACGACGAGGGCGCGTACAGGCTGATGGCGTTCGGGGCCGACACCGGCTGGGCGGACTTCATCGACGCGTACCACGCCTGACGGGCAAACCTCAACCGGCGGGGGGGGACGGCGAGTCCCCCCCGCCGGTGGATTTTCATCCCCTTCTCAGCGGGAGGGCTCCCCTAGACCGTCTCCCACCCGACGATACCACGCAGACGCTAAATAGGGGGGAGTGGATTCGATGACGGTCCTGGCGAGCGCGCCAGGTCAGTGGGCGGGGGAATTGGCAGCCGGCGAGTCGGGGTCGCTGAGCGAGTTGCATGCTTCTCAGAGGCCTCTCTCCAGGCCGCCGCGTCCCACTCGGATCCCCGGGGGAAGGGCCCCAGGGGCGTCCGGAGGAGTGTGAAGCAGGCATGACAAAGTACAGGAAGCTGAAGAGCCCGCCGGCCCCAGAGAGGAGGGCCGGAGCCTACGGGGTCTTCGTGGGAGTGTGCGTGATGGCGCTGCTGCTGAGCGGCTCCGTCATGGGAGTCGCGATGTTCGCGAGCGGACAGACGTTCTCGGACCTGGTGGAGGAGAACGCGGTGAACTGGAAGGTCAAGGACGTGTCCTTGGACTTCAACCCGATGAACCCGAACACGCTGTATCCGGTCTACTACTGGGACTACAGGTTCCCGTCCCTCAACGATGAGGGGTACATCGAGTTCGAGTTCAACGACGCGGATGACGAATGGTTCACCGTGTACCTGGACAACGTGTGGGAGGGCAGCCTGTCCGTCGGTGCGACGATCGAGGTCGTGTTCGAGATCAGGGGCGACCCCAACGACGCGCCTGTGTTCGAGGCGAGGCGGACCGATGATTGGACTCAGGTCTGCCTGCACTTCACGACGACCGGTGGATCCTATGAGTTCTCGGACCTCTGGTTCTCCGAGGCGCACGTGATCCTGACGTCGTTTGTGGACGTCACAGACTCGATAGCGCTCAACGATGAAATCACGCTCAAGGCGGTACTCGTCATGGAGGACTGGGTCCCCCACAGCGGGACCTATGACCCAAGCGTGTTCGAGGCCGCCCTCGCGGACATCCACGAAATCGGCCTGTCGTTCGGCCGCACGGACAGCGTCACGAGCGGGGTCGCCTTGTCGCAGGGAGAGGCGACGTTCGTCCTGAAGAGCTTCGAGCTCGCGCCGGCATAGTCGCCGGGACGAAGGCCCCGCCGACTCCCGTAAGGCCATTCGGGAGCGATGCGCTCAGGCCGGGCCCTGGCCGCCGGCGGGCGTCCGCGGAAGGGGTATGATCACGGCGCACCCCATCAGCGGGCACCCGCTCATCTTGTCAGGGCCAACCCTTTATCATCCCCTTCGGGGATGGCCGCCGGAGAGATGGACAGATGGAGTTCAAGGATCTCAAGCTCATACCGCCTCTGCTAGAGGCGGTCGCGAAGCAGGGCTATACGGCACCGACACCGATACAGGAGCAGGCCATCCCCCATATCCTGCAGGGCAAGGACGTGGTCGGGATCGCGCAGACGGGCACGGGGAAGACCGCCGCGTTCGTCCTGCCCCTGCTGCAGCTGATGTCGCAGGCGCCCAAGCGCATATCCCCCAAGTCCCCGAGGACCCTGGTCCTCGCGCCGACGAGGGAGCTCGCCGCGCAGATAGACGAGAGCTTCGCCACCTACGGCTCGTTCATGAGGTTCAGGCACACCGTGATATTCGGCGGCGTCGGCCAGGGCCCCCAGGTCAGGGCGCTCTCCGGAGGCGTCGAAGTCCTCGTCGCCACGCCCGGCAGGTTGCTGGACCTGATGAACCAGGGCCACGTGAAGCTGAACGACCTGGAGTTCCTGGTCCTGGACGAGGTCGACAGGATGCTCGACATGGGCTTCATAAACGACGTCAAGAAGGTCATCGCGAGGCTGCCGGCGCACAGGCACTCGGTGTTCTTCTCGGCGACGATGCCTCCGAAGATAAGCGAGCTCGCCAAGACGCTGCTCCGCCACCCCGTGCGGGTGGAGGTCGCCCCGCAGGCGACCACGGTGAAGCTTGTGCAGCAGAAGGTCCTCTTCGTGGACGACAGGAACAAGGACGCGGTCCTGCTGGAGTTTCTGAGGCGGCAGGACCTGAGGTGCGTGCTGGTGTTCACGAGGACGAAGAGGAGGGCCAACAAGGTCGCCGACATGCTGTCCTACCACCGCATCCGGGCCGACGCCATACACGGGAACAAGTCCCAGGGGCAGAGGACGAGGGCGCTGGAGGACTTCAAGTCGGGGCACGCGAGGGTGCTTGTCGCGACGGACATCGCCGCGAGGGGCATCGACGTCGACGACATATCCCATGTGATAAACTACGACCTGCCCGTGGACCAGGTCGACAACTACGTCCACAGGATCGGCCGGACGGCGAGGGCGGGGGCGGAGGGCACCGCCTACTCCCTGTGCGCGGCCCACGAGCGGGACGCGCTGAGGGAGATCGAGGCGCTCATAAGGATGAGGATCGAGGTGATGCCCCACAAGTTCCACTCCGACGCGGCGCGGGACGCGGTGGGCGCCGCAGCGAGGCCTGCGCCGAAGCAGCCGAGGGGCCAGAGGCGGCCGGCCCACCCCCGGCAGGGCGAGAGACACCGTCAGCGGAGATGGTAGGTCCCGGCTCCTCGGTCCATGGCCTAGGCCCCGTCCTCCTCCCACTTCTTCCACACGAATATGCTGGTGGCGAGGAAGCCTGCGCCCATGGCGAACAGGGCGACGCTGTTGGCCGATTCGCGTGCACCGACTGGGTAGATGCTCGACAGCAGCGTCAGCAGGGACTGCATGAGTGCGATCACCGAGAAGAAGATGAGGACCATTATGACGATCCCTTTCATCCCTGCCATGGAGCCGAACCTCGGAGGACCCCTATCGTCCTTCTGGCTCTAAGGCCTTTCCTCAGCGCATCTCCTTCTCCTCAGCAGTCCGACGGACAGCAGCGCCGCCCCGCTGGCGACCATGCAGATGCCTGTCAGGATCATGACCGCGAAGAGCAGGGCAGGCCTGTCGGCCGAGAGGGCCGGGACCTCGTCTATCCCCATCTCTGCCGCAGCATCACTGACGGCGTCGCCCGATTCTTCGATCGCTGGCACGATGACACAGTATCCGTAGAGGCCGTTGATGAGGGGCATGGCCCCTAGTCCCATGACTAGCAGACCCACGAGGAGAAAGACATTCGCGTCTCGTGTGCGGTCCGCCTTGGTTCGCAAATCCAAACCTCCAGTTCCTCCATCACCGAATCGCACCCGACGGGTTAAAGACTTCTCACACAGCCCGGCTAGCATGCATCATATGGGATGCGCAAGCCCCGCCCGCCTTGGGGTATTCTCCGCTCCCAGGCGGTCAGTGGTCCGCCCTTGCCCTCAGCTTCCCCAGGACGTGGGGCCAGAAGTCGGGGTGGTCCACGACCATCTCGCTGAAGAACGCGAACGGCAGCGATACGGCGGACGCTATGACGACGATTTGGATGGTGATCGTCTCCCCCGTGGCGAAGTATATCGCCATCAGGTCCTCCGAGATGCCCATCATCAGGCCGACGATGAAGAACTCCGTGAAGCGCATCAGCCTCTTCCTCGGTACTACCTTCTTGTCCGCATGTGTCATCGGGCTGCACCCGCCTGACGATGCGGTTCTTGACAGATAGATTTTCTGCGGCGGAAGGAGGCCCTCCGGCACGGAGGTCTCTTTGGGAGATGCTCATCTCGCGAGCGCGACCAGGGATATGCCTATGGCTCCTGCCAGGACCGCCACGATTCCCGGGATACCTAGGGGAAGGTAGAATACGGTCTCTCCTTCCGCCCAGATGGTCGTCGAGGCGAACACCAGCAGTATGACCCCTGCGACGAGGAGGGCCACGAAGGGCACCAGCTTGAAGGCGAATCTAGATGATCGTTCGTCCAACTGAACCACCGGGAGCACGCGTGCGCGTCTTTCTCCGGGCTCTCTATCCTCTTCGACGGCTAAAAAGCTACTCTTCCGAGTGAGCGCATCTATGCAGTGTGCAGGGAGCGGACTCTGGAGTGCATTGACTGGCAGAATCTCAATCAGAAGTCTGTTGTGCCAGGATATGAGCTTCTTCATCGCTCTCTTCTCGTGGGGATGCCGGCTCGTTCTTGGTCCGCCCATACAGCCTCTTCTCCGAGGGAGAGTGTGTTCCCCCTTGAGCATAAATTGTCTTCCCGGAATTAAAATGCGCAAGGACCCTGAAATCGAGTCAGAATTCGCTGGTGATCAAGGGCGAGAGCTCGGTTACTCGAAGTGGAGTTCTTTGGCAGTGGGGATAGTCTGAGTGGGTGTTTCAATTAGGATGAAGGGAAGGAGGAGGTGACTCCACCTCAGTCAGCTCCTTGTCTCTTCTCTCCGTCCCCATGGCTCCTTCTCACGGTGGATTGAGTCATGCCCTCGTATCTATGGCGAGGTGGTTGGCTTGGGTCCATTCCACCAGACGGCCTATTTTGTCCTCTATACGACCTTCGCCCACAATCTGCGTGACGGTCTTTCGACCATCCGTCGTGAGTCCGAAAAGAGTGCCGTGCTCAGCAAGCCATCCTCTCGCATTCAATCGCACGAACGCCCAAGCCAGAACATCTGCGGTTAAGCCCACACGGTTCAAGTAGTCGTAAGCGTCGGAAATCTCCCAGAGAGTCAGCGGAGACTCTCGTTCGAACAGGATGTAAGCTATGATGCCCTCTTCGCCTGGCTCCTGGGGGGGCACCGCGTATGTTCCATCGAGAGCCTGCCGCAGTTTTGGCAGAATCCGATCATCCTCGTCCTGTTCTCGCTTAATCATGTATGTCTCTCGTAGCGCAAGGTCAATGTCTTCTCGTCGGCATCCAATAGCTGCCAATGCTTCAGTCAAGTCGCCAACCATCATCGGTCTGGGCGATTGCCAACAGCCATGGGGTGGGGTGACCTCAGCCATCCAGAGCCTGCCTTCCTGTCTGAGTTTAATGGGCATTTGCCAAAGACCTCCAGGGAACTTGGGCTAGGGGACCGGATAGTATCGTTGATAATTCCTCGATACGAGTATCTCATGCAATTCCATTGCATAGTAAGACCCACGTCGAGCCTTATTCGGGTCCAGCCCAATGTCCACAATGATATATCCTTCATCCATCTTGGAGTTTATCCAGGCACGGTTTTCTGCCATTCTATTCCCCGGAGGTAGTTTCGGCATGGTTTCACCACCATATTTCGCGGCAGCTGCGTCGACTCGTGCCTGAGTCTCACCAATGACCGCGACTCGCTTCGGCGCTTTCTTGCCAACCTTCGCGACGTCTCCAAGCCCACCAAGACCCTTCAATCCCTTCAGCGCCTTCCCACCCGGTATGAACGCCAATGCGCACATGCCGAGCATGGCCCAATCCCCAGTGCTTATTGCCGTTACCATGTCGATGAACGTACCGTCAATCAGGCAGCTGACAAGGACGCCTCCTATCCCTGGAAGGGCGATTGAAGCCGCTATGGACAAGCCCATGACAATCCATTGCTTCAGCCCTGGGTCAAGGTTGTCCCAGGCAACCTTGATCGCCTCGCAGCCCGCGACGACGATCTCAGCGACCGTTTTGACCGCCTCTACGACTTCGACCACCAATGCAACGGCGACATCGACAGCTGTCTCGATCACTTCAATGGCCGTCTCCACCGTCTCCACGACGACGTCCGCAACGAACTCAATTGCATCACCCACGAGGTTCGCCCCGGCGTCGAGTAAGTCAATGGCTCCATCAACTATGGTGTTCACTATATTGTCCCACGGCCACATCCCAGACGCGTCCACCTTGTTTATCGGGTCATTGTGACAGTATACCCATCTGTTCATGGTGATGGGAGTAGGCAGGGCGCCGACGACCTTGTCAGGTGTCGTAAACCTGCCTGCGTCGGGGTCGTAGTATCTGGCACCTAGACTTATCAGCCCCGCATACTTGGAGGCTCGGCCGTCCACGAACAGGAAGTCCTCCTGCCCATCCGGCATGAATAACTCACCGAACGGCAGGTAATCCGTATCGAATACGACCGCACCGAACTTGTCTGTCACAAGCCGTACACTGCCTACTTCATCCTGGTGATAGTAGTAGACGTATTTTGACACATACTTGGCTATATGGATTCCATTGGCGTATGCGTGGAGGGTCTTCGTGATCTTATTGCCGCTTCCGCTTATCGTGACGAGGGGTGCCGACCCGGCGTAGATGGTGGTCTCAGTCACATCTCCTTCAATGACCTTCGCCCTGCGTCCGAAGGCGTCGTACGTATAGTACCCTGCGACTCCACCATTCTGCAGTAGCAGGTACATTCTGTCGTCGGCGTCGTAATGGAACTCATAACTCGCAGACGTGTCTGCCTTTGTGGCAAGGTTCCCCCTCACGCTATCATATGTGAAGGTCTTGACAGAGGTTCCAGTGACTGCTTGCCTGAGGCGCATGTACTCGTCGTAGCTGTAAGTCGTAGTGGTCGATTCCCTTGTCATGGTCTTGCGGTTGCCGTATGAGTCATATGTATATGCGATGTGACCATATGCCGAGGTGTCGTTCGCATAGGTCAGGCGCCCTAGGTCGTCGTAGACATATGTCCGATAGGCGTTCACTTGAGTGGTTCGGCCTGTCGCATCTCGTTGATAATTCAAATCAAGAAGAGACGTCGACGACTTGGACACGAGTATCCTGTCAATCCACCCACGAGTCGGGTCCAGTGTGAAGGATGTCGTCACACCGTTTCCATAGGAAATCGATGTCATCTGGTCACGGGTGTTGTAGTTCATGCTGGCCAGTGACAATGTGGTGCGGCCTGCCTTCAGGCTCGCGGTCTTCATCCGGTTGAATTCATCATAGGTGTAGGATACGACGTACGAGCTGTCAATCGCGTCGATTGTCATCAAGTTGCTCCTTGTATCGTACGTGAACTTGACAGAGTAGGACGACTTGTCCAGGGTGGTGACCTCCTCTTCGAGCCTGTCCCACTCGTCGTAGCTCCTTGTCGTCACCGTTGTAGTGAAGCAGCTTGTGCAGGATGCATACACTATGTTGCCATTCGGGTCGTAGGTGTAATTCGAGCAATCGCCGTTCGTGTAGTACTTCTTCAGGAGCCTTCCAGCATCATCGTACTGATAGAGCAAGTCATAGGTCGTCCCTGACCGGTCAATCCTCTCGAGCCTGCTCGCAGCATCATAGTACAAAACCTCGTTGACGCCATAGGGATATGTGACGGATTTCAGTCTGGCCATATTGTCGTATGTATAGGCCGTCATCAATCCTGCATTGTCTGTGACGGTGAGCAAGTTCCCAATGTCGTCATACGTCATGCTATTGACTATTTGCTCTTCTCCCAGATATTGTACCGAGCGGATCGTCCGTCCGATGGAGTCATACACTATGTCTTTCCTGTGGCCTAGTTCATCGAACTGTGAGACCGTCCTGTTCCTGTCATCGTAATATGTTCTTACAGCCGTCTCGTCTGAGTTGTACGCCTTGACTATTCTGCCAAAGTAGTCGTAGTCGACGTGCGTGCCCCTCCCTAGAGCGTCAGTGATCTCGCACACCCTGCCGTTCCAGCCGTACGTGTAGGTGCGGTACGAATACGACGTTCCGCCGGATGTGTACCTTTGCTCCTTCCAGACTCTGCCAAATGAATCGTAGTAAGTCTTGCTCATCGTGTCAATGGCATCACGGTAAGTCACGATCTGGTTGACATTGTCGTAGATGTAGTCGATGCTCACCAAAACGCCGTCGAGAGATGGGTATGTCACCTTTGTCACTCTGCCGACGCTGTCATACTCATAGTTGGTGACATAGCCCTTGGCGTCGGTCTCGCTTCTTAGGAGGCCATTGCTGTAGTAATCGAATCTTGCCGAGAGGTTCTGCTGGCCAATTGGAGTACTTGCGAGTATCATCCAGCTCGAATCAAGGAACGTACCCGATCGTTCGTAGCAGTAGTTCATCACCACCCCTCTCGGATCAGTCACCTTGACAGTGTTTCCATACTGGTCGTATTCATACTGAGTCGCGCGCCAGACGGTCCCGTCCTTCGTCTTCGTCTCACTTACCAGAGAGTTCTCCACCCACGTCGATCCAGAGAGCCGTCCAAATTTCATGTAGGTCTCCATGGAGGTCGTGCGAGCCGCATCCGTATACTGCATCGTCCCCGTGGCAAGCCCAGTGTATCCTTCCGGGACGTGTGAGTTCGTGTAGAACGGGCTGTTCGCAAGATTGTACGCATAGGAATCCTTCGGATAGATGCCCCTGAAGACGGAGCTCTCATAGGCAACCTGGCCAGCAGTGTCATAGAATACGAAATAGCCGCTCAACGGAAACGCATGTATGCCTGCTGCGTAGAGGTCCAGGTCAAGGTATGTCGACGTCGCAATCCCTGAGGTTATCATTGTCCCGTTCGGATGCCGGATGTCAACTCTCTGTCCAGCCGTCAGACCCGTGACTCGGATCTTGCCGAAGCTCGTGTCGGACGTGAATGCGGTCTTGTCGTAACGCGGATCGCCTCCGAGGTGCGTGAAGTTCATTCCACTTAGGTAGTACGAGCTCCATCCGATGTCAGAAGCCTTGGTGACCAACATGACCCACTGACCTGATGTCGGCATGTCCCCTCTTCGATACTCGGTCTTTCCGTCATCGAGAGTGATGGCATCGGTTCCCCAGAACGCCATGTTCGACCATCCGTTGGCCGTGGAGTAGTATCGCATTCCGATTTCAATAGGCATCGCGCTTGCCTCTAGGTACACGAACTGGACGATATAGGACGTGCTAGATACGTAGAAGTTCGTGGGATTCACGCCAACCTTAGGCTTGTATCCGTGATAGCCCACACCAGCTGAGAATTCGTCGTGGTGGTAGTTGCTCTGGCTCAGTACCAGGTTCGCGTCGGAGACGAAATTGAAGGCCCCAATCAGGTCATACTTAGTCGAGTCAACCGACTCATCCAAGATTGTGGTGGTCGCGAAATCTATGCCGCTGTAAGTTCTGGATACTGCGGATTTCATCAGAGAGCTATCGCTGTACCGGTAAGTGTCACCGCCCCATATCTCTCTGTATGAGTCAACGAGGTTTATGACGCTCGTGTCGTTCCTGACTATGATGTTACCGTGTGGCATGAATGATTTTGAAGGAGTAAACGTGAATGTAACGGAGGGGCCGCCGGCCTTCTTCCTTTCGACGAAGTTCCCTCTGCTGTCGTAGATCTCCACAAACATGCCGCTTGAGAGACCAGTGACAGTGACGTCCCAGTTTGCGAAGACCTTCACGTTGTCAATCACGCATTCAGGTACTGATCCTCTGTAGTCTTGGCTTACCTTCAGATACTTCACGACGTTTGTGCCAACATACCTTTGCGGGCACGTGAACTTCCATGCTCCGTCAATGTAGAATTCCGTGCTGACATTTCCTGAAGATATCTGGACTGAGAGAGTCACCCTGAAAGGGGTGTCTGATGAGTACTTGACTCCGGTCTTGTCCCAGATTCCGTCACTTCTTAGATAGAATATGTAGTAGTCGTTCCACCACGTGCTGTAGCAGAACCGTATCCCCGTGAGGAGGGTACCAGACTCGCTGGTAAGCATTATTGCCATATCGCTATCTGTGGTCTCTATCTCAAGCATGCAGTCGATGATGAGTTTGGCGAGGCCGGACTCCCCGGGTGTCAAATCCTTGGACAATACAAAGGCGCTACTCGTGGCCCGCAATTTGCAGCTTGGGTCATAAGTGTCGTTGAGTAGGTAGTTGCCTATCGTACAGTATCCTCCTGACGATTTCGACCATCCATCATCATGCCAGTCGTTGAAATCGTCGAACATGATCTTCCCGCTTGTCGTCTTCTCAAGCTGAGGAGGTCTGTAGAAGGCGTTCCTGGTCGTTGTGTTAGAGTATGATGCGAAGGTTTCGTGGCCTCTCGCATCCTTGGAGTATATCGTGTTTCCCCGGCTGTCCGAGTACGAAGTGAACACATCCGGTTCAGACATGAAGTCGTAGTAGGTCTCCGAGGTCACCGCCCGTCCGTCCGGGGAGTACCTCGAGACCGTCCTCTTCAACGGGACGGTATCTGTGCCGTAGGGGTACTCATACGAGTCATGTCCGAAGTAGGTTGTGGTGCTAGCTTTGGCGTCAGAATCGAAGTTGTACACAGTCGCGCCGACCCAGTCGACTTCCGTAGCCTCGTGGATGCTGTAGTCGTTGACCGTCGTGCAAGTGATGACACCATCCACGACTGTATAGGAGTACATTCTGTAGTTCTCGTTGGGGATATACCGGCAACTCACCACGTAAGCGCGGGCGTCGCTGCCGACGTCAATCGGTACATAGAGGTAGTCTATCCGTCCACTTCCTGCAGACGACGAAGGGAGAATCACGGAGTCTATCAACATCGAAGGGAAACCAGCGATGTCACAATACGAGAAGCTCGTGGCTCTTCCTATGGGGTCAGTCACGCCTGTCAGTAGGCCTCCTGAGTAAGTGAACGATACTGTGCTGGTGTCGTATCTTATTCCTGAGAGCCTTCCATCTACATTGTACAGGAACGCAACATATCGATCCACTGTATCCCTTATCAAGCTCAGACGCTTCTCCTCCCCATTTACAGCGTATTCTAACTTGTAGTCATGAAGCGAAGGGTTCACCGCTCTGTCGGATATGACATAGCTAGGAGCACCATCGGAGTCGAATAGTATGCGCATGCCATCCTGGAGGTCCAGCTGGTATCCAACGGACAGTCTCTTCAGGAAGAAGGGCTGTCCCCGAGTGTTGTTGAAGTGGTCGCCATCCCAATCGATCTTCACTCTCGTGCCGCTCCAGAGATGGACATAGGTGTCATCTATCCACGGCAAGTTCAACTGCCACCCATCGCCCATCTTGCAGTAAGGGAACGAATACTGCAGATATGGGACTAGGACGCCGACGGAGTTTGCCACAAAGTACTGCGGGGCGCTGTAGAAGTGGGAGACCACTATGTCAGTTCCGCGTTCCGGTACCACAAAATCGTTCTGGAAGAGATACAACAGACCATTGCCCGGGGAGATGATGTCCGTCACTCCCATGTTGAAAGGTTGGTCCTGATTGATGCCGCCTGCACTCCACGGGTCGCCGTACGGGCCAATGACGTCGGCCGGCAGCGGCAGAGTTCCAAAGAATATTTCGTACTGGTAAGGATATGTGGATAGGTCCATGAAGGATATGAAATTCTTCGACTCCAGCTTCTCTCCGCTGGAGAGGCCCGTGATTTCATATACGTCACCTTCTCCAAATTCCACGACGTCACTCCATACACCGTCTCCGGGCGACGTGTGCATTTCCCACACCTTCCCGTCTGAAGCATATTGCACATGCATGTCCCCGTTCATATCAATCGACATCGAAGGGAGACTCCCGTCGCTCACATCAAGGCTTACTGGTTCAGGGCAATCATCTAGCTGGTATCGTTGGTACGTGAGTCGATCCGTCCTATCGATGTATATCATGTGCAACTCATCTTTCTCTCCAGGACATACGGATTGGAGATCGACGGACCCAAGACAGTCGACGTCTATGATGTCCCAAGCAGAGAGGGCCCATGTGTTTGCATTTGGTCTGTACACGTTGACTAGTATGCTTGAGTGGTCTATGCCCTCCTTGGGAATGAAGAACGACATCGAGAAGAAGGCATCCGAATAGTCATAGATGCCTGTGTCAACCAGGCTCGACACTCTCACTTGGTATTTGGCGCCATGATCAAGCCACCAGTCTGGAGACCACGAACACCTGTACGACCCGTCGTTCTCCGTTTCGTCAGTAATCAGTAGCCTCTGCCACCCCTCAGAATACAATGCGATCTTGACAGGTCCCGTTGCGACTGTCCCCTCAGAGGTCCAATTGACGTAGAATGAACGCCCGTAGTAGAGAGTTTCACCCCCGTTCGGACACAAGACCGAAATCGAACTTGGTGGGACTGGGACAATGCGGAAGACACTGTCGCTCCAGTCTTCGTAACCGCCAAATGCCGATCTTATTCTGATCTTGTAGTTGTCGCCAATTGCCTGGCTGCTCGAAATGACCCAAGAGAATTGGCCAAGACTCAACTCAACAGGAGCCAGTTGTGTTCCCTGGTTGCTTGCGACATTCCACAACTCAATGACGCCGGGCAAGGTTAGAGATGTAGTCCATGTGATTAGGTGTGTACTCCCTTGCCACCATTCCTCTCCGCCATTTGGCGATGTAACGCGCAATGTGGTGGCTGAAAGCACTATTGAGAACGCGTTGTCACTCTCATCCCATACGTCTGGGTGGCTGGCATCGGACACCCTCAGGTAGTACTGTCCCACGGTGAACAATGCTGGGACTCTCCATTCATAATATCCGTCATTGGGATCGCTAGAGTCAATTGAGTAGAAAAGATTACCATTCTGATAGAGCGCGATCTTGACATAACCTATACCTGATGCTATGGTCCACAGAATATCATGGTATGTATCCCGCGCCCACTCTTCTCCTCCGTTCGGTGATATCACGCACAACGGAACCAAGACTATTGAGAACGGATCATCACTCTCATCCCAAACGTCTGGGTCGCCAGTATCGGACACCCTCAGGTAGTACTGTCCCGTGGGAAGCGTAGATGGAACTCTCCATTCATAATGCCCGTCATTGTAATCGCTATAGTCAATTACGTAGAATGGATTCCCATTCTGATATAGCTCAATCTTGACGTAACCGATACCTGGTTCTGTGGTCCACAGAATATCATAGTATGTCTCCCGCATCCACTCTTCTCCTCCGTTCGGCGAGACAACAGTGATCACGTAAGAGATTGGCTCCGGGTCAACAGTGTCGACTCCTACGAGGGCAGTGAAAGCGACGCTGTCGGCTCCCGTTGTGACGGACATCGGCCGTATAAATGGGACGCTCCCAGGCAGGATTGGGTACTCTGGGAAGGTATTGGCGAACTCTGAGAATGAATTGGAATCAAACGGTTTCTTCATGGTGGTCAGTCCCAAGAGATAAACCCCTGAATCGTCAAGCTTCTTCTCCGCATAGCACACATATGCTGTACCATCGACGCCGAGAGTGACTCCGCCGAACCATCCATAGTGGCCGGACATGACTGAGTCGACATAGATTGCCGTGTTCCATGATATCGAAGAGCCAGTGATGTACCCATCGATGTATCGCACTTCATATTGTTCCGTGTTCCAAAGGTCCATCCAAGCCACGGCCACTTGATTGTTCTGTACTGCGACATCGAAAGTACCTGGGCGCTGTGGACAGTAGATTTCTGCGAAGTAAGTGGGTTCTGACCATGTGACACCCTGGTCATCGCTTCGGTGATACTGAATCCAATTGTGGCCCGCTACGAATAGCCAATAGGACCCGCCGCTGTAGACAGTGTTCCTGAACGGGGCGCCAGGGAGGGAGTTCTGATAGTACGACGTGCAGACAATCGTGGGGTCCACTAAGCCCATTCCCTTTGGAAAGACAATCTTGGCTATGTTATCAAGACCCATATTGCGCACGCTGAAATCTCCGCAGCCAGCATCCGACCAGTCTAATCCAAGTCGACTTTGCCATCTTCCTTCGTCAGACATCGTCCCCACTTCTACAGAGTGGCCTGCTATGCTCATCGATGGTCCGTCTACCAGATCAGTGACATTGAACAAGTCATCGGGTGTTTGAATCGCATCGAACATGAGCTGGATGTTCCATGACACGCTCAATTCGTCAATCCACGCAGACGATAGTTCCGCAGTGACTTTCGGCTTCTCGGCGAATCGGAATTCAGTGAGTATCAGCAGCTCGCCGATGTCGTCTTCGCCGAGGACTAACGGCTGACTTGTCAGTATGTGGGAGGACGTTCTCGAGACAATGGTGGCAGTGCCAAGTGTCGCTCCGATGTCTGATTCGACGTCGAACCATGCGGATGCAACTTGCATGGAACCACTGTCGTAAAGAACCATTTTCGAGTAATCATCGGCACTCAATCTATATCGGCCAAAGGCATTAGAGTTCCAATAGTCTGAAGAAGTCTCATTCTCCAAGCTCGGGAAACCGTATGAGTCGTTGCTGCCAAGCGTGTCGGTTTCCTGGTAGGAGGAATGGGGCGCATCGCTTGAGTCCTCACTGCCAAGCACATTCACGACATTGGGGTCGATTTGAGAGTAGAATGAACGCGTCTCGAAACCGTGTCCGAGGTCAGACAGTTCGTCAATGGACGGAGGCTCAGGACTTGATGTCTCACCGTCGTCTGCCCAGGTGCTTTCTTCCTCACTGGTGGCAAGCTGGTCGGAGTTCGAAGGGAGATCATAGGCGTAACTGTTCAGTGCATCCTCGCAAGATGCTTGCGCGGCTGGCGCAAATGCCACAAAGATCAGCAACACGGTCGCGATGATTGCGAACGCTAATGCGAATGTATGGACCCTCCGTGAAAGCGTCCTTGCGCTTGTCCCTCTATCGATCTCAGGCATTCCGCTCGTGCCTGCCCCCGAACCTCGAACCGTCGACTCCTTCACTGTACCCACACCCCAGCTTCAGCAGGGGGGTGTCGATGCGATATCTAGCTGGGACGGATGCCGCCGCAGACGTACGCATGATTGCAGCGGAGCCTCACCCGGCGATTGTTCTCAGCCAGTTCCTCGACCCCACGATTCACCTCGACCTTAGCCGAAGTGCAGCCACGGATTGTATATCTAGCACATATACTTTGTCGGCCAATGATCCTCGCCAACAGCGTAGTCCGTTGCATCGCCACATCGTGCATTATAACCACTGTTGTCGCTGTATTCCTGTTCAATTCAGCGCTCATATTAGTGTGTCAATGAGGGATTGCGTGTCGGCACGGGGCTATGACTACACAGGGAGCCGGATGCATATCGACACATCTGGCTAATTTCGAATCAGAGGTTTATAGCTCCGAGCTAAACTCCTTACTCATTTTTTATTCACAAACCAGGATTTCACTCGAGAACGGCCGATTAGTCGCCCCGCAACGCGATGCGTCTCTTGCCTCTCCGATCCGTCTCGACGGCGAGACGCATCCGGGACGGACTCGAGAGGGATCGTCTTCGAGCGACAATCGAGGATCTCGGGATGCCTCCCTGATCCGTCTTTTTCCCTCTCGATGCCTCTCGTGCTGTGGTTATCGACTCCGATTTAAAGAACTCCGTGTATGTAGGGTTATCGAGACATAGTCGGTTCGTCGGTTCTAGGCTCCGGGTCCCATATGAAAGTCAGTATGAATCCAAGTTTCTCAAGCTCGGTCAGCACAATCATGAAGAATTCAGGCTTTGCAATGGACAGAGCATTGTCGGTCACAATCTTGTCATACACTGATGATGCTGTTCTTTCCTGAGGGCTAGATTGAGTCCTCTGTGCAAATTCCATCATCAATTTGTAGAGGCATTTGAATTGACGCTGATATCGTTCTCTCACAATGGTTCGAGTTCCATTCGTCTCCACAGACACCTTTTCTGACATGAAGTGTCTGAACATCCAAGCTCTAGGGTCGTTCCCCAGAAACTCGTATTCCTTGCCTCCGAACTCGATTGTTGTCTTAACAAGATTTCCCCAGTCTCTGTTGACAATTGAAGTCTCTTCAGTAGATTTTTCCCAGACAGTCACAGAGGTCAAATCCATGAGATTGATGTTCATGTTGCCGAGAATAAGGTCGAATGGGCTGTTCCATATTCTGGCCAAGTGTACTCTTCGATTATTGCCTGCAATATAGTCCGCTGGAAGAAGACACCAGGCTTCCATGTTGTAGAGCTCGAATCTGATGGCGAACCACAGTGGAAGATTGTTGATTGATGCATATCTGCGTCTGTTGTCGAAATCCGACTGACTGATCTTCCATACTTCGGAACGGCATGTTTTTATTTCTACGAATATTGTGATTCGATCTTCGGAATCGTCGGCCGTTGTTGAATCCTTGGCATATGTTGCGATTAGATCTGGCGCGATGGATCGTTTCGTCGATCTGAACTTGCGCTGGTCAATCTTGTTGATTGAATCACATTTTCCGAGTAGCTGAGATATAAGCATGAATTCATCTTCTGCATCCAATGAGTGCTCCAGTTCCTTCAGCTTGATGAGTTCATCCGGCTTTGCTATCTTCCTGACAATAGCATCGTAGTCTCCCGGGGCGAGGTGTCTCTTCAGCCCGTAGATTTGAGCAAGTTTGTCAAGATTCCATGTCTTGGGCGCGTTCATTCGTATCATCTTCCTTCAGCCTAGCCTTGATTTTCGATGCCTTCCCAGCAACGCAATGGCTATTCCATAGGCAGCTGATAGAACTGCGAGTCCAGCCGCTATGAGGAGAGGAGCACTCAGAATCCCCTCAATCTTCGTGACTATGTTGTCGGATAAACTCATGCTCAACGGAATCGCTATTAGTATGATTCCGAGGATAACGAGTGCAATCATGATTGCCACGATTATTGCATTGATTATCTGTCCCATGTTGTCACTATCCTGTGATGCGTGTACGGCTTGGTGGCTGTCGTGCCGTGGGGCTGCTACAGGATGTTGATGTCCGGATAAATGACTGACAGTATGGTGATGAGACTGCCTATCGACAGAGTGTATTTCAGGTTCCCGATTCTGAGTGTGAATACGACTGTTGCAGAACCCCCGAACAGAATCAGAAGCCCCAGGACCAATAGACTCATTGGTTCATCTCCTCTTCACTCCGTCAAACATCTTGGCAAGTAATCCAAAGATCATGGCAAAGAGCGTGCTTTCGATGGCATGGCTCACCATCCATTCCGCTATTGTGTCTATCATCTCGTTACTCTCCCCCCTGAAAGAATCAGGGTTGGGAAACGCTCAGTAGAGCGCATCCCGAGTTACAATCGTGAGTTTGACGATATAACAGTTGTGGCGGGGTCCCAGAAAGTGCTCTCAGCTGCGAGTTCGGAGCTGGTTTTTATTTGCATCACTTGTTGCGCGACAAGGTCGGCCACCTCCAGGGCGATTGCAGTCGAATCCAGCGCTAGTACGAGCACTCTCGGGCCATCTACTTAATCTGCAAGTGCATTTAAATAAAACAATGTCAGAGAGACCGAACTAGCTGGAGGTACTGTCCCCTTTCATCTTTCTGGATTCTTGAGAACCCATTTCTATAATAGAAGGCGCATAGGCGGTCTTCATCTCTGCAGTCGACCATTACAAAGCAACCGCCTATGTGGTCTTGTGCCAGTTGAATGATATTCAGAGCTCTTTGGATGAGCATCGGTCCTAGGGTTTCGTTCCCACAGGAATCATCTTTGCCGAGTTGCCCCAGCAGGTAGCAAGGGGCGTTCTCGCGTGACGAGCTGCCAGTAAGCTGCTTCCTTGTAGTTCCATCGATGTTTTCACCGAATCTGAGTGTTCCCAGTGCGAGGGAGAAGTATCCTACAACTCTCAGTCCCTTTGGATCTTCCTTCTCAATCAACAAGTATGTACGGGTGCGATTGCTCTCTTCATACTTGATAGCGTTCTTCCTCAGAAATTTCTGTACATCTAAGTCTCGCTCACACTTGAATTCCTTGAGAATCTGGGAAATTGACGACTTCTTAGCTTCACGCAAAGATGTCGTTAGCGAGACAAGTGCTCTTTCAGGAATGAGGAACCACGCTCTAGCTCCTTGGAAACGTCTAACTTCTTTATAGCCTTACGGCTCTTTGTAGCTTCGAGCAATCTGGCAGCGGCCCGATTGTCGTTGATTTCAACAGGTCTGTCAAAGGACGACGTAGCCATTGGTTTCATCCCAGATGCAGTCACTGAACGCAGTACTGCTATTACTACTATTATCATCTTCTGAGATATAACTATCGCCACCCAGCTACAGCAATGGTGCACAAATGTGTACATCAGGATTCCTGTGGTTTTGCTCGCAGAGATCATGTTGACTTGCCATGAGGGTTAATGCCATTTCTCGGGATGTTGGAATGGGGACTCAACTGCTTTGCCTCTGCAGAGTTGCGAGGGAAAGTTGCCGCCAATTCAATGTATTTCGTAATCCGTCCTTTCGGCACGCTCAGCATAGGCCGAAGCACCTCCATACGACTAAGAAACGCATACCTACTTATTTGGCATCGCCATTTTGTGTATATGAGGTGGTTCAGTGTCCCCATTGGGGATATTCCTGGGGAGAGTCTTTCGGGACAGCGGCACATACGATTGCCAGAGTAGGATTGTCACAGGTCATACTTCGAACAAATCATGGGCCTACACTGTTGACACTGCAATCGAAGTCGAGACCGGAAGAAGGGTTGTGCAGGTCGTGCGGTGGAGAGCTAGGATTGACCGGACTGGACCCAAGACAAAGATCTGGCAACGATGGAGAACCTACAATATTCGCTCGATTGAACAGTGGATAAGCGCTAGGAATGTAGTTGATGACCTCTTTGACACAGTATCAGTCAGTGATGGGACATACTCCAGCATCGAGTGCCCCGTCAGTGTTGATGATCAAGAGGAAGCATTTGAGGCGATGAGCGCCGAATTGGCAGAGGCGAATGCGGCAAAGGCGCACTATCGAAAGCAGAGTCGTGAAGCAAGAGGCAAATTGTCCGAACATAAGAAGCATATCATGCACTACAGAAGGACACTGAATGCGTTTTCGAGACTTGTTAGTGAGGATGATGTTACGGAAACCGAGGTCCACAGGTTTATCGAAATCGAGAAACCAGCATGGATGTTTGGACTTGACTATGCGTCCATAGAGGGCCATGTCGCTTTCCCACCGAAAGGAAAGAAGCAGCACATTTTTGACCTCATGTTGCGTAGGCATGATTCGTTCCTCGACTTGGTTGAGTTGAAAGGCCCGAATGAATCGATCTTCGACCGGAAGACGCGAACAAGATCAAAGCTGAACGTGGCTCTATCAACTGCTATTGGACAGGTCCTCACCTATATGGATGTCTGTGACAAGAGACCTTCCTACAAAGTCTTCAGACCTAGGGCATTGATTGTCATTGGAAAGAAAGCCACTGACAATCCGTTGCAGAGGAGGTTATTGACAGGTCACCTCTCTCGGATTGACATAATCACTTACGACGACATGATAGCTCGTGGGAATGCTCTCGTCAAATACATTCAAACAGGTCATATCCACAGTACAAGATCGTGAGAGTATAGAGACTCACCTGCTTGTACGTGTTTCGAACGGGGGGAGACGAGGCAAGAGAGAGTGTCAGGACGCTTCGACGGAAGTACCTAGGAATCATATCTCTGGATGTGGCAGCAACGGTCAATCAGTAGAGTCTATGCATCCTATTGCCTGTAAAGTTTAATCTGATGCAAGGTGATTCCGCACGAGTGGGCACATCGGGGGCCATGGATATGGAGAAGGAACTCGGCATTGCGGATTTCCAGCGGCTTGTTGACGGTTATGTGTCCGAAAGGAATTGGAGGAGGTACCATAAGCCCAAGGACCTTGCCATCTCGATAGCTATTGAGTCCGCTGAGCTCCTCGAACTCTTCCAATGGAAACCCGATCCGCCAGAATGCGGAGAACTGGGTGAGGAAATCAGAGCACGCATCGGTGAGGAACTCGCGGATGTGGTTATCTACAGTGCATGTATGGCCAACGCCCTCGACATTGACTTGTCGGAAGCGCTTCTCGATAAGATTCACAAGAACAAGAGCAAGTATCCCGTCGCGAAGGTCGCCAGGGCAAAGGACTGGGACGAAGTACGTTCGGCCCGCGCGAAACCGTCTGACATGAACGGAGACGATTAGTTGAGGCTCTACTCGGGCTCGTCGGAGCAGTTCATCGAGGACACCTACCAGAACCAGATAGCGGAGAAGCTCAGACTGTCTTTCTTCGAGCAGTACGGTCACAACCCGTCCGGCGGCGAGGTCAACTCGTGGAGGAACTCGCTCAGGTCTATATCGATGGTTTTCCAGCACGCCGACCTCTTGGACCACGGCGTGATGGTCGAGTACCAGCTTCCCCTCACCTCCCGGAGGCTCGACTGCCTGATATGCGGCCATGATGGGACGGGCCGTGACAACGCCGTCATAGTCGAACTGAAGCAGTGGGACCGGTGTTCCCCCGCTGACGGCGCGAACGAGGTCCTCACGTGGGTGGGCGGGTCCGAGAGGGAGGTGCTCCACCCCTCGGTGCAGGTGGGCCAGTACAGGAACTACCTCGAGGACACCCACACGGCGTTCTACGACGGCAGCAGTCCCATCCGACTCAACGCCTGCACGTACCTCCATAACTACAGCCCCGTCGAGGATGATGCGATCCTCGCCGAGAAGTTCAGTGCCGTCATCGAGAGGAACCCGCTGTACACCATGAGCGACGTCGACAGCCTTGAGGGTTACCTGACGTCATGGTTGAGCGGAGGCCACGGCCTCGAGACCCTCCGGCGGGTTGAGGAGAGCAAGTGCCGTCCCAGCAAGAAGCTGATGGACCACGTCGGGAGCGTCATCAAGGGCAAGCCTGAGTACATACTCCTCGACGACCAGCTCGTGGTTTACGACAAGGTCCTGGCCTGCGCGAAGGGCGGTTTCCACGACCGGAAGAAGTCAGTCATGATAGTGAGGGGTGGCCCCGGCACCGGGAAATCCGTCATCGCCATCAACCTGATGGCCGACCTCCTGCTGAAGGGGTTCAACGCGCAGTACGCCACGGGTTCGAGGGCGTTCACGGAGACCCTCAGGAAGGTCATCGGGCCGAGGGGAGGGGTCCAGTTCAAGTACTTCAACAGCTACACGGAGGCCGACTACAACTCGATCGACGTCCTGCTGGCGGACGAGGCGCACAGGATCAGGGAGAACAGCAGCAGCAGGTTCACGGCGAGGGCGAAGCGGTCGACTGCCCCGCAGATCGACGAGCTCCTGCGCGCGGCGAAGGTCAGCGTGTTCTTCATAGACGACCACCAGGTCGTGAGGCCGGGTGAGATCGGCTCGACCGAGTACATCAGGAACTGCGCGGGCAGGCTGGGGTGCAGCGTGTTCGAGTACGAGCTCGAGACGCAGTTCAGGTGCGCTGGGTCGGAGGCGTTCGTCGGATGGGTCAACAATACCCTCGGGGTGCAGAGGACGGCGAACGCGCTCTGGAACCCGAGGGAGGAGTTCGACTTCAGGATAATGAAGGGCCCCGAGGAGGTCGAGCGGGCGGTCCTAGAGAGGGTGGCCGAAGGACACACGGGCAGGATGGTGGCGGGTTTTTGCTGGCCTTGGTCTGACCCCAGGCCGGACGGGACTCTCGTCGACGACGTAGTGGTCGGGGACTACAGGCGCCCCTGGAACGCCAGACCAGAGGCGAGGAGGCTCGCCAAGGGTATTCCGAAGGCTATGACTTGGGCGTACGACCCCAACGGGATTCGTCAGGTCGGGTGCGTCTACACCGCCCAGGGGTTCGAGTTCGACTATGGGGGTGTCATATTCGGGGAGGACCTCGTGTACGACCTGGATGCGCAGGGGTGGCGCGGCCAGAGCGAGTACAGTCACGATAAGGTGGTGAAGCGGTCGAGAGAGCGGTTCACTGACCTTGTGAAGAACACGTATCGCGTCCTTCTAACTAGAGGCATGAAAGGGTGCTATGTCTGCTTCCTTGACCGAGATACGGAACGGTTCGTGAAGTCGCGAATCGATGGATGTCCCCTTAGAATCGACGATCCTAGAATCGAACATGGAGACCAACATCATGAGTGGGGCGAGTGAGGAAGAGTGCAGGTAGCATCAATTGGAGATTACAGCGATTTCGCCCAACGGTAGGTTCTCTCTAGGAATGCCCGGATACGCGATGGGATAGACCTCTTCACTCTGAGACTGGAATCGCATCCTCCCGAGAAGTCACCCTCGACGCCGCTGTTGCGGGCCATTCCCTCAGTGATAGTTGATGTTGCGTGACCTATATCATGCTCAAGAATAGATTCGTCGCGACTCATCGTTAGTCCCTTATCACGTTCTGTCCAATGACCATCTGGATCCGCATTCTTCTCTTGAATCGGCAGCGGAGGAAAGAGTGATGAACCTTCTAGGGGTCTAGATTCAGTCTGCGGAGGCTCAGAAGTCTTTGCGCTTTTAATGCCAACCGGAGGGACACTAATCATGCGATTCCTCAAGCGGTTTAGATGGTCAAGATCACTCACGAGTAGTCTACACATCCCACAATTGCGGTCGTGACATTCCGCTTCGACGGTGTTCGTGTCTAGGCATTGCGCCAGTGCAAGGTCAAGATCTCTCAGTTCACCCTCGGACACCCACACGCCATTGTAGAGCTGTTCTGCTACTCTTACCATCACTGATATCTGGCGTCTTGGAATCGAACCCCTTATTGCCGCTTTCTTGGCAAGATGACCGATCAGGTGCGGCGGAATTGTTGTCGAGAGGCGTTCCGAACCGATGCCCCGAGGTCGGTGAGAATAGGGCACAGATTCCTGGGCATCGCTGGATGCTACCCGGTATCTCTCGGGAGCTTTGGCAAGTCTCCTCTCCCGTTCGATCCGTGTTAGAATGTCTCCTGAAGACAGTTCCGAGAGCCGTTCTTCTTCCCATCGAAGCTGGCAGCTCTCGGAGCAGAATGGCCCCCTTTCCTTCTCACTGCTCTTGCACGTGATACACATGGCAAGCTCGGCTCCGGGCTTGTCAAAGTAGTGAATTCTTGCGCAGGGATGCGATTTGTCGCATGCGCCCAGGGAATGAATTGGATGTTCATTCGTCCTGAGATCTCTCAAGAGGGAAACCAGCTCATCTCCGAATCTCGTATATAGCTCGAAGTCGAAAGTCGGGCCAGCCTTCAGTATATCCAGCAATACCCGATGATCCTCGCCTATTATGACGTGGTCTTCGTTGCTTCGCGCCATTGTCCCTCCGACTGTCACCGCCTGGCCCAGGGTTCTCCAGTATGCTTGCGTACGATTGTGTATCCAAGTCTAGTCAGATGCCTGTTCGCCTTATGAGCTGTGAATTTGATGGGCGGGCCACCCGCAATCTGATTAGAGATGAACAGGACATACTTTGGCGGATATCTCTTCCCCTGCGCGACGAGATCCCAGGTTTTCGAATCATGCTTGGATGGCCAGGCCGTTCGGTCGATCGTCGCCAGAGCAGATTCGATATGCCTGCTCGTGAGGTGATCTAGGTTGCTGATGCCTATGTCTGATCTTCCGTCTCCGGTCGCCCCATCTCTGTCCTCGTCTTCATCTAGAGTGATGACGGTGTCGTCGGCGGGAGGCTTCCAGAGTTGCGGGCTATCATCCACTAGACTCTGATTGACATCTTCCTGATCCAGTTGGAGAACACCCAACTCTTCAAGCAACGCATCAATCTCAGAATCCCTCAGGGCGAATTCCCGCGACGAGACCGCTCTGAGAGCATCCACCAGGTTTCCTTCGTCAGTCACCTCGAACCACGGATAGAGTCTGTGTTCAATTTGGGACGGGTCGAAGACGCTGCCCTCTTCGAAGCACACTATTGCAGACAGATTCCGTATAGGGGTGCCATCAAATCGTTTCGACAGTCTTGGCAGTCTCTCGTTTAGATATCCCATCAGACGGTATCTCTGATCTCTCGCCTGTGCGAACGGGTTCTTGTCTTGGTTGAGTTCAACGATGGCTCCGTCGGGTCCCTCGACCTTCCATCGTCCGTTCTCTCTTCCCCTCACGTTCCCACGATACCCCTTGAGCTCAATCGATGCGATGGCGTTGCCCTTCACCATGACAAGGTCGTATTGGATCGGTCCTATTATCAGATCTACGATGAGACAGTATCTTTCCTGAGCGTCTCCGAGTGACTCTGTGAGCTTCGCCTTAATTCGCCGAAGCTGCTTTCTCTCGTTTGGTGTCAGTCCGATGTCTTCGTTATAGAACTCAAGGGTCACCCACATTCCCCCTCGATCTGTGCGTCACCTCATATTCCTGGTTGTACACAATCCTTTCTGTTAGGCCCATAGGTGTAGAAGGTCTGATGATCTCGCTCTTGGCTGGATCGTCAGCACAATCAATGGGTGGTGATTCGATCTCGCCCGATTCTTCGTCCTTCTCCTCAGACGAGTAACTGATCGAAAGGTATAGATCGGGGAATCCTGATAATCCTCCTGCTGGTGGATTCGCCGTTCTCAATTGTTGAGGATCTGCAATTGTGAGGTATGTCGCAGTCCACTGATCTCGAGCGAGGGTCAACAGAGGGGAATCTATGCCAGAGTATCGGACAGAGGACGTCAGGCAGTTTGAGTCGAGTGCCACAAATGTTGGCACAATATTCGCCACGAGTCAAAAGCTCTACAAGATACCCATTCTCCAGAGGAGGTACGTATGGGAAGAGGACGATGTCAATTCTCTATTCGAGGATATTGAGGAGAATTTCGCGAAGGACGCATCATCGAACTACTTCATCGGCGCAATGGTCTTTGCGAAGGATAAGGACAGAAGAAGACTCCTTGTGATTGACGGTCAGCAGAGATTGACCACGTTCGTTCTCCTAATCACCGCTGTGAGAGATCTGTACAGAATAAAGGGAGATGACACTCGAGAGCGTTACCATCAAGGGCGGCTCTCGACAAAGAAGGCCCGACAATCTCAGGCTGCGGTCCAGTATGTTGACGAGTTCTTTCTGGAATCAAACGACAAGGACAAGAAGTTCTTTGAGGCAATACTCCGAGGCACTGACGGGTCTGATATGAAGCCTGAGAACCCTTTCGAGAAGAGTATGCTTGATGCAAAGATCTGGGCCGATAGGTTTGTTGCCCGACTCGATGGCGAAGGAAAGTTGGATCAATACATGGAGTACGTGTACAACTGCGTATACACAGCATTCACTGAGGCCAATGACAAGAGGTCCGCCTTCAGGGTTTTCATGACGTTGAATTCAAGAGGAGTCGCTCTAGAGCCAGAGGATCTAATTAAGGCACTTCTCCTTAGCAGAGTCGTCGAAGAACGGGTGGTATCCTATGAAGACGAGTGGAACAAGATCATAGACCGACTTATCTCCCGTAGGAAGTACATAGTCGCAATCCCCACCTTCCTGAAACACTACCTGATGTCTATCGGTGTGTACAAGTCAAAGGACGAGATCTACGATTGGTTCGAAGAGAAGTACGAGAGTGCCGACGAGGAGAAGGTCGGACTGTGCATGACGGAGTTGCAGGAAGCATCGGACCTCTACGCCCGACTGTATGCCAACGAGGCCAAACTCTCCCACCTAGAGACAATAAACGCCATGAATTTCAGACAGGCATACGTTGTCTTGATGGCATCTGGTAGGATTAGCGAGGACATTAGGAGAACTGAGAAGGAGATCTCCGATCAGATAAGTGAGAACATGGCTCGACTGGCCATTGAACAAGCCATTCTCAAACTTCGTACCAACGAATTCGAGGATCTCTTCACCCGAGTTGCGGGGAGGATTTCCAGTGGCAGAGATAGTGTGGATGACCTCAAGAGAATAGTTGAGGAGCTGAATGATGAAGTTGAGAAACGTAGGGAGCTTACCCTCAACGCGCTTGAGTCATTCATCTGCGAGACCAAGAGTGACGAGCGGAAGATTGCCCATATTCTTCAGAAGATGGCACATGCCCTCGATGGCAATGACTATTCAAGATACACACTCGAGCATATAGCCCCTCAGGAACGTGTATCAGGATGGAATCACATTCCTGAGAATGAGTATGATGATCTCGCTGCTTCATTTGGCAATCTAGCCCTTCTGTCGAACTCCGAGAATACGTCTGCTGGGACACAAGAGTTTGATGCGAAACGAAGCATCTACAAGAACTGCAGTTGTCGATTAACGAAGTCAATTGCTGCAGACATTGCGGAAACTGGTACACTGAACACTCGGTTCGACAAAGCTATTAGAGTACTGAACTATGCATCGATGCCAGAAGGTGTTGCGTGGGATGCACACTCTGTAATTGCTAGAGCTGCAAGAATGCGGGTGCTTGCGGACTTCGTTGTCTTCGGTCATGAGCCAATCATAGTCCAGTCATCCCTTGGTGCTTGAAATTCGTGCAACCCAGATTATTCGGAGCAGTAGGTATGTGCGGCTCAGATGTCAAGCGGTCTGTCGATTCTGTGAGAATTCGCGGCTTATATCAGGATTTCTTTGCGAAGCATCCAAGAGCCGAAGTAAGGATGATTACAGACAACTTTCCATTCGAGGAGTTCAAGGTATACGATGAATGGATGCCAGACAGAGTTGATGAGCTATTCATCGCGGAATCACCACCCGAGAACGGCTACTTCTACGACGTGGATTTCCCCGGCACTGGAAGAGTTAGCGACAACATCTTCAAACTGCTCTCTATCGATGTACGAATGCCTAAGAGCAGCAAGCTAACGGCATTCAAGAGAGAGAATCGATTCCTTACTGATGTAATCAAGTGTAGGAAGAGGGCAAGCGTGAGAGCTCCAAAGTCGTTGGCACTCTTCAGTGGCCGGGAGCTGTTGGGTGAAGAAGTGAATGCGTTGTCCCCGCGAACGATAATCCTCCTTGGAAGGCTGGCACTAGCGGGGCTGAGGCAAGCCGAAGGATTCAGAAATATCGGAGGTGGCAAGTCTGTGGTCGACTTGGCGGGCACTCAAGAGAGAATCAAGGCCAGTGCGCGCGAATATCGGATCGTATATAGCATATTCCCTTCGTGTGCGAATATTCGCAACTACGGAGAGGAACTGTTCGAGAGAGCATTCAGCCTAATCTAGGTGCTAGATCGCGTGGTGTTCAGCTCATTTAAGGGATTCATCAGGCAGCAATCTTACTAGCGTGTTCGGATGCGAGCTGCATCTTCTGTTCTTATGATTCCGCGGCGAAGAGGTCGAAGGACGAGTTCGTTGATCTTGTCAAGGATACATATCGGGTGCTTCTGACTAGTGTATGAAGGCGGTAATGTCCACCTCGTGGATAGACACAGAGGACGACTTGCATGATCCAGAATCGATGGATGTGACCAACTGAACCTGTCCAAGTCGAGATTGAATCCGTGCTCTAATGGACGCACTTGATGATTATTGTCCATCGCCTAGCATTCTTCATTGCTGTTCTTCAGCGCTTGAACTGGGATCTGATGCATAGTATCCCATATCAACGAGGATGAGGTGTTGTTCAGGCCAAACAGCTCCCTCAAAGTGGTCATCCATGCATATGCATCCCTCGAGTGTTCGAACATGGACACGTCTTCTACGGTACCATTGTTGACCAAGATACTTACGTATCGGGGCATTCTCACACAGATACCTTACACGCGGACTGATTGATATTCCCATCCGATTACATGCAGGCTTCAGTCATGTGTATGTGGATATCTTGTTGGTGGCTGATGGCAATGTAGCAGTGGAGAGTTCTGATGCAAGTCTGAGAACCCATTCATCCCTTGGATCCGTTATCGGATCAGGACAGGGTCTGCTCTGCCTTTGCCATTGACTGTACCAAGATTTTGGCTGGATTCTGCAGTCAGACTGGGAGGTGGTGATGTCATACGATGCTGTATCTCCCACAGCACATGGGATGATGGCGCAATTGCTGCACAGACTGAGTCTCTCGCGGGTCAAGTGTCGCCGGTCCATTTCCATCCGCGAAGAGATGCATCCTGCCAGATTCTCCTGCATGCGTAGGAGAGAGCCTGTGATGGAATCTTCTCTCGCTGGAGGAATCTACCCATGTTGAAGCATTGGCTTCTCGCCTTCCCTGTCAGGAAATTGTGATCCTTCAGCCAAGACGCCAAGTCATACCACGCCTGTGATCCTTTGTCCTGGCAGAATTCGATTGCCTCGCGTTCATCCCTGGTTCTCGGATCATACCTTGGAGCAGCGGCATCGTGCCCCAGTAGGCTCGATTCTAGGTCCTGGGGCAGAGAACATTCCTTCTCAAGAAGCGTCTTCCAGCATTCCTCCTTCTTGCACCATTCGGTCACGTTCTGGGAGGTGTCTCTTATATGCGCGTTCACGATCTGACACATCTCCTCTGTCGCTGATAGTATACCTTCTCCGGACTTCTGCTCGCGCCATATCTTCTCAAGATCGATTCGGGATTGGGTGAGCTCGAAGAGCCATGCTAGTGTGTATGTGACGATATTGTGTCTGTATCCGTCGAATCCCTGTTTCCTGACCAGTCTCTCGACATCCCTCCAGAGTATCAGGAGGGCGACGGTCTGTCTGAAGAATGGTTCGAGTTCGTGCTGCTGTTCCTTCAGCCAGGAATTGAATTCAGCGAAGTTCTTCTGCGCACCGAGTGATACGATGTACGGTTTTCGAAGATATGTGTTCCATACCTTGCCAAACAATCCCTTGTCGAATCTCTGGTTCTTGGGGTAGAGGGCGTCAAATGCCCTCTCCTTGGCGGATGTCTTTGCGTCAAGTCGCCTCGTTTCCTCGTAGCTTCCTCTTGCCTTCTCGTAGAACCAATACGTAATGATCGAACCGCCGGTGGGGTCCGGTGCCTGCAGCCGCTTTGAGAGTTCGTGGAGTTCGGGATGAGGTTCATCATTCGCGGCGAGATCCGAGAGCGAGACCTTGTTCTGAGTGTTGGAGTACTCGCTTATTCGCGGGACGAGTGTGCTGATATCCTCCTCGTGGCTTATGCTTATGAGTTTCATCGGCACAAGGATCTTGGACAGGTCGGCCTTCTGCTTCCTCTTGGCATGATAGAGGGACGCAACCGTCTGACCCCCATTGACAATCTGGAAGTCTGTGGCTCTTAGTATGTGTCCCGCGTGACCGTTCTCTTTGACAAATTGCACTTCCCTGGCAAACACTGTTATGCCATTGTTGTACGCGCAGAACATGTTGGGGCTGGTCAGTATGGTTTCACGGATTCCTTTGTTCACTTTTCCCCTCGCCGACAGGAACACCCGGACATTCATTTCCAAGAGTCTCGTTCCCCAGCGCGAGTAGAGATCCGCCAGCTGATCACCGGGTAGAAATGCGAGATATGAGGTGTAGACTCCACCGCCGTTTGTCTCGTAGAGGCAGGGTATCTTCCCCTGGTCTCCGAAATCAACAGAAATGATCTCCCTTTCTCCTGTCTCAACGAAGTCGAGGATCCTCTTCATGTCCCAGATGATCTTCTTGACATCTAGATCGTCGATGGTTTCGTACTCCGCAGGTCTTCTCTCCGTTATCCCATCGGTGATCATGATTATCGTTACGTCAACAATCTCGTCTCGACATTCCCGGACTAGGCTTGCCAGGTCGTGTGCCTCGTTGGAGATGTCAATCTTGTCCGATAGGCTTGTGAAACTCCTCCGGATGAAGTTCAGGCATCGATGGAAGGTGTCATCGACCTCGGTCTTCGTCACCTTGGACTTTCCCTCTTCTACCTCGTCCTTCCACAGAGCAACGACTAGGGTCAGCTGGCCAAATTCCGCATCGTAGTAGTATCCGTCCACCTTGATGCCTCTGGCCTGATATGAGCACCTTGTGCAGTCCTCGATTTCTCCGGCGTCGACCAAGATCTCGCCGACATCCTCCACGAACTGGTGTTCCTTCAGGAGACTCAATCCGAGTGATCTAGAGCTTATCTCAGAATGAAACCGTCTGGACGCATCTTCGAAACTGCTCATCTGCCTGCACCTTCGGTGAATGTGTTCATCATCTCGTCGATGTCGATTCTGTAGGGTTCACATGCCGACAGCGTCAAGGTGTACTGAAGGTCGCCAAGACCCGATGGGAGAGATACTATCCTAGGGAAACCGTTCTTGATGGCGAACGACTCCTTCTTCTTGATCACGTAACCACTCGTGTACTTCTCAGCGTCGGAATCGACATAACCTGAAGATATCAGATGAGTTTCGAAAAGGCTGGCTGCATTCATATCATTCTCGAGCACCTTCCTCAGTTCCGATATCTTGTCCGGTAGGGTAACGCCGTTTGCCTCAGTTTCTTGAAGAGTCACTACGAATAGGACCAGCGATTCGAGATGTCCATCATCTAGCTGCCGTTCGCTGTTGATTCGTACCTTGCGAGGTTCCTTCATCACCGTGGTCTTGACTTCGATAGCATTCCTTCCGAGCGCAAAATCGTGTACGCCTCCATCGCACCCTTTCCACGAGGACACTGATGTGAAGATCGGTATCTGACGCCTCAGAAGCATGTCGAGAAATTCGAGCTCACCCAGCAGTCCACGTTGTCTTTCAAGCGTCATTCCCTCCTGGTTCCACCTCTCGAAGAATCTTGACCAGCGGAGAAAACACTGTTGGAGATTTTCCATGCGTTGCGCGACGGAAGACGATTCAAGGGTCCTGATTATGTCGGTACACAAGGCGGTGAATACTGGCCTATGCTCCAACGCCTCCACATAGAGGCAGATGTGTTTCATGGACGGCACCGGGCCCGTGTGTGGCAGCACGCTCACCCCCATGCCACGCCATCGAGGTGGAATCAGTGAGGTGACATCCTCTGGAGATACTTCGACCAAGATGGCCCACGTCCGACCAGGATGGAGTACCGCCATTCTTATTCCTGTTTCGTGTGCGAGATCGAGTCTTCGATAGACCCCATCTTCCCCGGCATATCGACCCTCAAGTTCCTTCCAGATTGATTCGAGATCACGCAACGTTTCCGCCACCCCATCAGGTGTAGTGCTGGTCCTCTTCCTGATATACAGGGTTGACCCAGTACTCAATTGGCTCCGCGGTCATGCTCTTGGGGAAACTGACGGCGAAACCCACAACCTCGTGCCCCTCGTCGCCGTAGATTGTACCCGCATCATCTCTTCCAGAGATGACATAGACTAGCAGCAGACCTCGTTCCTTTGGTCTCGCCTGTCTGATCGACGGCCCAGATGGGAGGCCAATCTCGGAGGGCTGCTTCCCTGACTTCGCCCCGTCGATGATCCTCGCCTTCTCGATTTCATCTCGGGACAGATCGAGCGCCTCGTCGGCTGGACTGACGAGCCTGCGGATCGATATCTTGTCAGCACTCACCTTCAGTGCTTTCCTCGTCACGCAGGTCACGTCATAGCCTCCGACTGAGAGAAAGTGCGTCGCGTCCTCGTCATCGGGTCCGCTGGCAACTTCCTTCGAGACGACCACGACATTCCATGTGACGAGCTCACCTTGGAGGTTCTGCTTCTCGATGTACCCTGCAATAGCCCTGGGATCGACGAGTCTCGTCCCCACCGAGTGACTCTTGTACCTGCCGAGGAATGAAAGCACTCTCTCGGGAGGAACATCCGTCCAGTGGTATCTCCTCTTCGTGTCATGTTCGAAGTCAGGTTTCCTGTCAATGTCGGATATCAGTCTGGTGAGAGACTGGACGTTGGTTCGTGAATTCCTCGGGTTGAAAGCAACCGTCTCGGATATATGTCCCTCGTAGGAGAGGGAGACTTTCTGTTTGTTCCTCGACTTCCCCAATGATGTCACGGCTAGTCGACCAGGATGGCTCCTGACCTTGAGGCCGAACTCACTCGGGGTGAGTCTGAGCTCCGACATGTACTCGATATCCTCCCTGAGTTCCCTTGTAGCTAGCGCGATGTGTTGGTATGATGACACCAGTTCCTCCGTCGTGAATATCCTGCAGAGATCGGAGTATCCTCTCCTGTATCCAAACCACCTTCCCATCTGCATCAGTGTGTCGTACAGGGTTGAAGCTCTGAGGTAGTAGCTCACCGTGAGTCCCTCGAGTGTCAGTCCTCTTGAGAGTTTGTCGCCTCCAATTACGATGGTGCTCAGGCCTCTCTCCTCCCATGGGACCTCCTCGCCACTTCTTCTACGGCTGGTGGCTGCGATCTCGGCGTCCTTGTAGTCAAGCGCATCTCTCACGGTTCCGTTTATCAATCTGACATTCATGACTCTCGCGATGACTCCGAGGCTCTTCTCGATGTCATCCCAGTCGTGGGTCGATGAGTCTCTGTATCCACGATCTGTCATCTCACGTGAGGTCGGGATGAAGTCATTATCCCATATCTCGCGGAAGTCCGCGAGCGGGTCTCTGCTCATTATTCTTGATGCCAGCTCTTTCAGTTCTCTGTCGACAAGATCCTTGATCTGCTGTTGAACCGCTGTGAATCTCGTGACATGGATCAGCATCGAATTGTGTGGCACTCCCTCAGCGCGGAGTCGTCGCTCCGCACAACTGAGCAGGAAGTATCTCATGGCGAGCTTGAGGCTGTGAGGCAGATCCTCCACGATGAGCTCCTTGTCGTGTCCCTCGGGTATGCACGCAGATTGATCGTCGACAAGGCGCACAAGGGGCAGTGGTTCGGATGCAGTCACGGCCCGGTCGGCCTCATCGAAGCCGAATACCTTCTCCGGGCCCATGTAGTTGCTTGGCTGCGGCAGGCTGACGATGAAGCTTCTCGGGAAGAGGTCTTCTCCATAGCGGGGGTGAGTATCATCAATGTGGATGAAGACATTGGCATAGGGTGTTGCGGTGTAGCCTACGTATGAACACTTGTCGAAGAGGCGCAGCAGCTGCCGTATGAGCCGGTTGATGGCAGTGGGATCCCATTCTTCGATTATCTTCCCGTTCTCGTCCTTCTCCGGCTGCTTCGTGTTGATTGACGCGAAATCACATTCGTCGTCGATGAGTAGCAGTGGGATGTCCCTTATGAGTTTCCGCCCTGTGGTGTCTGTCTGGCTGATGACCGAAGGTATCCATGTGTAGAGATTGCGAAGGATGCTGACGTTCTTCTTTATGACGAGAATTATCGGGTGGCCATCAACGCTCGGAAAGATGCCGCTCTGTGACGCAACCACCTTGCTGAAGTCGCCCTTCTGGTCACTGCTCGTAAGCGTGTAGACTGGATTGTGATTCGGGAACATCTCGCGGACGCCGATCCGTCGTTCGCCTCCCGTGAGCTTCCTCACTCTGTCAATGTCGTAGCCGAGGAATTCCTCGTTCAGTCTCGTCTGGGTCTGACTTCTCAGACTGTCGTGCACGCCTGCGAGGACTACGATGAACTTGTAGCCTGCGTCGGCGGCCTTCGTGATGAGTGCAGTGTAATTGGCGGTCTTCCCGGATTGGACACTCCCCATGACCATCCCTCGGCGGTCCCATGGGCCGGGTCTCTGAGGATCCTCAAGTCTAGACAAGACCTGGCTAGATAGACTATCGATACTGTGAACCATGTTTCTTGGCCATCCCTTGGCAACCGAGAGGTAGTCACTGTAATGGCCCCAGAAGTGCCAGTCAATCTCTCGTTTCAGTCCCTCTCCCGTCGACGGGTTCAACCATTCAACGTGGTCCCTCTTGTCGTCAAGTGTGGTCTCTCGTCCAATCCTGACGGAGTGGATCGACTCGAGTTGCCTGAAAAGTGATTCCTCGTCCAAGTCATGATCTGGGAAGAGACCCCTCATCTTAACGATGAAGTCCCTGATCTCCTGCTGTCCGACATTCTTGTCCCTGAACCAGGCATGGGACATGCCAATGATCATCTCGTTCTTTGTGTTCGTAAGCTTGCCTCCTCTGCGAGACTGTCCAGAGTCGCTCTGAATGATGGATGTGTATTGAATGGCTCTATAGAAAGAACATATTCCGACGCTTCCTCATGAGATCTCCCGTTCGCTTTCATCTCTTCGTAGATCTCGATGCACATGTCGATGAGACCTCGATCTGGTGGGCTTGTCTCGGGAGGCAGATCCACATGACAGTCCTCGTTGTCACACGAGTCTATGATGATTTCCCTGTGTGGTACTGTTCGTTCGATTGTCCCGAAGAGTTTCTTCACCCAACGCTCCGGCGGAGAGATCTC
Source organism: Thermoplasmatota archaeon (assembly GCA_040751795.1). Lineage (GTDB taxonomy): Archaea > Thermoplasmatota > Thermoplasmata > UBA10834 > UBA10834 > UBA9653. Next base: position 397,638 of record JBFMHR010000001.1, on the reverse strand, counting down.
CGCAAGGATCCTCTTGGTTGCCTCGTTCTCACGGTTGATCTCGTAGATGATTTTGTCACCTCTTCGCCTTTTGATCCATACTTCCTGCGTGTTCGTTCGCGCAGCTTTCCTACCTCGGCCAGTTCTTGCCCTGTAGACCTTGACCGCCTCTTCTCTTGCTGCTCTGGCTACCTTCTCGAGCTGTGATCTGAGCCGGTCTGGAGGGATGGCCACTGCCTTGCGCACGTCGATCCTCCATTCGCTATCCATGTTATTCTTCAGGTCTACCATGATTCTGGCAAGTTTGTAGTGTTCCTCGGGCTTTATGTCGAAGTCGAGGTAGCCTCCTGAGATTATCATCCGACGATTCCTGTATACGTAGAATCCCTGCTGTGCGTTCCAACCCTTCACTCCGGCCCCGGCTGCCGTCTCGGTTGCAGTCCGTTTAGACACATGCGGAAGGACGTATGGAATGATCCTTATGGAGCCATCTTCGTACTTCTCGGTCGAGAGTTCCTGTGTGAATTGGTTGGTGAGAAGGTACGGATCCCATGGCCTCAGAGGGGTCCTCCCTATCGAGATATCCATTTTACCAGGCCCGCTCAGGTATCTATGGAAGACCATCTCGAGATGTCTGCCAACATCGATGAACTTCTTCCGGAAGATTGTCTCACCATCGGTGATATCGTCGGGCCCATCGATGACCCTGTCGAGCCTCTGCCAGAGGACAACGGTACCGCTATCCACTTCGAGCAGGTCGTCTAGCAGTGGCTCCGCGTCTTCTGGTGGCAGGAGCCTGAGCTGCCACTTCTTTGTGTGTTCTATAACGTCAAGGTCCCAGCACCTTGTCGATGTTCTCCCGCCTGCTACCTTGGTGCTGACGGTGAGGATCCGGCACTGTGAGAATGAGGCAGTCTTGAGTCCGAGACCGAACCTTCCAAGATCCTCAGGATCTCTGATGTCATTCGGGCCCTTGCCTCCAAGGCGCATGGCCTCGCGCAGCTCTTCGTCACTCATGCCCCTTCCGTCATCTGTGATTCGTATCCAGGGGCTCCCATCTGCCCAGTCAAAATCGACTTGTATGTTCTTGGCTCCGGCGAAGATGCTATTGTCTATGATATCTGCGATGGCCATTGAGAGGTCGTATCCGATAGCTCGCATTGACGCGACCATCGCATCTGCTCTCGGAGGTATCTCCTCGTACTCTGCCATATTCCCCCTTCATTGGCTCCCACGGACCGCGTAGCAGGTATGGTGACCAGACCACTCCGCCGGTCTTCATGTTCGACCATCTCCCGTATCGCCTAGTCTGATATATTGATTTCAGTGAGTAAAACAACAGTGTTATGACGGAGAACGAATCATGCAGTCAATCCATCATCGCTTGACGGTCACACTCTCCATGCGGAGTTGAGATTCTGGGCTAGGAGGCGCGCGATATCTCTTGCCAGAGGCGGGGGGACAGCATTTCCGATCTGGATATACTGTCTGGTGGCGCTTCCACAGAATATGTAGTCATCGGGGAATCCTTGGAGGCGCATTGCCTCACGGATTGAGATCGACCGTGTTTGGAATGGGTGGATGTAGCCGTTTCCATCCTTGTGCAGATGGGCGACGATGGTTCTTGATGGACTATCTGGATCGAGCTTGTAGTACTTGTCTTCGAAGCTCCTGGTACCGTAGACTGCATGCTTCCCGCGTCTTCGCCTGGCCTGCAGTATATCCTTTCTTCTCTTCGCGAAGTCTTGGTACTTCTCCCCCGGTTCAAGGGCCTCGAATATCTCTAGGTCATCATCATTGTTGGATCTGGAAACATGACCTGTCAGGACTGAGCCAGACCAGTTGAGATAGTATGGGTTCCCACTGTCGGTCAGCGGAGGGAGATCTCCTATCGCTCTTCCGAGGGTCGATCCCTTCTTTCCGTGTCCTCCTAGATCCTCTATCTTCACCTCGGGAACCGACTGATGGGATGCAATGACAATCATGCGGTACCTCGTCTGCGGGACCCGATGGTCTCGAGCATTGACGACGCCGCTGTCTACCCGGTACCCAAGCTTGCCCAGGGAACGGCAGATCGTGTCGAGAATGCTAGCCTCTTTGCCACCTGCTGATCTGATCTCGGGGACGTTCTCCAGAACGATGTATCTCGGTTTGAGATCCCGAATCCAGAGAAGCACGCGCCTGTAGAGTAGATTCCTTGGATCTTTGAGTGGTTCATATCTCAGACCGGGTCGTGACCTGTAGCCAGCCTTGCTGAATCCCTGACAAGGAATTCCTGCTGTGAGAACGTCGACAGCTCCCGGTCTGAGTTGTTCGCGTCCTCTGATGTGATTCTTGATGAATGTCTTCACTTGGCGTCGGGCCAGATCCTCGCACACAACGTTCTCTTCGGGAATCCCCGGATGGTTCATTCTGAACGTCTCGCACGCGTCTTGGTCGAAGTCAACAGCGAGAACCGTCCTGAACCTCTCCTTCGAGAACCCCTCAGAGAAGCCTCCGGCCCCGCAGAATAGGTCGACGTGACTGTAGAGCGCACCCTCAGTGTTCTCAATGGTCATCATTCTGTAATACTCACAGACATGTCTGATCGGGCACTTGCCGCAAGACGGTGTACCGACTCTGCATATCGTCTGACCGAGTGACACCAATCCTGCATGAATCGCCATCCTCGCGCTCGGAGGCGCCGCGAATTCTGCCGTTGCCTGGACGGTCTTGTGATCCGTGTCCTGTCCCACCGTGACAAGCTCTCTGAGCATCTGAGTTCTCTTGAGCACACGTCCAACGTGGGTGTCTATCGGAAATCGATCTCTATCTAGGGAGTACATCATCACGCAAAGGGCAGACTTCAAACCGATCCCTGGCATGCTTGTCAGGAACCGGATGATCTCGTCGTCCTTCCAGGCTCTCATCACCTGCGTGTCGCCGTCAGGGAACTCTTCGATGAATCGTCTCGTCAGTTCCGTAATCATCTCAGGTCTCTTTCCAGAGAAACCTGACCTCTTGATGATGTTCCTGAGGAGCAGGAGTCCATCTTCGCTGAGGAGCGCACGCGGGCCCTTGAAGGAGTCCATTATGTCCCTCAAACGGGCTCTGGCGTCGGGGATCCTGGTCCTCCAAGTGAGCATTATGTACATTGTCTCGAGAAATGGATCCCGGTAGTTCTCATGCGACGGGTTGTTGAAATGGGTCTGCAGTACTCTAGCTGCATGATACGTCCTGAGGGTCACTCTGTCGATAGCATCGAGGATCTCCTGACGATCCCTTGTTCCAGACGGGATGCGTCTCCTACGACGCTCGATGGAGTCGGCAAGCCTGGTCTTCCAGCGTCCGTCTCTGGGTTCCAGGCCCCAGGTGCGGTCATAACAGGGGTGCTCTGCAAGAATGGGGATCACGATCTTCGTGGTGGATGGCCACTTGCCCCAGGGGTCGTGCTTGTGCGTCTTGCACCTAGACTCACAACGAAGTCCTTCCACAGATCCATGCTCTGTCGGAAACGACTGCTGAACGACCGCCTCTGTCGAACTTGCTGGCACAGGCATTCTGCACATCCCAATGCAATGAGGGCATATTAGACTTCTTCAGTCCACGATTCTAGGTCTTTCTCCTCATTATGCGCATCCAACCCTCTCTCGTGCCATAGACAGCGAGTCGCTTCTTCTTGAGCACCGCATCGAAGAGTTCCCACTCAATTTCCTCGATCTTGTCGCTGCCACCGATCGCAACGAATTGGATTCCATCCTTTGTGCCTCTTACCTTTCCGGGGCTCAGTTTCTTCTTCTTTGCCCACTTCCTGACTTCGTCCGATGAGTACATCCGAAGATCTCGTCCCACGGTCATCATTTCACCATCTCGAGAATCGGCTATTCACTTATATGAGGGTTGCCCGGGCAGCGTGAAAATAGCAGATATTCTCGACGACGGTGGACCTGTCTTAGAACATGTTCAATATCCGATCACGAGTAGACCCTTCAGCGGCAGTGAGATTCTGCCGCTCGCGTACAGGGCATCCATGAACGAGGCGACAGCTTTGAAATCCGAGCGCCGTAGGTAGGTGTTCCGAACGGCAATCGTGCAGTACTCCACATCATGCATCGTACATGCTTCGAAGAAATCCTTCAGGAACTGATGATTCGTCACTCCCCTTCCGGCCTCTACCTCGATGACTGTTCCGGTCGACTCATCGTAGGCATCGACGTCGAAGGATTTCTCCACCTTTCCGTTCTCTCCGTATAGGACGGGCATTCTGATCCTGTCTTTGGATCCTCTCTCGACTATGTATCCCAGGTGTTCGAGATCTTCTCTCAACGTCGCGAGTACATCGTTGCTGTTCAGCTCATGATCGGATGAAGAGATGTGATCCGACTTGCCCTCGAGAACCTCGATGACCTTCACGAGATGGGGAGGAATCCTCTCGGCCAACGGGTAGAATTTCCAGTTAATCATAATTCGCGCATTCGCGTGCGTCACCATGAAGATATCAGCGAATCGGACTCAAACGGCTACGTCAGAATATGATTCTCATCTCACCAAGAATACACCTCGGAAGCGGGTCTCCGTCAAGGAGAGTCTCATCAACATGCCCTGCTCGGTATCAGTCTCGATGAAGCAGATGGCACGCCCAGTCAACAACATCAGGTGAATCCTTTGATTGTATCTCTGAGCCGGTCTGTGACTTCTCGCGAGGTCTCTCCGTCAAGCAGCAGCCCCTTTGCTCCCGACATCATGTCCACCTTCACCGCGCATATGAGGAATTCAAGAAATGCGGAGATCCTCTCTTTCTCGGATTCGAGGCGTGCAGCGGAGCCATGTTTAATCGTATCGTCAGTCATCATGGTGAACACAGTCGGTGATCTCCCCGCCACCCATTCAATGTCACCTAGCCAGGGTTTCAGGTCGATTCTGAGGGTTCTGCACAGTCTGGGAATGGCACTGGTTCGGAGCCATTCCTTCCCGTAGTCGCTTCTGAGTGCCAGCATCGGGTAGGTCTTCATGATCCTCTCGCCGACCATCAGGAATTCCGAACCAGATGGGAGGTAGTACTCGTTGACCATCTTGTTCCTGTATCCCAGTCGCTCCCTCTTGAATAGAAGTCCTTCACTGACTAGGCGCTTGCAGATCTTGGCCGCACCTGCTCTCGAGAGACTCCGTTCGTCTGGTCCGACGCCTTCGGGAAGCACCTCCTCCTTCACCCCGGTTCCCTCAGGGGACCAGTACTCGACCACCCTGTCGGCAGATGCGGGTTTGTTGCCGGTGAATAGGAAGTATGCCAGGACGAGCAACTCCTTGGACTTCTCAAGGCTGCCAGTGGACGCGGGGGGATTCTTCTTCGCCATGGGTATCGTGGTTGAATGTCTACAGCCGGATATCAATGTTGTGGCCTATATGCATGGCATGAAAAGATTTATGAGTCAGTATAATGTATACAATGGTAGACATTAGGCGGCTGGGGGGGGGGTCTCCCGGCCGACCTGATGCGGAGGTGAAGAAGTGGATGCCCAGGTGATTGAGGCAAGAGGGGAGACGGCTCGACAGCTGAACGCCATCGCCAAAGAGCAAGGGCTCACGACGCAGGAATTGGCGATGCACATCCTGCTGGACTACCTCGAGGAGTACTACTCCTCGGACGAGTCTGAGAGCGACGATCGGGAGGAAGAGGACGAAGAGTAAGCCGCAAAACCATAGAAAACCGGGCCGACCGAGGTCGGCCCCACTTTGCGGCGGGGGGGTTGAGAGATGGAGGAGAAGGTGTCCGACTCCCACATGGGAGTCGCCCGGGGCGAAGCATTAACGGCTCCGGAGAGGAATACCGTTCTTGAGGAGAGGATACTACCACATGGTGGTAGACAACTCGCCTCCGGAGCGGTGCCGGATGCCAACAGCAAGAGCAGCCGAACCAATAACCGCTCGGAGCAAAACCCCCCGCGCAGAACGAGAAGAGGCCGTCCGAGGAGGGCGAGGTCTGTGGGTGGGCGCAACCCGTTCAACCCCTGCGCCAACGCCTTCCTAGAGGCCGTACGGCCCTATTACGCGGCATCGACCCACAGGACCATCACGAGGGGCCTGAAGGTCATCGGAGACGCGTTCAAGGCGCTCAGGAAGAAGGGCAAGGTGTCGACCATCAACCCGAGGAAGATGACTCAGGCCGACATCGAAGCATTCCTCCAGTGGATGAAGGACCGCAAGACCAAGACCGGAATCGGCTTGAGGCCAGCAACGCAGGCGAACTACCTTGCATTCCTGGCCGAGATGCTGTTGATATGCGAGAACCCGGTCATGAACCGGATGCGAGCGCTACACTACGTCCGGTTCCCTCAGAAGGTCTCCCCGGAGATCAGGACCCTGGAGCAGACCACTGTGGAGGAACTACGGGCCAAGTTGGCGAACATGCCCGGCTGGGACGGCGAGGTGGCCCGCTTCGCCGTCGCGATGTACGCGTACACAGGGCTCAGACGGTCTGAGCTGCGCAAGGCCCGACTGCAGGACATAGACATCTCCAAGTGGAGAGTCCTCGTGAGCCACCCGAAGGGAGAGACGCGCTATGCCTCCGCAGGCACAGCGCCGATCCTGCAGCCCGCCCGACAGACGGTGCTCGACTTCCTCAAGGCGAGGACGAAGTACCTGACTGAGAACGGCGTGGGCGAATGTGAGCCCCTTGTGCCCCGGATCTACAGGGACGGCCGAGTAGATTATTGGACCGACGGCATGTGGGGCAGCATGAAGGATGATGCGCAGAAGCACGCGGGGATACCCTTCCGGGTGCAATATCTGCGAGCGACCTTCGGGCAGATGTGCAAGGACCGGGGCGCGTCGATCGAGTCTGTGTCCAAGGCGCTGAGGCACAGAACGACGAGAACGACCGAACTCTACTACGCGCGGATACGGTCCGAAGACGCCTTCCGGGAGCTCGAGGAAGCGTTCGCGGAAAAGCCGTAGCCAGGGGGGGTGCCAGCAGACAAAAACCCTCTGATTTGAAAATAGCCAGATGTCGCGATGTGCAGGGAGCCGGATTTGAACCGGCGGACGCCTTCGCGAATAGACCCTGAATCTATCGCCGTTGGCCAGGCTTGGCTATCCCTGCCCGATGGTTGCGAGGGCCCATGATTGTCGCCGTATAAATAACCCTTCCGTCCGGCCTCCTTCTCCTCACCCCTCCCGTCAGGGCAGGGTGGACTCCCCCGTGAAACCATATAATACCGTCCCGCCAATCCCGCCCCAACTGAGGGTGAAGGGGATGGCCGAGGTCGAGCTCATAGCAGCCGTCTGCCCCAAGTGCGGCTCCAGCCTCAGGTTCCCCGCCGACCTCGACAAGGCCCACTGCATGTACTGCGGCACCCAGGTCATAATAGGCCGCGGCAGGACCGAGTGCAAGGTCTGCGACGGCTTCGGGAGGATCGACGTCTGCAAAGCCTGCGGCGGCTCGGGAAAGTGCACATGGAGCGTCTCCTCAAACGCACACGGCCACAACGACTTCACATCCATCCTCGCCTACGGCTCCGTCTCCTACTGCGTCAACGGCTACTGCTACGCCTGCAAGGGGAAGGGCAAAGGGGGCTCCTTGAGCGCCTGCCCCTTCTGCGGGGGCACCGGCAAGTGCCCCAGGTGCCTGGGCACCGAGAAGTGCCCCGCCTGCCGCGGCCTCGGCGTCCTCCCCGGCCCCTCGGGCTCCATGGTGTGCCCCGGCTGCGGAGGGAGGGGCTACGTCGAGGGTGATCCGCAGCCGAGGGCGCCCGCGGCGGAGAAGTGCCCCAACTGCGGCAGGACGATGGCCCGGGGGACGTGCTTCTGCGAGGGCTGCGGCTTCGGCGTGGCCTGTCCCAGGTGCGGCATGATATGGCCCCGCGGCTCCCTCATGTGCCCGCGGTGCGGGTACCATAGGGGCGAGCGGGTCTAGGGCCACGCTGCGTCCGGGAGCGCCGCGTGTCATTGTACGTTACGAGGACTAAATAGGGCCTGCCCATGTCTCACTACTCACACAGCGCCTGAACGCACTGGCGGCGCCCCTCCCCCGGGGCGTTGGCAAGGGCAAGGTGAAGAGATGAAGGCAACATGGGCACGGGCCCTGGTCCTCTCACTCCTGGTGACAGGGACCACGGCATTCACGATATCGGCAGCTAGCGAGAACGCCTCCGCCGCATCGGTCGACGGCAGCTGGACCTCCAGGATCTCCGGCGAGGGCTACACCCAGACCTACCTCGGCCCGTACGGGGGCACGATCACCGACTCATTCGACGCGGACCTCGACGTCTCCTCCTCGGGCACCGACGTCTCCGGCACCCTGACGGTCGGCTCCCAGAGCTACGCCGTCTGGGGGGCCTTCGACGGCTCCACCTTCATGATGACGCTCCAGTGGGGCTGGGACGGCGTCAGCTACTGCCAGGCCACCTACGCCCTCACCGTCGACGGCGACCTCATGTACGGCAGCGGCTCGTACCTCAACGTCGGCGTCACGATCAACGGCTACTTCGACCTCCAGAGGGGCGGCCTCTTCGCCGTCGGGGGCATCAACCCGATCGTATCTGCCATAGGCATCACCCTCGCCATCGTCGCGATAGTCGTTGCCGTCTCGCCCCCGAAGGTGCCGAAGGGGTTCCAGACGGGCACCACGAGCGCCCCCTACGCCCAGCAGCCCGTGCCGTCCCAGCAGTGGACCACGGGCCCGTACCCGCAGCCCCCGGGCCCGGGCGTGGGCACCCCTGTCGGCGGGGTCGGGCTGCACTACCCCAACGAGAGGCCCCTGAGCGCCGCCGAGCGCGAGGCCCTCAAGGGCATCACCCGGTCACCGAAGGTTAACGCCGTCGGCCTCGCCGTCATGTCCATGGCCATGGCGGTCATGATCAACTTCGTGGAGGAGCCCGTGGCGCTGATCATGCCCCTCTTCTTCGGGGCCATGAGCCTCGGGGTAGCCTTCCAGGCGAGGAGCTTATCGTCCTCGCTCGCGCGCGCCCTCGACAGGGGCGCCGCGGTCGAGTGGCGCCACGTCCCGTCCCTCAGGTCCGGCGCCTGGGACTTCGGCGCGTTCCACTTCAACAGGGCCGGCGAGGCGAAGGGCCTCGTGGCAGAGGGCGTCCCCGCGACCGTGACGCTGGTCCCCGAGGCCAAGCGCGTCCTGGCGGTGAACGGGACGCCGCTTAGGAAGCCGATGGAGCTCAGGGGCGCGCCCGGGTTCCCGCAGAACCTCATGACCGCCCAGGCCCCCTCCGTGCCGCAGGCGCCCGCGTGGCAGGCCCCCGCTGCCCCGGCGCAGGCCGAGGACCTCCCCCCTCCCCCGGAGGGCTGGCAGTCCGCGAACTGCCCCAAGTGCGGCAGCGCCGTCTCTGGCGACTACCTGTTCTGCAGGGGCTGCGGCTTCCGCCTCAAACCTTGAGGGACCTGATCATCCGCGCGGCCCGTCCGCCTTCGGACGTGGCCCGCCCATCCGTTTAGAATCAAAAGTGGAGTTTGCGAAGGGGTTTGGGAAGATCGGCCTGGAGCAGGTTGTCCTACTTCTTGCCCTTCTTGGCCTTCATTATCTTCATCCAGCCGCCGCTCTCGAAGACCGACAGCTTCCTCTTGGCGAGGGTCCCCTTGAACTCCTCCCAGTCGATGGTCTCGAGTCTCGGGTTCCTTCCCTTGGTGAACTGCACACCCTTCGTGCCCTTTACGCGGCCGGGCTTGATTCCCTTCTTCTTGGCAATCTCCATGGCCTTCTCTACGCTTATGGGCTCCATTACCATTCGTTCATCCCTCCGTGTGTCCTTCTGGCCACACCGTCCAGGCATGACCCAGATATGTATCATGATTTACGATATATAAGCGTTTGCTAATGCTGGCTCTCCGGGGAGCGGTATCTGGCTCAGCGCGCGTCGGGGCCGCATGCGCGGGAGCCAGCATAGCTGGCTCCTGGCCAGGGTGCGCCCAGAGGGCCTGGATGCGGGGTCCCCCATGCTCCCCCTCCCTCCCGCGCGACGCGGACCGAGGCGAAAAGGTTCATCAGGCCAGATTGTCATCGGGTCCCGTTGGCCCGCCGACCGTGCCCGGAGTGGTTCTGATGAGGAGGTCCCTTACAGCCCTGTACTGTGTGTCAGTGTTCGCATGTCTGTTGTCCGTGGGCAGCGTCCCCCAGGAGGCCCAGGCCGCCGCCCCGGTCCCGGGCTGGGGCGACTCCGTCATGATCGAGTCCCTGGACTCGGCGGAGGCCGATTACCCGTTCATAGCGGCTGACGCCTCGGGGAACGCGTTCGCCGTCTGGGACCAGCACGACGGGTACAGGAACAACGTGTTCGCCAACAGGTACGTCGCCGGCGCGGGCTGGACCGGGGCCGCGTCGATCGACTCCGTCGGGACCGACAACTGCTACAACCCCAGGGTGGCATTCGACGCGTCCGGCAACGCCATCGCCGTCTGGCAGAGGTACACCTCATCGGTCAGCAGCGTGTGGGCGAGCCGCTACGTCCCCGGCGAGGGCTGGGGGGCCGCCGAGCTCATAGAGGGCCAGGCGGACGAGGCGGGCCTCGCGCAGGTGGTGGTCGACGGGTCGGGCAACGCCACCGCCGTATGGTCCCAGTTCAAGGACGGCTACGGCCACATCTGGTCCAACAGGTACGTGGCCGGCGACGGGTGGGGGGTCGAGGAGGAGGCCGAGCAGTACGTCGAGAGCGCGTACTCCCTGGACGTCGCCGTGGACGGCGCGGGCTGCGTCGTCGCGGTGTGGTGCCAGGTCGGCGTCTCCGCCGTCAACGTCTCCGCCAACAGGTACGTCCCGGGGGAGGGCTGGGGCACCGCCGTGACTATCGGCGGCAACGCCACCGGCGACGTGTCGGAGCCCAAGGTGGCCGTCGGTCCCTCGGGCGACGCGACCGCCGTCTGGTACCAGTACGACCTCGGAGACGGCCTCTACAGCATCTGGTCCAACCGGTACACCGTCGGCGAGGGCTGGGGGGAGGCCGAGATCCTCGAGGACGACGACTCCTATGACGCCAGCGGCGTCCGCGTGGCCTGCGACGGCGCGGGGAACGCCCTGGCCGTATGGCAGCAGGCCGACGCCGGCATCGCAAGCATATGGTCGAACCTGTACGTCCACGGAGAGGGCTGGGGGACCGCGGGGACGGTCGAGGACAGCGACGACTTCGCGACGCTCCCCAGGGTCGTCTTCGACGGGACGGGCAACGGCACCGCCCTGTGGGAGCAGTGGGACGGCGAGCGCAGGAACATCTGCTCGGGCCGGTACCTGGCGGGCGAGGGCTGGATGCCCATGGAACTGGCCTCCACCACCGGCAACCAGTCGTCGGTCGGCGTGGACGCGGCGCTCGACGGGTCCGGGAACGTCTTCGCTGCGTGGCTGCAGTTCGACGGCCTCAGGTACAACGTCTGGGCGAACATGTACACCGTCCCTGACACGACCCCGCCCCATGTGTCCATATCGAGCCCGGCCGACGGGACGACTGTCGATGTCCCGGCGATCACGGTCTCGGGCACGGCCGAGCCGGGCGCGTCCCTCACGGTCAACGGGATGTCTGCGGTGGTCGAGGCCGACGGCTCCTTCTCGTGCGTTGTCCTCCTGGAGGAGGGGGAGAACACCGTCACCGCGACGGCGGTCGACCTCTGGAGCAACTCCGCGAACGCCTCCGTCACCGTAACCTACGTCGACCCCCTGGCGGCGGTCGAGGCGGAGCTCGCCGACGCCCTGGCGCAGATCGATGCGCTCCAGGCGGACCTGGACGCGGCGCTGGCCGACCTGGCCGACCTGCAGGCGCAGCTGGACGCGGCGGAGGACGACGTCGCGTCCCTCGAGGCCCAGCTGGCGGCTGCCGAGGCGGCCCTGCTGGCGGCGGAGGACGAGCTCGCCGACGCCCTCGCGGACCTGGCCGAAGTCGAGGCGCAGCTCGACGACTCGGAGGCGGACATCCTCTCGCTGCAGTTCGACCTCGCCGCGGCCGTGGCTAACATGACCTCGGCCGAGGCTGACCTGGCCGGGGCCGAGCAGGAGCTCGCCGAGGTCGAGGAGCAGCTCGCGGCGGCAGAGGACGACCTCGACGCCTCCGACACGATGAATGTCCTGCTCATCGCGGGCCTCGTGGGGACGCTGGCCGTGGCGGCCGTGATGGCCCTCATGTACATGCGGCTCAGGGGCAAGGGCGATGACAAGGCGGGCTGACCTCCGCCCTCCGTAGGCCCTCCTCGCCGTCTCAGCCGTTCGGCGGACCATGCAGAATAGGACGAGTCGAACGAGGTCGGATGGCCCTAGAGGAGAGAGTCGTTCCGGAACAAGTCGGACGACTCGATCCTCTTCGCGACCTCGATGAGCCCCGCGACCCGCTCGAGGCGTCCGGCCTCCCCCCGGGGGTCCTCCTTCGGCAGGGCCAGCAGGAGCACCTCCACCCGCTCCAAGTCTCTCCTCATCAGCGACGCCTCCTTCTGGATGATATTGGGCCGCGGGCCCCAGACCTCCAGCATGACCCCGAGGTCCCTGAACCTGCCGGCCGTTGCCTCCCTGAAGGCCCTCATCTCGGCGGTCCACCGCTCCTCGAGCCTCCGGGCCGCATCGTCCCCGTCGCCGGCCTTCCAGGGGAGCCCGAACCTCCTGTGGTCCGCCCAGAGCAGGAGCTGTCCGGCCACCGCCAGAGGCCCGAGGAAGCTGAACCCTGCGAGGGTGCCGGCGATGAGCATGAGCCTGCACTCGCCCCTCACCAGCCCGAGGAGCAGCGCGACGAGCGCCGCCCCCATCAGGGGGTACCAGACGGCGATGCCGGTAAGGGTGTCGAACTCAGGGTCCACCGCCATGTCTGTCGCTGCCCAGATCATTATGCCCGCCGACGCCCCGATGGCGACGGCGGAGGCCTTGAGAAGGTTCCCCCGGATGAGCACCCTCCTCTCCTCCTGGCACACGGCCTCCGCCAGAGCCTCCATCCTCTCGGCCCACTCGTCGCGCTCAGGCGCAGGCCTGCCCTCGTCCGCCCTCTCGACCGCGAGCTTGTACCTGTAGTAGATGTTCCCCGGCAGCGCCAGGCCGAGGGTGACGCCGAGCAGGACCCCCACCAGGATGAACTCCCCTTCCCTGGTGTCCATCATGGGCTCGACGTAGAGCTTCAGCCAGAGGTACAGGGTGCCGCCGAACCCCAGCCGCACGGCCCACTCCCGCTTCGGCCTGTCGCGGAGGAGCGCGGCGTCGACGAGCACGGTCAGCGCCCCCACCGAGCCCCCGGCCGCCATGCCGTAGAGGGTCCAGGCGACGTCCCAGGGCTCCCGGTACATCACCGCCAGGAGCGCGAGCTCGAGGCACGCGAACGCGTACCCGATCAGTATCAGCTTCCTGTATGTCGACGCCCTGTGCCGCAGGGGCCTCCTGTTCAGCGCCTGGTAGAACGCGCCGACGAACCCCTCAGGACAACTGCCCGGATCGCCCAAGTCCCCGCCCCGCCGCCTGCGGGTGCGTGCATGGCCAAGGCCCGTTATGAACATTGCCGGGGGAAGCCGTCCCCGTACCTGTAATATATCAGGGTGCGTCATTCAGACAGGAGAGGTCTCGTCGGATGTCGCTCTTCGGCTCTTCAGGGGTCCGCGGGGTCGTGAACAGCGGTGTGACCCCCGAGCTCGCATGCCGCATAGGCATGGCCGTCGGCTCGGGCGCCAGGAACGTCGTCATAGGCACCGACTCGAGGACCTCCGGCCCGATGATGGAGGCCGCGGTCTCCTCGGGACTCATGGCCTGCGGGTGCCAGGTCTACTCCTGCGGGCTCGTCACCACCCCCACCCTGGCCGAGGCCACCAGGTGCATGGACGCCGGGGTCATGCTCACGGCGAGCCACAACCCTCCGGAGTATGCGGGCATCAAGCTCTGGAACCCGGACGGGTCGGGGTTCGGCGTCGAGCAGTCGGAGAGGATCGAGAAACTGGTGTCATCCAGGAAGTTCAAGCTCAAGCCCTGGGACGGGGTCGGACAGAGGCATGTCCTCTCGGACATGCCCGAGATGCACGCCCAGCGAATACTCAGGGGCGTGGGGAAGGCCAAGCTGAAGGTCGTGGTCGACTGTGCCAACGGCCCCGCTTTCAATGTCACGCCCATCGTGCTCCAGCGCATGGGCTGCAAGGTCGTCACGATCAACTCCAACCCGGACGGGCACTTCCCCGGGAGGATGCCCGAGCCGACGGAGGAGAACCTCGGGGACCTGAGGAACGCTGTCGTCTCGATGAAGGCCGACATGGGCATAGCCCATGACGGCGACGCGGATAGGATGGTCGCCATCGACGACAGGGGCCAGTTCCTCGGCGGGGACCAGCTCCTGGCTCTGTTCGCGAAGCGCTACGGCAAGAGGAAGGTCGTCGTCACGGTCGACGCCTCCATGGCCGTGGAGGACTGCATCGACGCCAAGGTCGTGCGCACGCGCGTGGGCGATGTGTTCGTGAGCGAGGAGGTCAAGAGGTCCAAGGCCGACTTCGGGGGCGAGCCCTCCGGCACCTGGATCTTCCCGGACCAGATATTCTGCCCGGACGGCGTTCTGGCGGCCGCGAGGCTGGCGGAGATCGCCTCGAGGAAGAGGCTGTCGGAGCTGAGGAAGGCGATCCCAGTCTACCCGACGCTCAGGGCGGGCATCACGTTCAAGGCGGAGGACAAGGCGAGGGTCCTCAAGAGGCTCAAGGCGGAGATGGGGTCCATCGACTCCGAGGAGCTCCTGACCATGGACGGCTTCAGGCACCGGTTCGAGGACGGGTGGGCGCTCGTGAGGCCCTCCGGGACCGAGCCCAAGGTCAGGATCGTCGCCGAGGCCAGGGACGCCGCCCGGGCCAAAGGGATAATGAAGTGCATGTCCGATGCGGTCAGGAGGTGCGTGAAGTGAAGGGCTACATACTCGCCGCTGGCGAGGGCCTCAGGATGAGGCCCCTCACGTCCAACATCCCGAAGCCCCTGCTCCCAGTCGCGGGAAAGCCGTTCCTGGAGCACAACATCGACGCGCTCAAGGCCGCGGGCATCAAGGACGTCATACTCCTCATAGGCTGGAAGGCCAACCGGATCAGGGAGCACTTCGGGGACGGCTCCGCGTTCGGCGTCAGGATAGAGTACGTCGAGCAGAAGGAGAGGCTCGGCACCGCCCACGCCATCAGCATGATCAGGGACAGGGTGGACTCCGCGTTCTTCTGCCTGTACGGGGACGTGGTCCTCACCCACGAGAGCGTCAAGGGCCTCGTCGCGCACCACAGGAAGGTCAAGGGCTCCGTGATGGCCCTTACATCCGTGGAGGACCCGAGGAGGTACGGGTGCATCAGGGTCCAGGACGGCGTGGTCGCGGACATAGCCGAGAAGCCGGAGGTGCCCGAGGGCAACCTGGTGAACGCTGGAGCGTACGTCCTCGAGCCCGCGATATTCGACGCCATAGCCGAGACCAAGAAGTCCGTCAGGGGCGAGTACGAGATCACCGACTCATTCAGGATCATGATGGCCAAGTCGCACCTCTACACCCACCTCCTCACAGGCGAGTGGATGGACGTCGCGAGGCCGTGGGACCTCCTCGAGGCGAACAGGATACTCATGGAGGGGCTCGAGGCGAAGGTGGAGGGCACCGTATCGGACAAGGCTACCGTAGTGGGGGACATCCAGGTCGGGGAGGGCTCGGAGGTCCTCCCGGGGAGCTACATCGTCGGCCCTGCCATCATCGGGAGGGACTGCAAGATCGGCCCCAACGCCTACATCCGCCCCTCGACCTCCATAGGCGACGGGTGCAGGGTCGGCAACTCCGTCGAGGTCAAGAACTCAATAATCATGGACGGGACCAAGGTGCCGCACCTGAGCTACGTGGGCGACAGCGTCATAGGCGAGAGGTGCAACCTCGGCGCGGGGACCAAGATCGCCAACCTCCGCCTGGACGAGAAGGAGGTCATGGTCGTCGTCGACGGCAGGAAGACCGGCTCCGGCAGGAGGAAGCTCGGCGCCATCATAGGCGACGACGTCAAGACCGGGATAAACGCGACGATCGACGTCGGGACGATCATCGGCGAGAACTCCTTCATAGGCATGGGCGCGCTGGCGAAGGGCACCATCGCCCCGGGGAGCAAGGTATTCTAGACGGCCAGCGCATCACCGTCCGTCTCGCGGAGGGGGCGCAAGGGTTCATATCGTCCCGGCGGGATTCACATCCGGGGGAAATGCCGTGTCCCGAGTGGTACTGTCCTTGCTCGCACTGTCCGTGCTGATGCTGGTCGCCTCCATGGTTTCTCAGCCGTCTGCAGACCGCGCAGCTGTACCAATGTCGTCGCCGGAGGTGGATATATTGTCGTTGAGCGGCGCGGAGCACTACCTCAACGGCTCCGCCGCCGTCTGCTGGGGCACGACCCTGTACCCGAACGGGTCGGCCTTCGTCCACGTCGGCAGCAAGGACCCGACCTACTTCCCTCTGAACTACTCGGAGTGGATCCAGACCGAGACAGGACTCTTCGAAGACGTCCTGGCCTCCATGGAGGCTGAGGGGTTCTGGACCATGGTCGACGAGTACCCTGACGCTCGCAGCACCAACTCGACCCCGCCCGTGCTCGAGCTCAGTGCGGTCGGATCCGCGGTCAACCGGTCCGTCGTGTTCAAGCTCAACTCCATGGTTGGCCTGATGCCCGAGACCTTCCGCCTCGTGGAAATGGCCGAGTGGGAAGGCGTGAGCCTCGATGTCACCGTGGAGGAGACCTCGCCGCTCATGTACGAGGTCTCGTGCGTCCTGACGAACAACAGGGACACTGAGGTCAGCATCGTGGGCTCGGTCGAGGACTTCTGGCACATGGTCGTAGTCAGGGAGAACGGCTGCACATTCAAGCCGATGGACACGGTCCTCATATCCTCGATCAAGCCCGTCTCCCCTGGCGAGGTGGTCGTCTTCGAGCCCAAGGCCCTGAACGCCTCGGGGTACCCAGACGGGGACTACGTCGTCTACACGCCCATATCCCCGTTCGCGGGCATCGCGTCCTTCACCGTCGAGGGGAACGACGCCTACGTCAACACGCCGCCGATCGACCACGGCAACTTCATCACCAGGGAGAGCTCCCCGTCCAACGTCGTGACGATCGAGCTGCTCAACTGCTGCGACGTCGAGGACCGCCCCGAGGACGTGATGGTCAGATGGGACTGGGAGTCCGACGGGACATGGGACACGGACTGGTCGCCGGACAAGACCGTGACCAGGGCATTCGAGGACCCGGACCATCTGGACATCACCTACGAGCTCAAGGACAGCGACGGGGCCGTGACCGTCGGGGGCGTGTCATTGTCGGTGGAGCGCAGCGAGGAGATTGTGTTCGGCCTGAGCGTGCCGGCCATTGCGGCGGTGGCCATAGTCATCGTCATAGCCGTGGTCCTGGCGGTGGTTCTGACCCGGTCCCGAGGTAAGTCAGGGCCCGGACCGTAGAGGGGGAGCCTCAGCTACGTCCGTGAGATACATATTTATCCGCCGCGTCACCTCGGGCAAGTGCAGGTAAGTCCCGGCGGTATAGCGGGCACCGGAATGGTGTACCCATCTAAAACTCCGTCCGGGGTCTGCATTTCGTCCCTGATCTCAGTCCCCTCATGCCGCGCTCCGTCGGGAGTCAGGGGAGATCCAATCTGCCAGCGGCAGGGAGTCGATTGTGCCTCGGTCGGGGCTACATCTGCGGGATATCTTTTTATCCTCCGCCGTGTCTTGGACACATGCAGGTAAGTCCCGGACGGTATAGTGGGCACCGGAATGGTGCGCCCGGCAATAATCCGTCCGGGGGCTGCAGCTTTTTCTGTGCGCTCCCTCAGACCACTTCGAGCTTCCTGCGCTCCCCGTGCCCGTCGTAGCAGGCCCAGCTCCTCATGCCGAAGGGCTCGCACACGATGATGTGGCAGTACCCGAACCTGTTGAAGAGGTCTAGGTCGGCGTCGGAGGGCCTGCAGCTGGGAGAGGGGTGCGAGTGCACGGTCCCCACGACCTTCGGCTCAGACGGCATCATGTGCAGCCTGAAGAGCGCGGATGTCTCGCCCGACTCGGTCCCAGGCAGGAGCCAGAGCTCCTTGATGACGCCCTTGTCCGCCTTGAGCATCGCCGCGAACTCGTTGGGGTACTGCGACTTGGACGCCTCCAGGATCATCTTCAGGGTGCGCCTCCTGATGGCCCTGACGGGCTCCATGCCCCTGGTGAAGTCGAAGAGGGGCACCCTCACCCCTCCAGCCCGGCCCTGTCCCTCACGAGGGCGACGAACCCGTCCCTGTCCCTGACGCTCAGGACGACCTGGGTGACCATGGGCCTCAGGACGCCCCCGAGCTGCTGGGGCCCGTGGAACTGCAGGGCCACGAGGCCCGTGAAGGACGATGTCACGAACACCGTGCCCTTCTTGGGGACGTACTTGACGCCTATGCCGACGGTGAAGGGGCCGTAGTTCACGTTGGAGCCGCTGATGCCGGCGATGTACCTGTAGGGGATGGTCGTGTTCATGAGCAGGCCCATCCTTAGCCTGAGGCCCTTCTCGCCGATGTGGTGGGCCGTGAACAGGGGAGGGACCAGCACCAGGAGTATGGGGACGCAGACAAGGAGGGCGCACGCGGTCCAGAAGTACCTCGAGAAGTCCTCTATCGACCCGTAGGCCATCCAGAGCATGGCCGCCATGGCCGCGGCGTCGACGGCCGAGCCTATCGCGAACCACCGCTTCGGGTAGTCGATCCTCATCGCGCCTACTGCAACCGCCGGCATCCCTGACCCTTCCGACCTCAGTGCCTGTGCCCTATCATGGGCGAGGAGGCCATCAGCTTCTCCTCGAGGTTCTTGTAGAACTCGCTCTTGAGTATGACGAACCGCGCCTTCTTCTCCGATGCGGAGAAGACGATCTCCTCGTCCCCGTCCAGGAAGACCTCCTCCTGGCCGTCCACCACCATGACGCACTCCTTCGGCTCGTGGAGCGTGACGGATATGGAGCTCTTGGCCGGGACGACCAGCGGCCTCGAGGAGAGCCTGAAGGGCGCTATGGGGGCTATCACCAGCGCCTCCACCCGCGGGTCTATGATGGACGATCCCACGCTCATGGCGTAGCACGTGGTGCCCGTGGGGGTGGCGACTATGATGCCGTCCGCCCGCATGTCCGTCGCGGGCTTGTGGTCTATCGATACGACGAAGTGCCTCATCTTGGCCACGTGGGCCGTGTGCACCACCGCCTCGTTGGTGGCGTCCTTGAGCCTCTTGCCGTCCACGACGACCTTGAGCCTGAGCCTCCTCTCGACCTTGTAGTCGCCCCTGAGGAGCTGCGCGATGGACTCCTTGATCTCGTCGGGCTGCACCTCGGTGAGGAAGCCGAGGACTCCGGCGTTGACGCCGAGTATCGGTATCGACGTGGCCTGGATGTTCCTGAGTATGGTGCCGTCGCCGCCGATGCTCACCAGAACGTCGGCCTTCAGCTTGTTCAACGGCACCCCGTCCAGGCCGAGCGCCTCGCCCGTGCGTTCCTCGAACACGAGGTCCTCGTCCTCCAGCTCCTGCAGGACCTTCTGCGCGACCTTCCTGAAGTTCTTCAGCTCCGGGGTTCCCGCCACGCCTATCCTCATAGGACCAGCTCCTTGACCTTCGGGTCGCCGTACGCGAGGAAGTTCTTCCTGTCGTCCAGGGAGAGCCCCATGTCCAGCTTCCCGCCCTGGAGGTCCACGACCTCCCCTCCCGCCTCGCGCAGTATGAGGCACGAGGCGGCTATGTCCACGATCCTGATCATCCTCGAGCGGTTGGTGCAGTTCATGTAGTGCGCCTGGGCCGAGCCCTGGGCCACCAGGCACATCTCGAGCGAGGCGCACCCCATGGTCCTGACCCTGGTGGCCAGGGCTTTGACCTTCTCCGTCTCCGGGGCGACGTCCCTCCCGTCGAACATGAGGAAGACGGAGTCGTCCCTGCTGTACTTCGAGACGCCTATCCTGTGGCCGTTCAGCTCCGCCCCGCCGCCCCTGCGGGCGTAGTAGGTGTCGCCCGAGTAGAGGTTCTTCACCAGGGCGGCCTCCGCGTCGGCCATGCTCTTAGAGCACACGGCCATGGATATCGAGAAGAAGGGGATGCCCCTGACGCAGTTCAGGGTGCCGTCGATGGGGTCCAGGACCAGGGTCCTCTTCCCGCCCCTGTCGACGAACCCGGCCTCCTCGCTCAGGACGTTCAGGTCGGTGCCCCTCTCGTCCAAGAGCGCCAGGACCGCGTCCTCGGCGAACTTGTCGATCTTGGAGGTGTTGGAGCCGCTCGCCCCCCTCCCCACGGGTATGTGCCCCGCGAAGTCCTTGGGGAGCTCCCGGTACCTCCGCATCACCTCGTCCGCTATCGCGTTCAGCTCGGCCTTCACGGCCATCGTATCGGGCGTGATGGCTATATTAATTGCCCGGCGAGGCTATCGCTACGGGAGCCACTTGGAGAACCCGCCCCCGACCATGTCCATTATGCTGCGGACGCGGACCTCGGAGCCGTACTCCTCCCCCAGCTCCCTGGCGAGCTCCGGGGGGACGCCCCCGCGCTCCAGCTCCCTGACGAACGTCGCGGAGGCCTTCCTGGCCTTCCGCTTGAGCCTGAGGTAGTCGAAGCCGACCCTGAGGCCGACGCTGGTGCCGTAGGCGATGCCCATCGCGACGATCCTGGGGATGTCGGACCTCTCCTTGCTGTCCCTGGCATCAGTCATCGTCGTCGTGCTCATGCGACTTCTCCTTCCTCTCCCTCGCCTTCTCGCGGATCTTCTCCCTGATGCTCTCCTCGACCATGTCGTCTATCTCGTCCCTGTCGCCCCTCAGCGAGCCCGCGCCCTGGAACGCCTTGCCCAGCATCCCGCCGAGGCTGAAGCTGGCCATGAACTCCTTCGTGAGGGCGAACGCCTGGGAGTCGTTCATGCCGACGTCCTTCATCGACTTGTAGAACTCGGCGACGGCCTTCGCCATGTTCTCGGCGTTCTCCTTGTTGTACATCGTCTTGGTGATCGACTCGATCAGCTTCGGTATCTCGGTCGAGACGACAGACAGTATCTGCTTCAGCTCCTCCGGGTCATCGTAGTCGTGTCCCATTCATCTCACTGTTCCCGGCCCTTCCCGGGCCTTCTGACACACACTAGCCCCGTCCGCGTTATTAAGGGAAGTGGAAAAAAGTGGCCGACGGGCGCGCACGGGGGCGTGGCTCAGC
Source organism: Thermoplasmatota archaeon (assembly GCA_040751795.1). Classification (GTDB taxonomy): domain Archaea; phylum Thermoplasmatota; class Thermoplasmata; order UBA10834; family UBA10834; genus UBA9653. The sequence goes on along the minus strand of JBFMHR010000001.1, from coordinate 376,561 downwards.
CCCGCCCGACCTCTTCCCGGTACAGCGCCAAGGCGCGGGCGCTCGTGTGCCAGTCCCCGTTCCTCTTCAGCGCCGGCAGCCTCCCCTGGCCCGCCCTGAGGCGGAGGTACTCCGCCGAGTGGCCGGACTTCGAAGCCAGCCTCTTCAGGGGCCTCAGCTCGTCCTCGGGTGTCCCGACCTGGTCCAGCAGGTCGAGCAGGGAGCGGCCCATGAGCTCCTCCACCTGCAGCACGAGGCCGGAGAGGTCGCCCTCGTGCCCCGCCCCCATCGCGTCGAGGTACCTCTCCCTGTCCTGGGGCAGGAAGTGCACCGGGGGCCAGCTGTGCCTCAGGAGGTGGAGGTTGAGGAGCAGCCTGCCCACGCGGCCGTTGCCGTCGCTGAAGGGGTGTATCGATTCGAACGCGTGATGGAACCAGGCGCCGAGGGCGAGGGGGTCCTCCCCCGCCACGTCCCTGCGCCCGTACTCCTTGAGCATGGCCTCCATCTCGCCGACGACCTTCTCCATCCTGGTCGGGACGTGCCTCACGCCGGTGATGCGGACGTTGACGCGCCTCCACTGGCCGGCGTCGGCCTTGACGCCCCTGAAGACCTCCTCGTGCAGCTCGAGGGCCGTCTCCAGCCTGATGGGCGAGGCCTTCCTGCGCAGGAGCCCGCGGAAGGCCCTCTCGTGCTGGACCGTCTCGAGGACGTCCCCCAGCGGCCTCCCGCCGACGCTCCTCTCCTCGATGAGGAGCGCCTGGACGTCTCGCCATGTGAGGGTGTTCCCCTCGATCGCGTTCGTGCCCCAGGTGTTGAGGGCGCCGGCCCTCCTCCACACCCCGTCCGGCAGGTCCTCAAGCGGGGTCCTGGTGATGAGCGCGTCGCGGAGGGCCATGAGTATGCGTTCAGACACAATCATTGCATAAACGCATATTCTATATATAAACTAGTATTCGAATGAGGTTGTGTGCACTCTAAAGGGATATATCACGAGGGCGCTCAGGACTTCCCCTCGGGCCCCTCTCCTCCCTTGCCGCCGGTGCCGATGCCCAGGAGCTCGTACCACTTCCTCACGTACCCCTCGGCTAGCCAGTACTCCCTCGAGCGCTCCGACCCCTTCTCCGTCACGACCCCCTTCTCCCTGAGCGCCTTGAGGCGCTCCCTCACGATCCTCCTCGACGCGGAGCCCCTCCTGTCCTTGAGCTTCTCCGTGATCTGCGTTATGTTCTGCCCGTCCCTCTCGAAGAGGATCTTGACTATCTCCCTGGAGATGTGGTCCTTGACGCCGGGCATCAGGAGGTCGGGGGAGATCTCGCCGTACTTCTGGTACAGGTCTATGAGACGGAAGTAGCTCGTCGATATCTTCTGGAACCGCTCCAGGTACTCGAGGAGCTGCGAGTAGGGCCCGGAGACCATCCTCATGGACTCCTCTAGGCCGTCCATCTTCTCCGCCAGGGATTTTATCTGCTCCTTGACGTCCTCCTCCGGCATCGGCCGTTCGTATGGGTTGCGGCATATAACTCTTTTATCAGGTATCCCATAGGCCATGCCGCATGGCGCCCGTGAACCCGTTCAGGGAGGTCGATGGTTCGCCCAACGTCTACACGACCGGGCGCACCCTCATGACCGTGAACGCCGCCCTCGGCGTGAACGTCTACGGTGAGCGCCTGGTCGAGTTCGCGGGGACGCAGTACCGCTCCTGGGATCCGATGCGGTCGAAGCTCGCGGCCCTCATCCTCCTGGGGGGCAGGGACCTCGGCCTCGACAGGTCGAGCAGGGTCCTGTACCTCGGGGCGGCCTCAGGCACCACCGCGTCCCACGTCTCCGACATAGCCTCGTCGGGCATGGTGTACTGCGTAGAGGTGTCCCAGAGGTCCTTCAGGGACCTCGTGGGCGTCTGCGAGTCGAGGAGGAACATGATCCCGATCATGGCCGACGCGTCGCGGCCCGAGGACTACTCCCACATGGTCGAGGGCGTGGACCTCGTCTACCAGGACATCGCCCAGAGGGACCAGGCGGAGATGTTCGTCCGGAACATGCGCCACTTCGATGTGGAGAGGGGCATCCTCATGCTCAAGTCGCGGAGCGTCGACGTCAACAGGGAGCCCGGGGACGTCTACGCCGAGACGAGGCGGGAGCTGGCCTCCAAGGGGCTCAGGGTCAGGGAGGCCGTCGACATATCGCAGTACGCGAAGGACCACGCCGCCTTCGTGGTGGGCCCATGAGCGCGGAGCAGTTCGCGTACGCCATCGCCTTCGAGGGCGACTCGTTCGTCATGGTCCGTCACCGCGCCCGCGCGTGGGAGATGCCCGGCGGTAGGCTCGAGCCGGGGGAGACCCACGAGCAGGCCGCCGTGAGGGAGTTCTCGGAGGAGACGGGCATGGCCCTGGAGCCCGTAGGTTCGCTGGAGGTGGAGGGCGGCAAGGTCATAGTGGGTCTGGTGCACTCCCGCTGCTGCAGCCCCTCCCCCTCGGCCGAGATCTCGGAGGTCCGGCTGTTCACGGAGCTCCCGCAGGAGCTCTCCTTCCCCCTTGTGGAGTACAGGGAGATGCTCGTCCAGGCGAAGCATGCGGTCGAAAGCTTTAAAAGAGGGAAGAATATAGTCGGCCTGCCTCGCCACAGGTCAAACCCCTAACGGAGACAGAGTACGATGTCAAGGATGCATTCGAGCAGGAAGGGCTCGTCGGGCTCAAAGCGCCCCCTGGTGGACAAGAACCCCGAGTGGGTCACCCAGTCCGCGGAGGAGGTCAAGGAGCTCGCGGCCAAGCTGGCGGGCGAGGGCAAGAACATGGCCATGATAGGCCTCATCCTCAGGGACCAGCACGCGGTGCCGAACGTCAGGCTCGCGACGGGCATGAGCATGAAGGAGATCCTCGAGGAGAAGGGCATCAAGCCCGAGCTCCCCGACGACCTGTCCAACCTCATGAAGAGGGCGGTCGAGATCAACAAGCACGTCACCGCCAACCCGAAGGACCTCCACAACGCGCGCGGGCTGCACCTGGTGGAGTCGAAGATCCGCAGGCTCACCAAGTACTACAAGAGGGAGGGCCTGATCCCCCAGACCTGGAACTACTCCATGGCGAGCGCGGCGCTCGAGGTCGAGTGAGGCCGAGATGAACGGGAGCATAGCACTCCCGGCTGATTTCTCGGACGCGGTCAAGCACGCGGCCAAGGCCATCGACAAGGCGGACAACGTCAGGGTCATATCGCACTACGACGCCGACGGGCTCGCCGCGGCCTCGGTCATGGCCGGCGCGCTGAGGCGCATGGGCAAGCAGTTCCACATATCCATGGTCAGGGGGCTGGAGCCGGAGGCGGTCGAGCGCATAGCCAAGGAGGGGAACGGGAACGTGCTCTTCCTGGACATGGGCTCGGGCCAGATAGACGGGCTGGAGTCCCTGGACGCGAAGGTCGTCGCGCTGGACCACCACAAGCCCATAAGGAAGTCGAGGAAGGTACTGCAGGTCAACCCGCACTTCCACGGCGTGGACGGCATGACGGAGGCGTGCGGGGCGTCGCTGAGCCTCCTGCTGTCGGTGGTCATGGACCAGGCCAACTGGGACCTCTCGCCCATAGCCCTCGCGGGCGTGGTGGGCGACAGGCAGCACATGGGCGGGATGAAGGGCCTGAACCAGCAGATCCTGGAGCAGGCCGTCGAGAGGAAGCACATCACCGTCCAGAGGGGCCTCAACCTCACGGGGACCACGGTCCTCGACACCCTGTCCAACTCGGTCGACCCGTACTTCGTCGGGCTGTCGGGGAGGGAGGAGAACGTCGTCGCGTTCCTCGACTCTGTCAAGATCAACCCGAAGTCGCCCATGGGCTCGCTGGACGAGGTCTACAGGAGGAAGCTCACGTCGATGCTCTCCCTGCGCCTGATGGGCCAGGGGTGCAGGCCCGAGACGGTCGAGGAGCTGGTCTCGGACGTCCTGTGGATACCCTCGATGGAGCTCAGCGCCTCGGACCTAGCGGACCTCCTCAACGCCTGCGGCAGGATGGACCACGAGGGCCTCGGGGTCGCCCTGAGCCTCGGCGACAGGGAGGCCCTGAAGGAGGCCAACGGCCTGAGGAGGGAGTACGGCTCCAAGATACTCGCGAGGCTCATGGCGATAGAGGAGGACGGGGCCGAGCAGATGGAGCACATCCAGTACTTCGAGGCGCCGGACCCGTCCCTGGCAGGGGCGCAGTGCGGCCTCGCGATGCAGTACATACTGGACCAGAACAAGCCCACGATCGCCCTCTCGAAGGCGGGGGCGAAGGTGAAGGTCTCGAGCAGGGGGACGAAGTACCTCGTGTCCAAGGGGCTGGACCTCTCCTCCGCGCTCAAGAGGTCCGCGGAGAGGGTCGGGGGGATAGGCGGCGGCCATTCCGTGGCCTCGGGCGCAACCATCCCAGCGGAGAAGCAGGCGGAGTTCCTGGCGGCCCTGGACGAGGCCGTGGGCAAGCAGCTCGGCTGAACGGCCGAAGGCTTGAAGGCCCCCGGGCCCGATTCGGGTCAGGAGGAAGGGACATGAAGTGCGCTCAGTGCGGGGCGGACAACCCCGCCGGGATGAGGTTCTGCAACATGTGCGGCAGGCCGGCCGAGGCGCCGGCGGTCACGCCGGGCGAGTCGAGGATGAGGCACTGCGTCTCCTGCGGCAGGGTCATCTCTTGGGACGTGAACGTGTGCCAGTACTGCGGCCACGACTTCAGGGCGAGGCCGAAGGAGCAGTCGAAGGACCAGCTGGTCGTCGGCGGGGTGCTCACAATCGTCGCGAGCGTGTTCTCCATAGTCCTGACGTCCATCATGGTCTCGGCCGGCGGGGACCTCGAGGGTGAGGCCCTGGCCCTGGTGGTCGTGCTCTACTCCTGCGCCGCCCTCGGCATAATGGGCGGCCTCATGGCGCTTGCGAAGAGGGCGTTCCCGCTCGCGGTCCTCGGTGCCGCTTGCTCGATATTCGGGCTGGCGTTCTTCTTCGGGATACCCGGGCTCATACTGATCGCCAAGTCGTCGGACCAGTTCAGGTCAGCCCAGGAAGCCCCGAGGTGAGGGCCTCGGGGGAGGCCCCGGGCGGGGCTTCTCCCGACAAGGTTATATGATGCCCGATGGGAATCATCCCCGTCGGGACGGCCATGAACAAGGTAGTGGGGGCCTTAGTCACATTCGCGGGGATATGCCTCATCCTGCTGGGCGCGATATTCATAATCGCGTGGAGCGTCGAGAACGCCGTCGCGGGCCTCGCGATGGTCCTCATCGGCGCCGGGCTGATGTACTACGTCTACAGGGTCGAGAAGATCGAGGCGGCCAAACCGAAGCTCATCTCGCAGACCTTCAACGTCTCCATGTCGGGCTCGGGCACCATGGTCCCCAAGGACATGGTGTGCAGGTCGTGCGGCGCCCCCATAGCCGACAAGGACGTCACCGCGGTCCAGGGCGGCCTGATGGCCAAGTGCCCGTACTGCGGCGTCGTCTTCGCCCTCCAGGAAGCCCCGAAGTGGTGATCCATCCTTGAACAGGCGTCGCTCGCTGATCGCTTCCGTGGCCTCCGCGGCCCTCCTCCTGATGGCGGCCTCCGCGTGGTCCAGCGGCATCCAGGCCGCGTCCGCATCGGCCCAGGAGTACAGCTTCCTCGTGCAGCACGAGTTCCTGGACGTACACATACTGAAGGACGGCAGCATAGACATAGACTACTCGTTCCTCTTCACCAACTACGGCTACCTCGACGGCGTGGACATAGGCCTCCCCAACGACAGGTACGACCTCGACACCGCGGAGGCGGTCATCACGATAGGGGGGACTGAGTACGCCCCATCGCAGATCCGCGCGTCGCCGTACATCGACGTCGGCGTCGCGGTGGAGTTCACGTCCCAGGTCATGGACCTCGTGAGCGAGACGGGCGGGGCGACGTTCACCCTCGACTTCCACATCAACAACCCGCACATGGTCTACGAGAACGAGCTGGCCGATGGCACCGTGGGCATCGCGATGAGGCCGACCTGGTTCGAGCCCTCCTTCCAGACGGGCTTCGTGGGGAACCTCACCGTCCGCGTGTTCTTCCCGGAGGGGTTCACGGACGCCTCCGAGGCGCTGTACCTCGAGGGGCAGCCCTGGGACAGCATAGGCGTGGACCTCGGGTACCTGGTCGCGACGTGGAGCGCGCTGGGCGTGGACCCGACCGACGTGGCCTCGGGGACCTACGACTTCGGGGCGGCGTTCCCCTCCGAGTACGTCGATTCATACGTGGAGTTCACCGTCTGGGACAGGGTCTCGGACCTCCTCATGTCGTTCGCGGACCTCCTCTGCCTCTGCGCCCCCGTGGTGGTCATGGGCGGGATATTCACCCTCGGGATCGTCATAGACAGGGCGTCGAAGGCGGCGAGGAGGAAGGACTACTTCAAGCCCTCCCTGGGCACCGTCGGCGCCGGACCGAGGCGGGACCTCACCGCGGTGGAGGCCGCCGTGGTGCTCGAGAGGCCGCTCGAGATGGTCGCCACCATGATCCTCTTCGGGCTCGCCAAGAAGGGGATGGTCAGGATCGACTCGGAGGCGAAGCCAATGACGATCACCAAGCTCACTGCGAAGGGGGAGCACGCCTACGAGAACGCGTACCTCCAGGCCGTGCACCTCGACGGCAGGGTGGACCGCGACGAGCTGAGGGACGCGCTCGTCGCGCTCGTCAAGGCCACCGAGAAGAAGCTCGAGGGCTTCGACTTCGACCACACCAAGACCTACTACGAGGAGATCTGCAGGGCCGCGTGGCGCCAGGTGAAGGAGGCGGGCACCCCGGAGGAGTTCGCCTCGTCCCTGTCGGACAGGCACGAGTGGATGATGCTGGACAGGCGCTACGACAGGCGCATGCAGGACCACTTCGCGGGGCTCCCATACGTCCACGTGCCGGTGAGGTACTACGCGCTCGGGAGGGCCGCGTCCTCGGGCACCGCTTCGCCACAGAGCCTCGCTTCGAGCTACGCGTCGAGCGTCCGTAACGCCAGCAACAACGTCGTCACCAACTTCAAAGGCCTCGCCAACGAGGTCACCGGCAGCACCAACCCGATACCAGTCGGGTCCTCAGCCCTCGGCGGCTCCTACCTCAAGGGCAGGGGGGGCTTCGGCGGAGGAGGGGGCGGCTGTGCGTGCGCATGCGCCTGCGCGTGCGCCTGCGCGGGGGGAGGCAGATGAGGCGGATCAGGCTCCTGGCGCAGTCCCCTGAGGATCTGGGGCTGCAGGCCGGGACGTACAGGTTCGACGGGTCCGGGGACCTTGCGCACCACAGGTTCCACATCAGGGTCGACTCCGAGAGCAGGGGCGTCCTGATGGTCGACGCGTCGAAGCTCGTGTTCATGAACGGCACCGCCCTCGACTACGTGCGCTGCATCCTGGAGGGCAAGGACGCCGGCGCGGCCTACAGGTACATGAGGCGCAGGTACAAGCACCTGAAGAAGGCGGAGGCCAGGGAGGACTTCGCAGCCACGAGGGAGAGGCTCGTGAGGTTCGTCCACGGCGAGGAGACGGTCATGGACGTCATGGGCCCCGACTCCCGGACGGTGGGCGCGGACAACGTGCCCTCCCCCTACAGGATGGACCTCGCACTGACATACAGGTGCCAGAACGAGTGCGGCCACTGCTACAACGCGACGAAGGAGAAGGCCGAGCTCTCCGTCGCCGAGTGGAAGTCGATCATAGACAGGCTCTGGGATGTCGGGGTGCCGCACATCGTGTTCACGGGCGGGGAGCCGACCCTGTACGAAGGCCTCGAGGAGCTCGTGGAGCGCTCGGAGCACCACGGGCAGGTCACGGGCCTCGTCACCAACGGCAGGACCCTGGGCAGGCCGGGCTACCTCCGTTCCCTCGTTTCCAAGGGCCTGGACCACGTCCAGGTCACCGTGCTCTCGCACGACCCCGCCACGCACGACCGGCTCGCCGGGGCGCAGGGGGCGTGGAAGGAGACCATGGAAGGTCTGAAGGCCGCGGTAGCCGAGGACATGTACGTCAGCACCAACACGACGATCATGAGGTCCAACCACGCGCAGATCGTCGATACGATGAGGTTCGTCGCAGGGCTGGGCGTGAAGAACATCGCGTTCAACGGCGTCATCCGCTCGGGCAAGGGGACGGAGGCGGAGGGCGTCACCTTCCAGGAGCTGGCCGACCTCCTCGAGGACCTGAAGGACGTCGCATCCGAGACAGGGACGAGGCTCATCTGGTACTCGCCGACGCCCTACTGCGAGCTCAACCCCGTCAACATGGGCCTGGGCATCAAGCAGTGCACCGCGTGCTCCATCAACATGGCCGTCGAGCCTGACGGGACGGTCATCCCGTGCCAGAGCTACTACGAGCCCCTGGGCAACGTCCTGAGGGACGACTGGAAAAAGATCTGGTCCCACCCCCTCTGCGAGCGGATCAGGAGGAGGGAGTACGTCGACGAGAGGTGCGGGAAGTGCGAGATGCTGCAGCTCTGCGGGGGCGGGTGCCCGCTGTCGGCCCAGCACGGGGACTACGTGTGCCTCGACAGGCACTCATCCATGTGACGGCTTCCTTGCGAACGCGTAGAACACAGGGCTGTGCTGGAATAGGGTCCCGTCGCGGACCGCGCGGTCCCACACGGGCCTCAGCCGGGCGAGCGCCTCGGAACTCCCCGCGTCGCCGGCCGTGAGCTCAAGGTACCTCCACTCCGCCTCGGACTCCTCCCTCAGCTTCTCGACCCCCCAGACTCCGGGGTGCACCCCTATGTCGGCGTCCAGGCCAGCCGACCGGAACACCGACCTCAGCTTCCGCCCCATGAGGGGGTCCCCGCCCTCCGCCCTGACACCGTCCGCGACCATCCTGGCGACGGGCGCGAGCTCCTCGGGGTAGTCGATCCTGGCCCCGAGGTCCGGCTCGGCAAGGCACACGACCCAGTCCCTGGAGACGCGGGCCATCTCGGACAGGGCCTTGGCCGGTCCCTTCACCCAGAGTAGCAGGAACGAGCAGTACACGATGTCGAATGAGCCGTCCGCATACGGCAACGAGTGCGCGTCCCCCTCCCTCGCGTCCAGGCCCCTCCCCTTGGCCTCCTCGACGGCGGCGGGGTCGATGTCCAGGCCGTGGACGTCCAGGAGCTCCCACAGCGCCTCCATCACGTGTCCGGGCCCGCAGCCCACGTCCAGGGCCGTCGGCCTGTGGTGGCCCCTCCAACCCTTGAGTACCCTCTGCTCCAGGAGCCACATCCAGGACTCCCTGAGCCACATGGACTGCCTCGACAGCTGCCGGTCCATCTCCTTCTGCGTCCAGGCCATCGCACCTGCAGCGGCGTGGGCGTCCAAAACACTTGTGATGAGAATGAGGGGTTTGGTGAATGGGTTTGGGCGCCCGGGCCGGTCACGTGAACCTGTATGTCCCGCCGAAGACCAGCCACGCGAGGGCGGACTTCGCCGTCAGGCTGAGGATGATGTACACCCTCTCGCCGTAGAGGTAGTCGGCCCACCTCCCCTTGGCGCGGTACTGCAGCACCATGTTGATGGCGAACACGTTGAAGAACGCCGCCAGGATGAAGAATATCGCGTACACGAAGGTCGGCACCGAGTCGGTGCTCTGCAGTATCGCCCCGAAGAAGTAGATGCCCAGGACGAGCCACGGGACGAAGCCCGCGATGCACCCGAATATGTAGGCGGTCCAGTCGGTCCTCTTCGTGGTCTGGTTGTGCAGCTCCATCATCCAGCCGAACAGGTTCATGGTGGCGTTCAGGGTGAAGATCAGCAGCAGGCTCGCCAGCTCGTCTATGCCGACGAGGAACGCGATCAGCACGATCATGATCGACGAGCTTATCGAGTACTCGAGCCACCTGGCCGGGTTCATCCCCTTGCTCAGGTTCTCGACGTACCACCTGTTGGCGAAGGTCGACAGCGAGAAGTGAGCTATGGCGGAGACGAACAGGAACGACGCCACCATCGGCGCGAACGGGATCTTCACAAGCAGGTCCTCGACGACCACGGGGGCCCCGTCCTCCACCCCGAAGAAGCGGGTGTACACCGAGGCGTCGTAGGGCGGCCACAGCACCAGCATCAGCGCGCCCTGGAACAGGTGCAGAAAGCCCATCACCATGTTGAAATCCTTCAGCTTCTTGAACCTCACATCTTTTGTGTCAGCCAGAACGAACCCCTCCTATGCCTGGGGGGGAAATCGCATGACCGGGGTAATCATGCCTCGCCCGAACAGGCGCGGGTGCGCCCCCTCCCCGCACAGGCCCGGTCACTCCATCCAGGGGAGGTCGACCTCGTCCGTCCGGTACCTCTGCCTCACGGCGCTCTCGTCGAGCCTGGTCCTGACGCCCGCCCGGTGCATCACCAGCCCGGTCCAGGCGATCATGGCGCCGTTGTCCACGCACAGGGAGCCAGGGGGCACGAACATCCTCGCCCCCCGCTCCTCCGCCATGGTCCTGACCATCCCCTGGAGGCGCTTGTTCTGGACGACCCCTCCCCCCAGGAGGACCTCGTCCTTCTCCACGTGGGCCATGGCCCTCTCGGTGACCTCAACCAGCATGGCGAAGCAGGTCTCCTGTATCGAGTGGCAGAGGTCCTCGAGCTTCTTGCCGGACTTGTGCAGCTGGACCGCGGAGGTCAGTATGCCCGAGAACGCCACGTCCATCCCCTTGACGCTGTAGGGGAGGTCGATGAGCTCCGTGCCCTCCTTGGCGAGCCTCTCGAGGTGCGGCCCCGAGGGGAAGGGGAGGCCGACGGAGCGGCCGAACTTATCTATCATGTTCCCGATGCCCACGTCGAGCGTCTCGCCGAACACCCTGTACCTGCCGCCGGAGTATGCTATGACCTGCGTGTTCCCCCCGGAGGCGTAGAGGAGGGTGGGGTCCCTGCACCCGGTGACCTTCCTCCCGATCTCGAGGTGGGCGACGCAGTGGTTGACCCCGATGAGGTCGACGCCCAGCGTGAGCGCGAGCGAGCGCGCGCCCGTGGCGGCGGTCCGGAGGCAAGGGCCGAGGCCGGGGCCCTGGGAGAACGCGACGAGGCCTATGTCCTTGTAGGCTATGCCCGCCTTGGAGACGGCCTCGTGCATGAGGGGGACCATGTTCTCCGCGTGGTGGTTGGCCGCCTCCCGCGGGTGGATGCCCCCCTTGGAGCCGTCGATCATCTTGCCTATGTTGGCGAGGACCCTGCAGTCCTGGTCCACGACCCCTATGCTGAGGGTGTGGGCGGTCCCCTCCACGCCGAGGCAGATCATCGGCCGTACATCGCCTGGCGGGTTAAAAAGCATGCCCCGGCGGCCGTTATCGCATCTGATACCCTCGCGGTAGGGGCTTATACCCTCCCGGCCAATATTCCCGGGCGGTGAGAGGGTTGAAGTGCCCCTCGTGCAGCTCAGAGATCCCCGACGCGTCGAAGTTCTGCCTCAGCTGCGGCAAGGCGATAGGACCTCCCCCCGTGCAGCAGCCGCCCCCCGAGGAGGACGACGGCTCCGAGATGTTCGCCATGATGGCCATGGCGTTCGCCTTCATGATGTTCTTCTTCTCGCTCGTGCCCTTCTTTCTTGGCATATGGTACGCAGGCCTAGCCATGCTAGGGGTCGGCGCGGCGCTCATATTCGCCGGGTACCGGATGATCAGGGTGTCCAAGAAGGAGCGGATAGTGATGCAGGAGGCCAAGGCCACCAAGGTCAAGCTCAAGTGCAGGTACTGCGGCACCCTGAACGACGAGGACGAGGAGAGGTGCGGCTCCTGCGGGGCGTCGCTCTGAGCCATGCGTTGAAAAGGGACTTGGGGTTTGGTGGAAGGTGTTTGCGGCCGGAGGGCCCGTTCACCCCTTGTTGTAGTAGGTGTCCAGGAAGTCCGCCCAGTGGGCGGCCCCGTCGAAGACGAGGCCCCTGTACAGGGCCTCGTACGAGTCGCCCCAGTAGTACTTGACCGACTTCGTCGGGAACCAGATCCCGAGGCCGGTCTCGTCCGCGACGTCCTCCGAGCCCCACTCGAACACGATGGCCGCGGAGGCGGCGTCGATCACGGCCTGCGCGGAGGCCTTGACCGCCGGGTCGGTGATGACGGCGCTGTCCCTGACCTTGGTCGCGTAGCCGATGAGGTCCGCCGCGTTGTTGGGCGCGGGCGTCAGCTTCCTCAGCGTCTTGTACTCCATGTAGTACTGCGCCATCGTGGCCCTCTGGGCGCTGCCGAAGGCGTTGACCGCGGAGGCCACCGCGTCCACCCGGGCCATGTCGTAGATGCTTATGGTGACGCCGTCCCACCCGAGGGCCTGGAACTGCACGACGTAGTGGTCGGCCATCATCTGGGCGAAGTCCCTCGCGTCCATCGTGGGCGTCTGGACGAGGCTCCCAGCGACGTCGTCGTACGGGAACCCGACCGCGTACATGTTCTCCTGGCTGAAGACCACGTAGTCCGCGTAGTCCACCATCTGGTGGGCTATCTCGGCCGTGGCCATGACGCAGGCGTTGAGCACGATCAGGTCGAAGGACACGCCCCCGCCGACAAGCCCCTGCCTGTACTCGGCCATGGTCAGGTAGTCGCCGCCGTTGTCGTCGTCCCAGCAGAGTCCGCGTATGCCGCCGCCGTGGTCCCACATCACGAGCGCGTACCTCTCGGCCGGGTAGGCTGCCTCGGCCGTGTCAATGAAGCGCGTGAGCGTGGCAGGGTCGCCCATGTCGGGCTCGCCCCAGGGCTCGACGACGGTCGAGGCCGGGTACTCGACGTGGAGGAGGTTCGCCCCCTCGCCGTAGGTGTCTAGCAGCACGACGAAGTCGACGTCGGTGCTGGACCCCACGAACTCGAGCTCGGCCAGGTCGGCCAGGGCGTAGGACTCGACGTTGTTGTCCCCGTCCATGTATACCATCACGGTCCATTCGTTCGGCACGTCGACCGCCTTCGCCGGCGCGGACAGCGCCAGCGCGGGCAGTATCATCAGCAGGGCCGCAAGGCCCATGTACGTTCTCCTCAGTCAGAAGCCCCCCTATACGCTCGCCCGGCAGAGGCCCCTCCGGGGCGCCCGCAGGGCTCGGTCAGTATCATATAACAGGGTATTAACCGTTGCCGAGGCACAGCGCCACTGACCCCCCGTCTTCCGCGCTCGCGGCCGGGGGGAAGAAACAACTCCGGGGAGGCGTCGTGCCTCCCCGGGTTTGGCGTTTCACGGGCTCCTCCGGCTCCCCCTCACGCCTTCGCGTAGTAGGAGTCGAGGAGGTCCGCCCAGTGCGTCGCCGCGTCGAACGGCATCGCCCTGTACATGGTCTCCACGGTCGGGCTCCAGTAGTAGGACACGGAGCTCACCGGGAACCATATCCCGAGCCCGTTCATCCCGTCGCAGTCGTCCGAGTGCCACTCGTAGATGATGGCCCCGGCGACGGCGGTCACCACCGCGGCCGCGGCGCTCCTCACGGACGTGCTCACCTTCGAGTTCGCCGCGACGAGCTGCGCGAAGCCCTTCAGGTCGACCGCCCCGGCGGCCTCCTCCGCGCTCAGCCTGCAGGCCTTGTAGGTCTTGTAGGCCGTGCTCATCGTCGCCCTCATCCCGCTCGCGAGCGTGCCCACGGACCCCGACACCGCCGTCAGGTACGACATGTCGTAGACGCTGATGGTGCACAGGTTCCAGCCCAGTGCGTCGTAGAACACTGTGAACTCCTCGCCGACGATCAGCGCGTAGGCCCTGTCCGTCATGGTCGGCTCCGCGACGAGCCTCGTGAGTATGGCGTCGTACGGGAACCCCTGCCCCCACATCGTCTCCTGGCTGAAGACGGCGTAGTCCGCGTAGCCCTGGAACAGGTGGGCCACCTCCGCCTGGGCCATGTCGCACGCGTCGAACATCACGACGTCCATCACGACCCCCGCGCCGACGACCGCGGACCTGACCTCGGTCATGGTCAGCTTGTCCGAGCCGGACGTGTCGTCCCAGCATATGCCCATGATGCCCCCGCCGTGGTCCCAGAAGTCGAGCACGTAGTTCTCCGCCGGGTACAGCGCGGCCGACTGGGCGATGAACGCCTGCAGCGTCGCGGGGTCACCCATGTTGACCTCGCCCCAGGCCGCGACAGTGGTCGTGCTCCCCTGGTTCACGTAGACGAGCTCCGCGGGCCCGTCGAGCGTGTCGACGAGGACCACGATGTTGACGTCCGCCGTGGACCCAGCCACCATCATCTCCCCGAGGTCCGTCACAGTCGCGGCCTCGAGGTTGTTGTCGCCGTCCATGTACACCATGACGGTCCACATGTCCGGCACGATCTCCGCACCAGCTGGCGCAGCCAGCAGCAGCGACGGCATCGCCACCAGCAGGGCTGCGACTAGTCCGATCGATCTCCGTGCCAATCCTATTCCCCCTTCGATGTCATCCAGGGGGCCATGAGTGCCCTCTCGATAACTCCCCGTGCGCGCTCGCATGCCCCCCGCCTCGTATGGCGTGGCGTGCACTTAACCGTTGGCAGGGCGGTGCCGACCTGGGCGCGGGAGGAGAAGATGGGGAAGGGGTTGGGGGTTTGGGGAGGGCTCGGCCCTCTCGGGCGCCTCAGAGGACGATCTGCATCGACCTGCCGACCTTCTGGTTGACGGCGTGGTCGTAGACGATCTTGGCCGTGAGGCAGTCCTGGACCGCGAGCCCGGTCGAGCAGAATATGGTGACCTGCTCGTCGTTCTCCCTGCCCGGCTTGAGCCCCGCGACGACCTCGCCTATCTCGGCGTTGACGTCCTCGCGCACGAGCTCGCCCTTCGCCAGCGGGACGTTGATCTCGCCGGAGTGCGACGCCTGCTCCCAGTCGTCTATGACGAGGCGGCCCCTCTTGAGTATCCTGGGGTCCATCTCCTGCTTCCCCGGCGCGTCGGCGCCTATGCAGCAGAAGTGGGTCCCGTCCTTCACCCACTCGTCCATCACTATGGGCGACCTCGCGGATGTGCACGTGACCACTATGTCCGAGTCCACGACGGCGGCCTTGGCCTCCTTCGCGACCGCGAACTTGCCGACCCTGTCCTTGTAGTGCCTCCTGAACTCCCTCACGAGCGCCTTCGTCTTCTCAGGGTACATGTCGAACACCCTGACCTCGTCGAAGTGCCCGAACTGGGTCAGGAGCGCGAGCATCTGCGTCCTCGCCTGGTTCCCCGCGCCTATGATGCCGACGACCTTCGGGTTCGGCCTCGCCAGGTACTTGGAGGCGATCGCGCTCGCCCCTCCGGTCCTCATGTCCGTGACGTGGGTCGCGTCCATGACCGCCAGGGGCGCCCCCGTGTGCGGGTTGATGAGCACCAGGAGGGCCATGACGGTCCTCATGCCGTAGTTCTTCGCGTTCTGCGGGTGCACGTTGACGATCTTCACCGCCGAGACGTCCATGTCCTCGACGTACGAGGGCATCGTCCGCAGGTCCCCGTCGAACTTCTCGTAGAAGAGGTACACCTTTGGGGGCATCTGCACCTTGCCTAGCCCCTTGTGCTTGAAGGCGTCCTCGACCGCGCCGAGCACGTCCTTCATATCAAGGAGCTTCTTGACCTGCTTCCCCGTGAGGAGCAGGGTCTTGACCGAAGCGTGTTGGGTTGTCATTGGTAGGCACAACTCCGGGACGTCGCTATCGGGTGCCGAAATATAAGGCTATTCGACCTAAAACCTCCCATTGTCCGGGGGTGCTGGCCGCGCCGCGCGGGGGGCCCGGGGGAGGCCCGTTCCGAGGGCAAAGCGTTTTTGAACCCGCAAGGGCATATTGAGGAGGTCGTAGCCGCTCAGGCTGGAGGGTACTTCCACGGCAGTGCATCCATCCCGTGGGCCCGTGGTCAACGGGCCCGCGGACTCGAAGGTCATCAGGCTCATCAGGGACGAGGCGCCGGCCATCGTCGAGCGGTGGGCCGCCGAGGTCGGCAGGGTCCCGTTCGCGCGCGTGTCGGAGTCGGTCGCCGCCCCGCAGGTGAGGGCGGAGAGGCTCAGGACCTACCTGCTCGCGCTCATGGACTCCGTGGAGGACCCATCGTCGAGGAAGAACAGGGAGGTCCTCCGGAGCGTCATCAGGTCCGAGCACCTCAGGACCATGGACCTCAGCAGGGTCATCGCCAACCAGCTCATCCTGAGGCGGATACTCGTGGACTTCGTCCAGGAGAGGGTCCCGGACGCCAACACCACCGGCGCCAGGAGGGTGGCGTCATTCGCCGTGGACGCGGGCATAGAGGAGATCGCCCTCCTCATGGAGGAGCACCTCCAGATGCAGGCGATCCTGCTCAAGTGCCTCTCGTGCAGCCCCGGGGACAGGTCGGAGCTCGAGCAGTCCTTCGCCATGTTCTGCAGGAACGCCATGGACTACTTCGACGCCGACTTCGTCTCCGTCTTCAGGTACCTCCCCGACACCGGGGAGCTCATGTGCATAGGCTGCTCCGCGAAGGGGGTGGCCATATCGAGGGACTCCAGGATGTTCCTGAACTCGTTCCCGCTGGCCGCGGAGGCGCTCGAGCACCTCTCCCCGAGGACGTGCATCTCGCCCGCGTGGTCGGCCGGGCAGAAGAGGAAGATCCTGGGCCAGATGTCCTTCGACCACTGCATGGTCGTGCCGCTCCTGAGGGGCGACGCCCGCCTGGGGGTCATGTTCATAGGCGACACCTCCGGCCCGACGCCCTTCACCCCTGACGAGGTCAGCATCGCGGAGGACTTCGGGGCGGACATAGTCAGGATCATGGAGAACGTCGAGCTCTTCGAGAAGCTCAGCATAAGGTCGAGGGCGCAGACCGCCCTCATAGAGACGGCCGCGGACCTCCAGAAGGAGATCGAGAGCTCCGAGATCTACAGGATCGTGTCGGAGAAGATGGCCGAGCTCATCCCGTGCAACGAGCTCGCCTTCTACATGTTCGACTGGCCGAGGAAGGTGGGGAACCCGGTCTACGCCACGGGCCCCTACGCCTCCGAGGTCATGGGGGACAGGGACTTCCCCGCGGAGGAGGGGTACGTCGGCCACGTCGCCAGGACGAAGAGGGCCGAGATAATCCTCGACACCGAGGAGGACGGGCGGGGCTCCTACATCCCCGGCACGCCGGCGACGCACTCGCGGATGCTCGCGGTGCCCATTCTGGGCAAGAAGGAGGTGCTGGGGGTCGTGGAGCTCCTCAAGTACCCCCCGGACGTGTTCACGAAGGAGGACCTGGAGGTCGCCACGATGTTCGCAAACCACGCGGCCGTGGCCGTCGAGAACGCCCGGCTGCTGGGCGAGGTGTCGAGCACCAGGGACCAGGTGCAGCTGCACATGGACCTCCTCACCCACGACATAGCGAACTACACCACCCCGGTGATGGCCTACATCGAGTCCCTCAGGGCGATGAAGACCCTCGACCCGGAGGTCGCCCAGGCCGTCGAGAAGGCCTACTCCCAGGTGGACAACATAGTCTACCTGGTCGACACGGTCCGCACCCTCGCCAGGCTGAGGGAGAACGCCCTGCCCCAGCTCGCCAGGACGGACCTCCGCCAGGTGCTGGACGGGGCGGTGGCCGAGGCGCGGGCCAGGAGCCCCGGCCGGCCGATAGAGGTGACCGTGACGCTCCCCCAGGGCCCGGTCCTCGTCACCGCGGACCCCCTGCTCAAGGACGCCTTCGTCAACCTCTTCGTGACGGCGTCGAGGTCGTCCAAGAGGCCGGAGACCAGGATGTCCGTCTCTGCGGAGGAGCAGAAGGAGGGCCGGAGGGACATGTGGCTCGTCAGGGTGGAGGACCCGGGCAGGTCCGTCCCGGACGCCCTCAAGCGGGAGGTGCTCAGGATGACCAAGCGCTCGCGCTCGGAGCTCACGGGCGGCTTCGGGATAGGCCTCGCCGCCGCCAAGAGCATAGTGGACCGCTACTCCGGGAAGATGTGGGTCTCGGACATAGTGCCCAGGGACCCGTCCAAGGGGTGCGTCTTCAACATGCTCCTCCCCAGGTCGGGCTGAGCCGACCGTCGCTCTTATCTAACCGCTGGTCGCTCACCCGTCGGGGACATGCCGAGGCGCAAGTACGGACGCATGAGGAAGGCCATCGCTCCGGTCAAGGCGGAGAAGTGCAGGTATTGCAGGCTGGGCTACCCCTGCCCCCTCCACAAGAAGAGGTGAGGCCTACCTCGCCAGCAGTATTATCATCAGCAAGAACAGGGCTATGCCCACCGCCCCGCCGACCATGAACCACTTGGACTGGACGAAGTGGGCCGTCCTTATGTAGCGCTCCTGCCGGTCCCTCTGCGTCCTGAGCATCGCGAGCTCCCTCTCGGTCAGCTGCCGGGGGGCCGTGCGCTTCCCCTGCTCGAGGGACGAGGGCAGCCCTGTCCCCCCCTCACCTGGCGCTCTCCTCGAGCGCGGCCAGCACGTACGACTCGGCGGCGTCGTCGTACTCGACGGATATGCCCGTCGAGCCCCTCCTCTTGAAGGGCCTCACGACGAGGGACGCCCTGAACCTCTCCGGCACCCTGGACCTCAGGTCCTCCTGCATCCTGTCCGCGGACGAGCTGAGGAACTGGGTCCCCCTCCCGAGCTCGGGCATAGGCAGCTCTATCTTCCCCACGCTGTCACCGGGCGAGGTAGTGTCGTCGCCTCTATACAAACGATGCGCCTGCGCGGGCGTCCGCCCGAAGTTTATTGCCCCCGTACGCGCTTCGAGGGCGGGGATCGAGATGAAGGAGTACGGCCTGGTGGTCATAGGGTCGGGGGCGGGGATGAACCTCGTGGACCTCCCGCTGCAGAGGGGGGAGAGGGTCGCCGTGGTCGAGGAGGGGCCGCTCGGCGGGACCTGCCTCAACCGGGGATGCATACCGTCGAAGGTCCTGGTGCACGTGGCGGACGCCATAAGGGAGGCCGAGGCCGCGGCCGCCGCCGGCGTCAGCATGGAGCTGGTGAAGGTCGACTACCCCGCCATCAAGAGGCGGATGTGGGACATAGTCCTGAACGGCAGGAGAGAGATGGAGGAGGGGGTGAAGCACGCCCGCGGGCTCGACCTGTACCGCGGGATTGGCAGCTTCGTCTCCGACCACACCCTCCAGGTCGGCGGGGAGACCGTGCGTGGCAAGAAGGTCGTCATCGCCTCCGGGGCCAGGGCCAGCGTGCCCGGCATACCCGGCCTTGAGAGGGCCAAGTACCACACCTACAGGACCGTGTTCGAGATCGAGGAGCAGCCGAGGAGCATCGTCATCCTCGGCGGCGGGTACATCGGCTGCGAGTTCGCCCACTTCTTCTCCGCCATAGGCACCAAGGTCGTCCTCGTCGGCAGGAACCCCGTCCTGCTCCCGCACGAGGAGCCCGAGACGAGCGCCCTCGTCAAGGCCCGCCTCTCCAGGCACGCGGAGGTCCACACGGGGACGGAGGTGCTGTCGGTCAGCCAGAGGGCCACGACGTTCTCCGTCACGATCAGGGACCCCG
The DNA here is from genome assembly GCA_040751795.1 of Thermoplasmatota archaeon. Taxonomy (GTDB): domain Archaea; phylum Thermoplasmatota; class Thermoplasmata; order UBA10834; family UBA10834; genus UBA9653. The sequence goes on along the minus strand of JBFMHR010000001.1, from coordinate 357,282 downwards.
CCGAGGGCGGCGAGAGGGAGGTCGACGGGAAGCAGCTCCTGGTGGCGACAGGCGTCAGGCCCAACACCGACTGGCTGAGGCCGGAGAACTCCGGAGTCAAGACGGACGAGAAAGGATGGATCCTGACGGACCAGTTCCTGGAGACCTCCAAGCCCGGCATATTCGCCCTCGGCGACGCGCTCGGGAGGAACATGTACAGGCACACCGCGAACTACCAGGCGTCGATAGTGGGGCACAACCTCTACAGCCCCCAGAGGATGGCCATGGACCTCCACGCCGTGCCGCACGCGGTCTTCACGGACCCGCAGGTGGGCCAGGTCGGGATGACGGAGGCCGAGGCGGTCAAGGGGCGCAAGACCATGGTCGGGAAGGCGATGTACACCGACACCGCCATGGGCTACGCCTACGGCGACCCTGATGCGTTCGTGAAGGTCATGGTCGAGTACCCGAGCAGGCGCATACTGGGCGCCACCGCCGTCGGGCCCCAGGCCGCGACGCTCATACAGCAGGTCGTGAACATGATGTACTCGGAGAACCAGACCTACGCCCCGCTCGTGAGGGCGCAGATCATACACCCGGCGCTCTCGGAGGTGCTGGCGAGGGCCTTCGGCGCCCTCAGGCCGGTGAACTTCCAGCCGGAGCACCACCACTGAGCGCGTCAGCGGCAGAGCCTGCAGCCGCCGCCCCCGCGCTTCTCGAAGTACCTCTGGTGGTACCCCTCGGCCTCGTAGAAGGTGCCGGCAGGGACGATCTCCGTGACCGCCTTCGCCCTGCCCAGCCTCCCCGACGCCTGGAGCCGGTCCCTGGAAGCCTCCGCCTCGGTCCTCTGCTGCTCCGACATGTGGAATATTGCCGAGCGGTACTGGGTCCCCCTGTCGGGGCCCTGCCTGTTCAGGGTGGTCGGGTCGTGGATGCCCCAGAACACGTCCAGGAGCTGCCCGTACGAGACGACCGCGGGGTCGAACTCGACCTCGACCGCCTCGGCGTGGCCGGTTGTGTCGGTGCACACGTCCTCGTAGGTCGGGTCCCGCGTCCTCCCCCCGGTGTAGCCCACCCTGGTGGAGACGACGCCCCTGACCCTCATGAACGACGCCTCGACGCCCCAGAAGCAGCCCGCCGCGAAGACGGCCTTCTCCGTCATGCGGCGCACGTCGTCGGCGGAGGGCATAACCGTTGCGCCGTATCCGGCTCACTCGATGCCCCGGCCGGCCCTGAGCCTCCCCAGCGCCTCCCTCAGCTCGTTCCTCGTGGGGAACGAGATCGCCCCGTCCGGGCAGAACGCCTTGCAGCTCGACTTGCCCACGAGGCAGTTGTTGGGCCTCACCACCTGCGACTTCCCGTCGAAGAACTCGAAGACCTTCTGCGAGCAGAACTCGACGCAGGAGCTGCACCCCTCGCACCTTGACTTGTCCACCCTGGGGAACCACGGGACCTCCTCCCTGGGTATCCCCTTGTAGCTCTCCTCGACCTCGTCCCTCCTGCGCACCCTGAGCTTCCTGTACTCGGCCCACAGGACCTGCCTGTACTCCTCCCTGACGGAGGACGGGACGTAGTTGCGCGCCCTCAGCTCGTCCATGAGGAGGTCCTTGACCTCCTCGTCGGGGCGGTCCATCCTCTGGAGCGCCGCCTCCATGATCTCCTCGAGCCCGGCGATGCCCACCTCGGTGCCCCCTACCGTCAGCGTCGTCGGAGGGGGCTTGCTGTAGCAGTCAGAGAGCCACGTCATCAGGTCCCCACCTGTGGTTCTCGCGGCACCGGATGGGCGGTCATCGGTTTTAGAGGCTTCGGTTGACGGGGGCGCGGGGAGGCCACGCATAGGTTTAAGCCCGTCCCGGCCCGTCGCAGTCCGGGGAAAGGCGATGGTCAAGTGCCCTAACTGTGGGTCGGAGAACCTCGACTACTCGTACTACTGCAGCAGCTGCTCCAGGGAGCTCCCGAGGGCCGAGCCGGGCTGGAAGGGCATCCCCGCCCAGGCGCCGCCCCCCGCCTCCGGGCCGAGGTTCTGCACATCGTGCGGGCGCACGATCCCGTTCGATGCCTACGTTTGCCCGTACTGCGGGCACGACTTCAGGTGGTCCACCCAGCAGGCGATGCGGCCGGAGACCATGAGCGACACGATGCGCATACTGCTGTACGTGCTCTCCGTGCTGGTCCCCCTCGCGGGCATCGTCATCGGGATCATATTCATGATGAAGCCGGAGCCCGACTACAAGCGCGTCGGGAGGACATGCCTCATAATAGGCGTGGTCGTGGGCGTCATCATCCCCCTCATATCGCTCATGGTGATATTCGGCGTGATCATGACGTTCTGACGCGCAGAGGGACCGACCATCCTCCGCTTCCCGCGGCCGCAGTGGCCCCGCTCCGCGGCGGCCCGACGTGATGGCGTATCCGGGAGAAGAGGTGGTGGGCCCAGCCGGATTCGGACCGGCGATCTTCTGCATGTCAAGCAGATGTCATAGCCACTAGACCATGGGCCCTTGTAGGGGGCGAGATAAGGCAAGGGGTTCTATAACCCTTTCTATACCTTCCCGTCAGAGCCAGCAACCGGACGGGCTAGTTTTATGCGTGCCGTCGCCGTTGACCGTGGTCGATGCTCCCCGGGAGGATCCTGGTCTACGCCGGCAGGGGCTCGTCCCACTCGTGGACGTGGACGGCGGACCTGCTCGAGGCCCGAGGCGCGTCCGACTGCGAGTTCGTTGACGCCGAGGGCCTGGTCAGGGGGATCGGGGACGGGGCGTCCCTGGTGGTCGTGTCGGGGGGCGACGGGTTCGAGATCGCGGCCGCCCTCGCGCCGCGCGCGTTCAAAGCCATCGAGAGGCACGTGAGGCAGGGTGGTATGTATCTAGGCGCGTGCGCGGGCGCGTACCTCCCCCTCCCCTCCAGGATGGAGCCGTTCGACAGGTTCAACCTCTCATCGACCAGGATCAGGAACATCGGGGAGCTCGGCGAGGTCCCCGCGCACTCCCCGAGGGAGGGGGTCAGGTACGGTTCGTGCAGCATCATCCACCCGTTCAGGGGCGAGGTGGAGGTCGGGGACGGGGCCGGGGCCTTCAGGGCCCCCGTCTACGGAGGTCCGGTGTTCAAGGAGCCGGAGGACGACCGGGTCGTGTTGAGGTACATGTCGTTCACTCAGAGGACGATTCTCCAGACCGACCGCAGGAGGGCCGAGGAGATGGTCATGGGCGCGCCCGCGGTCGTCTCCTGCCGCGTCGGGGACGGCACGATGGTCCTGGCAGGCCCGCACCTGGAGCACCCGGACTACCCGGAGGCGAACGGCTTCCTGACCCGCATCATCCAGGTCCCATGCGTCAACAGGCCCCGGCCTGCGCCGTCGCAGCGCGGCGGAGCCGCCTCGGAGCTCGACAGGCCGCTGGCCGACCTGAAGGTCGCGGTCCTCGGCATGGAGCGCGAGTCGTTCCTGGTAGGCGCGAAGCTCTGGGACGGCGGGAGGATGCTGGAGCTGGCGGGCGCGGTGGGGAAGAGGAGGTCGTCGCTCGGGCGGGACGAGGCCCGGCATGTCGCCGAACTCCTCGACAGGGCGAGGGAGGAGCTGCTCTCCCAGGGGCCTGCAATGGCTGCGGACACCGACTCCGCGCCGGGTTTGCTCGTCGAGGCCGCCAGGCTCTGCGCCAACAGCCACTTCAGGGCGCTGAGGGGATGATTTTATACTCGGCCATCATCATTCGAGCACCCATGCCTGAGGGCGGGTACCTGAGCGAGAGGGCGCGGCTCTACGTTCCGTTCTTCGCGGCCGTCCTGCTCATCTCCGCCGTCATACTGGTGCTCCCGTACGACACGGTCTACGTGCGCGACAGGGCCTACCTGTCGCTGTTCCTTGTCACCATCGTCGTTTGCACCGCGGTCTTCCTCCTGGGCACCCTTTACAACATGCTCCTCTGGATGCGGGGCAAGGGCCTCGTCGGCAGCCCTGAGGGGCGGCTGGTCAGGCTAGTCTGGAGGGCGGCCAGGCTCCTCGCGAGCAGGATGTTCGCAAGGGCGCTCGGCGTCCTCGCCCGTGACGCCCTCTACCTCTCCAAGCTGAAGGGCCGGAGCATCTCCAGGTGGTTCATGCACCTGATGATCCTCGGCGGCTTCCTCCTGATGTTCGCGCTCGACCTCCTCGTCACCCTCTCGATGGACATACTCGGGTACGGTCCCATGATAGAGGAGGGTGGCTGGGCCAAGCTCCTCTTCCGCGACATCGGATTCGAGGTCGCGGGCGCGATGATGCTGGTCGGGCTCAGCATCGCCGCGGTCCGCAGGTTCGCGCTCAGGCCCAAGATCGTCCGGACCGAGCTGCCCGACGCGGCCTCGATCGTGTTCCTGCTCGCCGTCGTCCTGGGCGGCTTCGTCCTAGAGGGCATGGGCATCGCTGGAGGCATCCCGGGGCACACCCAGGACGTCGAGTACTCGTTCGTCGGGTATGCGATATCCCTGGCGCTCCCGGCCTCCTCGGGCGACTGGTACGACGCCGCATGGCTCGTCCACGGCGTCATGAGCGCCCTCCTCATCGCCTACATCCCGTTCAGCAAGCTGTTCCACATGATCGCCACCCCGATAGCGATGGAGCTTGAGGGCCTCATGTCCGAGGAGGGGGGAGCGTGAGGAGGCTCGACATCTCCAAACTGGACGTAGCCTCCCTGATGCGGTTCGACGCGTGCACCCGCTGCGGCGAGTGCACCGCAACATGCCCGACCGGGGGCGAGGCGCAGGACGTCGAGATGGTCACGCCCCGGGGGAAGATACTCCGGCTGAAGGAACTCTACAAGTCCCAGTACGGGTTGAGGTCGCTCCTCCTCGGTCCCAGGGAGCTCCCGGAGGGCGCGATGAAGGAGCTGTCCTCCCGCGCCTACGAGTGCACCATATGCGGCCAGTGCAAGACCGTGTGCCCGGCGCACCTCGACACCATAGCGATGTGGGAGAACATGCGCGAGTTCCTGGTGGCGAACGGCGTCGGCCCGATGCCGGAGCACCAGCAGATAGTCAAGAGCATCGAGAACTACGACAACCCCTGGATGCAGCCGAGGACACAGCGCTCGAGGTGGGCGAGGAAGCTGGACAAGGACGTCAAGGTCAAGGACGCCCTCAAGGAGCACTGCGACGTCCTGTACTTCGTGGGCTGCACCGCCGCGTACGACCCCAACATCAAGAGCATGGCCCTCGACACAGCCACGGTGCTGTCGAAGGCTGGCGTGGACTTCGGGACCCTCGGGAACGACGAGGGGTGCTGCGGCTCGACGCTCCTGAGGACCGGCCTGCTCGAGCAGGCCAGGGGCATGGCCGAGAGGAACATCGAGAGGTTCGAGAGGGCGGCGCCGTCCGTGATACTCACCAGCTGCGCGGGCTGCTACAAGACCCTCAGGCAGGACTACCCCAAGGTGGGGAAGCTTCCCGCGAAGGTCGTGCACATCACCACGTTCGTCGACGAACTGCTCAGGTCGGGGAGGCTCGCGCCGACGAAGAGGGTCGAGGGCACGGTGACATTCCACGACCCGTGCCACCTCGGCAGGCACAACCTCCTCTACGACGAGCCGAGGAGGATACTCCAGTCGGTGCCCGGCCTCAAGCTTGTCGAGATGGAGAGGAACAGGGAGGAGGCGAGGTGCTGCGGCGCGGGCGGAGGCGTCAAGACGGCGTTCCCGGACCTCGCGTCCAAGATCTCGATGATGAGGGTCGAGGACGCGGAGAGGGCCGGCGCGGACATACTGACCACCTCGTGCCCGTTCTGCTACCAGAGCCTCAGGGCGTCCATCGACGCCAAGGGATCGAAGCTGAGGATGACGGACCTGATGGAGCTGCTCAGGTCCTCGTTCTGAGGCGGAGCAGCCGCTTCGCCGCGGCCGCGAGCCCCTCCTTCCCGGGCTCGTGCGCCACCAGGACCATCACCAGGAACGGTATCGCCAGGAGGAAGCACTCCTGGGGCGTCGCCCCGAGGTAGAGGAGCGCTATGAGCGCCGCTATCGACGCGGCCCTCCCCATGTCGAGGAGGTACTCCCTCGTGACCACAGAGTCGTTCTTCTCCTCCTCCAGCTTGTCAGTCAGGATGGCGAAGAGGAAGACCGGGAGGACGAACGACGCGAACTCGAGGAGGCCGTTGGTGAGGGCGTACTCCTCCAGGGTCCCGGACATCCAGATGAGGACGATGCAGGGGATGGAGCCCAGCGCGCTCAGCTTCAGGAAGAGGCCCCGGTTCTGGATCCTGTCAGAGAGCTTCCCGAGTATGATGCCCATTATCCCGGCGCTGAGGCCGAAGAGCGAGAAGAGCACCCCGAGGGAGACCTCGTCCTGTGAGAAGGTGTAGGCGACGAGGGTGACGTCCACCCAGAAGACCCCCTCGAACCCGCCCTCCCCGAGGAGGGCGACGACGTTCCTCCTCCCTATCGCGCCGAGCCTGATGCGCATGACCTGGTCCTTGGGGATGTAGTCCCTGTACGCGACTATGGTGACCGCCGTCGCGACTATGATCCCTATCCCGATGGCGAAGAGCGCCATGTAGTTGATGAAGCCGATGACGAGCCCGCCCAGGAACGGCGCGAAGAACGCCGCCAGGGGCCAGACGAAGAAGAACACCCCGTACTTGACCCCCCTGTCGTTCTTCTGGGTCATCTGCGCCATGAGTATGTTGAACGGCGTCCAGAAGAACGGGTAGAAGAGGCCGAACGCCACGCCGACCACCGCCCCGATCACCCATCCGTCGTCCAGCAGCAGGAACGCGGAGTACTCGACTATCAGGCACGCGAGCCCGAAGACCATCGCGTTCCTCGGGTCCATGCGCGGCCTCCAGGACATCCAGAGGCTGACGAGGATGGCTATTCCGAAGCCGATGCAGAGGTATGTGGGCCCCGCCCATAGGGGCATGTCCATCTCGTTGTACAGGTAGACGATGTTGAACGACCCTGCGAAGGTGTTGCCGAACGCGAGCAGGACCTCGATGATGAAGAGCCCTGCGAACGCGCGCCTCGTCATGTGGCACCGGAAACGCGGACGGGTGAAAATACTTGCCGGGCTACTCCTCCCTGGGCGCCCATCCGAACATCTTCTGCTTCTGGTGGCCGCCGGGGCCGCCCCTCCGCTCCCTCGCCTTCTGGATGCACTCCTCGTCGTCGCACAGGAACGACGCGAACAGGAACCTGGTCGCGGGCTTGCCGCAGATCTCGCACCTCTCCCCTTCCTTCATGTCGTCACCCGGTGCCGGGGCATCGGCTACCTCGGATATCTAAGCTTCCGCACCCTCGCCCCCGTCTTCCGCGATATGAGCCTCCTCCCGACCCTGGACCCGGCGAGGACCGAGTAGAACTCCAGGTCGGCGCCGCACCTGAGGCATATCCCCCCGGACCTCCCTGTCGGGGAGTCGCACACGGGGCACCTGGTAAGCGCCGCCAGCCTCGCCTTCGACCTCTCCACCCCTCCGAAGAGCGGGCCGGTCAGGGAGGCCTCGGACGGTTCGTCGGAGAGGAGCTTCTTCATCATCGCCGGCACCGTCATCTCCTCCTCCGCCGGCTGTTGGGGCATCGCGAGGGCGGAGCCGACCGAGCTGACGGGGCGCGGGGCGACCCACACGAAGGCGCTGTCGGGGTGGGCCCGCACGAACCCCCTCAGCCTCTGCCTGTCCACCACCGGCTTCCCGGTGCTCCCGAGGCCGTATATGTCGCAGAGTATCCCGAGGTCGTCCGGGTCGGTGAAGAGGGCTATGTCCCCCTCCGTCACGAGCTCGATGTGGTACCTCTTGTACACGACGTAGAGGTAGACCATCACCGCCACCGCGGCCGTCGACGCCGCGAGGTACGGGTCGTGGCCCAGGCTGAAGAGGGTCGCGGCGACCGCGGTGGTTGCGAGCGCGAAGACGAGCGTGAACGCGCCCCATGCCTGCTCCGCCCTCATGTCAACGCATCACGGAGCGCCTGGCCGATAGAAATATCTGATGGGCCCTCAGGCCCGTTCTATGGTCATGGAGAAGTCGGCCGCCCGCACCGAGTGCGTGATCCACCCGACGGATATCACGTCCGCCGCCTTGGCGTAGCCCTCGATGTTGTCCGGGGTGATGCCCCCGGATACCTCCACGACCACCTCGGGGCACCTCGCCTTCAGCTCAGCGTAGAGCCTCCTCGCGGCCGCGGGGGCGAAGTTGTCCAGCATGACTATGTCGGCGCCCCCCTCCAGGGCCGCGAAGGCGTCCTCCTCGCACTCGACCTCGATCTCGACCTTCTTGGTGAAGCTCGAGGCCCTCGCCCTCCTCAGGGCCTCGGCCACGCCCCCCGCGAGGCGGATGTGGTTGTCCTTGATCAGTATCGCGTCGTCCAGGCCGAACCTGTGGGGGTCCCCGCCCCCGAGCACGACCGCCCTCTTCTCGAACTCCCTGAAGCCGGGGACGGTCTTCCTCGTCGCAGCCACCCTCACCTCGGGGTTCGCCTTCCTGCACCTCCCGACGAGGTCGTTCGTGGCGGTCGCGATGCCGCTCATCCTCATGATGAAGTTCAGGGCCAGCCTCTCGCCCGCCAGGAGCGCCCTGGCCGGGCCGGTGACAGTGATCACGACGTCGCCCTTCTTCACGGCCGAGCCGTCCTTTCGCTTGGCGACGGGGCTCGCGCCGAGCCCCTCGAAGACCTCGCACGCCTCCGCCGCGCCGGCGAGGACGCACCTCTGCTTGGCGGCTATGCTCCCCCTCGCCCTCATCTCCGCGGGGACCAGGAGCTCGGACGTGACGTCGCCTGAGCCGATGTCCTCTACCAGGAATTCGTGCATCTTCGGGCGCATGCGCGCGCAAAAGCGGACTCGGACCTAATAAGTGTATCTGGGTCACAGCGCGAACTTCTCGCCGTTCATGGGTAGGAGGACCTCGAAACCCTCCTTCCTGAGGCTCAGGGCGAGCGGCTCGCGGTTGTCCCCGTGCATGAGCACGATCTTCTCCGGGGAGCACCCCTTGGCGAAGGCCACCAGCTCGTCGTGGCCCGCGTGAGCGGAGAAGTCGAACTTCATGACCTCGCACTCGACCTTCTCGACCACGCCGTGGAACTGCATCGTGCCGGTGTCGAGCAGCTTCCTCCCGTTGCACCCCTCGACCTGGTAGCCCGTGAGGAGGATGGCGCTCCTCGGGTCGTCCTTCGCCTGCTCTATGTAGCTCACGACGGGGCCGCCGTCCAGCATCCCGCTCGTCGTGACAATGACCTCGCCGTCGTGCGCCCTCTGCCGCGCCTGGAAGTTCTTGACCTCCCTGCCCCTGGTGACGGCCTGCCTCAGCCTCTTCGCGGAGCGGAGGTGCTGCGGCTCCTCCAGGTACAGCTTGTTGACGGACTTGCCCATGCCGTCGTGCCAGTAGTCGAGCTTGCTGTCCTTGAGGAGGAGGAGGATCTCCTGGGTCCTGCCGACCGCGAACGCCGGGACGATGGCCTTCCCGCCCCTGGCGACGACCTCGTGGACCTTCTTGAGGAAGGCGTACTCGGTCTTGAGCCTGTCAGGGTGGTTCCTGCCGGAGTAGGTCGACTCCATGACCAGGTTGTCGCACTTGACCGGCTTGGCCCCCGAGACCAGCCTCGTGTCGAGGGTGTGCAGGTCGCCGGTGACGAGCGTGGTCCTCTTCCCCGTCACCTCGTACATCGTCGCGCCGGGGATGTGCCCGGCGGAGTGCATCCTCACGTGGACCGAGTGCTTGGTGAGGGTGTCGCCGAACTCCACCTCGTTGAACCTGCCCAGGGCCTGCTTGACCTCCGTCTTGCCGTACATCTCGGGGTAGCCCTCGGCGGCCGCGACCTTGATGCTGTCCTCCATGAGGAGCCCTGCGACCTTCTTGGTGGTCGAGGTGGCGGTGACGTCGATGTCGTACCTGGAGGTGACCCACGGGATCATCCCGCAGTGGTCCAGGTGCGAGTGGGTGAGGAACATGAGGTCGACCGCCGGCGCTGGCGCAGGGTACTTCGGCGGGTCCGTCGCTGACATGCCGTAGTCGAACAGCAGCCTCGCCTTGTCCGTCTTCATGAGGAGGCCGAGCCGGCCCACCTCGTGCCCGCCCCCCAGGAACTCGCACTCCATCGCTATCGGCAGGCCAACGCCCTCGCGTATAATATGGTTGTCCCTGCGACCAGCGCCCTCTCACGGCTCCCCGACGACCTGGACCGCCAGCTGCCTGGACCTGGGCCGTACGTCCAGCTCCAGGAACACGATCTGCTGCCAGGTGCCCAGGAGCAGCCTCCCGTCGACCACCGGGACGGTCAGGGAGGGGCCGATGAACGAGGCCCTCACGTGAGAGTGGCCGTTCCCGTCCCCCCAGCGCCGGTGGTGCTCGTACTCCCCGCCCCTGGGGTACAGCCTGTCCATGGCGGCCCTGAGGTCCGCGACCAGCCCTGGCTCGTGCTCAACCGTGGTCACGGCCGCGGTGGAGCCCACGACGAACACGCACGCGAGCCCGTCGCGTACGCCCGAATCCGACACGACGCCCTGCACCCTCTCGGTGACGTCGACGACCTCGTCCCTCGCGGCGGTCTCCAGCGCGATGCTCCTGTTGAAAACGCTCACCCGGACACCGCTAGGGGTATCGGTATCGGAAGTGATAAAGATGGCAACCCTTCGAAGGTTGTACCAACGGGGGATGCCAGCAGGGGCCGGTAGGTACCCTCCCGGCGTGACACTTCAAGGCAAGAAATATAATATATGCCTACAATAGACCCCCTCATATGAGCTCAACGGACGGATACGGTAGCAACCTTGCGAACCGGGCTCATAACGCGGACACCCGGATATGGATCGCGTCTTCCTTCCGGGTCCCGTTCATAAAGACGGGTATAGAGAAGGCGGGGAGCATAAACAGGCTCGCGCGGGAGATGGGGTACCGGTCGCGCATCCACCCTGGGTGGAGCGTGCGGCAGATACTCGTCGGCGAGCAGCCGTTCCCGTACGAGCGGCTTCTGAAGCTCTCCGACTACGTGGGGTACCCGATAGAAGAGGTGCTGAGGTACAGGACCGAGCCGCAGAGGATCACGGTCCAGAACACCAACGATGCACTCATGAGGAACGGGCTCTGGTGCTACCACATCGCCAGGATGAGGCTCAGGTGAGCCGCGGTCGGGGGAATTGGCCAGCGTTCAGGAGGATGTACCAGCGTGCGCGACGTCCGGGGCCTTCCGACAGAAGGCTAATATACGGACTAGCCTTTGTGTAAACCATGGCTCTGGGCACGGAACTGGCGCTCGCATTCGTGATCATAGGCATACTCATGCTGCTGGCCGAGGCCGCGTCCCCGGGGTCGTTCATACTCGTGCCCGCCACGGTCCTGCTGGTCCTGGGCGGGATCGGCCTGGTCTTCCCGGAGTGGCTCCTGACCTGGTACGCCCCCGTGACGGCCGCGATAGTGGTCGTGCCGATGTTCTTCATCACCATCAGGATGTACCAGAAGCTCGCGCCCCCGGTGCCGCCCGAGACCACGGTGGCGAGCTCCCTCGTGGGGCAGACGGGTTTTGTCGAGAAGGAGGTCCTGCCCGACAGCATGAGGGGCAAGGTCCGGATAGCGAACGACACATGGAGCGCGACCTCGACCGTGGCCATACCCGCGGGCAGGAGGGTCATAGTCAAGGCGAGCGAGGGCGTGCATGTGAAGGTGGAGGAGCTCCCGGAGCAGGGCTCCAAGTAGGCGACTGAACGAAGGAGGAGGAGAGGAAATGGATCCAGGATTGACTGCGCTGGCGATACTGGTGCTGATCGCGGGGTTCGCGATCATGACCACCGGCATCAAGATCGTGAGGCCCTACGAGCAGGGCATATACATGAGCCTGGGCAGGTTCATGAGGCTCCTGAACCCGGGCTTCAACTACGTCCGCCCGCTCATAAACGAGGTCATAAAGATCGACCTGAGGACGCAGGTCATGGACGTCCCGAGGCAGGAGGTCATCACCAAGGACAACTCGCCCACGAACGTGGACGCCATCATATACATCAAGGTCATCGACCCGAAGAAGGCCTTCTTCGAGGTCACCAACTACCGCACCGCGACGATATACCTGGCGCAGACCACGCTCAGGTCCATCATCGGCGACATGGAGCTCGACGAGATCCTGTCCAACAGGGAGAAGATCAACCTCCACCTGAGGGACGTGCTCGACGAGGCGACGGACAAGTGGGGCGTCAAGGTCGAGGCGGTCGAGATCAGGGAGGTCGACCCCGCCGGCAAGGTCAAGGACGCCATGGAGGACCAGACCTCGGCCGAGAGGCTGAGGAGGGCCGCGATCCTGAAGGCCGACGGGCAGAAGAGGGCCGCCATCCTGAACGCCGAGGGCGACAAGCAGTCCCGCATCCTGCAGGCCGAGGGCCTGAGGCAGGCCAAGATCCTCGAGGCCGAGGGCTCGCGTCTCGCGATCATACTCGAGGCCCAGGGCGAGGCGCAGAAGCTGCGCGTCCTCGCGGTGGGCGCGGCCCCGCTCGACTCCAAGGCGCTGACGGTCCTGTCGCTCGACACCCTCAAGTCCGTGGGCAACGGCCAGGCTACGAAGATCATATTCCCGTTCGAGCTGACCAGGCTGGTCGAGGGCGCATCGGAGTACCTCGGCGTCGGCAGGCAGACCCCGCAGAGGGAGGTCGTCAACCTCGCGGACATAGAGAGGTCCGTCGGCAAGGCCGACGACGTCCTCGGCCCCATACCGAGGCCGGAGGAGCTCCGGAGGGAGATGAAGGCCGTCGAGGACCTCATGGCCAGGGAGAAGATCGAGGCGGAGCAGATCGCCGAGATCGCCAAGAAGGACAAGACCGCCTCGAAGCTCGAGAAGTGAGCCCGGGCCCGAACCCCTCAAACCGCTTCCGCGCTTTTCATCCCGACCTCGAGAGCAGCGCCGCCGCCTGCTCCCTTGCGTCCGCGAGGACCTTCGCCTCGTCGACCGTGACGGCCCTCCGGCCCCTGACCACGAACCTGCCGTCGACCATCGTGTCCCTCACCGAGTGGCTGGGGGAGGCGTAGACCAGGTTCGCCACGGCGTTCTCCGCCGTCGTGGGGGTCATCCCGGGGGCCTCGCAGTCGACGACGACCAGGTCGGCCCTCTTGCCCGGCTCTATGGATCCGAGGTCCTCAGCCGCGCCGAGGGCGGCGGCCGCGTCGACCGTCGCCATGTCCAGGGCCCTCTGCGCCGGCACGACCGTCGCGTCCCATCTGTTGTTCTTGTGCATGAGCGACGCGAACTTCATCTCCAGGAACATGTCGAGGGAGTTGTTCGACGACGCGCCGTCGGTCCCGAGGCAGACGTTGACGCCGCTCGCATACATCTCGGGGAGAGGCGCGCAACCTCCGCTGGCGAGCTTCATGTTGCTCGTTGGGCAGTGGGCGACCGAGGCCCCGGCCTTCGCCAGCGCGCGGACCTCGTTCATGGTGAGCCAGACCCCGTGCGCGGCCACGTCCCCTTTCGACATGAACCCCGTCTCCGCGAGGTGCTCGGCCGGCCTCTTCCCGGCCTTCGACTGGAACTCGTAGACCTCCCGCCTCGTCTCCGACAGGTGGTAGTGGCAGAAGGTGCCCTCCCTCTTCGCGAGCTCCCTGGCCCTCCTGAGGGTCTCGTCCGAGCAGACGTATACGCCCTGGGGCGCGACCACCGGCTTCACCAGCGGCCTCCCCCTGTGGGCCATGATGAACCTCTCGCAGTTCTTGACCGGGTCGCCCTTCTGGGTGGTGAACTCCTGGTCGAGAACGGCCCAGCCCAGGTAGGCCCTCAGGCCCGCCTCCTCCGAGCTCCTCGCTATGACGTCCTGGGCGTAGTAGAGGTCGAGGAAGGTCGTGGTCCCGGTCCTGGCCATCTCGAGGCACCCGAGCGCGGCCCCCGCCGCAATGTCGGCGTCGGTCCTCTTCGCATCGATGGCGAAAGTGCGCTCGAGGAACCCGTCGAGCCTCAGGTCGTCGGCCACGCTCCTCATGGCCGCCATCGCGACGTGCGCGTGGCAGTTGATCAGCCCGGGCATGACCAGGCAGCCGGACGCGTCGACGACCTCGTCCGCCTCGCCCCTGACCTCGCCCACCTGCTCGACCCTCGTCCCGTTCACGAGGACGTCCGCCTTCAGGACCTCCCTGCGCGCGTTCTGAGTGACGACGAGGCCGTTCCTGATGAGTGTCGAGGACAGTCGGGCTCACCCCTCTGGCTGCGGAAGGGTATTAAGGGGACCGGTCATTAAGGTTTGTCGGCCATGGTCAGGATTACGTTCCTGGGGACTGGCGGGGGACGGTTCGCCACCATATACCAGGCGCGGGCGACCGGGGGCATATACGTCGAGGACGAGAGGAACCTCCACATCGACCCGGGGCCCGGGGCGCTGGTGAGGATGCGCTCGATAGGCATCGACCCGCTGCAGACCCACGCCATACTCGTGTCGCACTGCCACCCGGACCACTACATGGACGCGGAGATACTCATAGAGGCGATGACGGAAGGGGGGACGAGGAGGCAGGGCCTCCTGATAGGGAGCAAGAGCGTCATCGAGGGCGGAGACGGCTACGGCCCGGCGATATCGAAGTACCACCAGTCGAAGCCCAAGTACGTCAAGGTCATGGAGCCGTTCTCGAAGGTAACGCTGAAGCCCCTGGAGGTCTGGGCGACGCCCTCGGCGCACTCCGACTCCACCTCCGTGGGCTTCAGGATCCAGACCTCGGGCGGGATGCTGTCCTACGTCTCCGACACCCAGCTGCTCGAGCCAGTGATCAAGGCTCACAAGAAGGCGCGGATACTGGTCGCGTGCGTGACGAGGCCGCTGGGCCAGCGCATCCCGCACCACCTGAGCACGGAGGACGCCGGCTACCTGATCGAGAAGGTCAAGCCGGAGCTCGCGGTCATCACGCACTTCGGCATGCGGGTCATCCAGGAGAACCCGGAGACGCAGGCGAAGTGGATCGAGGAGAGCTCGGGCGTGAGGACCGTGGCGGCCCGAGACTACATGTGCCTCGAGTTCGGGAAGGACGGGATCGAGGTCCTGGACAGGCTGAAGCCGGTGCCGGAGAAGTAGCGCCTCAGCGGGGGCCGGGCGGCGCGGGCGCGTCGCAGGCGGAGAGGAGCCTCGGTGACGAGGCGTTGGGCATCTTCCTGCACATGTCGCACGCGGTGATCATGCCGCGGAATATCTGGCAGTCCTTCTCAGAACACATCCTTTCCCATCCCTGACTGCGCAGCAATCGGCATGTCAGGTAATAAGAATATCGTGTGCGGGCGGCGCACGCCCGCGCACCCCACGGGGACTGCGATACGGTTATCTAAGGCGTCGGGGATAGGCGCGGCGCATGGCCCCGGAGCTGAGCAGGGAGGACCTCGAGAAGGTCAAGGCGTTCTGCGGGAGGTCGAGGATGTCCTTGGCGGTCATACGCACCCGCGAGGCGCCCGCCGCCCTCAGGCCGCTGTTCGACGACATTGCGCGGGAGTGCGGCCTCTCCTTCGGGAGGAACATGTCCTCCCCCTCCGCGGATTTCGGATTCGCCGAACTATATTCGAACGGGAAAATGCTCGTCGTGCTGTATATCGGAGGTGGGCGTACGGAACTCGTAAGCCTCTCCGAGACCGACGAGGTCTTCCTCCAGGACCTCGAGGACACCATAGCCTCCTACAACATCCAGTCATCCTCAATCCGGGACGGGCTCTGACCACCCGGCCGACGGCCGGGGGCCCCCTCGCCGTCACGCTGGATGGTATCCTGGAAACCATCATATAGCAAGACCAGGCTGGGCATTGATGGTGTCTTAGGTTGGTGGCTCAACTTTCCTCCTAAGCATAGATTCTAACAATCCCCACCACACCAACCGAAAGACACCTCAGCCCTCCTTCCTCCGTCCTCTTGCGCGTGCGCGCTGTTGCGCTCCGCGCGCGACTCCGATTATCGTCGCACGTCGTTCAGCTGCCCCGTGCCTCCCAATTTATTACCTCACGTGCGAATCCCCCACCCGATGCCCGTCGAGGAGGATGTCCTCAGGAGGGTCAAGCCGACCAAGGCCGAGGACGCCAAGGTCATGTCCGCCGTCAAGGCCCTCGAGGCGAAGGTCTCAAGGGAGGCGAGGCGCGCCGACGCCCACGTCGAGCTGATGCTCGTGGGGTCGGTGGCCAAGGGCACCCACCTCACGGACCCGGACATCGACCTGTTCATGCTCTTCCCGGAGAGCACGGAGCCGGAGGTGCTCAAGGAGAAGGGGCTCGCGATCGGCAAGGCCGTCCTGGGGGGCAGGGAGCACTACGCCCAGCACCCCTACGTCCGCGGGGAGTTCAAGGGCTTCCAGGTGGACCTCGTGCCGTGCTTCAAGGTCAGGGACACCAGGAGGAAGATGAGCGCCGTCGACAGGACCCCCTTCCACACCCGGTACGTCAAGGAGAACCTGGGCAGGGGGAGGGCCGACCAGGTCCGGCTCCTCAAGAGGTTCATGAAGGGCGTGGGCTGCTACGGCGCTGAGGCGAAGGTCCAGGGCTTCTCCGGGTACCTGTGCGAGCTCCTGGTCATGCGCTTCGGAGGCTTCAGGGAGGTGCTGGAGGCCGCGTCCGCCTGGAAGCGGGGCGAGCACATCGAGCTCGAGGGCCACGAGGGCAAGGAGTTCCGGGAGCCCCTCACGTTCATAGACCCGGTGGACGGCTCGAGGAACGTGGCCTCCGCCGTGTCGCTGGAGACCCTCCTGCTGTTCATCCGCGCATCCAGGGAGTACCTGCGCTCGCCCTCCGAGGCCTTCTTCTTCCCCCCGGACAGGAGGGCGTGGCCCCCGGCGAAGGTCAGGCAGGCCGCGGGCCCGAGGCTGGACAACCTCGTCTCGATGTCCTTCCCGAGGATCGACCTCATAGACGACGTCGTCTACCCGCAGCTGAGGAAGTCCCTCGCCGCGGCGGTCGCCCTCCTCGAGAGGAACGAGTTCGAGGTCGAGCGCACGAGCGTCCACGTCGACGGCCTGGCCCACCTGCTGGTCGAGGTGGCGTCCGCCAGGCTCCCCCGTGAGAGGCTCCACAGGGGCCCGCCGGAGGAGTCCGAGAACGCGCGTGAGTTCCTGGCCAAGTGGAAGGCCAAGGGGCTGTCGCCGCCCTACGTGGAGCGCGGCCGGTGGTACGTCGTCGCCGAGAGGGAGTTCCCGGTGGCCGGGGACCTGCTCCGCGAGAACCTGCGCGGACTGAGCCTCGGCAAGGACGTCAAGAAGGTCGGGGAGATCGAGGTCCTCACGGGCCCGGAGATGCTGTCCGAGGAGCACCTGGAGGCGCTGACGAACCACTTCGACGAGAGGACGCCCTGGGAGCGGTGATCAGTTCACCGGTATGGCGCTCGCGGGCGTGAAGACGGCCTCGTGGCCGGCCTCGTCCCATGCTGAGATCGTGAAGGTCAGGCTCCCTCCGGCTATCTGGTCGCCCGTGAGGGTGTGGCCGAACCTGTGGTCCCCCTCGGCGGCCATGTACGCGAGTTCCCCGCCGTTGACCGATATGCGCACGGTGGTGAGCTCGGCGTTGTCGGCGACGGTCGCCGTGATGTTCATCGTGTACGAGCCGGACGCGTAGATCGTCGCCCCGGGGTCCTCGCCCCAGCGCCCGACCCAGACGTACCCGCCCACGGAGTCCACGTACTCGTAGTCGAGGGCGGTCAAGTTCGTGCCGCTGTCGACCCAGACCGTGACGCTGCCGATGGACGGCTTCGCGTGGTCCGCGAACGGGAAGTTGAACGTCAGGACCCAGATGGCGAGGAACGTGAAGAAGAACCACGCGATGTTCCCCGCCCAGTTCTTCTTATGGAACTCGGAGACGTCTATCCTCATCAGCGGGTAGAAGTACCTGAGGGAGAGGAGTCCGCCGAGGACGAGCGCGAGGCCGACAATCACGAGCCCCTCGTCCAGGTTGGAGATGAGGCCCGCGGCGACGCCGAAGAGGGCGGCGTACCCCACGGTGAACAGGACGGTCTTGGTGTCCCTGAGCTCCTTGAGCAGGAACTCCCTCTCGTCGAAGTCAGGAGGCGTGAACTCGTACTCCTCCTTCTCCTCTTTCTCCTTCTTCCTCTTCTTGGCCATTCTGGCCCTCGAAGAGTTGGGCCTATTTAATACCTTTTGGGGAGGCCTCTGGTGGCGTCGCGCGCGCCGGCCAGACCACTTTCGCCTACCTCCAATCGGCATGCTTATATCAGCGGCCAGGGCTCATGAACACCGCTAGGTGCTGAGCGACTATGACGGAGGAGGAGATTTCCAAGCTCCCAGGCGTCGGGCCCGCGATAATGGAGAAGCTGAAGGAGGCCGGGTACACCGACATCATGATGATCGCAGTCGACTCGCCGAAGAACCTCGCGGAGCTCGCTGAGATAGGCGAGCCGACCGCGGCCAAGATCATCGCGGCCGCGAAGAAGGCCGCGGACGTCGGCGGCTTCGAGACCGGGGACGTCCTCCTGGAGAGGAGGAAGACCGTCGCCAAGCTCGGCTCCGGCTCGAAGTCCCTGGACGAGCTCATGGGCGGGGGGTTCGAGAGCCGCGCCATAACCGAGTTCTTCGGCGAGTTCGGCTCCGGCAAGACCCAGCTCTGCCACCAGCTCGCCGTCAACTGCCAGAGGCCGCTCGACGAGGGCGGGCTCGAGGGGCACACCATGATCATCGACACCGAGCAGACCTTCAGGCCGGAGAGGATAGTCCAGATGTCGGAAGCGCTGGAGCTGGACCCGGACGAGGTGCTCAAGAAGATACACGTCGCGAGGGCCTTCAACAGCCACCACCAGACGCTCCTGGTCGACAAGGCGGCGGAGCTGGCGAAGGAGTACCCCGTCCGCCTGCTCGTGGTCGACTCACTCACGGCCCACTTCAGGGCGGAGTACATAGGCAGGGGGGCCCTGGCCGAGAGGCAGCAGATGCTCAACAAGCACATGCACGACCTCCTCAGGTTCGGCGACCTCAACAACGCCGTCATAGCCGTGACCAACCAGGTCGCGGCCAAGCCGGACGCTTTCTTCGGCGACCCGACGCGGCCGATAGGTGGCCACATAGTCGGCCACACGGCGACCTTCAGGATCTACCTCAGGAAGAGCAAGGGCGGCAAGAGGATCGCCCGGCTCATAGACTCGCCCAACCTCCCCGAGGCCGAGGCGGTCTTCCAGGTCTCCGAGGCGGGCATAGGCGACTGAGCCGATGCATTAATGACCGTCCCCGCGGCTGGAGGGTGCGTGAAGCTCCTTCTAGAGCTGTCCATGGAGTGCGAGCCCCTCGCCAGGGCGGAGGCGCTGAGCGCCGCGGCCGCCCTCGGGGGCGAGCCGAAGGTCCTCGGCTCCGACGCCGGCGTCATGGTGATGTCCACGCGGGCGGACCCGCTCGCGCTCCTCGGAAGGCTGGGGCTCTGCCACAAGGTCTCCGAGTCCCTCGGGTCCTCGGACCTGAGGGGGCTCGACGCGCTCGTCGAGGGGGTGGAGGTCCCGGGCCCGATCAGGGTGCGGTCCACCAGGGTCGGCGAGGCGCACAGGGACGTGGACCTGGCCGCGGCCACGCGCCGCGCGGGCGGCCTGATAGGCCGGTCCAGGGGCGTCGACCTCCACTCGCCGGCCTCCGAGGTGAGGCTCGTCTTCTCAGGGAAGGTCCACGCGGGGAGGCTCCTCGGTTCGGTCGACAGGACCTCGTTCGAGAAGCGGATGAACAAGCACCTCCCGTTCCACTGCCCCGTCTCGCTCCACCCCAAGTTCGCCAGGGCGCTCGTCAACCTGACCAGGGTGCCGGACGGGGGCACCGTCCTCGACCCCTTCTGCGGGACGGGGGCGATCCTGGCCGAGGCGCACATGGCCGGACTCAAGGCGGTGGGGACGGACATCTCGGAGAGGATGGTCGAGGGGGCGAGGGCCAACCTGCGTCACATCGGGGCGAGCGCCGTCACGCGCGTGTGCGACGTGGGGGCGATAGACGGCGTCGTCGGCGACGTCGACGGGATAGCCACGGACCCGCCCTACGGCCGCTCCACGAGCACCAACGGGGAGCCCCTCGACGAGCTCTACTCGCGCTCGTTCAGGGCCTTCGCGGACGTCCTGGGACGCGGCTGCAGGCTCGCCGTGGCGGTGCCCGACACAAGGATACTGGACGCTGCCGCCGGGTTCAGGCTGCTGGAGTCGCACCCGCTATGGGTGCACAGGTCGCTGACGAGGAACTTCTGCGTGCTCGAACGCGGCTAGACCACGGTGAACGTGATGAGGACCGTCTTGACGACGGCGCCGAGGTACGCGACGTTGACGTAGGCCTCCTTCTCGCCGGGCTCAGCGGAGGACCAGGTGACTATCTCGACCGCCACCGTCAGGTTGCCGTCCGCGGGCACGGTCACCTCGCCCTCGAGGACAACGGCCTCCGCGTAGGGCACGAAGTCCCAGGCGCCGAGGTAGACGGTCAGGTCGCCATCGCCGGTGTTGTTGAGCTGTATGTGCACGATGATGCCCGAGCCAGCGGCGACCTCCTGGCCGTCGTCCAACACCCACGCCTCGAGCGGCGGGGGCGTGAGCGTGATGGTGAGCGTCACGTTGTCGGAGTACTCCGAGGTCCCGGCCACAGAGTCGCCCCTCATGACCACGCTGTAGTCCCCGGGGGCGTGCGAGCTGTTGGTGGAGACGGCCGCCGTCAGCACCGCCTCCTCGGACACGTTCAGGGCCATGACGTACGAGTCGTAGGAGGCGTTGCCCCCCTCCGAGAACTCGACGTACCAGCCATCGGGCGCCCCCTCCATCTCGAAGGTTATCTCGCAGGCGGCGTTGCCCGTGTTGTTGACGATGAAGTGGAAGGTCGCCGAGGTCCCGGCCACGACCGTGCGGTCCGTTCCGTCCGTCGAGGCCATGTCGAAGGATGTCTCGGTGAGGACCGCGGACATGGGTATGGGGACGAACGCCACGATGAGCACCACGAACGCGAGCACGCCGACGAGCTTCCTCCTCGTGTCGAGCTTGGTGATGTCGTTGAGGGGCGGCGGGTGCTTGGCCCCGAGGAACAGGATGAGGATGGCGAAGAGCAGCCACGACCAGTAGAAGATCGAAAGGCCGATGAGCACCGCGATGGCGGCCCAGCTGGCGTACTTGGCGTCCTTGCCGAACAGCGCCCTGGCGATGTGCCCGCCGTCCAGCTGCCCCGCGGGCAGGAGGTTGAGGGCGGTCACCAGGAAGCCCACCCACGCGGCGAAGGCCGTCGGGTGCAGGAGGTACTCCCCCTGGATGGGCACCAGCTGCTCGAGCCACAGGTAGATCATCGGGAACGAGATCTGGACGAGCCCCTCGGCGCCTATGTCGTCAGGGACCGGCCGGGCCTCCATGTTCGTGAGGACCAGCCCGAGTATCCCTATAGGGATTGCGAGGGCGAGCCCCGCCAGGGGCCCTGCGACGCCGATCTCAAGGAGGCTCTTGCGGCTCGGTATCGGGTCGCGGAGCGATATGAACGCGCCGAATGTCCCGAGGGGCGGCACGGAGGGTATGAAGAACGGGAGCGAGGCAGCGACCTTCCTCCTCCTGGCCATGTAGTAGTGGCCGAGCTCGTGGACGCCGAGTATGGCCATGAGCGGCAGCGTGAACACGAGGATGCCGGTGAGGACGTTCACCGCCGAGAACATCTCGTCGCCGGGGACGTCCGCGTACGACGCCCAGTCGAGTATCCCGGCGAACATCATCGCGAGGAAGGTGATCACGAGCATCGCGAGGTTCACGTAGATGCTCCGGTACCGCGCCGGGGGCCTCCTCCCGACCATAATGACGTGCTCCCCCTTGTCGTAGGTGACCATGGGGATGTACCCGTGGGGGGCCATGTCCTCCCTGAGGCGGTCGAAGTTCTCCTCGAGGGTGGCATCATCGATGCGGCAGTAGAACTGGACGACGTCGTAGTCGACCTTCACGTCATAGACGGGGAAGTACCTCGCGACGAGGGCCTTCACCGTCTCTATCTCCTTCGACGCGTCCGGGGGTATCTGCGAGGCCATGCGGTGTTCTCGAAGATGGCCACACTACATAAGGCTTTGTACGTTGCCGACGAGCCAGCATGCCGAAAAATGTCTTATACCCGGCAGGGGTGTGACGATACCGATGTCACCAGGCTCAGCCGCGCGCGGCCCGTTCGCGGTGCTAGGCCTCCTCAGGCCGGGCAACTGCGTCATGGGCGCGGTCGGGGCGCTCCTCGCTGCCCTGGTCTGCGCCGGGCCCGACCAGCTCCTCGACTACTGGCTCGAGGTCGCGCTCTCGATGGCGATAGTCGTGCTCTTCACCGGCGCAGGCAACGCCCTCAACGACTACTTCGACCGCGAGGTCGACAAGGTCGCCCACCCGGAGAGGCCGATACCGATGGGCCTCGTGGCCCCGCGGAGCGCCCTGTACCTCTCCGCCGCGATGTTCTCCTGCACCGTCGTGCTGAGCGTGTTCGTCAACCCGTGGTCGTTCGCGATAGTCCTCTCCTCGATCGTGTTCATGGTCGCCTACGAGACGCTCCTCAAGGCCGAGGGCCTGGCCGGGAACCTCGTGATAAGCTGGCTGACGGGCGCCCTCTTCCTCTTCGGCGGCGCGGCCGTGGACGGGATGGAGGTCGCATGGGTCCTGGCGGCCCTCGCGTTCCTCGCGACCCTGGGGAGGGAGGTCGTCAAGGACGTCCAGGACATCGAGGGGGACCGGGGCTCGAGGACCACCCTCCCGATGAGGGTGGGGCCGGGGAGGGCGGGGGCGGTCGCGTCGGCATCCTTCCTGGCGGCCGTCGCCCTGAGCCCTGCGCCGTACCTCCTGGACCAGCTGTCGGTATTGTACGTCCCCGCGGTGGCGGCCGCGGATGCAATGTTTATATACTGCGCGGCGATACATTTTTCTGACCCGGAGAAGGGTCAGAAGGCGGCCAAGCTGGCGATGCTGGTCGCCCTGGTAGCTTTCCTTCTGGGGGGCGTAACCTGAGCGTCAAGGGATTCATCTCGGACACACTCAAGCACCACAAGATGCACATGACCCTGATCGACCCGGAGAAGCAGACGCCGGAGGGCTCGGCCGAGATAGCCCGGAAGGCCGGGAAGATCGGGACCGACGCCATAATGGTGGGCGGCTCCACCGGCGTGACGCAGGAGAACCTGGACGCCGCCGTGGACCGCATCAAGAAGGCGGTCCGGCTTCCGGTGATCTACTTCCCCTCGGGCGCGAACGCGATAGCCCAGAGGTGCGACGCGATATACTTCATGAGCATGCTCAACTCCAGGAACGTGAGGAACGTCACCGGCGAGCACTGCCGCGGCGCGCCGGTCATCCGCAAGCTGGGGCTGGAGACGATCTCCATGGGCTACGTCATAGTCGCGCCCGGCATGAAGGTCGGGGAGGTCGGTGAGGCCGACGTCGTCCAGAGGGACGACATACCCCGCGCGGTCGGGTACGCCCTGACGGCGGAGATGTTCGGCATGGACCTGCTCTACCTGGAGGCCGGCTCGGGCGCCCCTGCGCCGGTGCCGTGGCAGATGGTGAAGGCGGTCAGGGAGAGCGTGAGCATCCCCATCCTGGTCGGGGGCGGCATCACCGAGGCGGACCACATCCCGCCGCTCGTCAGCTCGGGGGCGGACATCGTCGTCACGGGCACCCTCGTCGAGAACGGGGCGTTCGAGGCCAAGCTCAAGAAGATCGTCAACGCGGTGCACAGGGCCTGAGAGTGCGATGTCATAACGTCGCAACCCTTTTTACACGCGTCGTTCATACTCGGGACGGGAGTCACCATGGGAATATTGGATTACTTCAGGAAGACACAGAAGGACGTCATGTGCCCGGAGTGCGAGAAGCACAAGAGGCACGTGAAGCTGGTGGAGACCGAGGGCAAGACCATGGAATGCCCGGAGTGCCACTACACGCACCTGGCGCGAAGGTAGCCGCCCAGAGGCTTCACCGATTTTGAGCAGATTCCCGTCCGGACCAGCGTGAGCCCTGGACCCGGCGGTCACGGGGTGAATGTCCTGCCGAACCTGCCCCCCCCGGAGACGACCGCCGAGGTGGCGACGCCGTCGATGACGCCCCCGAACACGATCCGCTCTGGGGACCACTCCTCGGCGCCGATCCGGAACCTGTGCCCTTCCAGGTGGACCATGGGCCTCGCGGCGCCGTCAGGCGGCACATACGCGAGGCCGCCCATCCTGTCGACGACCCTGAAGTTGGAGAGCCAAGGGTTGTGCGACCTGTAGTGGCCCTCGTACCTGACAGCACGCTCGGGTGCGCCCCCGGCGCGGGCCTTCCGGGCCCCTGCCCTCGCGTACGTGCTCGGGCCATGGTGCGCGCGCACGACCTTCCCGCCCTCCCTCTCGAACTCCAGGAGGAACAGCTCGAGCCCCTCCGCGTCCGCGAAGAACGTGTCCCCCTCCCTCGGCTCGAGCACCGCCTCGCGGCCCAGCCGGGACAGGTGCAGGGTGCCGTCTCTCTCTACGACCTCGAAGGAGCCGTCGTCCCCCGCGAACGTGCCGGCGAAGTCGGCGGCGTCGGTCCTCCTGAACGCCTCCGCCCTTGTTGGCACCTCAGGGAGCCGACCCTCAACCGATCCCCTCATGCACGCCAGGGCGAACCTCGCCACCTCCTCTGCATCGCCCGGCCCGTTGATCAATACCATCGCGCCGAGGCCGGAGTCCATGTCCATCAGCATCGACGTGTAGTGGCCGACCATGCCCCCCTGGTGTCCGAGGTACCTGTGCCCGTCGACCGTCTCGATGTTCAGCCCGTAGCCGTATGCCCCTCCGTGGAGCCCGTCCTGGGGGACTATGTACGGGGTGGTCATCAGCATGAAGCTCTCGGGCGACATCGCACGCCCCCAGGGCCCCTCCCCGCCGTTGAGGAGCAGGCGCACATAGGCCAGCATGTCCTCGAGGGGGGCGCATATCGAGCCGTCCCCGGTGTCGCTCTCGAACCACGGCGCTGGGTACATCTCAGACCTGCGGTTGGACGGCCTGTCGTCGTGCAGGGGGAGGTGCGCGACCGCCTGCCTCCCTCTGACCGCGTTGGTGATCACGGGCTCGGTCGACCTCATGCCCGCGGCCTCGAGGACGCCCTCCCTGATGACCCTGTCGTACGCCTTCCCGCAGACCGTCTCGAGCACCAGGCCGAGCGCCTTGTAGCCGCTGTTGGAGTAGTGGAAGTGGGTGCCCGGCTCGGAGGCGGCCTCCTCGTCCCTCAGGTCCCAGACCTCGGTCCACGCGGTGGGCGTCGCGTCGGAGCCCAGTATGATGCCGCCCGTGTGGGTCATCAGGTGGTGGAGGGTGATGTCCGGGTACCGGGACCGCACGGAGAACCAGGGGAGGTACCTGCCGACGGGCTCGTGGAGGTCCACCTCGCCCCTCTCCGCGGCCTGGAGCAGCGCGATGCATGTGAACGACTTGCTGACCGACCCTATCTGGAAGAGCGCGTCAGGCGACAGCGGGCGCCTGGAGACGGCGTCGGAGAACCCCTTGGCCTTGGCGAAGAGGGTCCCCCGCTTGTCCGTGATCCCCAGCACCATGCCCGGGGTGGCGTGCTTCCACATCGACAGGTCGGCGAACTCCGAGGCCCGCCTGAACGCATCCGCATGTCCATCGCTCATCGTGGTCCCCTCCTCACACCATATCCGTTACTGGTAGTCAATGGTTTTCGTCGTCCCAGCAAGGTTAATGGGCGGGACCATCCTTCCGGTCGTGACGCAGGTGGTGCGCTCGATGGCATTGGATGCTTCAGAGGTCGCGGGGTACGAGAGACACGTGGACGAGGCGGAGGTCCTGAGCCTGGCGAGGGACATGATCCGCATCCCGAGCGTCTTCGGGAGCGAGGCGAGGATCGCCGAGTTCATCGCCTCGAGGCTGGAGTCCTGGGGCTTCTCGCCGAGGTTCCTCGATGTCGAGGGATACGGGCCGGACGTCATTGCGGACTACGGCAACCCTGCGCTGCCCAAGATCGTACTCAGCGGGCACATGGACACGGTCGAGATAATGTCCGGCTGGGTGCACGACCCCTACAGAGCGTCCGTGGAGGACGGCATGCTCTACGGACTCGGCTCGCTGGACATGAAGTGCGGGCTCGCGGCGATGATGGTCGCCATGAAGGCGGTCAGCAGGATGGACCTCCAGGACAGGGTGCACCTGTCGTTCCAGGCCGTCTCCGGCGAGGAGAAGGACGGGGACGGCACGAGGGCCCTGATACGCGCAGGCGAGATGAAGGACGCCAAGGCGGTCATCGTCGGCGAGGGGTTCGGCGGCCTCAAGGTCGTCACTGCCGGCAGGAGAGGGGGCTCCTACTACGAGATCGAGGTCAGGGGGAGCTCCGCGCACGGCGCCACCCCGCAGAAGGGGATCAACGCGGTGGTGGAGGGCTCGAAGGTGGTCCTCGCCCTCGAAGGGATGGAGATGGCGAAGGCGGACGGCATCCTGGCGGACAGCCTCGCCCCGCTGGCGGAGTCGCAGACCGTGCTTCTCATGAACGGCGGCACCGGGAGCCTGACGGTGCCCGACAGGTGCAACATGAAGGTCGTCAGGTGCACCGTCCCCGGCGGGAGGATCGACATATCCGAGGACATCCGCAGGGTCATCGCCGGCCTCGGCCTGAGGGGCGAGGTCATCGTCAGGCTCAAGTCGACCGAGAAGGAGCCCTACCTCCCCCACATGACGCCCGCTGACAGCCCCCTGGTGAGGGCCGCGGTCGAGTCGATCCGCGAGTGCACGGGCGCGGCCCCTACGGTCGCGTGCGGGATGTCGGAGGCTGACGACAACATAATCGCCGCGCACGCGCGCGTCCCCGTGATATGCATGGGCCCGGGCGAGTCCGGGGAGCTGGCGAGGTACCACCAGGCGGAGGAGGCCATCTCCGTCGCCCAGCTGGGGCCGGCCGCCAGGTCGTTCACGAGGACCGTGCTGAGGCTCTCCTGAGCCTCCCGTCACCTCTTCCTCAGCCGCGGGTTGAATATGTCGTCCAGGGCGTAGCCGACGAGCGAGAACGCCAGGACGCAGAGGATGATGGACAGCGACGGCGGCAGCACCCACCACCACGAACCCGAGTCGAAGGCGCCGTAGCTGTACGCCGCCTCGAGCATCGTCCCCCAGCTGATGACGTCGGGGTCCCCGAGGCCGAAGAAGTCCAGGAACGCCTCCGAGAATATCGCGAGGGAGATCAGGAGGACGGTGTTGGCGAACACCAGCGGCAGGACGTTGGGGAAGACGTGCCTCCTCATTATGTACATGTCCCCCGCCCCTATCGCGCGCGCCCTCTCGATGAACGCCCTCTCCTTGACCGTGAGCACCTGCGACCTCACGATCCTCGCCGTCGAGGGCCAGCTGGTGATGCCTATGACCACTATGACCCAGACGAACTCCTGCCCCAGGACGGTCATGAGGACGATCATCAGGGGGAACCAGGGGAGGACAAGGAAGTAGTCCGTGAACCTCATCAGGATCTCGTCGGTGAGCTTGCCGAAGTAGCCCGCGACCAGGCCTATCGCGACGCCCAGCACGATGGATATGGCCGTCGCCACGAAGCCGACGAGGAGCGACGCCCTCGCGCCGTAGAGGGTCAGGCTGTAGACGTCCTGGCCGATGCTGTCGGTGCCCAGGGGGTGCCTGAAGCCGGTGTACGGCGACGGGTCCAGCGAGGGCGGCGAGGGGTTGTCCCAGAGCCCCTCCAGGGTCTGCTCGTGGTTCACCACGAGGTTCGGGTCCTGGACCGTGGAGATGACGGGGGCGAACACCGCCATCAGTATGAACACGGTCAGCACGACGGTCCCCGCGAACCCCAGGGTGTTGGCCCGGAGGAGCCCCCAGACCCGCCTCAGCTCCTTGACGCGCAGGCCGAGCTTCTCCCGCTCGGCGTTGGTGAGGAGCATCCCGTTCTTCCTGAGCCTCCTCCTGGCCTCCAGCGCGCAGACTCCGGCTGTCACTAGGGCTGCGGCGACCCATGTCCAGTTCTGGGAGAGCCACGTGGGCGGCTCCCTGGCGACCACCACTATCGAGGAGGTGTTGGTCAGGCCGACCCCGTTGGTGACGGTGAGGGTGACAAGGTACGTGCCAGGCTCCTCGAACACGAACTCCACCTCGCGTCCGTAGAGGAGGACCGGCACCCCCCGGTGCGTGAGGTTCCAGGTGTAGTTGGATATCCCCGTCTGCGGGTCCGCGGACAGCCGCGCGCTCATGTCCACGACCGCCCCCACGGTGACGTTCCTGCTGTACCCGGCGTGGCTCACGGGAGGGGTGAGGTCCTCGACCACCGTGACGACGATCGCATCCACGTCCCAGTTCCCCTCGTGGTCGGTGACGTTGAGCGTCACGTCGAACTCGCCCGCGGACGAGAACGTGTGCGGGGCCGTCTCACCCGTCAGGACGACGGGTGTGGCCAGCCAGATGGTCCACGTGTAGTCCGCGATGCCGAGGTTGTCGGAGGAGCCGCTGCCGTTGAGGACGGCCTCGAAGCCCACGTACGCCGTCATGTTCCCGCCGGCGTCCGCCACGGGCGGTGTAGCGTCCTGCGCCTGCAGGAGCGCGGGCCTGTCCGGGGCCGCGCCATCGGGCCGGAAGGCGCCGAGCAGCGCCGCGGTGACGGCGAGCGCGCATAGCGCCACGGCGAGCAGGGGTCCGTGGGACGTCCGGGAGGCCCTCATATCTTCACCCTCGGATCGAGGTAGGTGTAGACTATGTCCGCGATCAGGTTGGCGAAGAGGACCCCGACGGCCATTATCAGGAACAGCGCCTGGAGGAGGGGGAAGTCCCGCTTGTTGACCGCGTCCCAGGTCAGCTGGCCTATCCCCTCGTACGAGAAGATGAGCTCGACCATGATCTCCCCGCCGACGACCCAGCCGAAGGCTATGGCCATGACCGTGACCACGGGGAGGAGGGCGTTCCTCATGGCGTGGTCCTTCAGGACCGCCTCGTCCGACAGCCCCTTCGCCCTCGCGGTGACTATGTAGTCCTCGGTGAGGACGTCCGTGAGCGAGTTCCTCATTATGAGGACGAAGTCGGCCATGATCTGTATGCTGAAGGCGAGGACGGGGAGGACGATGTGGTACCCCCTGCTCACGACCTTCTCGAGGAGGCTCATCTGGGAGTACGGCGGCGGGTTGTCCATGAACGGTATCTCGCCGTAGGCGCCCCTGAGGGGGAACCAGTCGAGGGTGCCCGCGAAGAGTATGAGGAGCCCGAGGGCCAGGAGGAACGTGGGCATCGTGTAGAAGGTGAGGGTGAAGGCCATGCCGACGGTGTCCGCCGCCTGCCCCCTCCTCCACGCGACGTATCTCCCCAGGGCGACCCCGGCGAAGACGGCTATCGCAGTGCCGATCCCCACGAGCACGAGGGTGTTGAATATCCTGGGTATGAGGATCTCCGTGACCTCGGTGCCCATCTGGTACGAGGAGGTGACGCCGAAGTCGAGCTGGAAGACGTTGACCAGGTAGTAGTAGAACTGCTCGTACATCGGGTCGTTGAGGTGCAGGTTCTCCCTTATGATCTCGGCCACCTCAGGGCTGATCCCCTTCGGGATCCAGGCCCTGATGGGGTCGCCGGGCATTATCCGGAAGAGGACGAAGTTGGTGAGGAGGATCGCGAAGAGCGTGATCGCCAGGTAGATGGTCTTCTTGATCACGAACCTCCTCATGTCCACCTGTCATCCCTCCTCTCCAGCGTTCATCGTGCCCTCTGCGCGACTCGTCGCCCAGAGGGCCTCGGAGGGCCCCGGTGAGGGGCCGCTCCTCATTCGCCCAACGGGCTCGCCTTCCCCTTCTTCCCCCTCTTCTTGAGCAGCCAGATGGCTGCCACCGCGACCACCACCGCCGCGATCACCCCGCCGAACATCAGCGCGGAGCCGAGGTCGAAGCCCTGGGTCCTGTCCCCGATGTACTCGAGGTCGAAGAACAGCGGGTTCCCTCCCCAGAAGTTGTCCATGCTCATGCCCGGGCTGTCGTCCCAGTCGCCCCAGTTCTCGAAGGTGTCGGTCCTCCAGACGTAGGTCTGGTACGGCGCAGCCATTATGATGAAGGCCGCGTCCCTGTAGTGTATCCGCTGGCAGTTGTCGACGTAGGTCTTGCGCTCGTCATCGTCCATCGCGCTGACCGACGCCAGGTAGTTCTCCTCGTAGCTCTCGTTGTAGTACTTGTTGTCGCTCCAGCCGCTCCACGCGATCTTGGACTGGCAGAACAGCATGTAGTTGGGGTCTATGTCGGCGCTCCAGTACCATATGCAGGTGTCGTACTCGTAGGAGTAGACCTCGGTGCTCATGTATGACTCGTCCACGACCTCGTAGTTCAGCCCGACGCCGATTTGGGCCCAGGTCTCCTTGAGGTACTTGGCGATGAGGGCCTCCTCGGGGTACTCCCTCCTGACGTACATGTGGTATGAGAGGTCGGTGCCCGGCGGGGCCCACCCCTCCTTCGCCGCGAGGCTGTCGGCCATGACCTCCCTGAGCTCCGCCCCGTCGTACGGGTACCTGTAGCCGGCGTCGTCGAGCATCTCGGCCGCCGCCTCGAGGTCGTACACGAACTTCTCGTCCGCCGTCGGCTCGTAGTGCCACTTCTCGTTTATGGACGGGATGAGGGTCGTGCCCTCCTCGGCCAGGCTCCTGTAGTAGTTGGTGACGATGTACTCCTTGTCCGTGGCGGTCGCGAGCGCCTGCCTTATCGCCGGGTCCAGCCTCGACGGGTTGGGCCCTCCCTCGTTCATGCAGAACTCGATCTCCGTCCAGTACTGGGTGCACTTCAGGCCGTCGTAGCTGGCCAGGTTGTCGTAGGTCCCGTCGGCGATGCCGTCCTTCAGGGCCTTGTACGTCTCCGGCGGGAACTGGGCTATGTCGAGGTCCCCGGACGTGAGGGCGAGCCTCATCGAGGTCGCGTCGTCGTAGAAGTACATGACTATCTTGTCGAAGGAGATGTTCATCCCCTTGTCCTCGCCCCAGTGGTAGTTGGGGTTCCGCACGAGGGTCAGGTGGTCGCCGGCGGTCCACTCGTCCTCGATCTCGTCAGTCACCATGAACGGGCCGGTGCCGACGACCGGGAGCGGCGTGTCGTCGAAGCTCCCGGGCCACTCGAAGCTGATGTACGAGGCGCTCTCCGAGGAGAGCAGGTGCCTGGGCATCAGGAAGACCGCGAGGAGGTACGCGTAGGAGCACGCCATCGGCTCGCTCGTCTCCCTGTTGAAGTAGTAGATCCTGGCGGTGTCCTCGTCGACCTTCTCGACCTTCTCCATGAAGTACGAGTAGGGCTGGAACGCCCACATGATGTCGTAGTATTCGGAGTGCAGCTCCATGTTCCAGACGAAGTCCTCGATGGTGAAGGGCTCTCCGTCGTGCCACCTGGCGTTCGTCGTGATGTCGTACTCCCATATCGAGCCGTAGGGCCTGCCTGCCAGGGCGATCTCCGGGTCCGTAGCGGGGACCGGCCGCGTGTCGACGACCAGGTTGCCCTCGATGTTCATCTCCTTGTCGATGCAGTGCGGGTTGTCGTATATCAGCCCGTAGAATATGTAAGAGGCGTCGTTCAGGCCGAGCATCGGGTTCATGCTGTCGACCGGCTGGAGGAACCCGGCCCTGAGGATCTTCTCGGGCTCCTCCTCCTCCTGGGCGATCGTGGCCCCCACGAGGGAATAGAGCGGGGTGAACATCATGCACCCCACGACGATCGCCACGAACCCCCACACCCTGAGCAGCGTCCTATCAGGAATCATCTCTCGAACCCCTCCAACGTTCGGAGGGACGTGGACGATTCTGACCTTTCACCCCCACGCGACTTGATGGATCTCCTCAAGCATACCCCCCGGAGGGGGTATTCCCCTGCCCATCTAAATAGTGTCGCTGTTCGGGATTAAAAGCCTTCTGAACGGATGTGGACAGCGTGCGGGAGAGGGGATTCGAACCCCCGTACTCCTGTGAGACCGGATATCCTATCCAGTGCGTGGACCTTAAGTCCTGCGCCGTTGTCCAGGCTTGGCTACTCCCGCGGGGGCCTAATCCCTGAGGGCCGCCTTAACCCTTTTGAGGGTCAGAACTTCCTGAGCAGGTCCTCCAGGGAGGCGCCCTCCCTGACCTTCAGGTCGTACCTCACCCTGATCAGGGGCTTGTTCGCCTTGAGCACCCTGTTCAGGTCTATCGGCGTGCCGGACACGACAACATCGCACTTCGCCCTGTTGATGGTCTCCTGCAGGTCCTTGACCTGCTGGTCGCCGTAGCCCATGGCCGGGAGGACCTTCTCCAGGTGCCTGTACTTCTCGAACGTGGCCTTGATCGAGTCGACAGCGAAGGGCCTCGGGTCTATGACCTCCTTCGCGCCGGAGTCCTTCGCGGCTATCATGCCGGCGCCGAAGGTCATGTCGCCGTGGGTGACCGTCGGCCCGTCCTCGATGACCAGGACCTTCTTGCCCTTGATGGCGGCCGGGTCCTCCGCCGTGACCGGCGAGTCGGCCAGTATGACCTTCGCCTTGGGGTTGAGCTCCGCGGCGATCTGCCTGACCAGCTCGACCTTCTTCGGGTCGGCCGTGTCGACCTTGTTGATGATTATGACGTTGGCCATGCGCATGTTCGCCTCGCCCGGGTGGTAGAGCCTGCCGTGCTCCGCCCTGTGCGGGTCCGCGACGACGATGTGCAGGTCCGGCACGTAGAACGGGGTGTCGTTGTTCCCGCCGTCCCAGAGGACGACGTCTGCCTCCTGCTCCGCCTGCCTCAGGATCTTCTCGTAGTCGACGCCCGCGTAGACGATGATCCCCTTGTCTATGTGGGGCTCGTACTCCTCCCTCTCCTCGATGGTGCACTCGTGCTTGTCGAGGTCCTCGTAGGTCGCGAACCTCTGCACGGCCTGCTTCGCGAGGTCGCCGTAGGGCATCGGGTGCCTTATGGCCACGACCCTGCGGCCCTTGGCCCTGAGGATGGACGCGATCGCCCTCGTGGTCTGGCTCTTGCCGGAGCCGGTCCTGACGGCGCACACCGCGATGACGGGCACCTTGGACTTGACCGCGGTCTGGTTGCCGCCCATCAGCCTGAAGTCGGCGCCGGCGGCGTTCACGATGGACGCCTTGTGCATGACGTCGACGTGCGCTATGTCCGAGTATGCGAACACGACCTGCTCGACCCCGTGCTTCCTGATGAGGTCGACGAGGTCCTTCTCGGGGTAGATGTCTATCCCCTTGGGATAGAGCTTGCCCGCGAGGACGGCCGGATACTTCCGCCCCTCGATGTTCGGTATCTGCGTCGCCGTGAACGCCACTACCTCGTAGTTGGCGTTGTCGCGGAAGTAGACGTTGAAGTTGTGGAAGTCCCTTCCGGCAGCCCCCATTATGATGACTTTCGCTCGCATGCCTCTCACTGGTGCCGCGGTTAACGGTTGCGATGATAAAATGCTTTCCCACCAACGACCGGCGTCGCTCCGGCCCCCACGTGGAAAGGTATCTGTAAACGGATGCTGATTCGTGCCCGATGGCGTACAGGAAACCCTCGGACACTGAGATACTTGACGCCGTCAAGGACGCGCTCCGGAGGCACGGGGTCATAAACTCCCAGCGGAAGTTCGCCGAGCTCGTCCTGAGGGAGCTCCGGCGGCACGACCCCGACTATTCCGTGAGCGAGCCCCGGATCAGGAGGCTCGCGCTCGCGAACGACCTGGTGACGGTCGAGACGAGGACGAGGGAGTCGGGGGAGAAGACATCCGCGTCCCTCTGCCCCGTGTGCGGCGGGAGGACCGAGCGCATACGGAACCTCACCGTCTACGGGGGCACGGTGACCCGCGGATACCGGTGCAGGAGCTGCGGCTATTGGACGGGGCTCAAGAAGCGGGTGCCAACTCTGTACATCTTCACGCCCAAGGCGTGAGCGACTTCTCAACATCTTTATGTGAGTAGTCCGCTTATCCGCACGTGGGATGAGAGAATGACCCTAGTCGACTTCGGACGGATGGAGTCTGGCAAGATCAGGATCAGCCCGAGGATAGGGGCACCCCTCGGCCTCGTGGACGGGAGCGAGGTCTTCAGCTCGATGTTCAGGTACGAGATAGGGGACAGGGGCACCTTCGAGATCGTGCTCTCCCCGTTCGGGCCGGAGAACTACAGGGAGATCGCCTACGTCACCATACACGTCCGGGACGAGCCCGGCGCCCTGGCCCAGGCCGCGCAGTTCCTGAAGGCGCGCAACATCGACATACTCAACTCGGAGACGGTCAGCTCGATTCCCAACGTCATCATGGTCTGGGAGATGCTCGCGGACCTCTCCTTCTTCGGCGACTCGTCGACCCTCGAGAAGGAGTTCGAGGACGCCAAGCACTCGAAGGACCCTTCGCTCAGCATGGTCGACTGTCTCTGCGTCGAGAGCTCGGACCTCGCGACGAGGTACACGCGCGGCGCCGCGCCCAAGAGCGAGAAGGTCAAGACGATGGCCATGAGGAAGACCGAGAAGAAGGCGAGCACGATCTCGGGCGGCGTCTTCGAGCTGCCCCACGCCTACCTCAACTTCCTCGGCAAGAGCTCCGCGCCGGTGATGTTCGTCGCGGAGCCGGAGTCGTGGATCCTGTCGGTCGTGTTCCTGAACGACGACACGGACCTCCACAGGCTGAAGGTGGACCTCCCGGACAGGCCCGGCGCCATCCACGAGATAATGAAGGTCATGGGCGACATGTCGATAAACGTCCTGTCAGGCGGGACCAACGTCCTCGTCTACTACGAGCGCATGACATGCGAGCTCGTGGTCGACGTCAGGAGATCCCCCGTCAAGGGCGAAGAGCTCGCCGGCGCCCTGAAGGCGAGGATAGCCGCCCTCGGCCCGCAGTTCTCGCTCACCGACGCTTCGAGGATCGCCGTCTGACCCGCGCCTCCCCGGGCGCGGCCCTGTCGCAGGTGAAGGTGTTGCCCCCCATGTCCACGAGGGCGACCCTGTCCCCGACCGCGAACTCCTCTTCGCTCCAGCAGGCCAGCTTCGGGCCCTTGCCCTCGACCCCTATGAGCAGGAGGCTCATGGGCGCCTTGAACCCCTCGGGGGCGGAGTCGAGCCTGGATGACGACAGGACCTTCCCGAAGTCGTCCCACTCCGCGTCGGAGGTGATCTTGCCGCAGCGGGGGCACCTCGGCCTCCCAGCCAGTGTCACGAACCCGCACTTGCACTTCCTGCCCTTCATCCGGAATCCTCAGGCGCGTTGGACGGTGACGCCTTCCGTCCCATAATATATTTCTTGTGCGGGGGCTGGGGGAGGCGGAGACCGGCTCCCCGAAAGAGTATTAAACGCCAGGAGTGTATTCCTCCACTCAGAACTGAGATTGGTGAGCTGCGTAACGACATCCCCCCAGTGTTGCTATGAACCGATAGCACCGCGGCTCTCTCACAGTGCGGAGGCCAGCTCTTGGACCCCATCGAGGCATCACGGCTGATAATGGACACGTACGCGGCGAAGATACTCGTCGCGTGCGCCAGGAAGCCGAAGCACGCCCTCGAGCTGAGCGCGAAGCTGAGCATCCCCATAGCCGCGTGCTACAGGCGCATACACGCGCTCGAGAAGGCGGGGCTGCTGAAGGGGGTCGAGAGGGCGCTGACGCAGCAGGGGAAGAGGATCGTCCTCTACCAGTCGCAGCTCAGGAACGCCTACATCTTCTTCGAGGCCGGGAAGCTCAGGGTGAGGTTCCAGATGGTCACTGGAGAGACCCAGGACTTCGGCGGCGAGTGGAAGGAGATCAAGCTGATCGAGGAGGAGGAGGGGGAGGCGCAGGCGGGAGGCCTGCTGGTCCCCAAGGAGCGCTGAGCCCTCTTCCGGAGCGCCAGATGTACGTGCAGGAGTTGAGTCGTGATGGCTGAGGCTGAGAAGACCGGTACTGCAACATTCCCGAGGGAGCTGATCGCTTTCCTGTCCAGCCCGGGCGGGCACTCGCTTATCGTCAGGGGCATGGCGGGGACGGGCAAGACCACCCTCGCGCTCCAGATGATCGAGGAGCTGGCCCAGGTCCAGCAGAGCTACTACATGTCCACGAGGGTCTCGGACCAGTCCCTCTTCAACCAGTTCCCGTGGCTCCTTGACAAGGTCAAGGAGGGGGAGATCCTCAAGGCGAGGAAGAAGCTCAAGAAGAAGGCGGACTCCGAGGCGCAGGTGGAGAAGATCCTGCTCGGTCTGGCGGCGATCAAGGGCGAGCTCAAGAGCGAGGTCGTCAAGTCCCCGAGGAAGGAGCTCCAGAGGCTCGAGGGCAACATCGAGGCCGGGGGCGAGGAGCAGGTCGCGGAGCCGACCGGCGAGGGCGAGATCACAATCACCGTCGGCTCCATGATGCCCGAGATCGAGATGGCCTACGACGTCGTGGACAAGGCCCTCCCGGAGCGCACGCTCATCATAATCGACAGCATCGACGCCCTGGCGGAGAAGTACGGCCTCCAGCCGGCCAAGCTCATCAACGCGCTCCAGAAGGACCTTGTCGAGGGCTGCGGCACGAACATCGTGTACGTGCTCGAGACGCCCGACCCCCTCCTGGACTACCTGGGCGACGGGGTCGTGTACCTCTCGCTGAACAGCACCACGGGCAGGCGCATAAGGGAGATGGACCTCCTGAAGCTCAGGGGCTGCGAGATCCGCCAGCCCAAGTACGTCTACACGCTTCAAGGCGGCAGGGTGAGGACCTTCGAGTACGGCAGGTACTCGAAGCCGGAGAAGCCCAAGGCGTTCAAGGAGACCGCTGACCCCGACAAGAGGCGCGTGTCGACAGGGAACGGCGCCCTGGACGAGATGCTCGAGGGCGGCCTGGTCAAGGGGACGATAGCACTGATAGAGCTCGGCCCGGGGGTGCCCGTGGCGGCGTCGTCGTCCATCGAGAACGCCGTCATCAGCAACTTCGCAGCCCAGGGCCGCGGAGTCGCGTGGCTCCCGACCAAGAAGACCGGCGCGGAGGCTGCGCGCGACGCCCTCGTCGGCTTCGTCAAGGCGGAGGAGTTCGACAAGAGCGTCCGCATACTGGAGCCGCACGCCGCGTCGGAGTCGCCCAAGCCCTACGCCATGACGCTCGAGGGCGAGGACGTCAGGGTCGACATCAAGTGGCAGGACGTGCAGTACGCTCTCAAGGACACGGCCTCGCCGTACCTGTGCATGATCGGATTCGACTCGCTCGAGTCCATGTACGGGCCGGGTGTGCTCGACGGCCTCATGGACTTCCTGTCCGCGCTCCTGAACAACGACGGCGTCTTCGTGGCCACGGTCACGCCCTCCGTCAGGTCCACGAGCAGGCTCACCGACCTGGCGCACACGCACATCAGGATCGACAAGACCTCCGGGATAATGGTGGTCCGCGGCGAGGAGCCCTACACGGCCCCGCACGCGATGACGGACCCGAACCCCGGGGACTTCAGGCCGAACCTGGTGCCGATACTGTAGGCGGGCCCGGGGCTGGGATGTGGAACGGTCAAAGGGTTTCCAGGCAAGGCCCTGTCACGGCTCAGTGCTTGAAGAGCCTCAGCCCGCTGAAGACCATCGACATGCCGTGCTCGTCCGCCGCGGCGATCGCCTCGTCGTCCCTCACGGACCCGCCGGGCTGAACGATGGCCGAGACCCCGACCTTCGCGGCCGCGTCCACGCCGTCCCTGAACGGGAAGAACGCGTCCGAGATGAGTATCGAGCCCTTCGCCTCCGGCCCCGCCTTCATGCCCGCTATGGTCGTCGCGTCGACCCGGCTCATCTGGCCGGCCCCGACGCCGACGGTCCTCTCGCCCTTGACGAGCAGGATCGTGTTGGACTTGATGTGCCTGCAGACCTTCGCCCCGAAGACCATCGCCTCGAGCTCCTCCTTGGACGGCACGCGCTTGGTCACGACCTTCAGCTTCGACGGGTCGAGGTCGGCGTAGGGGTCCGTCTGGACCAGGAGGCCGCCCTTGACCTTGGCCATGAACCTCCTGCCCTCCTCGCGCCTGATGGGCATGTTGGTCCTGAGGAGCCTGATGCTCTTCTTCTCCTCGAGGAGTTTCTCCGCGTCCGGGTCGTACCCTGGCGCGATGACCGCCTCGACGAAGTGGCTCGCGATCTCCTTCGCGGTCTCGAGGTCGACCTGCCTGTTGAGGCCGACGACGCACCCGAAGGCGCTGAGCGAGTCGGCGTTGTACGCGACCCTGAACGCCTCGGCCATGGTCGCGGCGCTCGCGACGCCCGAGGGGTTGGTGTGCTTGATGACCGCGACGGTGGGCTTCTCGAAGTCCGACACGATCGCCAGCGCGGCGTCGAGGTCCAGGACGTTGCAGTAGGAGATCTCCTTCCCGTGCATCTTCTCGGCCGCGGCGACGCTGAGCGGGGTCTGTTCGAACAGGTCCCTGTAGAACGCGGCCTTCTGGTGCGGGTTCTCGCCGTACCTGAGGTCGCTGAGCTTCTCGAACGACAGGGTGAGGTTCCTGGGGAACAGCTCCGTCGAGAACTGCTTGCCAAGGTACGAGGCAATGGCGGAGTCGTACCTCGCGGTGGCGCGGAACGCTTCCAGGGCCAGCATGGTCCTGGTCTCGTGGGAGAGCTTGCAGTCGTTCTCCCTCAGCTCGGTCAGGATCTGCCCGTACTGGGCCGGGTTCACGACGACGGCCACGGACGAGTGGTTCTTCGCCGCGGACCTGATCATGGACGGGCCGCCAATGTCGATGTTCTCGATGGCGTCCTCGAGCTTCACGCCCGCCTTCGCCACGGTCGACTCGAACGGGTAGAGGTTGACGACGACCATGTCGATCGGCTCTATGCCGTGCTTCCTGATGGCCTCCATGTGCTCCGGCTTCTCCCTCATCGCCAGCAGCCCGCCGTGGATGGCCGGGTGCAGGGTCTTCACCCTCCCGTCGAGCATCTCGGGGAACTTGGTGACCTCCGAGACGCCCATCACCGGGACGCCGCTCTTCTCGAGCAGGGTGGCGGTCCCTCCGGTCGAGAGTATTTCTACCCCCAGCTCCGAAAGGCCCTTGGCGAACTCGACCAGGCCTGTCTTGTCAGAAACGCTGACCAGGGCTCTCTTGATCTTGCTCATGCGGTATACGCTCCATCGTACCTATTGCGCATCCCTTTCCGCAACGGGCATCGGGTGTGCGGCGAAGGTATCGGTTGGACCGTTATAACCGTTTTCCTTACTGACGGGTTAGCGGTGCGCCTTCCGCGTGTGCCCCTCCTGGTCCATCGGTCGGCCCGGTCCGCGGAGGGACCCCATGAACGGCAGGGAGAGAGCGACGGTCGCCGCGACCACGCCCCCTCCGACGGCGAGGGAGAGGGGGTATCCCCCCCACTCGGAGAGCACCGTCGCGAGCGGCGGGGCGACCGCGAACCCCAGGGAGCCCATCGCGTTGAACCCGCCCATGTAGGTCGCGTGCTCCCCCTTGGGGGCGAGCTCGCCGAGCAGGCCCAGGCTCGCAGGGAGCAGCATCGCCGCGAGGGCGCCAGACGTCGCCATCAGGACGACCATCCCCGCCTGGCTGGTGTAGCCGAGGAGGGCCAGCATCGCGGCGTAGGCGAACCCCCCGACGGCGAGCATCCTGGTCCTGCTGTGCCTGTCCGAGAGCTTCCCGAATGGGTACTGCAGTATCGCGAAGGGCAGGAGGAACGCCGCGAGGTACATGCCCCTCTCGGAGGGTTCCGCGCCGAACTCGTAGGCGAGGTACAGGGGCAGCAGGAAGACGAGGTAGCCGGCGCTGAACCTCTCGGCGAACCCGAAGAGGAACGGCGGGAGGGCGCGCCTGTCCCTGGCGATGCACCGGAACGACACCACGATCGACTCGGGCCTGTTCCTTATCGGGACGTCCTCGAGGAGGACGAAGGCGGCCACTGCCGCGGCGACGAACAGCCCCGAGGCCACGTACAGCGGGTAGAGCGGCCCGATGTCGCCTACGAAACCGCCGATGGGGGCGCCGAAGCCTATCCCGAGGGCGAGCCCGCTGCCGACTATGCCCATGGCCGCGCCGATGCTGCGCGCGTGCGCGATGTCCAGGGCGAGGGTCATCAGGAGGGACCAGGCCATCACCGTCAGGGCACCCTGCGCGAACCTCAGCGCCATGAGGGCGCCTATGTCGGGCGCGAGGCTCATGGTGTAGTACAGCAGGGCGGAGCCGAAGAACCCGATCACGATGAATATGCGCCTCTCCCCGCGCCGGTCGGAGACCGCCCCCCAGACCACGCCGAATATCACGTAAGCCAGCATCTCGACGGTGACGAAGAGGGAGGCCATGGTGGGGGTGGAGTCGTAGCCGTCGATGATGAACTCCTTCAGCGAGGGCACTATGAACGTGAGGTTGAACATGGCCAGGAACGTGAGGCCCGCTATGACGACGATCGTCCTCGTCCCCTTGTCCATGGTCAGCCCTGCTTCATCCCCGCCCTGACGCCTTCCATCATCAGTGGCATGGGCAGGTAGCCGTAGCCCGCGACGAGGTCGTGGAACCTCTTCTCGTCGAACGCCGCCCCCAGCTCGCGCTCCATGTCCTTCCTGAACTCTATGAGCATGTGCCTGCCTACGAGGTAGGACAGCGCCTGCCCGGGGGTGTGGGTGTACCTCTTCACCTCGGCCTCGGCGGCCGCCCTCGGCATCCCGGCCTCCTCCATCCCGAACCGGACCATCTCCTCGACCGTCGCCTCGCCCCGCGCGAGCTTGATGTCGGCGATGATCCTGTACGCGCGCCATATCGCCCCGTTCAGCGTCTCGAGCGCGGCCGCGTCGGTTGCCTTGTACCCGCGCTCGAACATCATCTTCTCGCAGTAGTGCGCCCAGCCCTCGACCGTCTCGGCGGAGGTGGATATCGTGTCGTTCCCGCTCACCATGTGGTGCAGCTGCAGCATCCAGTGCCTCTTGTTGGAGCGCACGCCCTGGTGGAAGTGCCCCGGGAACGCCTCGTGCACGGCGGTGTTGATGATGGATGCGTGGTTGAGGTGCTTGGCCAGGTCCTTCGGGTCCTCTGGCCTCGTGACGATGTAGGCCCCCTCCTGCACC
The DNA here is from genome assembly GCA_040751795.1 of Thermoplasmatota archaeon. Classification (GTDB taxonomy): domain Archaea; phylum Thermoplasmatota; class Thermoplasmata; order UBA10834; family UBA10834; genus UBA9653. Next base: position 316,516 of record JBFMHR010000001.1, on the reverse strand, counting down.
GGGTCGAACTTGGACGACATCATGAGGGCCGCATAGGGGAACAGGGGCCTGAGGAAGTCGGGCGTCTCGACGACCTTCAGGACGCCGCTCTCGTCGACGGTGGCGATTTCGTTCTCGATGATGAACCTCTTCGCCGACTCCATCTCCCGCCTCGTGGCCTCCAGCCCCTCCTCGAAGGTCCTGGGGCAGTCGGCCTCGACGATCCTCTTGGCCTCCTCCAGCCCCTTGCCCCCTGAGATCCTGTCCGCGACCGCGGCCCGCTCGGCCTTGAGGTCGTGGAGGTACTTCTCGCCAAGGCGGAGTATCTCGTCGCCCGTCATGCCGAGGCCCCTCACCTTGAGGAGCCTCTCGAACCTCTCGCGCCCCATTGCGAAGTCGGGGGCGGCGGTCCTGAGCAGCCCCTGCAGCCACTCCTTGTGGGCCTTGATGGCTTCGTTCGCCGCACGGACCCCTTCGCCCAGGTCACTCGCCGTCCCGGGGGAGACCTGGCCCTTCCACGCGGACTCGATGAACGTCAGGAACGCGGGGACCTGGTCGCACGAGTCGATCGCCTCCTCGGTCCAGAGCTTGACGGGCCTCCCGTCTTCGAACCTGGACTCGAACTCCTTGAGGTACTTGGGCACCAGCTTCAGCCTCGCCGCGACGCCCCTCGCCCTGGACTCGACGGGCGCGTACTCCCTCGAGAACATGATGAACGCGAGGCCCCCGATGCCGTCGACGGCGTTCGGGTACATCCTCCACATCTGGTGGTCCTCTATCGCGAACCTGAGCATCTCGATCGAGGCGTCGAGTATCTTCATCGACAGCGACTGGTCCAGCGACAGCTCCTGCCTGGATGCGACTTCGGCTGCGGCGGAGCGCCACTCCCTGAGAAGGTCGTACGCGCCGGTAAGGTCCTCCAGTCCGCCATGGGGCATGAGCATGTCGTACGGGTCGTGCAGGCCGATGACCGTGCCGACCTCCGGCTTCAGGTCCAGCAGCCTCTTGAACATGCGCTCGTTGAGCTCGTCGAAGGCGTCTACTGCCATGCGAACACCGTGACGGGACATGCGGTAGGGGTGCATGATGTTTGCGACGACGCCTTCAGGCGCCCGCGGCCAGCCCGAACCCGCGCCTGACCGCCCTGCCCGCAAGGTGGAAGGGCAGGTTGCCGTTGAGGGCCACGAGGTCGTGGAACCGCTTCTCGCTGAAGGAGCCCCCGAGCTCCCCGACCAGGTCCCTCTTCAGGTCGAAGACCATCTGCCGGCCCGTGAGGTACGATAGCCCGTAGCCGGGGTTCCTTGAGAAGCCGAGGACCTCCGCCCTCACGACGTCGTGCGGCGAGCCTGTCTCCCTCTCGAACATCCGGACCATCTCGTCCACGGTCGCGTCGCCCCTCGCGAGCTTGACGTCGTAGACGATCCTGCATGCCCTCCATATGGCGTAGTCGAGCATCGCGTGGGTGTCAGAGGGGGAGGTCCTGAACCCGCGGTCCAGCATCATCTTCTCGCAGTACATCCCCCACCCCTCCTGTGTCTCCCAGGAGGGGACCATGGTGTCCGGCTCGATGGGCATCAGAGAGAGCTGGTGCATCCACGGCATCCGGTTGGACATGACCCCCTGGTGGAAGTGGCCCGGGAACGCCTCGTGCACCGCCAGGTTGCCTATCGACGCCCTGGAGTACTGGTCCCTTAGCGCCTCCCCGGAGACCCTCGTGAGCATCAGCACGCCCTGCTGCCTCTCCTCGAACGGCGCCGCCATCTCGAGCGCGGCCGAGGTGACCGTGCTGGCCATGAAGCTGGGTGTCTCGAGCACGTGGAGCCGCGCGTCGTAGTCGAGGGTCGCGATGTCGTTGTCGATGACGAACCTCTTGGCCCTCTCGACCTCCGCCCTGGTCTCCGCGAACGCCGCGTCGAAGTCGGGCGGGGAGTCGGACCGTATCACCTCCACGGCGTCCTCCAGCGGCCCTCCCCGCGCCATCTCGGAGCCGACGCGGTCCCTCTCGGCCTTGAGCTGCCTGAGCGAGGACTCCCCGAACGCCAGGACCTGCTCGGGCGTGGACCCGAACCCCCTCAGCCTTAGGAGCTTCCCGAGCCTTTCGGGTCCCATCGCGAACCCTGGAGAGGCGTGCTCCTCGAGGCTCACGACCCACTCCAGGTGCTCGTCCATGGCCTCGACGGCCCGGGCCACGTTCTTCGAGAGCTCGGCCCCGACGCGCCCAGCGGCGTCGCCTGCGTAGTGCTTCCCCAGGTACTCGAGGAACTGCGGGAAGCCCTTGGCGGCCTCGGCCGCCATGGACGCCCACTCCTTCGCGGGCCTGCCGGGCCTGAACCTGGTCCTGTACTCCTCCAGGTAGCGCGGGACCTCCCCGATCCTGGACGAGACCCACGCCGCCTTCTCGCCGGGGGTCGCGTAGTCCCTCGCGAGCATCAGGAGCAGCGCGGCCCCGGGGACCTCCGTCGCCTCGGGGTAGATCTGCCAGAGGGGGTAGTCGTCCCTCGCGAACCTGACCAGTCCCTCGGTCATCCTGAGGACCTCCATCGAGGTCCTCTCATCGAAGTCGAGCTCCTCGGACGAGGCGGCCTTCTCCGCCCTCCTCAGCCATTCGGTGAAGAGGTCGGCCGTCTTCTCGAGGCGCCGGAACCCGCCGTGGGGCAGCATCCCGTCGTAGGGGTCGTGGAGCCCGAACCTCGTGCCGGCGTCAGGGTTCAGCCTGAAGAGCTCCCTGACCATCGCGTCGTTGAGCGCTCCGAACTCCGCCGAGGCCATCGTTCCGTCCTCTCACTCGAAGGAGGGCCTGGGCATCAGCCCGGCCTCCTGGACTATCCTCGGGACCATCTCCTCCCACATCACCGCCATGATGTGCACGCCGTGGACGCCCTTGATGTTCTTGAGGGTCTCGATCTGCTCGATGCAGAGCCTGATCCCCTCCTCCTTGGCGTCCTTCGCGTTCTTCATCCTGTCTATGATGTGGTTGGGGACTATCATCCCGGGCACCTTGTTTTTCATGTACCTGGCGGCGCCCGCGGTCTTCATCGGTATGACCCCTGCGAGGATGTGCACCTTCTTGTCGAGGCCCCTCGCCCTCACCTCGTCCATCCACTTCTCGAACATGTCCATGTCGAATATGGCCTGGGTCTGGACGAAGTCGGCGCCGGCCGCCACCTTCTTGGCGAGCCTGGCCGCCCTCCACTCGTAGGGGGTGGCGAAGGGGTTCTCGGCGCAGCCGAGGTACACCTTCGGCGGGTCCTTGATCTCCTGGCCCCCGGGCTGCTTCCCCTCGCGCCTCAGCCTGTCGAAGACCTGGAGCTCGGATATCGAGTCGAAGTCGAAGACGCTCTTCGCCCCCTTCTCGTTCCCGAAGGTCTGGTGGTCGCCGGTGAGGCAGAGCACGTTCCTGATCCCGAGCGCGCTCGCGCCGAGGAGGTCGCTCTGCAGCGCGATCCTGTTCCTGTCCCTGCAGGTCATCTGTATGACGGGCTCGATGCCCTCCCTCATTATGAGCACCGCGCTCGCGATGCTGGAGAGCCTGACGACCGCGGTCTGGTTGTCTGTGAGGTTGAACGCATCGGCCGCTCCCCTGAGCATCTTGGCGTGGTGGACGAGCGGGTCGGGGTTGGCTGACTGGGGCGGTCCTATCTCCGCGGTGACGGCGAACCTGCCCGACTCGAATACCTTCTCGAGGTTGCTGCCCGCCTTCATCTCACCGCCTCCCTGCCCTTCTTCTGGTGCTGCGTCAGCCTAGCGTCCTCGCGGACGTAGACCCTCCTCCCGCCCGAGTGGCTGGTGGACCAGTCCTTCGGGGGCGAGACCTGCTCGATCAGCTCCAGCCTGTTCTGCAGCTTCAGCCTCTCGTGTATCGCGTACCACGCGCAGTCGACCTCGAGGTTGACCTCGCACTTGCCGTTCGAGGAGCCGCCGCACGGCCCGTTGAGCATGCTCTTGGCGCACCTGGCTATCGGGCAGATGCCGCCGGTGGTGTGTATGACGCAGTTGCCGCAGCCGACGCACTTCTCCGACCAGACGCCCTGCTCCTCGGGGACCCCGAATATGCCGGTGTTCAGGGCGGGGAAGACGAGCTTCTTGGGGTACATGTCGCCGATGGTCTGGGCGCCGAGCGAGCAGGCCATCGAGAGGACGAGGTCGGAGTCCATCACCTTGTCCTCGACCTCCTTGACCCACTCCTTCTCGCACTGCCTCTCGACGACGAGGCCCTCGAACTCCTGCCTCCTGCCCTCCTTCCTGGCCTTGAGCCTGAGGGCGGACGCGAGCGCCTTGACCTCCTTCTCGCCCCCGGCGAGGCATATCGCGACGCAGCTCCTGCAGCCTATGACCTTGACCCTCTTGTACGGGGCGACCATCTCGGCTATCTCCGCCATCGGCTTCCTCTTCGCGACTATCATCGGTCACCGCCCCCCTTGCCTATCGGGCCGAGGCGCTTGGCGACCTCGACCATCCTGGACACGATCTCCGGGAACCGCCAGGCCATCGTGGAGGAGGCGTTGAACATCTCGACCCTCTCCTTTTCGATGCCCAGCCCCTCGAGTGTGGACTTCACGTACTCGACGCGCTTCCTCCCCTCGATCGAGCCGGTGTCGTAGTGGCAGTTCTTCTCGAGGCAGCCCAGGACGAACACTGCGTCCGCGCCGTCCTCGAGAGCCTGCAGTATGTGCAGCCCGTCGACCCTGCCGCTGCACGGCACCTTGATGATCCTCACGCCGGCGTCGCAGCCCTTGCCGGACCTCGCGGCGAGCACGGCCGCGTCCAGCCCGTGCCTCTCGCAGCAGAACCCGACGACCTTCGGCCTCCTCTCGGACATCAGAAGTCACCCCCGAGCATGGTCCGCGTCTCCTGCGCGATCTGGTCGTCCGTGGACCCGCGGAGCTCCAGCGCCTTGCTGGGGCAGATGCCCACGCACATCCCGCAGCCCTGGCACGCCTGGGCGCGGATCTCGATCTTGCCCGCCGCACCGATGTAGGGCGCCTCGTACGGGCAGGTCCTGACGCATGTGAGGCACGCGGAGCACTTCTCCTGCGCGACCTCGGCGACGGCGCCCCCGTACTCTATCGCGCCCTGCATGGCGAACCTGCCGGCCATGAGGCCAGCCGCCTCGCCCTCCGCCTCGGCCATCTCCCTCGACTTCGGGAACATCGCCGAGCCGCAGACGAACACCCCCGGCCTGGGGGTGCTCACCGGCCACCTCTGGATGCTCCCCCTCCTCACGCCTCCCTCGGGGGACATCGGTATCCTCAGCGCGTCCGCGATGCCCTCGTTGTCCCTGTTGGCGGGGATCGCGGCGAAGGCGAGCGAGCCGAACGGTATGGACAGGACCTCTCCCTGTGAGAGGTCCTTGACCGTGAGCTTGCTCGGCTCCTTGGGATCTATCTTGGGCCCGCCCGACCTGTCGTACCTCACGAACCTGACGCCCAGCTCGGCCGCGTCCTTGTACGCGAGCTCTGAGAGGCCGAACGCGCGCATCTCCTGGAATATGACATAGACCTCCTCCTGGGGCGCCCTCCTCTTGACCTCGGAGGCGAGCTCGAGGCTCTCGTCCCACGCGAAGTCCATCACGGCGAGGCCCTTCCCCGCCGGGTCCGGCGTGTCGACTATGACGACCGGGCCCTTGGGCACCCCGCCCGCGGCCATCTGCTCGTGGAGCCTGTAGAGCGGCACCGCGGACTTGCACGCCTTGGCGAGGGGGCCCTTCAGCTCGGCCCACCCTCCGCCGGTGGCGACGACGACCGCCGCGCACTCCAGCTCCTCGAGCTTCTCGCCGGCCTTGACGGTGAGGACGAAGTTGCCCCCGTACCCCTTAGCTCCCGCCAGAGTGGAGTGTGGCATGATGACGCCCGGGGCCTTGTAGTCCTTGACCCCCTTCTCTATTATGACCGTGTGCGCGCCCTGCGCGGCCGCGACCTCGGCCGCCCTGCGCCCCGACGCGCCCCCGCCGAGGACGACGACGTTCGCCGTCCTCATCTCCTCGCGGGCCTTCTCCAGGGGAGCGAGCATCGTGAGCCTGTCGAGCCCGGCGCGGACCTTGGCCTCTGCCTTGGCCTGGGCCCTCTTCGCGTCGCCCAGGTGCGGCAGGACGACCTCGTCCCTCAGGTCCACGTACTCGACCAGGAACTCGTTGACGCCCGTCTTCACGTACGCGGACAGGAGCGCCGGGTTCACGTCCTTCCTCTGGCACGCGAGGATCATGGCCCTGTCCACCTCGCGCTCCTTCGCCTCCGCGACCACCTGCTTGATGCTCTTCCCGTCGCAGACGCGGTCGACCAGGAGGGACGACACGACCAGCTCCCTCTCCGAGGCGACGCCCATGAGCCTCGACATGTCCAGCAGGGGCGGCATCTCGGTGCAGCACCTGCAGGCGACGACCTGTATCCTGGCCTTCATCGCGCCACCTCCTTCGTGAGCCTCACCCTGGAAGCCTCGGCCAGAGCCCTGACCGCGGCCTCCTCTATGTCCATGGGCGCCGAGACGGCGCCGATGACGTGGACACCCTTCTCCGCCAGCCCGGGGCCGGCCTCGGCGAACCCCCTCTCGTCGGTGGATATTCCCAGCGCCTTGGCGAGCTCGTCCGAGGCCCCCTTGGGCCTCATCCCCACGGACAGGAGGACCATGTCGTACTCGTTCTCCTGGACCTCGGTGTCCGTCTCGGTCGCGGCCTTGACCACGAGCTTCCCGTCCTTCCCTGGCTGCACCACCGCGGGCATGCTCCTGATGAGCCGGACCGTCTTCCGGTCCTTGGCCCACCTCTTGAAGTCGTCCTGGGGCTCGTAGAGCGTCCTCAGGTCCATGAAGTAGAAGTCCAGGGCGACCTCCGGGTCTGCGTCCATGATGAGCTGGGAGATCTTCGTTGCGTACTTGCAGCAGAACTTGGAGCAGTAGTCGACGCCGTTCTTCACGGACCTGGAGCCGACGCACTGCATCACCGCCACCTTCTTCGGGGCGGCGCCGTCCGAGGGGCGGTGCAGCCTCCCCCTCTCGTTGAGCATCCTCTCGGCGTCGACGCTCGACACCACGTCCTGGAGGGTGCCGCAGCCGAGCCTCCTCACCTCGCAGGCGTCCACGGGCTCCATCCCCGTGGCGTAGACGACGGACCCCGCCTTCCTGGTGACGTTCGTCGCCCTGTCGTCGAAGTCGATGGCCTTCGTCGGGCATACCTCGGCGCACTTCTCGCACCCGCCCTTCCTGAAGTGGAGGCACCTCTGCCTGTCGATCCAGTGGAGCCTGGGCTGGCCGGTGCCCTTGGGCGGGAATATAGCCTTGCCCTCGGCCGGGCACGCCTCCACGCACCTGCCGCATCCGATGCAGTCGTCGGTCACGTACCTGGGGGAGACCTTGATCCTGGCCTCGTAGGAGCCGGCCCCGCCCTTCACGGACGTGACCTCGGAGAGGAGCAGCACCTCGACGGACGGCTCCCTGAGCACCTCGGCCGCCCTGTCGATGGCGAAGCACGCGCCGCAGTCCCTGCACTCGGCGAGGCCCTTGCACGTCAGCTCCCTGGCCATCCCGCCGAGCGACTCGGAGCCTTCGACGAGCACGACGTTCGCTCCCCTGTCAACGAGGGCCTTCGCCGCCGTGAGGCCGGCGGGCCCCCCTCCAATCACGAGGACTTCGTTGGTCACGCTTCCCCCTCCTTCCGGTTGTGCCTGAAGGGCATGGTCCAGCGGACGGAAAGAGGCCGCCACTGGGTGATACGGTCAAAGGGTTTCGGGCGGGGGCGGCACCGCCGCCCCCATCGCCTGGACTGATCAGTTCAGGCCGGTGATGTAGCCCTTGTCGTCGATGTTGATCCTCTCGGCCGCGGGCACGGTCGGCAGCCCCGGGATGGTCATCATCTTGCCCGTCAGGGGCACGATGAAGCCGGCCCCGTTGCTCAGCCTGACCTCCCTCACCGTCAGGACCCAGCCCTTCGGGGCCCCCTTCTTCGCGGGGTCGTCCGTCAGCGAGTGCTGGGTCTTGGCCATGCAGAGCGGCTGCTTGTCGTTCCCGGCCTTCTCGATTGCAGCGATGTCCGCGGGTGCGGTGCCGGTGTAGACGACGCCGTCCGCGCCGTATATCTCCTTGGCGAGGATCTCGATCTTCTTCTTGATGGGCAGGTCGACCTCGTAGAGCACCTTGAAGTTGGCCTTCTCCTTCTCGAGGCAGTCCAGCACGGCCTTGCCCAGCTCGACGCCGCCCTCGCCGCCCTTGGCGAAGACCTCGGACTTGGCGAACCTGGCGCCGACCTTCTTGCAGTGCTCGGCCGTCAGCTTGAGCTCCTCGTCCGTGTCGGTCGGGAACCTGTTGATGGCGACCACGGTCGGCACGCCGAACTTCTTCATGTTCTCGATGTGCTTGTCGAGGTTGGCGAAGCCCTTCTCCAGGTACTGGAGGTGCTTCTTCTCCTCCTCCTTGGTCGGGACGTGCTTCTTCAGGATCGCGTTCAGCTCCTCCTCGGTCATGCCCCCGTGCATCTTGAGCGCCCTGATGGACGCGACGAGCACGGTGCAGTCGGGCTTGAAGCCGCCGGTCCTGCAGACGATGTCGTAGAACTTCTCGGCGCCCAGGTCGGCCGCGAAGCCGCCCTCGGTGATGACGTAGTCGGCCATCTTCAGCGCGTACTTCGTCGCGATGATCGAGCTGTTCCCGTGGGCTATGTTCGCGAAGGGTGCGCCGTGGATGAGCGCGGGCTGCCCCTCGAGCGTCTGGACGAGGTTGGGCATGATGGCGTCCTTGAGCAGGAGGCACATCGCGCCGACGCCGTTGAGCTGGCTCGCGTAGACCGGCTTGTTGTCGTAGGTGTACGCGACGACGACCTTGCCGAGCCTCTCCCTGAGGTCCTTGAGGTCCTTGGCCAGCGCGAGGATGGCCATGATCTCGCTGGCGACGGTGATGTCGAACCTGCTCTCGTGCGGGACCCCGCCCTCGGACCTTCCGCCGAGGCCGACGACGATCTGCCGCAGCTCCCTGGCGTTCATGTCCATGACCTTGCCCAGGACGATCTTGGTCGGGTCGATGTTGAGCGGGTTCTTCTTCGCGACATGGTTCTCGACGAGCGCGCTCAGCAGGTTGTGCGCCGTGCCGACCGCGTGTATGTCGCCGGTGAAGTGCAGGTCGATGTCCCACATGGGGTATACCTGGGAGTATCCTCCGCCGGTCGCGCCGCCCTTGATCCCGAAGGTCGGGCCCAGGGACGGCTCCCTGAGGGACAGCATGACCTTCTTCCCCAGCTTGCCCATGCCCTGGCACAGGCCGATGGACGTGACGGTTTTGCCCTCCCCCGCCTTCGTGGCGGTGATGGCAGTGACGAGTATCAGCTTGCCATCCTTGTTCTTGTCGAACTTCTTGAGCACCTCGAGGGGGACCTTGGCCTTGTACTTCCCGTAGAATTCAAGGTCGTCGCGGGAGAGACCTACCTTCTCCGCGATCTTCTCGATATGCTGTACCTTCGCCTCCTGAGCAATCTCTATGTCTGGCTTCATCGCCATTTTGAGCCCCCTTTTAAGGGGGTATAATGACTGCGTAATAAAGCCTTTCGGAAATCCGATGCGCCGCCGACGCGCCAGGCCGGACCGCGTCCCCGGCCCGCGAAACCTTAAGTAAATCGCGTGCATCCCGTCTCAGGAGGCGTTGGGAATGTCTGCGCAGGTCATCAGCGGGAACGAGGTGGCGAAGAGCATCCGGGCCGAGCTCAAGGAGGAGGTCTCCAGGATGAAGGCCGGCGGCGTGACGCCGGGCCTGGTAGTGATCATAGTCGGGGAGGACCCCGCGTCGCAGGTGTACGTCCGCAAGAAGGGCGAGGCGTGCCAGGAGCTCGGGCTGCACTCCGAGACGATACGCCTCCCGGCCGACACCAAGGAGGCGGAGCTCCTCTCGATGATAGACAAGTACAACGCGGACAAGAGGTTCGACGGCATACTCGTCCAGCTCCCGCTCCCGAAGCACATCAGCGAGGAGAAGGTGCTGCTCAGGATCGACCCCGGCAAGGACGTCGACGGCTTCCACCCGATGAACGTGGGACGGATGGTCGTCGGGGCGGAGTCCTATCTGCCATGCACCCCGGCGGGGATACAGGAGCTCCTCGTGAGGAGCGGCAACGACCCCAAGGGCAAGCACGTCGTCGTCCTGGGCAGGAGCAACATCGTCGGCAAGCCCATCACCAACATACTGCTCCAGAAGGCGGCGGGGGCCGACGCGACCGTGACCATATGCCACTCGCGCACGCAGGACCTGCCCAAGTTCTCGAGGCAGGCGGACATCCTCATCGCGGCGATGGGCGTGCCCAACTTCGTGAAGGCGGACATGGTGAGGGAGGGAGTCGTCGTCATAGACGTGGGCGTCAACAGGATCAACGACCCGAGCGCGAAGGGCGGCTGCCGCCTCGTGGGAGACGTCGACTTCGAGTCCGTCAAGGAGAAGGCCAAGGCGATAACCCCGGTCCCCGGCGGCGTCGGCCCGATGACCATAACGATGCTGATGAAGAACACGGTCAAGGCCGCGAAGATCCACCACGGCTGGAAGGGCTGAGGCCAGGGTACACAAACCGCCGGCGGCTCCGGTTTGCGTTGGCCCGCGGACGACAAGGTGCCCGCAGGCCGGGGCCGATGCCCGTTTCGATTCGCTTTTCGTCGTATTCTGACGAATATCGTCAGTCGGCATCGGACGGTGCGCGATTAGGCAAATATGAGAGTGTGTGAAATCGCCGTTGTCGCATCGAAAAACCTTATAAGGGAAGCACAAATGCCGTCGCCGGGATGAGCCTCGTCGGCCAGCGCGCGGGCTTCGGTGAAGCGCGCGCGCGGCCGCATCGACGGATGCGCGATCTACGGGCATCAGCGTCGCGCATGCAGTCATAGGCACGAGGCAGCCCAAGTCGCGAGAAAGGCCCGTGAGATGTCCCAGGAACGGGTCGGGCCGACACTGGATGTGAAGAGATGGCAGAGAAGAGCACAGAACTGATTAGCGGTGGAATCATCAAGAAGGACCCTGCGAAGCTGAGGCTGAAGCCCAACCTCCAGGGGTACGACGAGCTGAGGAAGACCTTCAAGTGGTCCGACGCCGACAAGATGGTCGAATGGTTCCCTGGTGGCAAGATCAACGCCGCCTACAATGTGGTGGACAGGCACGCGAAGGGACCGGGGGCCAACAAGGTCGCGCTCATCTACGACGACGGCGAGGGCAACGTTCAGAAGGTCACTTTCAAGGAGCTCTACGAGCAGACGAACAAGTTCGCGAACGTGCTGAAGAAGCTGGGCGTCAAGAGGCAGGACAGGGTCTTCTTCTTCCTGCAGAGGTCCCCGGAGCTCTACGCCGGCTTCCTCGGGGCCATCAAGTGCGGCGCCATCTCGAGCCCGATGTTCCCCGCGTTCGGCCCGGACGCCATCAGGGACAGGCTCCTGGACAGCGGCGCGGTCTGCCTCGTGACTGACAGCGACCTCAAGAAGCGGTACTACGAGGTCAAGAACCAGCTACCAGAGCTCAAGCACACGATCATAGTCGGCAAGGATGTCGCCCCCGGCGAGCTGAGCTGGGAGAAGGAGATGGCCGCGGCCTCCGACAAGTTCGACACGGTCCCGATGGACCCCGAGGAGTTCATGTACCTCCTCTACACCTCCGGCTCGACCGGCAAGCCGAAGGGGGTGGTGCACGCCCACAAGGGCATAGTGCAGGCCCACCTCTCGGCCAACTGGGTCCTCGACATCCACAGCGACGACGTCTACTGGTGCACGGCCGACCTCGGCTGGGTCACGGGCGTCGTCTACGGCGTCCTCGGCCCGTGGTCGAACGGCGTCACGCAGGTGGGCCTCGGCGGGAGGTTCGACCCGGAGAGGTGGTACAAGACCATCCAGGATCACAAGATCACCATCTGGTACACCGCCCCGACGGCCGTCAGGATGCTGATGGCGAAGGGTGACGACCTGCCGAAGAAGTACAAGCTGGAGAGCCTCAGGGCGCTCTACTCCGTGGGCGAGCCGCTGAACCCCGAGGGCGTCAAGTGGGCGCTGGACGTCTTCGACAACAAGCCCTTCCACGACACCTGGTGGCAGACGGAGACGGGCAGCATATTGATCACCAACTTCCCCGAGATGCCCATCAAGCCGGGCTCGATGGGGAAGCCCCTGCCGGGCGTCGAGGCCGCGATCGTCGACGAGGCCGGGAACGTCCTGGAGCAGGGTGAGGAGGGCAACCTGGTGATCAGGCCCGGATGGCCGTCCATGATGAGGCAGATCTGGAAGAACCCGGCGAAGTACAACGAGTACATGCGCAACGGCTGGTACTACACCGGTGACACCGCCCAGATCGACAGGGACGGGTACTTCTGGTACGTCGGCCGCGCCGACGACGTCATCAAGACCGCGGGCGAGCGCGTCGGCCCCTTCGAGGTCGAGAGCGCCCTCATCGAGCACGAGGCGGTCGCCGAGGCGGGCGTCATAGGCAAGCCCGACCAGCTCAGGGGGAACATCATCAAGGCGTTCATCGTCCTGACCCCTGGCTACACGGAGAGCGACGCCCTCAAGGCGGACATACAGAAGCACGTCAAGAGCAAGCTCGCAGGGCACGCGTACCCGAGGGAGATCGAGGTCGTCAAGACGCTCCCCAAGACCAGGAGCGGCAAGATCATGAGGAGGCTGCTCAGGGCCAGAGAGCTCGGCCTCCCGATAGGCGACGTCTCCACCCTGGAAGACTAGGCAAACCCCTTTCTTTTCCACGGAGGGGCCCGGCCCCTCCGGTATCAGTTCCCAACCAGTGCGAGGAGTGAGAGCCGATGGACCATGCGGAGGATGTCAGGAGGAGGCTGCTGGACGGCAACAACGTGTTCAGCAAGGCCGCCGACCCTTGCATGCTGGCCAGGCTATCGGAGAAGCAGGAGCCGTTCGTCGCCATACTCGCGTGCTCCGACTCGCGCGTCGACCCGGAGAAGGTCTTCAACCTGTCCCTGGGGAGCGCGTTCGTCGTGAGGACCGCGGGCAACTGCGCGGCGGACCCGACCGTCCTGGGCAGCCTCGAGTACGCGGCCGCCCACCTCGGCGTCAAGGCCCTGGTCGTGATGGGCCACACAGGCTGCGGCGCGGTCAAGGCGTCGTGCGACTGCTGCGACATCGACAACCTCGGCGGGGTGCTCGGGGACATGGACTCCGCGCGGAAGGGACTGAAGGGCCTCGACGCGAAGGACCTCGACAAGGTCGCGGAGTGCAACGTCAGAGTCCAGATGAGGCGCCTCGTGAACGGCAGCGCCGTGATCGGGGATGCGGTCAAGAAGGGCAGGCTCTCGGTGTACGGCGTGATGTATGACCTGCGCACCGGGGCCGTGAAGTTCGTCTGAAGCTGAGAATGGTCACACACAAGAGAATCCGGAGAGATAAGATGGAAACCGCAAGTGAGGGGAAGACACCGAACAGATGGGTGCCCGTCGTGGGCGCGCTGCTGATACAGCTCGCCCTGGGCTCCGTCTACGCGTTCTCGATATTCACCGGCCCGCTCTCGGAGACGCTGGGCTACTCGAGGACCTCGTTCTACATACTGGGGATATTCGCGACCGCGCTGGCCGTGTTCGCCGTGACGACGATATTCGCGGGCCGGCTCCAGGACCGGAAGGGCCCGAAGGTCGTGGCGACCATCGGCGGCCTCGTGTTCGGCGCCGGCTACGTCGTCGCCTCGTTCTTCACGGAGAACATCGCCATGCTGTACCTGTCGTACGGCGTGATAGGCGGCCTCGGCCTGGGCCTGGGCTACGTCTGCCCTCTGGCGGCCGTGGTCAAGTGGTTCCCGGACAAGAAGGGGCTCGTGAGCGGCATAGCCGTCGCGGGCTTCGGCGCAGGCGCGTTCATATTCACGCAGGTGGGCAAGTACATAATCAACGCCTCTGACGACGGGCTCTCCAACTCGTTCCTGTACATGGGCCTGATCTTCATCGCGATGGTCGTCGTCGGGGCGCAGCTGCTGAGGAACCCGCCTGCCGGATGGCTGCCCAAGGGGTTCAACCCCAACTCGAGGCACAACGGCCACTCCGTGGACTACGACTGGCACGAGATGGTGAAGACGAGGCCGTTCATCCTGCTGAACCTGATGTTCCTCCTGTCCGCCACGGCCGGCCTGATGATGATCGGGAACGTGAGCAACGTAGCCGCGTACCTGGACCCGACGAAGTCGATGCTCGTGGTGGCGCAGGCGCAGACCATCGCCGGCATACTCGCGCTCTTCAACGGCGCGGGCAGGATCGGCTGGGGCAAGGTCTCCGACCACCTGGGGAGGAACAAGACCATGAGGATAGTGTTCCTGGTCCAGGCGCTCATCCTCTTCGGCGCGGCCGCCTTCGTATGGGCCAAGCCCGAGGGCGAGATAGTGCAGTTCGCGGGGCTGACGGCGTTCGCATCCGCGATCGGCTTCACCTTCGGCGGCAACTTCGCGCTGTTCCCGTCCGCGACGGCTGACTACTTCGGCACCAAGAACCTCGGCGTGAACTACGGGCTGGTGTTCACGGGCTACGGCGCCGCGGGCATACTGGGCTCGCTCATCCCGGGCCTGCTCGCAGGGTCCGAGGGCGGCGGCTTCGCCTGGGTGTTCGTCGCCGTGGGCGTCGCCTCGCTGGTGACATTCGCGATGGCTGTGGTCATAAGGCCGCCGCAGAAGAAGTGAAACTCCACCAAACAGGCGGGCATGCGCGTGCGCGCGCCCGCCCTTTCACGCCTTTTCCATCCTGACCGCGCAGACCTTGAACTCCGGTATCTTCGCCACGGGGTCCAGGGCGGGGTTGGTCAGCCTGTTCGCGGCCGCCTCGGCGTAGTGGAACGGGATGAACACGACCCCCGGCATGATCCAGCCGGTCACCCTCGCCTCGAGGGTTATCTCGCCCCTCCTGGAGGCCACGCGAACGCGGTCGCCGTGCGACACGCCGAGCTTCTGAGCGTCGGCGGGGCAGACCTCGACGTACGGCGAAGGGGCCTCCCGCTCCAGCTTCGGAGACCTCCTGGTCATCGTGCCGGTGTGGAAGTGGAATAGGTTCCTCCCGGTCGTCAGTATCAGCGGGTACTCATCGGAGGTCTCCTCCGCGGGGGGCGCGTGGTCGACCGGGACCAGGACCCCCCTGCCCATCTTGAACCCGCCCACGTGCAGCACCGGCGTGCCCGCGTGCTCCTTGTTCGGGCAAGGCCACCTCAGGACCTGCCTGTCCGCCCTCTCGTGGCTGACGCCGCCGTACTGCGGCGCGAGCTTCGCCATCTCGTCCATCACCTCGGAGGGCGACCCGAAGTCGAAGCCCTGCCCGCCGAGCCTCCGGCCCAGCTCGCACGCGATCTCCCAGTCGGGCCTGGCCTCGCCCGGCGGGTCGACCGCCTTGTGGACCGGCCGGATGGCCCTGTCGGTCGAGGTGAACGTCCCGTCCTTCTCCGCGTAGCATGCGCCGGGGAGGACGACGTCGGCGAGCCTCGTCGTGTCCGTGGGGAATATCTCGGCGACGGCGAGGAACTCGAGCTCCTCCATCGCCTCCTGGACGTGGGCGAGGTCGGGATCGGAGAGCATCGGGTTCTCGCCGAATATGACCATGGCCTTGACCTTGCCCGTGAGCGCATCCTTGATCGCGCAGGTCAGGGTGGTGCCCTTGGTCGGCGGGAGAGCCTTGCCCCAGGCCGCCTCGAACTTCTTCCTCGCCTCAGCGTCCTCGACCCTCTGGTAGCCGGGGAACAGGTCGGGGAGCCCGCCGGCGTCGCACGCGCCCTGGACGTTGCACTGGCCCCTGAGCGGGTTCACGCCTGTCGACTCCCTCCCTATGTTGCCCGTGACCATCGCGAGGTTCGCTAGCGCGCGCACTATGTTGGTGCCGTTGCTGTGCTGCGTCACCCCCATCGCGTAGGCGATCATCGCCCTCTCGGCGTTCGCGTAGGTGCGCGCGGCGTCGACGAGCCTCTCCTTGGGTATCTGGGTGATCTCCTGGACCTTCTCGGGGGTGTAGGGCTCGACGGTCCTCCTGAGCTCCTCGAACCCGGAGGTGCGCTCGGCGATGAACGCTTCGTCGTGGAGCCCCTCCTCGATGATGACCCTGATCATGCCGTTTATCCAGGCGATGTCGGTGCCTGGCTGCTGGTGGAGGGCGCTATACGCGATCCTCGACAGGGGCGTGTCCCTCGGGTCCACGACGATGACCTTCGCCCCCCTGTCGTACGCGCGGAGCATGCGCGCGCCTATGATGGGGTGCGCCTCGAGGGTGTTCGAGCCGGTCACCAGGACGCAGTCCGCCCCCTCGAACTCGGGGATCGTGTTGGTCATCGCGCCGCTCCCGAAGGACATCAGGAGCCCCGCGACGGTGGACGCGTGGCATAGCCTGGCGCAGTGGTCGACGTTGTTGGTGCCTATCGCCGCCCTGGCCAGCTTCTGGAAGAGGTAGTTCTCCTCGTTGGTGCACTTCGCGGACGCGAGCACGACGACGGAGTCGGGGCCGTTCTCGGCGGAGATCCTCCTGACCTCTGACACGACCCTGTCCAGCGCCTCGTCCCAGGTCGCCCTCCTGAGCTGCCCGCCCTCCCTGACCATGGGGTGAGTGAGCCTCTCCGGGTGCTGCACGAACGCGTGGGCGTTGTAGCCCTTGATGCACAGCCGCCCCTGGCTGATCTCGTCCGTCTTGCACGGGACGACGCCGACGAGCCTCCCGTCCACCACCTGCAGGTAGAACCTGCAGCCGGTCCCGCAGTAGGGGCATGTGGTCAGGACGTGCTCAACACGCATGGCCGTCATCCTCCAGGGGCTGGTCGTCCAGCGTGGTCAGGAGGGGGCTCCTCCTCTCCCTGTCGCCGGCCGTGTAGCCGAACAGGTCCCTCATGTCCCTGTTCACCATCTTCCTGAACGTGAGCAGCGGTATGTCCGCCGGGCACGAGCGCTCGCACTCCCCGCACTCGACGCACTTGTCCGCCAGGTGGAACGACCTGATGAGGTGGAACGCTGGCCCGGGCGGGATGCCCTCCTCGGGCGTGTATGTCCTCTCCTCGAGCACGCAGTCGTCGCAGAAGCAGACCGGGCAGTTCAGGGTGCAGCCGAAGCACTTGTTGCACTTGCGGAACTGGCGCATCCAGAACGCGGACCTCTCCTCGGTGCCCATCGACGAGAGCTCGGACGCGAGGGTGTCCTCGGGGCACGGCTCGGCCGGCTCTCCGATGTCCACCCTGCTCGGGACGCAGTCGGAGCACCTGCACCTCTCGACCTGCTCCTTGGTGCAGGCCAGCCCGATCCTGACGATGCTGGCGTCGTCGACGATGCCCCTCTTCGCGAGCTCCGCCAGGGCCTTCTCGTCGCACCTCCTGCAGACCACGGCGACCTTCGCCCTTCCCACGAACGGTATCAGGTTGCTCAGTATGTTGACGAGCTGGTAGGGCACGTCGACCCTGGCGTCGCCCGGGTCCTGGCCCTTCTCCACCATCACCGGGCCCACGTTCCCGTGGCGCTCGGCCATGAGGAGGAGGCGGTCCGCCCCGCGCTCCTCGAAGGCGATGGTGACGAGCCTCCGCGCGAGGTCGTTCACATCCTCACCTCCCTCAGGGGGTTGGGCCCCAAGGCCTTGACCTCGCCGACGAACTCGGTGATGACCTGCTGGAACTTCTCCCCCTCGGCCGCGCTGACCCAGTCGAGCCTGACGCGCCTGTCGTCGATCCCGGCGTCCCTGAGTATCCTCTTGGCGACTGGGATGCGCTTCGCGGTCCTGTGGTTGCCCGTGAGGTAGTGGCAGTCCCCGATGTGGCACCCGAGGATGAGGACGCCGTCGATCCCCTGGGATATCGCCTTGAATACGTACTCGGGCTTGACGCTCGCGCTGCACATGACCCTTATTACGTGGACGTTCGGCGGCATCTGGAGCCTGTTGACCCCCGCCAGGTCAGCTCCCGCATAGGAACACCAGTTGCAGCAGAATGCGAGTATGGTCGGGCTGAACTCGGTCATCTCGGCACCTCCAGCGCCGCCTTGACGAGGGCGTCGACCATCGCGCTGAGCTGACCGCTCGTGAAGCCCTTCTGGCTCACGGCGTCGTTGTGGCACGCGGCGACGCAGGTGCCGCAGCCCTTGCACTGCGCCTCGTTGACCTTGGCCGCCCTGCGCCCGTCCTGCTCGACGACCTCGATGGCTTCGTACGGGCAGGCGAGGACGCAGTTGCCGCACGCGGCGCACTTGTCGGGGTCGACCTCGGCGGTGATGGCCTGTATGACGACCCTGCCCTCCTTGATGGGTATGGACGCCTTGGCGGCCGCGGCCATTCCCTGCCAGATGCACTCCCTTGCGCTGACCGGCCACCTCGCCGAGCCGCAGATGAAGACGCCGTCGGTGGCGAACTCGACGGGCCTGAGCTTGACATGAGCCTCGAGGAAGAAGCCGAACTTGTCCCTCGGGACCTTCAGGAGCTTGGCCGTCGCCTCCGAGTCCCCCGGAGGGACCATGGGCACGGCCAGCACGACCAGGTCGGCGCCCAGGTGGACGGTCTCCTCGAGCGTCTCGTCGTAGACATGGACCTCCACCCCGTCCCCGCCCGCCACGACCTCCGGGACCCTCTCGAGCCCGTACCTGAGGAACTTCACCCCGCTCTCCGATGCCTCCTTGTACAGCCTCTCCGCCGCGGTGCCGCTGCTCATGATGTCTCTGTGTATGACATGTATCCTGGAGTCGGGGGAGGCCTTCGCGAGCATGAGCGCGTTCTTCAGGGTGACGTTGCAGCACACCCTGGAGCAGTACTCCCTCCCGGGCTGCCTGCTCCCGACGCAGTTGATGAACACGACCCTCCGCGGCCTCTCTCCCCTGGCGAGCCTGCGCTCCAGCTCGAGCTGGGTCACCACCTCGGGCCTCTGGCCGAAGCCGTACTCGCCCGTCGGGTCGAGCTCCTTGGTCCCCGTCGCGACCACGATCGCGCCCGCTGGGACCTTGAGGTCGCTGTCGCAGCCGCGGACTGTGACCTCGAAGTTGCCGACGAAGCCCTTGGCCTCCGCGACCCTCGACCTCAGGTGGATGTGTGCCTTGGGGGACGCCTCCAGCCTCCTGACGATGCCGCGTATGATTTCGCGCGCTTCGGTGCTCTCGGGGCCGATGGTCGTCACCTCGGCGAGCAACCCGCCCAGCCTGTCGGAGGCCTCGACCAGGTGCGTCTCGATCCCTTGGTCCACGAGAGAGGCCGCGGCCGCCAGCCCGGAGACGCCGCCGCCGATGACCACCGCCGCCGGAAGGACCGCGGACTCCCCCTCGGTCTGCGGCTCGAGGAGGGCCGCCTTGGCGACGCCCATGGCGACGAGCTTCTTGGCCTTCTCGGTCGCCTCCCTGGGCTCCTTTGTGTGTATCCAGGAGCAGTGCTCCCGTATGTTGACGAACTCGAAGAGGTACTTGTTGATGCCCGCCTGCTCGCACGCGCGCCTGAAGAGGGGCTCGTGCGTCCTCGGGGTGCACGCCGCGACCACGACCCGGTCGAGCTTGTTCTCGGCGATGCTCCTCTTTATCGAGCCGAGGCCCTCCTCGGAGCAGGAGTAGAGGTTGTGCCCCGCGTAGGCCACTCCAGGGAGGCCCTTCGCGAACTCCACTACCGCCTCGACGTCGACCGTCGAGGCGATGTTGTGCCCGCAGTGGCAGACGAACACGCCCACCCTGGCCATCACTTCGCACCCCCCTCGATGAGCTCCGCGGCCCTGGCCGCGGCGGCGGACGCCTGAGAGACCGAGTCCGGGATGTCTATGGGGCCGCTGACGAACCCGCAGGCGAGGACCCCCTTCCTGGAGGTGTCCACGGGCCTGGAGATGTCGGGGGTGTCGATGAACCCGTCCTCGTCGAGGGCGACCCCCAGCAGGGCGGAGAGCTCCTTCGCACCCTTCGGCGGTATCAACGCTGGGCAGAGCACGAGCATGTCGAACTCCTCGGTGACGGACTCTCCCGTGAGGCCGCTGGTCTCGTAGTTGACGAGGACCCCGGTGCCGTCCGCCGCGGACTGCACCCTGGCGGGCCTGGACCTGATGTACCTTACGCCGTAGTTCTGCCTCGCCCTGGAGACGAACTCCTGGAAGCCCTTGCCCGTCGCCCTCATGTCCATGTAGAATATGGCCGTCTCGAGGCCCGGCGCGTGCTCCCTGGCGAGTATGGACTCCTTCGTCGCGTACATGCAGCAGACGCTGCTGCAGTAGCCGTGGGAGTGCGCGTCCCTGGAGCCTACGCACTGGACGAAGGCTAGCTTCCTGGGCTCCTTGTGGTCCGAGGGCCTGGCGAGGTGCCCCCCGGTCGGGCCCGACGCGGACAGGATCCTCTCGAGCTGCAGGGAGGTGACGACGTCCTTGCACGCGCCGAGGCCATACTGCGACATCACGGTGGCGTCCATGAGCTCGAAACCCGCGGCCACCACTATCGCCGAGGCCTCGACCTCCACCACCGAGTCCTTCTGGTCGTAGTCGATCGCCCCGGCCTGGCAGACCTTCTTGCACACGCCGCACTTCTTGCTCTGTATCATGCGGCACCGCTCGCCATCAATCGTGACCTTCCTCGGGACGGCCTGGGGGAACGGGAGGTATATGGCCTTCCTCTGGGCCAGCCCCTCCTCGAACTCCCACGGCACCTTCACGGGGCACTTGGCTATGCAGTCGCCGCAGCCGGTGCACCTCTTGACATCGACGAAGCGGGCCTTCTCCCTGATCGCGACCTTGAACCTCGGGAAGTCCCCCGTGACCGCCTGGACTTCGGAGTAGGTGTGGAGCTTGATGTTCGTGTGGTCGGCGCACATGATCATCTTGGGCGACAGGATGCACATGGAGCAGTCGTTCGTGGGGAAGGTCTTGTCGAGCTGCGCCATGTGGCCGCCTATGGACGGGCTCCTCTCAACGAGGTGGACCTCGAACCCCCTGTCCGCGAGGTCCAGGGATGCCTGTATCCCTGCGATGCCACCTCCGATGACGACTACCTTCTCCACCGCGCTCACCCCTGCTAGCGGATGTGGTCCTGGTGGCCGGCGAACGCCAATGCCACCGGTAACACGGCCGGTCCGTCGCGCTGCCAGAGGCCCCCTGTAACCTCCGCAGCAACCTTTGGAACCGGTAACGCGAACCGGTAGTTAAGGTTTCGCCGCACGCGGCGACTGGCCGGTCCGGTGCCCGGTGTCCCCCGAGGACAGCAAAAAGGCTAAATCATAAACCACGTTCTCGAAGTGCATTCAGAGGTCGTACACATGCTGAAGGAGTGCGTCAACCACGGCTACTTCCGGGCCGAGTTCTGCCCGGTCTGCGGGGACGAAGGCCGGTTCCTGATGAACGATGAGGAGCTGGACAGGCTCAGCAGGACCCTCGCAGGCGTGCTGAGGCACTTCCCGGAGAGGTTCGACCTCCGGGTCGACAGGCACGGCTTCGTCGACCTCAAGGCGTTCGTGGACGCGCTCCACCGCAAGCAGAGGCGGTACCACTGGTTGCGCCCGCATCACATAGTCGCGATCATCGAGACGGACGACAAGGGCAGGTACGAGCACAGGGACGGGATGATAAGGGCGACCTACGCGCACTCCTTCGAGATAGAGCTCGACACGGAGACGGTCGGTGCCCCGGACACACTCTACTACCCGACGACCGCCGAGGAGGTCGACATCGTCCTGGAGGTCGGGCTCAAGCCCTCCGACAGGAAGAAGGTGCATCTCAGCAAGACCGTCGGCGACGCCGTCAACGCGGGCCGGGTCAGGACCGCCGAACCGATCATCCTCGAGGTGGACTCCAAGGCCGCGGCCGAGGACGGCATCGTCATCCAGAGGGCCGGGAAGACGGTCTACCTCACCACCGATGTGCCGCCGCAGTACCTCAAGAGGATGGAGGTCGACCTGTCGGAGTTCCCGCCCCAGGCCCCGCCCCGTGAGAGGGAGGAGCCGCAGGAAGGCGAGGACAAGTAGGCCGCCCCAGTTCCGCCCTGCCCGTGGAAATCATTATCATCTAGCGGGACAAAGCACCTGCAGATGTTCGAGAGGGCCGACGACATCCTCATACAGGGGATCGACCAGAGGCGCTCCCTGCACGTACTCGAGTTCTACTGGAAGGGCTTCGAGCCGAGGCTCGTGTGGCGCGGCCAGACGGATGACAGGGAGACCGAGGAGCCCGTCGACCGTGCGGACATCTCTGTGGGCAGGGCGAGGAGGTGCGTGGGCCGCTTCGAGCGCGGGAGGCACATCCCCTGCCCGAACGAGGTCCACGTCGAGGGCCACTCGCAGTGCGAGGCCTGCGCGGGCGAGTCCTACATCTGGGACCAGGAGTGCGTCTTCGACCCCAAGTGCGACGGCTCCTCGTGCCTGAGCCCCAAGAGCGGGGGCGCACCGAGCGAGTTCTGCAGGCGGGAGCACATGCTCTACCTGGCATTCTACCAGGACCGCCCGAAGATCGGCATGAGCTCCTCGAGGCGGATCAGGGAGCGCCTGGTCGAGCAGGGGGCGGACGCCTTCGCGTTCATCGGGACGTTCCCGAACAGGAGGGCGGCGAGGCTCGCGGAGGCGGAGATATCCAGCTCGACGGGGTTGCCGCAGTGGCACAGGCAGCAGGACATCCTCGACATGCTGTCGAGGCCCGTGGACCGCTCCGCAGTCGAGGCGGAGCACGCTCGCCTCGGGTCTCTCCTGGAGGGCCGGGAGGGCGTGTCCTTCGGCGGACTGGAGTTCCTGGACGGGTACCCGCTCGCCCAGCCGCTGCAGAGCGCCCCGCGCCTCCAGGGGACTGAGGGCGTCCACAGGGGCCGCTTCGTCGGGGTCAAGGGCAAGTGGCTCGTCTACGAGTCCCAGGGCCTGCGGGCCCTGAGCATGCCCGACCTGGTGGCCCGGTTCGTCGACAGGCCGGGCCAGTGAGGCGGCTCAAAACCAACAAATAGCCCGGACTCGTTGATGAGTCTGGGATGGTCTGAATGAAGATACAGTGGCTCGGACACTCTGCGTTCCTGCTGCACGGGAAGGACAAGGTGCTGATCGACCCGTTCCTGACGGGCAACCCCAAGGCCGCCGCGAAGCCCGAGGACGTCGACTGCGACATAATCTGCATAACGCACGGGCACTTCGACCACCTTGGCGACGCCGTCGCGATCGCCAGGAGGACGGGGGCGGAGGTCGCGTGCATAGTCGAGATGTCGCTCTACCTGGAGAAGTGCTCGGTCAAAGCGACCGGGTTCAACATCGGAGGGACGGTCAAGATCAAGGACACGAAGGTGTCGATGGTCCCCGCGTTCCACTCCTCCAGCATCGGCGCCCCCGGGCTCGAGTTCTCCGCGGCGATGGCGACGGGGATGGTCATCGACTCGGGCAAGGTCGTCTACCACGCCGGAGACACGGCCGTCTTCGGCGACATGGCGCTCGTGGGCGAGATGCACAGCCCGGACGTGGCACTCCTCCCCATAGGCGGGTTCTACACCATGGACCCGGCGCAGGCCGCGCTCGCGACCAAGCTCATCGGCCCGAAGGTGGTCGTCCCGATGCACTACAGCACATGGCCCCCCATCGAGCAGGACCCGAGGGAGTTCGAGAGGCTCGTCAAGAAGCAGTCCAAGGCGAAGGTCAGGATAATGGCGCCGGGCGAGGTGCTGGAAGTCTGATGTGAGATGGCCAGGGTCGTCACGCCTGTCGAGCTGAGGCAGAGGCACGGGCCCCTCTTCGCGAGGAGGCTCATAACGATGGTCGACGAGCGGACGGGCAGGGCCAGGGTATTCGAGGAGTGCTGCGCGCAGGGCCCCGTGGAGTGGGACGCCGTCAACAGGCTGAGGGCCGGGGGCGTCGTGGAGCACGTCGAGGTCCAGGGCACCACCCTGCACATGGACGCGAGGGTCGGCGAGGGCGAGGTCCGGTTCGGGGCCGCGTCGAAGGAGACCGGCGGGCAGGCTCTGAGGTCGTTGATCGTCAAGGGCGACAAGGTCGAGACCACCTGGATGGGCATCGCGGGCGCGAGCGTGGGCGTGGGCGCGTGCCTCCCCCAGGCAGAGGGGGTAGAGAAGGCCGAGTTCCTCAGCGACGAGGAGGTCGGGGGCTCGAGGCAGGTCGAGGTCCGCATAACCACCCCCCTCCACCGGAGGCTCGTGATCGGCATAGACGACACGGACACGAAGGAGAAGGGCGCGACGTGGGTACTGGGCCTCAACCTGGGGAGGCAGATGCCCCACGCGGTCTTCCTGGCGCACAAGATCGTGCAGCTCAACCCCAACGCCCCCCAGAAGACCACCAACTGCGCATCCACGGCCGTGGCCTTCGCGGTCCTGCCGCAGGAGGCGGGGAGGGCGGTCGAGTGGGCGAGGAAGTTCGTCGCGGAGAACACCTTCTCCGGGGAGACGGTCTTGGCCTCCTACGAGGGCCTGGACATACCCGCGACGGCCGTCCGGTTCGGGGCGGAGGCCAAAGACACTATACTATCTATACACGACGCGGAGCACGCGGCCTCCAGGTCGGGCATATCGATACACGAGGTGACGGGGAGGCGGGGGGCGATAGGGGCGGTGGCCGCGATAGGCTGCGTCGACCTGGGGCTCTACAGCGCCGGCCTCCCCGAGGACTTCCGGCACGTATAGTTTTAAATCCGAATCGCGCATAGAGGCTCGGTTGGACATGACTGGCGAGATATCGAAGGCCATATCCGGCACCGCTTACCAGACCTACGAGAAGCGGCTCCTCAAAGAGGTCATGGCACAGCCGGTGCCGCACCACGTGGCCGTCATAATGGACGGCAACAGGCGGTACGCCAACGAGTTCGGCCTGGTCGTCTCGGAGGGGCACGAGAAGGGGAAGCAGAAGCTCGAGGAGATGCTCGAGTGGTGCCTCGAGCTCGGGATAAGGGTCCTGACCGTGTACGCGTTCTCGACGGAGAACGTCGGCAGGGGCAGGGACGAGGTCGAGACCCTCATGGGCATGTTCGTGAAGAACTTCAGGAGCCTGGGGGACGACGAGAGGGTCCACAGGCACAAGATACGCGTGAGGGTGCTCGGCCAGAAGGACCTCCTCCCCGACGAGGTCCAGGAGGCCATCGCCTACGCCGAGGAGAGGACCAAGGGGTACGATTCCTACTCGTTCAACATCGCGGTCGGCTACGGGGGGCGCGAGGAGATCGTCCACGCGATCAAGAAGCTGGCCGAGGCCGTCAAGGGCGGCTCCCTCGACGTCGAGGACATAACCCAGAAGGTCGTCGCGGACTACCTCTACACGTCCGACCTCCCAGACCCCGACCTAATACTGAGGACCTCCGGCGAGGAGCGGATCTCCAACTTCCTCCTGTGGCAGCTCGCCTACTCGGAGCTCTACTTCTCCGACGTGTACTGGCCGGGCTTCAGGAAGATCGACTTCCTGAGGGCGGTGAGGTCCTACCAGCAGAGGGTCCGCCGGTACGGGAGATGACCGTTTTTCGCCGATTCCCGTGGCAACATTCGTTGCATTCGGCCCGCGCGTTGTACGAAAAAGGCACCAAACGGACGCGTTGTTGATTGGATTCCGTTAGATTGAAGTACCCCGTGCATCTACAGGGCCCTGGGATGACATGAACACGCCTCAGCAGAGCCAGTTCCCTTGCGAGATACTCGACCGGTGGAAGGGCCTAGACCTCAAGCTCCTGCCCATCGACAGGACGGACATCCGCATACTCTGCGAGCTGAGGGAGAACGCCCGCATGAGCAACTCCGAGATCGCCAAGAAGCTCGGCGTCACGGAGGCGACGGTCAGGCGGCGCATCAAGAACCTCATCGAGAACGGCATCATCATGCGGTTCTCAATACACATAGACTACAGGCTCATAGAGAACACCGTCAAGGCCTACATCCACCTCAAGACCGTCACGGACAAGCTCGACAAGGTCGTGGACCACGTCGTCAACCACAACAGGGTCGTCGCCGTGTACAGGGTCACGGGCGAGTACGACCTCCTCGTGGTCGCGCTGTTCGTCGGCATGACCGAGCTGCAGGAGTTCATAGACACCTTCCTCAAGATCGACGGCGTCAAGGAGACCGACACGCAGATCGTCATGAGCGCCCACAAGGGCGTCCCGTGGACGGGCATCTGAGGCTCCCATGGACGCCGACGGGGCCCTTTCGGAGCTGAGGCGCCTCGCTAGGCCGTGCGACCTCGACGGGATGGCGCGGTACGGCATCAGGTCCAAGGTCATTCTGGGCGTGAGGACCCCGGACCTCGTCGCCCTCGCCAGGAGGATCGGCAAGGACCACAGGCTTGCGCTCGCGCTCTGGAGGACGGGCGTCTACGAGGCGAGGCACCTGGCGGTCCTCGTCGACGAGCCGGACAAGGTCACGGAGGCGCAGATGGAGCGCTGGGCCGGGGACTTCGACAACTGGGCGATCTGCGACGGCACCTGCCTACACCTCTTCGACAGGACCAGGTTCGCACACGGCAAGGCCCTGGAGTGGACGGCCAGGGACGAGGAGTTCGTCAAGAGGGCCGGCTTCGCCCTCATGGCGGTCCTGGCAGTGCACGACAAGGAGGCGCCCGACTCCGTGTTCCTCGCATGGCTTCCGGTCATGGCGCGGGAGTCCACCGACGAGAGGCCGTACGTCAGGAAGGCCGTGAACTGGGCGCTCAGGCAGGTCGGCAAGAGGAACCTCCGCCTGAACAAGGCAGCCGTGGCAACCGCTTTGAGGATCTCCCGCAAGGACTCGAAGGCCGCGAGGTGGGTCGCCGCCGACGCGCTGAGGGAGCTCAGGGGCGAGGCCGTCCAGAGGCGCCTCGCGTCTAGACGGCCTGCAGCGCGACCTGGACGACGTCCATCGTCTTGATGTCGATGCCAGCCTTCTTCGCGCCCGCGATCAGGTTCACCTGGCAGAACGGGCACGACGTGACTATCAGCTCCGCGCCGGCGTCCACCGCCTCGCGGACGCGGTCCGCGGCGACGGTCTCGGCCATGTCGTTGAATGCGCTCTTGAAGCCGCCCCCCGCCCCGCAGCACTGGGAGTCCTCCCTCTCGTGCCTCATCTCGACGACCTGCACCCCCGGGATGGCCTTCAGTATGTCCCGCGGCGGGTCGTAGACCTTCGCGTGCCTCCCCAGGTGGCACGGGTCGTGGTAGGCGATCTTCTTCTTGAACTCCTTCGTGAACTTGAGCCGCCCGTCCTTGACGAGCCTGTCCAGGTACTCGGTTATGTGGTAGAGCTCGAACGAGGGCTTCCCGACCATCTTCGGGTAGTCGTTCTTTATTGTGTTGTAGCAGCCCGCGCAGGCCGTGACCATGGTCTTCCAGCCGTGGCGCTCCATCTCCCGGACGTTGTGCGGTGCAAGCTCGTCCCTCACGGGCGCCTTCTGCCCTGTCCTGAGAAGGGGCGAGCCGCAGCACCACTCCTCCTCGCCCATGATCGTGAACTTCACGCCCGCCTTGTCGAGCAGCTTGGCCGTGGCGACCGCGAGGGGCGTCATCCTGTACGCCTCGGTGCAGCCTGTGAAGAAGACCACCTCCGGGTCCTCCGAGAGCTTGACCTCCTTCGGGAGCCAGGCCGGCCTCTTCTCCTTCGGCTCGTCGTAGGGGTTGCGCTTCTGGACGACCCTCTCCCTGATCTTCCTGTGGGCCTCCGGTGGCTGGTACCCCTGGGATATGAGCCACTCCTTGACCTCCTCCCACAGGTGGGCGAAGTCGATCTCGACGTGGCAGTTGTGCTCGCAGGCGGCGCAGGAGGTGCACTGGAATATCCGCTCGACGAACTTGTCGTCGACCTTCGCGTTCCTCCTGAAGAGGGTGTCTATCGGGCTCCTGTTCTTGATCTGCTTCAGCTGGTAGACCTTCCCCCTCGGCGTGGCTGACTCCCACCCTATGGTCTTGTAGACGGGGCAGGGGTCCCTGCAGTACCCGCACTGTAGGCACGCGTCTAGGTCCTTCTCGATCTCAGAGATGTTCCGCATGAGTGTCACCGGATGCCTTCGCCTGTCGCTCCCCCGTGGCCCTGCGAGCGCCTGGCTCTCATGATATCTTCGGTGTTGATAAACCTAGCGCAGAACGGCCGGACGGGCGTTCGAAGCCCCTTCAGCGCCCCTTGGCCGGGCGCTTTTTCGACGCCCCTCTCTTAGCCCTGAGACGGATTTCAACGTCCTTCCCGGGCTCGTAGCCCTTGAGGCTCCCAAGCATCCCCCTTATCGTGTCGTCGACTATCTCGGACACGAAGGTGCCCGCGGCGATCCTCTTCCCGCCGACCGTTATAGAGACGTCGCGGGAGGGCAGCTCCCTGCAGTCGTCCAGCGCCTTCCTCCCCTCCGCGACGGCCCTCGCCATCGCGGCGCAGTCGAGGCCGCACTTGTTGCAGTCCAGGCCGGGCAGCGACGCCAGCGCCCTCCCGACGTCGACCTCCCTCCTGACGTAGGCCGTGAGCTCCTTCAGCGACGGGTTGGAGAGCACCGTCCCCTTCCTGGGCTCGATGTCGCCGAGGGCCACCTTCGGGTAGGGGCTGCCCTTCAGCCCCTCGACTATGACCACGTCCGGCGAGAACGACGCCTGCAGCACCTCCACGACCCTCTCGACGGGCATGTCCCTGCGCACCCAGAACACGGTGCCCTTCGCGGTGGAGAGCACCACCGGGTCGCTGCCCGCCTCCGCGTGCCTCCATGTGTCCTTGCCGCGGAGGTCGGATGCGTCGGCGTGGCCTGAGTGCTTCACCGACGCGACCCTGAGGCCGTCCTCCACGAGGGCCGCGACGAGCGCCTCGACCATCGTCGTCTTGCCCGAGTCCTGGTAGCCGTACACGCCCAGTATCATGTCCTCGCCGGACCGCAATCGGGCAGGGGGGAGAAATAAGTTGAGCCGCCCTCCGGCTCACCTGCCCCGGAGGAGCGCCCCCACCATCCGGGGGATGCTCGCGTATATGGAGCTCTCGGACCAGTCGAGCTCCTCCTTCTCGCAGACGGTCGACTCGCTGAGCCTCGATGCCACTTCCCTCAGCTGCTCGAGGTCCGAGTCGGTGGTCTTCCCCCTCGCGACCATCCCGTCTATCCTCTTCATCATCTCCGACGCCCCGAGGATCCTGCGCTCGACCCTCTCCGCCGCGTCCTCGCCTATCAGGCCCATGTCCCTCTTGATGGCGTTCAGCCCCAGCCCCGCGGAGTACGTGGACTCGACTATCGCGTCCCTGGTCATCCACGCGGTCTCGTAGTTGAGCACGTACTTCCAGCTCGGCATCGTGGCGAGCCTGACGTGGTCCTCGACGGTGGACGCGAAGAGCCTGTAGCCGAGCTCGTCCGCCCTCTCGAAGGAGTTGCCCCCGGGGTCCAGGAACGGCGCCAGCGGGCTTATGAACGGGAAGAGGCGGCCGCCCTTGAAGCGCTCGTAGAGCGTGCGAGTGTACTTGACCGTCCCCTCGACGGACTCCCTGGTCTGCGTGGGCAGCCCTATCATGTAGAACATGTCGAACCTGTTGCAGCCCGCGTCGAGGAACGCCTGCGCGGACTTCTCGAGGCCGGAGGTCGTGTAGGGCTTGTCCTGCGCCTTCCTGACATCGTCGTCGTGCGTCTCCGGGGACATCTGGACGCTGAACCGGTCGACGCTCCTGGCGACCTGCTGGGCGAACTCCTTCCCGGCGGGGGTGAACAGCTCTATCACGACCTCGTTCCCGACGCCCCTGGCCTTCAGCTCGGAGAGGAACCTGTCCGCGTACGCCTTGCCCGCCTGCCGCAAGTCGCCCACGACGAAGGTCGCCCCCTTGATGTACTCCTCCGCCCTGGATATGTCCTCGGCCAGGAGCTCGGGGGACCTGTACGCCGGCTTGCTCCGCCCGAAGTTCCTCGCGAACGAGTCGCACGAGCCGGCGCAGTTGGAGCAGTTGTGGGTGCACCCCCTGACGCCCACCGCGATCGACATCGGGTTGGCCTTCCAGTTCCTGTAGGGCATGTTGCCCGAGAGGTCGCGGTACCTGAGCACCTTGCGGACCATCAGCCCGTAGTCGATGACTATGTCGTCGAGCGTCTCCGGGACGTGGGTGAGCGGGTTCTCCCTGACCTTCCCCCCGTTCCTCCAGGAGAGGTTGGGGACCTCCCCCAGGCCCTTGCCGGCCTCGGCCGCCCCGAGGAGCATCTCGGTGGGCAGCTCCGTCGAGTCGCCCCTGAGGACGAAGTCGACCTGGGGGTACCTGGAGAGCAGCTCCCTGTGGTAGTAGGACGCGCTGAACCCGCCCATCACTACGGGCACGCCGGGGTGGTGAGCCTTGACGACCTTGGCGAGCTCCAGGGCGCCTTGGACGTGGGGCATCCAGTGGAGGTCGATCCCGAACATGGCCGCGTCGAGCCCCTTCACGAACCTCGAGGGGTCGAACCTCCCCGACATGAGCATCTTGTTGGCGATGTTCACGATGCGGACCTCGTACCCCTCCGACTCGAGGTGCGACGCTATCGTGGTGAAGCCTATGGGGTACATCTCGAAGACCGGGGTCGACGGGATGAGGTCGCTGACGGGCCCTGCGAGGATCGCCCTCTCCCTGAAGTCCATGACGCTCGGGGGGTGCAGGAGGACGAGATCCGGTCGGGCCATCCTGACTCGGAACCCCCGCGCCCCTCATAAATGCTTTTCAGTTACGGCCACGGGGCGCCGGCAACGCGCAAGTATAATATCCAGTGCAGCGCGATTGTGCCCGGGAGGATGACCTTCATGAGGACCAGGATCTTCCCGGCGCTCTTCGCGCTGTGCATCGTGTCTGCGCTCGCCCTCTCCGCGAACGTCTCCGCGGAGGAGCGGGCGATATTGGCCGGCGACTCGTACTCCATCCAGGTGGAGCTCGAGATATTCGATATATCCGAATACTCGTGGAGCAGCGACGTGCCGCTGGACTTCGCCTTGATTGACCCCGACGGCACCGAGTACATCAGCCAGACGGGCGCCTACTCCGGGACGGGGTGGTTGCCCTCGTACATGTCCGGCACCTACACCCTGACCTGGGAGAACCCCGGGCTGACCGTCGCGCACCTCGAGTTCGACGTCTCCGGCGCCTTCACGGAGGCCGAGGAGGCCATATCGTTCATGACCTGGGCGCTCATCATCGCGGCCATAGTCATAGTCGCAGTGGTCGTCATAGTCGTGGTGGTCGTGGTCATGGGCGGCCGGAAGGCCCCGGCCCCGCCCGCTCCGGGCATGCAGGCGCCGATGGCGGCCCAGGCGATGGCGACCGGGCACTGCCCAGTCTGCGGGACGATGCTCGACCCGAACGCCGCGTTCTGCTCCCGGTGCGGCACGCGGTACAAGTAGGCCCGTCCCGCGGCCCAAACCCCTCCAAACCCCATCCGTCTTCTCCAGGCCCGACGCCTTGCGACCCCTGCCCCCGCTTTTCGAAGATTCTTCGATACTGACCTGCTCGGGCGGCCCTCTCTTTCCACTGAAAGGACTTAATACTCCGTTGTGAATCCGAGGGCGATGCTAGCAGAGGACTACATGGGGGTAGCGATTTTCGCCCTCCTAGCGCTCCTCATACCGCCGCTAGTTTTCCTGCTCTCGAGGTACTTCCGCCCCGACAAGCACGACCCCAGGGGCGAGACGACCTACGAGTGCGGCGAGGTCCCGATAGGCAAGGCGCAGATCCAGTTCCACTTCCAGTACTACATGTACGCGATCCTCTTCGTGGCCTTCGACCTGGTGACGGTCTTCGTCCTCATGTGGGCCCTGACCTTCGACAGCCTGGGCGACCTCGCGAAGGTCTTCATGTTCATGTTCCTCGGCGTGCTCCTCGTCGGCGTCGTGTACGCCCTGAAGAAGGAGGAGATAATCTGGATATGAAGGGGGACGGGCAGTCCCTGGGCCAGGTCATGATGCTCCGCTCGAAGGACTTCATCGAGTGGTCGGACGAGGCCCTCGGCGTCGTCCTCAAGCGCTCGCCCGTCGGCGGGGCGCTCGACTACGTCCTCAAGGACTTCTTCAACTGGGCGACCAGGAACTCGATGTACCCCCTCCACTTCGGCATCATGTGCTGCGCCCTGGAGATGGCCGTCTCCTCGGCCCCGCGCTTCGACGCGCAGAGGATGGGAGTGATATACAGGTCGACCCCGAGGCAGTGCGACATACTCCTGGTGAACGGGCCGGTCAGCAAGAAGCTGCAGCCCGCCCTCAGGAGGCTCTACGACCAGATGCCCTCGCCCAAGTGGGTCATCGCCATGGGCGAGTGCGCGGTGTCAGGCGGGCCGTTCTACGACAGCTACAACGTCGTCAAAGGGGTCGACCAGTTCATCCCCGTCGACATATACATTCCAGGGTGCCCGGCGAGGCCGGAGGCGCTCATCGACGGCTTCCTGAAGCTGCAGAGGAAGATCAAGGAGGAGAAGCGGGGGCTGCTGACGGGCAGGTGAGGGCACCGGGGGGAGATGACATGGTCGGAGGGGGACAGGGGGAGCTCGAGAAGGCTCCGACGCGCATAGGGGGGGACCCGGAGGAGAGGGTCCTCAGGGGGCTCAGGGAGGGCTTCCCCTCGTCGGTGTCGGACGCGGAGCGCGTCAGGCCAGGCCTCCTGCGCGCGCGCGTCAGGAGGGAGGACCTCTACCGCGCCTGCAGGCTCCTCAGGGACGACCTCGGCTTCGAGCACATGTCGATGATCTCCGCGGTCGACTACCCTGACAGGTTCGAGGTCGTGTACCACGTCTCCAGCTACCAGGGCAACCTCACGGTCGAGCTCATCACCGCGACGCCGAAGGACGACCCGACGGTCGACTCCGTCTCCGACATCTGGGGCGGGGCCAACTGGCAGGAGAGGGAGGCGTATGACCTGATGGGCATCACGTTCAAGGGGCATCCGAAGCTGGAGCGCATACTGATGCTGAAGGACACGCTCTACCACCCGCTCCGGAAGGACTTCAGGGGGTGAATGGCACGGCTGAGATGTGGATCAACATGGGCCCGCAGCACCCGATGACGCACGGGCTGTGGAACCTCCGCATAAAGGTCGACGGCGAGACCATCGTCGACGCCGAGCCGGAGGTGGGCTACCTCCACAGGGGCATCGAGAAGCTCTGCGAGAACAGGACATACACCCAGGTCATCCCCATCACCGACAGGCTCTGCTACGGCTCGTCCATGAGCTGGAGCCACCTGTACTGCAGGACGGTCGAGGACCTGATGGGCGTCGAGGTCCCCCCGAGGGCGCAGTACATCCGCGTCGCCGTCCTCGAGATGCAGAGGATCGCCTCCCACCTGATGTGGCTCGCGGCGTACGCGGCCGACCTGGGGATGATGGTGGGCTTCATCTACGGGATGAGGGACAGGGAGGTCTTCGTCGACCTGCTCCAGAGCCTCACCGGCTCGAGGCTGACCTACAACTACCCGCGCATAGGCGGGGTCGCGCACGACCTCCCGCCGAACTGGGACAGGGAGGCCCTCCGCGCGTGCGACTACATGGAGAAGAGGCTGAAGGAGTACGAGGACATCTACGAGGGCTCCAAGATATTCATGATGAGGAACGAGGGGGTGGGCGTACTGAAGAAGGAGCTCGCCATGAACCTCGGCGTCACCGGCCCGCCCCTCAGGGGGAGCGGCGCCAGGTGCGACCTCAGGAGGGACAACCCCTACGAGGCCTATCCGGACATGCGCTTCGAGGTGTGCACTAGGCCCGAGGGGGACTGCTTCGCCCGGTACCGCGTCAGGATGGACGAGATGTGGGAGAGCTGCAGGATCATCCGGCAGGCGGTCAAGGGGATGCCCAAGGGGGACTTCAGGGTCGTCGCGCCGAGGAACGCCCCCGCCGGGACCGGCATGGGCAGGGTCGAGGACCCCAGGGGCGAGGGCATGATGTACGTCGTCGGCGACGGGACCGACAGGCCCTACAGGCTCAAGATCCGCAGCCCGATATTCGTGACCGTCTCAGCGGCGCCCAAGTTCCTGGTCGGGTACAAGGTCGCCGATGTCGTGGCCATAATGGGCGGCCTCGACATGTGCATCGGGGAGAACGATAGGTGAGGCCATGAACCTGTACGAGTTCTGCAACGGGATAATCGTCTGGCTCGTGGACCTCGTCAACAACCTGTGGTACTGGCTCGGCGACCTGCTGCCTGGCGGCCTCGGCGGGTTCTTCACGGACGTGGGCGACTTCGCCGCCTCGGACAGCCACATAGCGGTGATGACCATCCTCCTCGAGGTACTGGTCGTCCTGATTGTCGCCATAGTGAACGTCCTCAACTTCATCTGGCTCGACAGGAAGCTGAGCGGGCGCATATTCGACTTCTACGGGCCGTACTACGTCGGCTACAGGATCGGCGGGTGGCTCCAGAACATCGCGGACGGGATGAAGCTGTTCGTCAAGGAGATCATCACCCCGAAGGACGCGGACCGGCTGGGCTTCATCCTGGCCCCGGTCATATTCGTCAGCTCGTCCTTCCTCATACTCGCGACCATACCCCTGAGCCCGGACTTCGGCATAGCGACCAACATCGACGGGGACCTCGTCCCCGCGGGCGCGCTCTTCGCCTTCGCGGCCTTCGCCATAGCGCCCTTCTCCATACTCCTGGCGGGCTGGTCCTCGAACAACAAGTACACCCTCATCGGCGGGATGCGGTCCGCGGCCCAGATGATGAGCTACGAGATACCGCTCCTCCTGGCCGTCGCGAGCGTCTTCCTCCTGTCGGGCGACTTCGGGTTCGTCGGCGTCGTCGAGGGGCAGGAGGACGTCTGGTACGCCATCCCCCTGTTCATCGGTTTCATCGTCTTCCTCGTGTGCATGGCCGCCGAGGTCGAGGTCACGCCCTTCGACCTGCCCGAGGCCGAGGCAGAGCTGGTCGAGGGGTGGACGACCGAGTACTGCGGCATGCGCTTCGGCTTCTTCATGATGACCTCCTACCTGAGGGGGTACGCGGGAGGCGCCCTGGCGACCGCCCTGTTCCTGGGCGGGTGGAACGGCCCCGACCCGGTCCCGGGGGAGATATGGTTCCTGATCAAGGCATACTGCGTCTTCGTTGTAATAGAGTGGATGAGGTGGTCCCTGCCGAGGGTCAGGGTGGACCAGATCCTGAACCTGGGGTGGAAGAGGCTCCTCCCGCTCGCGATGGTGAACCTGCTCATCGCCGCCGCGATGAAGACCATGGGGTGGTTCTGAATGGCGGAGGCCGAGAGGGGCAAGGTCAGCTTCATAGGGTACGTCGTCAGGCCGATGATGAGGACGGGGAAGCAGCTCGTGCGCTCCCTCATCCTGGGCAAGCCCAACACGGTCCTCTACCCACACCAGAAGCTGGTGCTCCCGCAGGTCTACCGCGGCAAGCACACGCTCGACTTCAAGAAGTGCATCGGCTGCGGGAACTGCGTCGCCATATGCCCCAACGACTGCATGTGGCTCGAGAAGGTCGAGGACCCTGAGCTCGGCAAGATAGAGCGGCCGGGCGTCGACCTCGGGCGGTGCCTCTTCTGCGGCTTCTGCGCCGAGGTGTGCCCGACGTGCGCCCTGCACATGACGACCGAGTTCGAGCTCGCGGGGAGGGACCGCGAGGCGTTCAGGCTCGGCCCGCAGGCCATCAGGGACGACGCCTTCGCCGCCACGTTCAAGGAGGAGAGGAGGAAGCGGCTCCTGCCGATGCTGGACATGTCCAAGTGCACGGGCTGCGAGAAGTGCGCCGGGGAGTGCCCCGAGATGTGCATCGCCATGATGCCCATCGAGAAGGTGGGCAAGAAGAAGCCCGAGATCAACCTCTCCAAGTGCAACTCGCACGGCAAGTGCGCCGCGGCCTGCCCCGAGAAGGCGCTCACCATGGTCGAGGTGTACGAGTCCTACTTCGAGATGCCCGAGCCGAAGCTCGTCCTCGACAGCTGCACGGGCTGCGGCGCTTGCGCGCGCGCGTGCCCCGCGGACGCCATATACATGCTCGAGATGCCGGGGACCGAGAAGGTGCTCAAGGACGGCAAGAAGGGCAAGCCCAAGAAGAGGGCCGTGTTCGTCCTCGAGAAGTGCGTCGGCTGCGGAAGGTGCTTCAAGGCCTGCAAGTTCGAGGCCATAGAGATGCCGGGGGTGCGGAAGTGACCTGGGAGCTCGTAGTGTTCCTGATGCTCGCCGCGGGCGCGCTCGTGTCCGCGCTGATGGTGGTGCGCGCGCGGGAGATAATGCACAGCGTGATAGCCCTCGCGACATGCTTCGTCTCCGTCGCGTGCCTGTACATAATGCTCAACGCGGAGTTCGTGGCCATAGTGCAGATACTGGTGTACGTCGGGGCCGTGGTCGTGGTCATCCTCTTCGGCATCATGCTCACCAAGCGCGAGATCATGGAGAGTGAGGGCAGATGAGGCGCGGGGGGTTGCTCAAGGGGGCCTCCCTGGTTCTCCTGGCGCTGCTGCTCGTCCTGGTGGTCACGGGCGTCGACTGGCCTGACGGGGACATGGACGCGATATCCAACGACGACGTCTCCAGGGCAATGCTGGGCGACGAGTGGACCTCCGGGTACTCGCTCGTCGTGTTCATGATAGGCCTGCTCCTGCTCGTCGCCATACTCGGCGGGGTGTTCCTCGCAAAGGAGGAGAGGGAATGATACCGATCGAGTACTGGCTGGTGTTCAGCTCCCTCCTCTTCGTGGTCGGGGCGTACGGCGTCCTCACCCGCAGGAACGCCATCGTCGTGCTGATGTGCATCGAGATCATGCTCAACGCGGCGAACGTCAACCTGGTGATGTTCAGCTCGTACCACTCCACGCTGCACATCTCGGTGGACCCGTCGGGGCAGGCGTTCGCGCTGTTCTCGATAGCGATCGCGGCGGCGGAGGTCGCGGTCGGGCTGGCGATCATACTGTCCGTGTACAGGCGGTACCAGACGGTGGACGTCGACAAGATCAACATACTGAGGTGGTAGGCTGCTCGAGTACGCATGGCTCATCCCGGTCTTCCCCTTCGTCGCGTTCATGCTCATAGCGCTGATGCCCAAGCGCACTCTGTGGTGGGAGGACGGCGCGGTCTACGCCATCGGAGGCGCGCTCGGCGCAATGGGCCTGTCGTTCCTCGTCGTGTGGGACGTGCTGATGGGCAACACCCTCACGGACGGCTCGCAGAGGTTCGAGTGGCTCGTCGTCGGTGACTTCAGCCTCACCTTCGGGATATGGATCGACGAGCTGTCGGCCCTCATGCTCGTGGTCGTGTCGATCGTCGGCACCCTGGTGGTCTTCTACTCGGGCGGGTACATGCACGGCGAGGGCGAGACCAGGAGACGGTACTACGCCGAGATTTGCCTCTTCATATCGGTGATGTACGGGCTCGTCATAGCGGACAACTACCTCCTGATGTTCATATTCTGGGAGCTGGTCGGCCTGTGCTCCTACCTGCTGATAGGCTTCTGGTACGAGAGGCCGTCGGCCGCAAGCGCCGCCAAGAGGGCCTTCATAGTGACCCGCGTGGGCGACATCATGTTCATGGCGGGCATCATAATCCTGTTCAAGTACGTCGGCAGCCTCGACTTCGCCGAGCTGTTCCACGGGACCGGGACGTCGGCGGTGCCAACGGACATGATGGTCCTCTCGACCGCGCTGATATTCGGCGGCGCGATAGGCAAGAGCGCCCAGTTCCCGCTGCACGAGTGGCTCCCCGACGCCATGGAGGGCCCGACGACGGTGTCGGCCCTCATCCACGCCGCGACGATGGTCAAAGCGGGGGTGTACCTCACTGCCAGGTCCTACCCGCTCCTGGTGCAGGCGCCCGAGAGCCTCGTCTTCGTCGCGTGCATCGGCGGCATCACCGCCCTGGTGGCGGCGACCGCAGCGCTGGCCCAGAACGACATCAAGCGCGTCCTGGCGTACAGCACCATAAGCCAGCTCGGGTACATGACCCTGGGCCTCGGCGCCGGCGGCTACCTCGTGATACACGCCGACACCGCCGCGGGCTATTCCGCGGCCACGTTCCACCTGATGAACCACGCGTTCTTCAAGGCCCTCCTGTTCCTCTGCGGCGGCAGCGTCATACACGCCGTGGGCACGAACGACATGCGGCTCATGGGCGGCCTGGGCAAGGTGATGAAGGTCACCTCGCTCACGATGCTGATCGGCTCCCTGGCGATAGCGGGGGTGCCGCCTCTGTCGGGCTTCTGGAGCAAGGACGAGGTGCTGGCGGCCGTCTGGCACGCCGGGGACTTCGACCCGGTGTTCTTCGTGCTATGGCTCATGGGGATGGCCACCGCCTTCCTCACGGCGTTCTACATGTTCAGGATGTGGTTCATGACCTTCGCGGGCCAGCCGAGGTCGGCCTACCACGCGCACGAGAGCCCGCGGATCATGACCGTCCCGCTGATGATACTCGCGGGCCTGGCGATCGGCTCGGGCTTCGCACTCTTCATAGGGGAGGGGTTCGAGTCCTTCATGGCCGGCTCGATACACGGCCTGCTGCACGGGGCCGAGCACGGGAGCCTCGCGGACCTCGCGGTCGGCATATTCACGGACCCGCTCACCTACCTGACCCTCGCCCTGGCCGTCGGCGGCATACTCCTGGCTTGGAAGGTCTACTACGTGCCCGGATTCGACCGCTCGGTGTTCGCGAAGGGCGTCAACGGGAGGCTGCAGAGGGCCCTCGAGAACCGGTGGTACATCAGCAAGTTCTACGACGACCTCGCGGTGAAGGTCGTGTACGCCCTGTCGCTCGTGGCGGACGCGTTCGACAGGCACGTCATAGACGGCATCGTGAACGGCTTCGCCTACCTGGGCGGGAACACCGGGAACCTCATCAGGAGGCTCCAGAACGGCAACGTCCAGCGCTACACCGGCCTGATAGTCGTCGGGATATGCCTCCTGCTCATACTCGTTCTGTACGTGATACCGTGGGGAGGGTGGTGAGCACATGCTCGAAGGAATTCCCGTCCTGTCCCTCGTGATAGTCCTGCCGCTCATCGGCGCTTTCGTCACGCTCGGGCTCGGCAGGCACGGGAAGCACGCGCGCGTCGTGGCCCTCGCGTTCTCCGCGGCGGCCCTGGCGCTCTCCCTCCTGGTGACCTACGAGTTCGCAACGGACCCGACGTCGGAGGCGACGGGCTACCACAACGGCTACCAGTTCTACGAGGAGTACGAGTGGATCGAGACCCTCGGCGTGAGCTACATCGTGGGCATCGACGGCATCAGCCTCCCCCTCTTCGTCCTCACGACGCTCCTCTGCATGCTCTCCGTGCTGTTCTCTTGGGACACCGAGAAGCGCCCGAAGGAGTACTTCGGCCTGATGCTCATCCTCGAGGTGGGCGTCCTGGGCGTGTTCGTCTCCCTGGACTACTTCATGTTCTACGTGTTCTGGGAGGTCGTCCTCATACCGATGTACTTCCTCATCGGCATATGGGGCGGCCCGAGGAAGGACTACGCCGCCATCAAGTTCTTCATATACACCCACGTCGCGAGCCTGGCGCTGCTGATCGCCATAATGGCGATGTACTTCGAGGCGGGGCTGCAGACCTTCAGCATGGAGGCCATCGCCGCCGAGAGCGTCGGGTTCGCGAGGGCGATGCAGGTGGGCATATTCGCCGCGATGTTCTTCGGCTTCGGGGTCAAGCTGCCCATGGTGCCCTTCCACACGTGGCTGCCCGACGCGCACGTGGAGGCCCCGACCGCGGGCTCGGTCCTCCTGGCGGGCCTCCTGCTGAAGATGGGCGGGTACGGCATAATCCGCGTCGCGATCCCGTCGCTGCCCGAGGGGGCGAGCGACCTCTCGGTACTCATGGCCGTGATGGGCGTCATAAGCATAGTCTACGGCGCCATGGTCTGCCTCGCCCAGAAGGACCTCAAGAAGATGGTCGCCTACTCCTCGATAAGCCACATGGGCTTCGTGCTCCTGGGCTACGCGACCCTGAGCGAGGTCGGCGTGGTCGCCGGCGTCTTCCAGATGTTCGCCCACGGCCTCGTCACCGCGGTCCTCTTCATGATGTGCGGCGTCGTGCAGCACAAGTGCGGCACGAGGATGATCCCGCTCCTGGGAGGGCTCGCGAAGCGCATCCCGATCGCAGCCACGCTCATGACGGTGGGGTTCCTCGCTTCGCTGGGCCTGCCGGGCCTGGTGAGCTTCGCCGCCGAGTTCATGGTCCTCTACGCCACCTTCGACAAGTGGGCCCTGTGGGTGCTGGTGCCGATATCCGCGGTCGCGATAACCGCCGCCTATTACCTGTGGGCCTTGCAGAGGTCCGTGTTCGGCCCGATGACGGAGAAGATAGACACGTCCCACCTGAAGGACATGGACTGGTACGAGTACGTGCCCGTCGGGGTGCTCGTGGCGCTGATAGCCGTCTTCGGGGTGTTCCCCGGCCTCGTGTTCTCCAGGATAGACTCGGCCGTGGAGATTGTCCTCAGGCTCTTCGGAGGTGGATGAGTTGACCGTCCTGAGCATGCTCGAGCCCTTCATGCTGCAGCTCGTGCTGGTGCTGTTCGCGCTGATCGTGCCGGCCCTGGACTACCTGTTCAGGGACAAGCGGCTCGTCGCGGCGGCGGCGCTGATGCCCCTGGTGGGCGTGGCAGCGGCCGTCGTGGCGTGGATGTTCTTCGACGCGTGGACCCCGCCCGCGAGCAGCGTCCCGCTCGTGGAGATCGACCTCTTCTCGGGGCTGTTCACCCTCGTGTTCCTCTCGGTGGGCGTCATAGTGGTGCTCACATCGGCGGACTTCGTCCGCGGTGACAGGAACCAGGGCGAGTACTACGCCCTCATACTCCTGGCCGTCACGGGCATGACCCTGGTGGCCGAGGCCGCGGACCTCTTCGTGATGTTCGTCGGGCTGGAGATCGCGGGGATCTCGTCCTTCGCCCTCTCCGGGTTCAGGAAGAGGGAGAAGCGGTCCTCCGAGGCGGCGACCAAGTACTTCATAGTCGGCGGGTTCTCGTCCGCCCTCACGCTCTTCGCCATATCCCTGTTCTACGGGGTGTCGGGCACGACGAGCATATCGGCCATGGGCCCGGCGATGGAGGGCATGTTCTCCTCGTTCGAGGGCTCCGACTCCGTCGCGGCGCTGGCGACGGTGCTGATCATCGCGGGCCTCGGATTCAAGGTGGCCGCCGTCCCGTTCCACATGTGGGCGCCGGACGTGTACGAGGGCGCCCCGACGCCGGTGTCCGGCCTCCTGGCCGCGGCGTCGAAGAAGATGGGCTTCGCCGCGTTCATCAAGGTCTTCCTGGTCGGCCTCATGGTCACCAAGACGGACTGGGAGGCGGCCATAGCGCTCCTCGCGATAGTGACCATGACCGTGGGCAACCTCATAGCGGTCTCCCAGACCAACATCAAGAGGATGCTCGCCTACTCGTCCGTCGCCCAGGCGGGGTACATCCTCATAGCGCTCCCCGTGGGCACGCAGTACGCGGTCGCGGGTGCCCTGTTCCACGTGATGACCCACGCCTTCATGAAGTCCGGCGCGTTCATGGTCGTCGCGGGCATGGGCGCCGCGGCGGTGGGCGAGAGGCTCGAAGACTTCAAGGGCCTCGCGAGGCGCTCCCCGTTCCTCGCCATATCCATGACGCTGTTCCTGCTGTCCCTCGCTGGGATCCCGCCCCTCGCGGGCTTCGCCAGCAAGTTCGTCCTGTTCTCATCCGCGGTGTACGGGTCAATGGACCCCGGGCCGAGCTGGCTCATATGGCTCGCGGTGGCTGGAGTCCTGAACAGCGCCCTCTCGCTCTACTATTACGCTCGCGTCATCAAGTGCATGTACATGGACCAGGGGAGCGGGGAGAGGGTCAGGGCGCCGCGGTGGACGACGGCCGCGATAGCCGTCGCGCTCTTCATGACGATATTCCTCGGCCTGTTCTTCGACGCGACGGTCGACCTCTGCGTGAGGGCGGCCGAGGCGTTCGCGGGCCTGCCCTCGGGCATCTGAGGATCAGAGGAGCCCCGCGGCCACGAGCCCCGCCGATATCAGGAGCCCCACCGTGAGGTGCATCTGGACCGTCATCGCCTGGGCCGGGACGAGCTCCCTGAAGCTCGCGTACTTCCCGAGCACGGTACGGATCGCCTTGACCCCAATGACGGCCGGGGCGAGGGCGACGAGGGACCACGCCGGGTACACCCCGGCCGCCCAGAGGGCGGCCACGGTGACGAAGGTGGCGGCCACCAGCCCCGCGTACCAGTACGAGGCCTTCCTGAGCCCCATCCTCACCACCCAGTGGTTCTTGCCGACGCTCCCGTCGGCCTCCATGTCAGGGAACTGGTTGATGAAGAGGACGAGGCCGATGAGGAACGCGACGGGCAGGCCGGCCAGGAGCGCCGCGGCGCTCAGGTCCCCGGTCTGGACCATGTATGCGCCGGCTACCACGAGCGGTCCGAACCCGAGCCCCACCGCGAACTCCCCGACCCCCAGGGCCGCGAGGTTCAGCCTCGGCGAGGTGTAGAAGTACCCGAGCCCGATGCCGATGAGGCCCAGCGGGACTATCCAGTAAGTGACGGCGTACGACAGGTAGAAGCCGATGGCGGCGCAGAGGGCGAAGAACGTCATGGCGCCCCAGTAGACCTCCTTCGGGGTGAGCAGCCCCGTTATCAGGAACGGGCTCCCGCCGTTGAAGGGCGTCCTGTTCTTGTTCGCCATGTCCGTCCCGCTCTTGAAATCGAAATAGTCGTTCACGACGTTGGTGCCCGCGTGCGCGAACACCACCCCGGCGAGGGTGAGCACGAACAGCAGCGGATCGAAAACGCCTTCGGCCTCGTACGCGAACGCAGCGCCGAGCAGCACGGGCACGAGCGACGCCGTGAAGAACGGCGCCCTGAGCTCGGCCAACCATATCTTGAGTTTCGGAGGCCTCTCCTCGGTCATCATACCGCCCCTCCACTGCGGGAGGGTGCATATAAACCATGCGCACCCGCGGGGGCCCCCGGAGGGACTCCCGCCGGCGATGCTGGCCGTCGCCGCGTTTCGAGCCAGCAACCATCAGAGTTAAGTAGCGATTGGGTTATATGCGAGATTCGATGACCACCGCCCCATGGGATTTTGGCGTCAACAGGGAGCTCAAGATGGTCGACGAGAAGCTCCGGGAGATGGTCGCCTCGGAGGAGCGGACGCTCACCGACGCCTCCCTCCACGTCATCGAGGCCGGGGGCAAGAGGATGAGGCCGACGGTGACCCTCCTCTCCTACAAGGCCCTCGGGGGTGAGGACACCGAGAAGATAGTCGATGTCGCCGCCGCCTTCGAGCTCATCCACTCCGCCACCCTGATCCACGACGACATCAACGACGGGGGGCTCGCGCGGAGGGGCAGGGAGACCGTCTACAAGAAGTACGGCCTCCACAGCGCGATCGTGACCGGGGACTTCCTGTTCGTGAAGGCGTTCTCGCTGGGCGGCAAGTTCGACAAGATGGTCGTGCAGACCACGGCCGACGCCTGCGCGAGGCTCGCCGAGGGCGAGGTCCTCCAGAACAGGTACAGGCACACGAACGAGATGACGGTCGACACCTACATCAAGGTCATGGAGAGGAAGACGGCCGAGCCGATACGCGCGGGCGCGATGATAGGCGCCTACCTCGCCCACGGCGCCCCGGAGCTCGTGTCGGAGCTGGGGGCCTACGGGATGAACCTCGGCATCGCATTCCAGATCATAGACGACGTGCTGGACTTCGTCGGGGACGAGAGGAGGACCGGCAAGCCGACGGGCATGGACATCAAGGAGGGCTACCTCACCCTGCCGTCCCTCCTGGCGATGAAGGGCTCGGAGGATGTCAGGAAGGAGGTCCTCAGGGTCGTCAGGGAGGAGAGCCCATCGGCCGACGAGCTCCGGAGGTGCGTCTCCATGGTGATCGGCTCCGGCGCCGTCGAGAAGGCGAAGGGCATGGGCGAGTACTACGCCCTCGAGGCCCTCCAGCACATAGGCTCGCTGCCCGACACGGTCTACAGCAGGTCGCTGAGGGAGCTGGTCGGGAAGGTCCTCAACAGGGACTCCTAGGCGGTGTGCATGATGGATCCCAACGGCATGTCTGGCAGGAGATGGTCGGAGGTCGTCGGGGCGATCGAGGAGCTCGCCCCCGACTACGACAGGGTCAACTCGCTCATCACGTTCGGCATGGTGGACAGGTGGCGCGCGGAGGCCGCGGCGAAGGCAGGCCCTGACGACGTCGTGCTCGAGATCGGCTCGGGCCCTGGCTCCTTCGCCAGGAGGCTCGCGTCGAAGCACATCTACTGCCTCGAGCCCTCGAGGCAGCTGGCCGAGTTCTCCAAGGACGTCATCGACGGGGACAGGGTCACCCTCCTCCAGGGGCTGGGCGAGAGGATACCCCTGGCCGACCGCTCCGTCGACAAGGTGTTCTGCGTCTTCTCCTTCAGGGACTTCCTGGACAAGCCAGCGGGCGTGTCCGAGATGCTGAGGGTGCTGAAGGACGGGGGACAGGCGTTCATCGTGGACATAGCGAAGCCGCCCCCCGGACCGTGGGCGAAGCTCCTGGACATGCACGTCAGGCACGTCGTGCCCAGGCTCGCGCGCGTCGCCGCATCGCCCGCTGCGTACCACCGCCTGGAGCGGGACCCGTACAGGACCTTCGCCGACACCTACGAGGCCTTCGGCTTCACGACGGTGTACGAGGAGCTGCTCAGGAGGAAGGGCTTCGAGGAGGTCGGGACCGAGTTCCTCAGGATGAAGGGCGCGACGATGACCAGGGGGAGCAGGCCTTGGAAGTCGACGTCCTCGTAGTCGGGGCCGGCCCTGCTGGTAGCACCACGGCGAGGTTCTGCGCGGGCGACGGCACCGACGTGCTCGTCATAGACAGGCG
Organism: Thermoplasmatota archaeon; assembly: GCA_040751795.1. Lineage (GTDB taxonomy): Archaea > Thermoplasmatota > Thermoplasmata > UBA10834 > UBA10834 > UBA9653. Next base: position 272,008 of record JBFMHR010000001.1, on the reverse strand, counting down.
GAGGGAGGTCGGCTTCCCCGTGCAGTGCGGCGAGCTGCTCCCCCACGTCGAGGAGATGTACACGATCTTCCCGGAGGGCGAGCATCTCGAGGAGCTCTTCACCGTCCCGGACCACCTCGTCCACGGCGAGAGCGAGCACGTGGACCTCGTCTCCCCCGGAGGGAGGACCTACCGCTGCGACTTCAGGTCCCACATACTCGACCGGAGGGCCTTCGACAAGCACCTCGCGAAGCTGGCCGTCGCGGCCGGGGCGAGGCTTGAGACGGGCGTTTCGTTCCTCGGGATGAAGGAGGGGGTGGCGGAGACGACCCTCGGCCCGGTCAGCGCCAAGGTCGTCGTCGGCGCGGACGGTCCCAACTCGAGGACCGCGCGGTCCGCCGGCCTCGCGAACCCCGCCCTCAGGTATCCCGCCGTCACGTGCCAGGCCAGGGGGTCGTTCGACCCGCAGGTCAAGATGTTCTTCGGGAGGGTCGCCCCCGGCGGCTATGCATGGGTCATACCCAAGGGGGAGAGCGCCAACGTGGGCCTGGGGTTCGACCCGAAGGTCTTCAAGGGCCGGCCGAGGGAGGCGTTCGACCGGTTCGTCTCGGGCCTGGACTGCACCTGCGAGGGAGTGACCATGGGCATCGTCCCCATGTCCGGCCCGGTCCCGTCCACCGTGAAGGGGAAAGTCCTCCTCGTGGGGGACGCCGCGGGCCACGTGATGGCCACGAACGGCGGCGGCATCCCCACGGCCATGATCGCCGGGAGGGCGGCGGGGAGGACCATCAGGGAGCACCTGTCAGGTTCGTGCAGGCTGGAGGAGTACGAGACGCACTGGAGGAAGGTGATGGAGACCCCTCTGCGGACATCTGTGCGCACGAGGAGGATGGCCGACATGGTCTTCGGGAGCGACAGGCTCCTGGGCGCGGCGATGTTCATGCTGGGCAGGCGCGGGCTCGACAGGGCAATAAGGTGCAGGCGGCTCCTCCTGTGAGGGGCAACCCCCGGGAACGCTTAATAGCCCCCGGGGCGGTCCACCGGTCATAGTGGGTCCATGAAGTGCCCCGCGTGTGGGTCGGAGAACCTCGAGGGGGCCGAGCGCTGCTCGGGATGCTAGGGAGCTCTCAGCAGGGACGGCGTCGACTACTCGAAGCCGAAGCCGTCGTTGGTCGACTGGACAGAGAGCTACCCGAGCGAGAAGGAGGATGAGCGGCTCAGGGACGATGCGATTGGCGGGTGCGCCAACCGTTTGATCGGGATGGTCGCATACTGGGCCGTGGGGGCCGTCTTCAGCTCCAGTTTCCTGTACAAATGGCGTACCAGCGGCGACGACGACTCGCTCATCCTCGGGCTGGCCTCCCTGGCGTTCTTCGCGTTCGCCTCCGTGATGCTGTGGAGGACGGTCAGGGACATCTACTCCCGGCCGGATTCGGCGGACACGACCCCGTCCCACGACGACGCTGCGCAGACGCACTTCGAGAAGACCGGACTCCCGCCCAGGAGGTAGGCCGGGAGGCCTAGCGCCTCAGGACCTTCTTCCTGCGCATCCTCACGGGGGAGCCGCACACGTCGCACTCCTTCGCTCCCGGGCCCAGGGCCTTGCCGCAGCCCGTGCACCTGGCCTCCCACTCGAGGACCTTCGTGATGCCCTTCTGGTCGAAGCCCCTGTAGGGGACTCCCAGCACGGTCGCGAGGTTCTGGATCGAGTAGTCGTCGGTCAGAAGCTGGTACCCCAGGTCGAGCGCGAGCGCCAGTATCTCCTTGTCCGTCTCCGACAGCCTCGCGGAGTCGCCAGTGGTCCTCGCCTCGGCCTCGACCTTCGCGAGGGACCTCTTCGACGGGGACGACACCCTCACCCTCGTCGCGAGGAGCAGCTCCAGCCTCTGGGCCATGCCCTCCCTCTCGAGCTCCCTGACGACGCCGGGCGATATCACGAGCTCGTACCCCGCGGGGAGGTCCTTGCCGTAGTAGAGGACGGATGTGTCGAGCACGAACCCCTTCATGTCATCGCCTCACTCGATCTCCACGGCGCCCCCGGCCTCCCTGTCGGCCAGCGCCTCGATGTCCACCTTGGACTCCTCATCGAGGGCGGTGGAGAGTTCGCTGTAGGTCGAGGGTTTCTTCGGGGCGATGGTGCAGCACAGCCCGGGGAGCGTGGATATCTCGTAGGTGCCGATCTCCTTGGCAACCCTCTCGATCTCCACCTTGTCCAGGCCTATCAGGGGCCTGAGGACGGGCAAGACGGTCGCCCTCTCCTCGACAAGTATGTTCGCGAGGGTCTGCGAGGCCACCTGGCCCATGGATTCCCCCGTCACGATCGCCCCCGCGCCGTACCGGCGCGCGAGCCTCTCCGCGACCCTGAACATCGTCCTCCTGCAGAGGACGCACTGCATGTTGGTCCTGCAGCTCCTAGCGACCTCCGCCTGCGTCGCCCCGTGCGGCACGAGGACCTTCGCGTGCCTCCGGCCGGCGGCGCGGTCGAGCTGGCCCATGAGCCTCCTCGCCTTGTCCACCTCCGCGTCGCTGGTGAAGGGCCTGTTGTCGAAGTGGACGAGGACCAGGTCCATGCCCTGCCTGGCCATCATGTGCGCGGCGACCGGGGAGTCTATGCCCCCCGAGAGGAGGACGATGCCCTTCAGCCGGTCACCCCCGCACCCTGCGCAGAGGGAGCGCGCCATGGCAGCAGGCCGGGCACTTGGGGTCCCTGGTGACCTTGATCTTGTGGATGTCGTGGTTCCAGACGTCGACGGCCATCAGCTCCGGCGTGTGCTCCTTCCCCGTCATCACCTTGATGGCCTCCGTGACCTGGATCGAGGACACCGTCCCGGGGAGGGTGTTGATGATCCCGACGGTGTTGCAGGTCGGCAGCATCCCGGGCCTCGGGGGCCTGGGGAAGACGCACCTCAGGCACGGGCCGTCGCCGGCGACCACCAGGACCATGCCGCTGACGCCCACGGCGCCGCCGTAGACCCAGGGGACGCCGGCCCTGACGCACGCGTCGTTGACGATATACCGCGTCTCCATGTTGTCGGTGGCGTCGACCACCACCGTCGCGCCCTCGATGAAGCCCGCCACGTTGGCGGCGGTGACGTCGGCGACGACGCCCCTGACCTCCACGTCCGAGTTCACCCTCCTGAGCCGCTCCTGCGCGGCCTCGGCCTTGGGCCTCCCGACGTCCTTCTCCGAGAACAGGGTCTGCCTCTGGAGGTTGGTGAGCTCGACGACGTCCCTGTCCACGACCGTGACGGAGCCGACGCCCGCCCGGACCATGAGGGACAGCGAGTGGGTCCCGAGCGCCCCGCAGCCGATGACCACCGCTCTGGCCTTGGCGAGCATCGCCTGCCCCTGGGGGCCTATCTCGGGCAGGAGGACCTGCCGCGAGTACCTGTCCTCCGTCAACGCCGTTGGCATTGCCATGGCGGTATTAAATGCCTACCCGGCGGGCTCACCTGAACCTGTAGTCCATGGTGAAGCGGTCCCTGAAGGCCTTGACCCTCTTCCTGACCTGCCTCCCCTTTGCCGCGTCGACGAACATGTCGGCCAGCTCCGGCAGGTGCTTCTCCTTGACCCCGAGCCTGGTGATCTCGGACGTGCCGAGCCTGCCGACGGAGTCGGTGATGAGGTTGCTCCTCTCCAGCCTTATGGACATCCCGTTCATGTCCAGGCCGTACCTCTCCTCCATCGCCGCCTGGTCGATGTGGAGCTGGTGCGACGACGAGTAGCCGAGGTCGCGGTACATGATCGGGAAGCCCCTCTCGTCGAGCTCCTTCCCGAGGCGCCGGGAGCTCCTGACGACCTGCTTGGCGTAGGCGGGCCCGAACCGCCTCATCTCGAGCATCGCCTGGCCGAGGGCGGCGACCCTGTTCCAGTGGACGTTGTCCACGAACCTCCAGGTGAGGTTCTTCCTGACCTCCCCGTCGATGGCCTTGGAGTCGGTGAGTATCATGCCGCCCTGGGGGCCGAAGAGGCTCTTGTGCGTCGAGCCGTACAGGAGGTCCGCGCCCTCCTTGAGGGGCCTCTGGAACTCCCCGCCCGCGATGAGGCCCATGACGTGGGAGCCGTCGTAGGCGAGCTTGGAGCCCGCGTCCTCGCACGCGTCCCTGACCGGGCCCATGTCGTAGGGGAACAGTATGAACGACGCCCCGAGGATGACGAGGCCGGGCCTCTTCCTCCTTATCATCGAGGCCGTCGCCTCGGTGTCGATGTTCTGCCTGGAGGAGTCGAACGGCAGCGTCCCGGCCTTCAGGCCCAGGATGTCCGGGAGGTAGGGCTGCGCGTAGCCGTCGTACCCCCCGTTCTCCACCGGTATCGCGTAGACCGAGCCCCCCTTCTGGGTGGTCGACGCGATGGCGATCATCGCCGCGATATGGCCCCCCATGGGCTGCACGCAGGCGTACCTGGAACCGTAGACCTCGCAGGCGGCCCTCTCGCAGTCCCTCTCCACCAGGGTCGTGAGCCTGGAGCCCCTGTAGCCGTTCTCGATGTACACGCCGCCCGACTCCGCCTCGATCGGCAGGGTGTACCTGTGCCCGAAGTCGGACGACAGGAGGGCCCTCAGCTGCGGGCTGGCCATGTTCTCGGAAGGGAGGAGGTTGACGGACTCCTCGAGCCTCCAGCGCTCCTGCCGCCTCATCATGTCGAGAAAGTGGCTGCTCCTCATGCGGTTCCTGCTCCTATCCGGAAGGCCGGCGCAAGGGCCGTCAGTTGTAGAGGTTGAACTTGTTGTCGGTCCCGGAGAAGGGCGTGAACTCCTGCTCCTCCTCCTCGAGCTCGTCCTCCATTATGACGTTGACGAGCACGTTCACGATCTCCCGCAGCTCCCTCAGGTCCTCCCTGAGCTTCGCCACCTCGGCAATGAGCTCCTTCTCACCTTGGGTCAATCGCTGCCTCCCCTCCCTGTCCGACTCAATCAGCGTGCGCGGATTTAGGGCTTTCCCTTGGACATGTCGTAGTCCCTGTAGTCGTCGGCCAGCTTGCGGGTCTCCTTGTGCTCGCAGCGCTTGCACCACAGGTCCCTTCCCCTCCTCTCGAGGGGGGACCTGCAGACCACGCAGAGCGCCCTTATGACGCCGAAGTGCGGGCCGGTCGTCGACAGCTGCACGGACGGGTCGGCCTGTATGACCTGCGCCCGTATGAGGTCCCCCGCCCTGAGGAGATCCCCCGCGTCCTCGACGTAAGAGGAAGCGATCTTCGAGACGTGGACCGACGCGAGCGTCTCGCTCGACACCGGTCTCTCCCTCCCCTCCTGGGCCACGACGCTGCATATGGCCATCGCGGGCCTGGTGTCGGTGACCTCCGCGAGCACGGTGTCACCCTCCATCAGGACCACTGGCGGGTTGTCCAGTATCACCTTTGCGGTCTTCTCCCTAGCGTCGAGGTCGAGCTCGCCGACGGCGCTCGCGTAGATCTTGCCCTCGGACTCGTATGTGCCCTCTCCCGACATGTACTCCTCAGCAATGGCCACCTCGTCTCCAGGCAGCACCCTGCGGCCGGTTCTCGCCAGACCAATCACCTATCTCTCAAGCCTTAACAGAACGACTGAAATGGTCTCGTTAGCCTTTCTGTGGAACTCGAACGCATATGGAATCTCGAATTTATACCTTTTCACGGCCTCCGACCGCCCGCCGAGGGCCCTGACCATGCCCTCCACGAACCCCTGGGTGCCGTCGTTGTGAAGGGAATAGGCCACCGGGGCGAGGGACAGGGCCTTCTCTATGAACGCCCGGTCCGCGTGGCGGGTCTGCGCCCCGAAGGGGGGGTTCTGCAGTACGGTGTCGAACGGCCCCGCGAGGGAGGACACGTCCCCCTCCAAGAGCTCCACCTCGACCCCGAGGTCGGCTGCGTTCGCCGCGGCGACCCTCACCGCCTTCGGGTCCACGTCTATGCCCACGGCCCTGTCGGCCCCCATGAGCTTCGCGCCTATGCAGAACACGCCGTTCCCGCAGCCGAGGTCGGCCACGGCCCTCCCGTGGACGTCCCCGCGCCCGAAGGCCTCCCACAGGACGTCGGCGGCGATGTGCGCCGGGGTGTGGTACTGCTCCAGCCTCGCCGACCTCTCCTCGAGGGGCCTGAGCTTCTGGAGGGCGATCTCCAGCCTCTTCCTCCTCATCTGCGCCTGGGCCAATGGGGTCACGCACCGCCCGGGCCTACCTCGCCTCGTCGATCATCTTCCAGCGCCTGAGTTTGTTGACCTCGGAGACGTCCCTCCCGTGGACGTCCCTCTCGACGTCGGAGAGGTACTCGATGGCCATCAGGAGGCTGTCCTTCGTCGGCTTGCCTATGTTGACCTTGGCCCTCCCGAACTCGCGCTCGACGAGCTCCATGGCCCTGGCCGTGTCGCCGTACTGCTCGCAGAAGTCGCTCACGATCTCGTCCACCGCCTGCGCGAGGGAGCCGCCCTCGAAGACGGGCTTCTTCTCGACGAAGTCGCCGGAGATCATCATCTCCCCTATCCGCCGGAACAGCTCCTCCACGTTCTCGCGTGTCTTGGCGCTGCACATCATCACGGGCATCTCGGCCTTCCTGCCTATCTCCGCGATGTGCCGGGCCGCCGCGCAGTCCCTGTCGACGAGGTCGACCTTGTTGCCCACGAACACTATGGGCACGGTCCCCAGTATGTCTACGACGTCGGAGAGCCAGAAGTCCTCTATCGCCTTGACTGTTTCGGGCCTGGTGAGGTCCCCGACGAGCACGACGCCGTGGGAGCCGCTCATCCCCTGGGCCCTCATCTTCCTGTAGTCCTTCTGGCCCAGGATGTCCCAGACCATGAGGGTGAGGTAGACCGTCTTGTCCGGCAGCTCGTACTCGACGTCCCTCTTGCTGACCTTGGTCCCGACGGTCTGGACGTACTTGTCGTCGAAGACGTCTATCACGAACCTCCTGATGAGGGATGTCTTGCCCACGCCGGAGTCCCCGACGAGGGATATCTTCTTGATGTACCTCTTTGACTGGATTATGCTCAGACGACCACCAGCTGACTGACCCGGCCAGAGCGGGCGGCCTGCCCCGCCCAGCCGTGATAGGGCCGATTAACCCCTGCGTACATAATATTTTCCGATTCCGAGATAAAAGACGGCGCCGCCTCCCGCTAGCGGGATGAAAAAGGCTAATATCGGCGACCAACATCACCTGGGCGAGCCGGATGGAAGACACCTCAGCGAAGGCCCACCTCCCCTCGAAGAAGGCCTTGGAGAACTACGCCGGCGCCTACATGGGCGCGTACGCGAACGCGGTCGAGCGAGAGAAGCCCGAGCACGTGCCCCCGCTCGCGCGCAACGCCCCCTACAGCATACAGGTCTGCCTCATGCCCAACCAGTCCTTCGTGATGCTCTTCGAGCGCGCGGACAGGCAGACCATAACCGTTCAGGAGAAGGACTGGGCCTTCGTAGAGGGCGCGGTCATGTCGGGGGTGTCGCACCTCGTGACGGTCTACGCCCACGAGGGCCCGACGGTCGCCGACGCGATAGCGAAGGGGAAGAAGGACGCGGTCAGGGACATACGCTCGCTCGAGGACTCAAGCATGGCCAAGGCGGTCGTGCAGCTCGAGAAGATACTCGAGGAGCTCACGGGCATGGGGAAGGGCAACAGGAGCGTCGTGAAGATGGCGGAGCTCCAGCTCGAGAAGCTCAAGCCGATAAAGGACGCGATAGCCGACTCCGGCCCCGAGATCGACATGCTGGGCATGGTCGACGCGCTGAGGAACTACCCCACCGCCCCGGTCGAGGTCAACATCGACCAGAAGGAGAAGGCGCTCCTGGAGAAGATGTGCCTCGAGCTCGGGGACCTCTCCGACGTCATAAAGCGGGTCGAGTCCCAGGACCAGAGGCTGGAGGCCCTGGAGCAGTCGATAAACAAGGCCCTGGCCGAGTTCGGGAAGAGCCTGGACGACAAGGTCGGCAAGGGCCTCGCCGTGGTGCTCTCCTCGTCCGACAGGAAGATGGACAAGAGCTTCACGGAGCTGCAGGAGAGGATCGCCAAGGTCCAGTCCGGCGAGGTGCCAGTGGACCTGGAGGCGCGCCTCAGGGGCATCGAGGAGTCGGTCTCCAGGGTCAGGGACAGGCCCGACGTCTCCAAGGAGGTCGTCCTGGCTGTCGCGGACGTCCGGGAGAACATGGGGCGCCTCGGCCAGCGCGTCACGAGGATAGAGCAGTACCTCTCCGAGCTGAGCAGGCCCAAGGGGCCTTCGAGGTAGCCGTCACCTCTTCCAGACGCCCTTGAGCCCGAAGCAGAGGGACGCGTTCCCGTAGTGGAGTATCGGGTTGGTCGTCTCCGCCCTCGATATGACCGGGTCCTTCAGGAGCACCCTCCTCAGCTCCTCCGTGGAATGGAACTCCGGCACCGATGTCCTGCCGTTGCCGACCGCGGCGACCATGTGGGCGTCGGAGGAGGCGAGCCCGGGGAGGCCGAGCTCCCGCGCCAGCGCCGCCGCCCTCCCGTTGCTGCGCCTCCCGCACTTCGCGTTGAACGCCTCGAGGGCGTCGGCCATGGCGATGTCCTCCTTGGTGAGCCTCCTGGACTCCGCGGGGTGGGGGACGACCGCGACCCCGCCGCGGGCGCGGACCATGTCTATCGCCTCCGCCCAGTCGGTCGCGGGCACGGGCTCCTCGACGAACAGCGCCAGGAGGTCCCCCTTGGAGGTCTTCAGCTCGGCACCGGGGACCACGATCGGGTCCCCACCGGACGCCGCGTTGGCCTCCCTCCACCCGTCCCAGCTGCCGTGGTCCGTCACCGCTATCGCCGCCAGGCCGAGCTCGCGCGCCCTGCCCACGATCCTCCCGGGCCTCGACATGGAGTCCGGGGAGTGCAGGGAATGGATGTGCAGGTCGACCTCTAGGCGCATCGTGCTCCTCAGCCTGAGCCGGGTGGCGGCTATTAATTGTTGCCCGACCACCCCCCGCTCGCCAACTATTTCTCCACGTATCCCGTTCGGACGGACGATGGTCAGGTACCTGCACGTGGCCCCGGACGGGGAGGAGTACGTCTTCAGGGAGCCGGTCCCCGGCGACGCGAGGAGGTACATGCAGTTCATCAACTCGTTCGTCGGGGAGCCGATGTCCGGGCTGCTGATCAACAAGCGCGTCACGCTCAAGGAGGAGGAGGCCTGGCTGAAGGGTCGGATCGCGGATGTGCGCGCCAGGAAGGTGGTGATGCTGACGGTCGAGCGCGACGGGAAGGTCCTGGGCAACTGCGACGTGGGAAGGATGCCCTGGAAGCACGCCCACAGGGCGATGCTCGGGATCGGGCTCGTCAGGGAGGCGAGGGGGAAGGGCATAGGCGAGGCCCTGATGCGCAGGACCCTCGAACTGGCCGCCAGGCGCATGCGCGGCATCGAGTCGGTGGACCTCTCGGCGTTCGACTACAACGACCGGGCCCTGTCGCTGTACAGGAAGGTCGGCTTCAGGGAGTACGCGAGGATACCCCGCTCTGCCAAGGAGGGCGCCGAGTACATCGACGAGGTCCTGCTCAGGCTGGAACTCCCCGCGAGCGGGAGACGGCCCCGGCGCAGGTGAGGGCTGGCCGCGCGAAGCATATGTGCATGAACGTACTACTCTGTGGAGCAGGGGCCTACTGGCTCGCTGAGGGGCGCGGCGGTTGTCGCGCTCTCGGCGGATGACATTGTTATATATACAGACAAGGTATTTTTGGTACGGGGTAAGAGGGACCGAAGCATCCCGGTTTTCCGTGTGTTTTTCATCGGGCCCCGGGCTGTGCGGAGGTCGCACATAGTGTGAGACTAGGAGGAATGTTAGTTGGGAAGTTCTGAAAGCGAGAGCCAAGAAGAGATCTCGAAGCCCGCCTCCGCGCCGGCGCGTCCTAAGAGCAGGATGATGTTGGCCGTGGTGATCGTGGTCGTGTTGATCGTGGCCGCGGTCGCCGGGGCCTGGGCCTTCGGGCTGATAGGCGGCGGAGAGGAAGGCGAGAAGGTGCTCGTGATCGCGATGAGCTCGGACGTCCAGGCGATGGACCCGGCCAAGACGAGCGCCATGTACGGCCCACCGGGCCTGATCTACGAGACCCTCATCACGAGGGACCTCAACGGCGACTACGCGGACGGGCTCGCGGTGGACTGGGAGCTGAACAGGGACGACCCCGACCACCCGTACTTCGAGCTGGAGCTGAGGCAGGGCGTGACGTTCCACGACGGGACGCCCTTCAACACCGAGGCCGTCAGGAACATCATCAACTACTACGCGCAGGACGACAGCTGGGTGCAGTACGAGTTCTGGGCGGTCTACGGCTGCCAGAACAAGACCGGCTGGCCGGACGCGGGGATCTGGTGCAAGGACGACTACAACATGGTCCTGAACCTGACCTGGGCGGACGTCGCCCTGGAGTTCAACCTGTCGCACCTGTACGGGTCCATGATATGGCCTGACGCGCTCGACGAGGGCTACGACACCTACGGGACCGCCACGGGCACCGTGATCGGCACTGGCCCGTACATGCTCGACGAGTGGGTTCCCGGAGACCACATAACGCTGGTCAAGAACCCGAACTACACCTGGGGATTCTCGTGGTACGAGAACAAGGGGCCCGCGAAGATCGATAAGATCATCTACAGGATCATCGCGGACCAGAACACGAGGTTCGCCGGCTTCGAGAGCGGCGACATCGATGTCCTCCAGCAGGTGCCGCCGAGCAAGGTCGCGGAGTACCAGGACGAGGACGGGGTGTCCGTCATAACGGAGCGGGGACAGGGCACGTACCACGTGGAGTTCAACTGCCAGAAGGACCCATGGGACGACCCGAACCTGAGGAAGGCGTTCTGCTACGCGGTCGACAGGGAGTACATCCTCGACACCGTATGGCACGGCATCGGCGAGGAGGGCGTCAACTGCCTCGCCCCGTGGACCCCCGAGTCGCAGAACGTCCCGGCCGAGTACAACTACACCTACGACGTCGACAGGGCCCTTGAGCTGTTCGAGCTCGCAGGATTCACCGACACCGACGACGACGGGTGGCTGGAGAACAGCACCGGCGAGCTGTCACTGGAGCTCTGGACCACGAACAAGGGCGAGGACATCCAGATGGGCGAGATCGTCCAGGACCAGTTCGAGGACATAGGCGTGCACGTCACGCTGACCCCCTACGCAGAGACCCAGCTGAGGGACGAGGCGTCGGAGGGCAACCAGGAGGCCATCCTGTTCTGGTACTCGTGGCCGAGGGCGGAGATCCTCGATTGGCACTTCGGGACATGGGCCGCCGGAGGGTCCAACACCGGCTGGTACATGGACACGGTGTTCGACGACTATGTGACCAACTGGACCTACGCGGAGACCGAGGAGGAGTTCTCGGACAACGCGACCGCTGCGCTGATAAGGCTGCAGGACCAGGGCGCATGGTGCACGCTGATCTACTGGCACCAGATCTTCGCGGTCCACGACTACGTGACCTTCCAGGGAGAGCCTGGCTGGGCGGTGAACCCGCTCGGGCAGGAGCAGGTCATCAACATAGTGGACGTCGACATCGACAAGTGATGTAACGCAAAACCCTCAAAAACCCTTTAGCGTATTTCATATAGACCCGCATCGGGGCTCAGGTGGGGAAGGGCAAGGGAATCGGTGCGCATGGCTCTGCACGGAATGGAGAGGGGTGGGCGGAACGGCTGACCTCATCTCGTACATCATAAGGAAGGTCCTGCTCGCAATCCCAGTCATAATCCTCGCCACGCTCATCGTCTTCCTGATGCTCTACATGACGGGAGACCCCATCAACGCCCTCGCCCCCCCGCACGCCTCGGTGGAGGAGCTTGACGAGCTCAGGGACAAGTACGGCCTGAACGAGCCCGTCTACGTCCAGTACTGGCTGTTCCTGTGGCAGCTCGTTCACGGCGACATGGGCACCTCCGTCGGCTTCGTCACCAGGGGCCTCGAGGTCGGCGACCTCATCGCCCAGAGGCTCCCGAGGACGCTGGAGCTCATGGCCATAGGGCTGGGCATATCCTACTCGATGGGGATCCCTCTGGGGATCTTCTCCGCCCTCAGGCACAACTCCCTGGGCGACAGGGGGGTGATGGTCTTCACCCTCCTCGCGTACGCCATGCCCTCGTTCTGGCTCGGCATCCTGTTCATGTGGCTCTTCGCGGTCTACCTCGGATGGCTCCCGTTAGGGGGGACGACGGGCGGCTACGCGAGCATCATCCTCCCCGCCATGACGCTGGGGATAGGCAACGCCGCTCTCACCACAAGGATGATGCGGTCCAGCATGCTCGAGGTGATCCGCCAGGACTACATCACCCAGCTGCGCTCCCGCGGCCTCCCGGAGAAGGAGATCATCTACAAGCACGCGGTCAAGAACGCGATACTGCCTGTGATCACGGTCATAGGGCTGGACATAGGCTGGTTCGTGGCCGGCTCAGTCGTCGTCGAGACGGTATTCTCGTGGCCCGGCATCGGGATGCTGATAACCCAGTCGATCCAGAACATCGATTTCCCCGTCGTGCGGGGCTGCATCCTCGTCCTCGCCATGTTCGTGATAGCCGGCAACCTGATGGCTGACATCCTTTACGCATACGTCGACCCGAGGGTGAGGCTCGGATGATCCGGCCGAGGAAGGGGCTGAACGACCGCCTCCTCGCATGGAAGGTGTCAGGGGGGGCCAAGCAGACCGCGCTCGACATCGTGGTCAGGGGCAGCAGGAACGTGATGGTCGTCCTCGGCTTCATCTTCATAGGGTTCATGGTGTCCATAGCCCTCCTCGCGCCCGTGCTGCCGCTGGCGGACCCCACCGAGATGTCCTCCGACCTGTTCCAGCCGCCGTCCTCGGAGCACCTGTTCGGCACCGACGAGAACGGGAGGGACGTCCTGAGCAGGGTGATATGGGGCGCCAGGGTCTCGCTCATGGTCGCCACCCTCGCGGTGCTGGTCTCGATGGTCATAGGCATCACGCTCGGCCTGACCGCTGGCTACTTCGGGGGCAAGGTCGACTATATCATAACGGGCATGGTCGACCTGTTCTGGACCTTCCCGCCGTTCCTGCTCGCCCTCGCCTTCGCCGCGGCGCTGGGCGCGGGCCTCTTCAACGTCATCCTGGCCATATCCATATCGTACTGGGCCGGGTTCGCGAGGCTGATGCGCGGCCAGGCCCTCTCGATGAGGGAGAGGCAGTTCGTCGAGGCGAGCAGGGCCCTGGGCGCGAAGAACTGGAGGATCATGTTCACGCACGTGCTCCCGAACTGCCTGGCCCCGCTCATCGTGTGGGCGTCGATAGGGGTCGCGGACGCGATAACCATAGAGAGCAGCCTGGCCTTCCTCGGGGTCGGGACGAAGCCCCCGACCCCCAGCTGGGGGTGGATGCTGCAGAGCGGCCTCCTCCACCTCAGCAGCGCCTGGTGGATCTCCACATTCCCGGGGATAGCCATGGTCTTCACCATACTGGGCTTCAACCTGCTCGGGGACGGCCTCAGGGACGTCATGGACCCGCGCATGAAGGGGCTGAGGAGATGAACGGCAAGAAGCCCGTGCTGGAGATCAGGGGCCTGAGGACCCAGTTCTTCCTCCGCGAGGGGACGGTCACGGCCCTCGACGGCATCGACCTCACCATATACGAGAACGAGTCCGTGGGCATCGTCGGCGAGACGGGCTGCGGCAAGAGCATGACCGCGTACTCGATCCTCAGGCTGGTCCCTCACCCCGGCAGGATCACCTCCGGCTCCATCAGGTACAAGGGGAACGAGCTGACGACCCTGGACATGGACAGGATGCGCTCCGTGAGGGGCACCAAGATATCAATGATATTCCAGGACGCCTCCACGGCCCTCGACCCCGTGTTCACCATAGGCGACCAGCTCGGGGAGGTCATATCGCTCCACCAGGGGATATACGACAGGCGCGCCCTCGAGAAGAAGGTCATCGAGGCGCTGATGCTCGTGCGCATAGCCGCCCCGAAGGACGTCATCAGGATGTACCCCCACGAGCTCAGCGGGGGCATGAAGCAGAGGGTGATGATCGCCCTCGCGCTCTCGTGCCACCCCTCCCTGCTCATCGCGGACGAGCCGACGACCGCCCTTGACGTCACCATCCAGGGGCAGATACTCAAGCTGCTGAAAGCCCTCGTCGCCACGACTGGGAGCTCGATGATGCTCATCACCCACAACCTCGGCATCGTCGCCGAGACGTGCGACAGGATATGCGTCATGTACGCCGGGAGGATCGTCGAGGACGCGGAGACGTTCGAGCTCTTCGAGAACCCGAAGCACCCCTACACGGCCGGCCTGCTCCTCGCCTTCCCCAAGCTGGGGGAGAAGAAGCCGGAGCTGCCCGTCATCAGGGGCACGGTGCCCAACCTGATGAACCCGTTCCCCGGGTGCCCGTTCGTGGACAGGTGCGAGAAGGCGATGGACGTCTGCTCCAAGAAGCGGCCTCCGAGGATCGAGGTCTCCCCGGGGCACTTCGTGTCCTGCCACCTATGGTCAGGGGGAGGTGCCTGAGATGGCCGATGCGGCGGAGCCGTCCCCGAGGGCGCAGGCCCCCCTCATCAGCGTCCAGGGCCTCGTGAAGCACTTCCCTGTGAAGAAGGGGGTGTTCGGCAAGGTCGTGGGCCACGTCCACGCGGTCGACGGCGTCAGCTTCTCCATGACCAGGGGCGAGACGCTGGGCCTGGTCGGCGAGAGCGGCTGCGGCAAGACGACCGTGGGCCGGGCCGTGCTCAGGCTCGTCGAGCCCACGGCGGGGCGCATCGTGTTCAACGGCAGGGACGTGAGGGCCCTCCCACCCGCGGAGCTCAGGTCGATCCGGAAGAAGATGCAGATCGTATTCCAGGACCCCTACTCGAGCCTCGACCCGAGGATGACGGTCGAGCGCATAGTGGGCGAGGGGTTCGCCGTCCACGGGCCCCCGAAGGGCTCGAGGGACCCGAACGTCGCGAGGAGGGAGAGGATACACGAGCTCATCGAGCAGGTCGGCCTGTCGCACGACCACCTGTCGAGGCTCCCCCACGAGTTCAGCGGAGGGCAGAGGCAGAGGATCGCCCTCGCGAGGGCCCTCGCCCTCGACCCGGACTTCATAGTCCTCGACGAGCCGACCTCCGCCCTCGACGTGAGCGTTCAGGCGCAGGCCCTCAACCTCCTCAAGAGGCTGCAGGCGAAGCTCGGCCTGAGCTACCTCTTCATATCCCACGACCTGTCGGTCGTGGGGCACATGAGCGACCGCATCGCCGTCATGTACCTCGGCAGGATAGTCGAGCTAGCCCCCGCGGAGGTCTTCCTAAAGGACGCGAGGCACCCCTACACGCAGGCCCTCATAGCATCGATCCCCATCCCCGACCCCAGGATGAGGAAGGACCGGAAGGGGATAGAGGGGGAGGTCCCGAGCCCGACCGACCCGCCGAAGGGGTGCAGGTTCCACCCGAGGTGCCCCCTCGCGGTCCCCGATTGCAGGGGCAAGGAGCCGAAGATGGTCTTCGTCGGGCCGGGGCATTCCGTCGCCTGCCACCTCGTGAAGGGGCAGTGACGCCCCGGTCAGTGCCGTCTTCCGTGCCGCTCGGCCCCCGGCCCCTCCCCGACGGTTCACAGTGAAAAGTCAGGCGCAGGGCGATGGCCCCCGCATGGCCGGCGACGGTAACCGCCGAGTGCAACCAGTTTCATGCGACCCATAAAAAGCCTGTTCAGCGCTCGGCCAGGGTACTAGTCAGCACTATGGAAGTCTCGACTAGGATTGGGGGAGACAACAGATGGAATACAAGAGAGTATCAGCGATGGCCGTGACCGCGCTGTTCGTACTGACCTCTTGTGCATGGGTGATCTCGGCCGAGGAGGACGAGGGCGCGCCGATTATGATTTCGACGCCCGCCGACGGAGCAGAGACCATCCCCTGCGCAGTGTTCTTCGCGGACAACATGGTCTACACGCCGCAGTGGAGGCTAGACAACTACGTCCGGATCGAGGTAATGGTCCTCGACATGACCGGATACGCGGACCCGAGCGAGCTGACGGTGTCCGCGACGGACCTGTACCCCGGCACGTATGTCGACGGTCTCGCGCAGCAGGCAGCGATAATCGCCAACTCGGCGGAGGTCCTGCCGCTGACGAAGATGGTCTCCGTGTCGTACATCTCGGTCACCATCACGTCGGCCGAGCTCGTCACGCCGATAGTCCTCGAGGCGGGCTGGGACCCATTGACCTCGACCAAGGTCATCGACGAGGGGTTCGGGCGCGAGGTCAACAAGGCCGGGCACCTGATATACGGGACGCTCTGGGACACGACCGGGCTGTCTGAGGGAGAGTACACGACCGAGATAAGGCTCGGGGTCGCGAAGCAGGACGCGGCGGGCGCATGGTACGGCGACGTCGGCGAGTGGTACGATGTGAACTACGCGATAGGTCACCTCTACAACCCCGAGGTCGAGGGCGAGTACCTCGTCCCGGACCACCCGTACGACGACCTCGCCATGGACGGCGATGAGGCCTTCGAGCTCTACAAGATCGGCGAGGGCGGCCTCATCGGCGACGCCGCATACATCATCCTCGGCCCGCTGATCCCGCAGGGAGCGGGCGGCGGCAGCGGCGACGGCGGCGACGGCGGCGGGAACGGGAACGGCGGCGACGGTGACGGCGGCAACGGCAACGGTGGCGAGAGCGGCGGCGGTGGCAACGGCCACGGCGGCAAGCTCAACCAGGCCCACAGCTACGTCAAGTGATGTCGCAACAGCCCCAGAAACCCTGAAACCACTTCCCTTCTTTTCATTCACACGGAGGTGTGAGATGGGTGTGGGCCTAACCGGATTTGAACCGGTGATCTGCGCTGTGTGAGAGCGCCGTCATAACCGCTAGACCATAGGCCCTTTGGCGACGGCCGATGTATGCCGCGTTGGTTTAATATTCTTTTGGCGGGGCCGGAGTCCATCGTTTTATGCATGGATGCGGATACACGGGGCGAGGAAGATGCGGGTCAGGACGAGGCAAGGGCGGGAGGACCTCAGGGCCGTCTGGATGGACGGCTCGGTCGTCAGGGCGATAGACCAGAGGCTGCTGCCCGGCAGTTTCAAGACCGTGGCCATCAGGACCTACATCGAGATGGCCGCCGCCATCTCGGACATGACCGTCCGGGGCGCCCCCACCATCGGCGCGGCGGCCGCGTACGGCATGGCGCTGGCATGGGCCGCCGGAGAGGACCTCGACAAGGCCGCCGCGGCCATCAAGGCCACCCGGCCGACCGCCCACGACCTGTTCTACGCGGTGGACCTCATGCTCTCGAGGAGGGGCGGGGACCTCGTCAAGGCCGCCGACGCGTACGCCGAGGAGATAGTGTCGAAGTGCAAGTCCATCGGCGAGCACGGGGCGCCGCTGATCAAGGACGGCTCCAGGCTCCTCACGCACTGCAACGCGGGGGCCCTCGCCACGGTCGACTTCGGCACCGCCCTGGCGCCGATGAGGGTCGCCCACAGGGCGGGAAGGAGGTTCTTCGTCTACGTGGACGAGACCAGGCCCAGGCTGCAGGGGGCGAAGCTCACCGCATGGGAGTTGCTGAACGAGGGCATCGACCACGCGATAATCGCGGACAACGCCGCGGGGCACTACATGGCCAGGGGGCTGGTGGACCTGGTCATGGTGGGCGCGGACAGGATCTCCTTCAACGGGGACTTCGCCAACAAGATAGGCACGTACGAGAAGGCGGTCCTCGCCAAGGAGAACGGGATCCCCTTCTATGTCGCGGCCCCGGTGAGCACGTTCGACTTCTCCCTCGGGTCCGGCTCCGGCATAGCGATAGAGGAGCGCTCCCAGGACGAGGTGCTGCTCGTCGGGGACAGGAGGGTCGCCCCGAAGGGGAGCAGGGCCCTGAACCCCGCCTTCGACGTCACCCCCTCCAAGTACGTCACGGGCTTCGTCACGGAGAAGGGGGTCCTCAAGCCGGGCGATGTCATGGGTGCGCTCGGTCCGCGCTGACCGTCACTCGGTAGGCTTTTTACCCATCCGCCGGATACAGGCACCGATGATACTGGTCACCAAGTGGTTCGGCAGCTTCCTCTGCGAAGAGGGCAAGGTCAGGAGGGCGGCCCTCTTCCCGAAGGACGCCGCCGCCGTCGCCGACAGGCTCGGGAGGGTGGCCAGGGGCGAGGTCCTCGAGGAGGAGGCGTCCCTCGCACCGTCCGCTAAGCAGGTCACCGACCGGAGGCTCTCCGAGTTCGGCAAGAGGGTCAGGTTCGACTCGTCGTTCATCAGGCCGGAGGAGTACGGCTTCTCGCTGGACATGTATAGGGAAGCCACGATAATATTGGCGAAGGAGTCCGTCAGGCGCAGCATCGGCCCGGACGTCCACCTCGGCCAGGCCGTGAGGGCCTACGACGACATAGTGTTCACGGACAACATCCTGTCCGAGAGGCTGAGGGAGTGGTACGGCCTTCACTTCCCGGAGCTGGAGGTCGTCCTGTCCGGGGAGGCGTACGCGAAGGCGGTGGCCGACCACGGCTCGAGGGCGGACGTGATGTCGGCCCTCGGCCTGAGGATGGACTCGATCGGCTCGGACGTGGAGGCGGCCGACCTCGACTCCGTCAGGGTGCTCTCCGCGGCCCTCAGGGAGTCGTACTCCGCGAGGGCGAAGCTCGAGCGCTACATCGACTCGAGGATGGCGCAGGTGGCGCCCAACATATCAGCGATCGCAGGCCCGGTCGTCGGCGCCAGGCTGATCATGCAGGCCGGGAGCCTGAAGAGGCTCGCCTCGATGCCTTCGAGCACGGTCCAGCTCCTCGGGGCGGAGAAGGCCATGTTCAGGCACCTCAAGAAGGGGGCGAAGCCGCCGAAGCACGGCATCCTGTTCCAGCACATGCTCGTCCACACCGCCCCCGCGTGGCAGCGGGGGGCCATAGCTCGCGTCCTGGCATCGAAGATATCCCTCGCCGCCAGGGCCGACATGTACTCGAAGAACGACATCTCCGCCGTCCTGAGGGAGCAGCTCGACAGGAGGCTGGCGGAGATCAGGAAGCAGCACGCGTCCCCCCCGAAGAGGGCGCCTGGCAGGCTCAAGAAGCGCCGCCGCTGACGGATAAGTATTTTAAATACCCAGAGATTACGGAGTCCAGAAGTGGTTTTCCATGGCATGGGAGCAGGCAGAGGTCAGGACCCTGAAAGAGGGCCGGTACATGAACATCGAGGAGGAGCCCTGCAAGATCCTGAGCATCTCGACCTCCAAGCCAGGGAAGCACGGTGAGGCCAAGGCCCGCATCGAGGCCGTGGGGCTATTCGACGGCAACAAGAGGTCCGTCGTCTACCCGGTCAAGCACAAGGTCCAGGTCCCGATGATAGACAAGAGGCAGGCGCAGGTCGTCTCCCTCATGGGGGCCGAGGTGCAGCTCATGGACCTCGAGACCTACGAGATGTTCCAGCTGCCCATACCCGAGGAGTACAAGGACTCGCTCAAGGCGGGCGAGGACATCATGTACATCGTCGCCATGGGCCGGAAGAAGATCATGCGGGTGTGAGGATGCCAAGCCGCGGGATGCTGACCTTCGCGGACGCTGATTCGACCTACGAGGATTCTGAGTTCGTCATAATGGGCGCGCCCTTCGACAGGACCACCACCTTCAGGAGCGGCGCCAGGATCGCCCCGACCACCATCAGGGGCGCCTCGTCCAACTTCGAGAAGGAGCTCTTCGAGCACGGCGTCACCTTCGACGACATCAGGCTCCACGACGCGGGGGACCTCTACGAGGAGGGCACCGTGGACGACATGGTGGCCGCGATCGAGGAGGAGGCCAGGAGGATCGTCGGCGATGGCAAGTTCCTCATCACGATGGGCGGGGAGCACTCGGTCTCGCCGCCGCTGGTGAAGGCCTACGGCAAGGACATCTCCGTCATAACCATAGACGCCCACCTGGACTACAGGGAGGAGTACCAGGGCCTCAAGAACAGCCACGCGTGCGCGCACAAGCGGATAGAGGACGTCGTCGGGAAGGGCAACGTCTTCGCCTTCGGAGTGAGGTCCATCTCAGGTGAGGAGGACCGCGGGTCGGCGCTCTACGCGGACGCCTTCAGGGTGCACGAGGAGGGCTGCGCGAAGGTCTTCGACGAGATGCTCGGAAAGCTCAGGAGGGAGCCGGTCTACCTCTCCCTGGACATAGACGGGATCGACCCCGCGTACGCCCCGGGGACGGGGACGCCAGAGCCCTTCGGGCTCACGCCCATGGACGTGAGGCACGTCATCAACCGCCTTGGGGACCGCCTGGTCGGGTTCGACGTGGTGGAGGTGTGCCCGCCCTACGACAACGGCAACACCTCGATACTGGCAGCGAGGCTGATACGCGAGGTCATCGCGGTGAAGTGGAAGGCCGCGCGCGCCAGGAAGGCCTGAGTCAGCCCTTGACCAGTCCCTCGACCCTCTTCCTGTAGGACTCGGCCAGCTCCTTGGCCTCCTCCGGGGTCCGCGCCTCGGAGAATACCCTGAAGATGGGCTCCGTCCCGGACGGCCTCACGAGCACCCAGCCCTTCCCTGAGAATATCTTCACGCCGTCCGTCCTGTCCACCCTGTCGCCCTGTGCGGCCGAGGCGAGCCTGTCCATCACGGCCTGCTTCCTGCTGTCCGGGCACCTGGTCTTCGTCTTGTACTGCGAGTAGGAGGGTATCCTGTCCAGCAGGTCCGAGAGCCTCCCGTGCCTGGCGACGATCTCGAGGACCTTGGCCGCGGACATCGCGCCGTCCCTGCAGTACTGCAGCTCCGGGAAGATCAGGCCGCCATTCTCCTCCCCCCCGAAGACGGCGCCCATGTCCATCATGGCGCGCGCCACTATGGGGGAGCCGACCATGGTGTACTCCACGCTCCCTCCGGCGAGCCTGACCGCGTCCTCGACGCACATCGACGACCCCACGGAGGTGACCACCAGGCCGCCCTCCCTCTCCAGGCAGACGTGGTGCGCCACAAGGGCCAGGCTCCTGTCGCCGTACATGTACCTGCCCCTGTCGTCGACGAAGATGGTCCTGTCGGCGTCGCCGTCGTGCACGAAGCCGAGGTCGAACCCGCCAGCCCTGACCAGGTCGACTATGTCCTTGGTGTTCTCCGGCGTGGGCTCGCTGTTGTGGCCGGGGAACGCGCCGTTCGGGTCCGCGTTGAGGGTGACGTAGCTCACCCCGAGCCTCTCGAGGAGCTTCGGCGTCACGAGCGATGCGGCCCCGTTGCTGCAGTCGACGGCGACCCTGAGCTTGGCCTTCCTGACCGCCTTGGCGTCGACCAGCGAAACGATGCCGTCGACGTACTCATGAATGGCCGTCGCGTATGCCCTGGTCCTCCCGACGGAGGACCACTCGGCCCTCCGGAAATCCATCCTATGGTAGAGTGCCTCGATCCGCTCCTCGTTGGCCCTGGCCATCTCGGTCCCGTCGGGGTCGATGCACTTGATTCCGTTGAACTCCGGGGGGTTGTGGGACGCCGTGATCATCACCCCTCCGGCCACCCCGTTCCTCTTCACGGCGTACTGGAGGGTCGGGGTGGGGACGATGCCGCAGTCGACCACCTCGCACCCCGCGGCCATCAGGCCGGCGGAGCACGCCGACCTCAGCATGTCGTTGGACGTGCGGGCGTCGGTGCCCATCATCACCGGCCCCTTCATGTACGAGCCTATCGCGAGGCCGAGCCTCATCGCGAACTCGCAGTCCATGCCCTCGGTGTTGACCACGCCCCGGACGCCGTTCGTCCCGAACAGCCTCGGGGCGGGACCCTCTCCCGGCCTCATCGCCCGGTGGTAACAGGTCCCGGGTAAAAGTAACTCTCCCCCGATGGGGTGCATATTTCCACCGGAAGCTATGGATTCTATGGTACCTAAGGATTTATACCCACACAGGGTATGACTTGACGCGGGGGACGCACTCAATGGGTTTCAAGGAATGGATCATTCCTCAGGAGAAGCACTTCTTCGCGATGCTGGACCAGCAGGCCGACGTCGTCCTCGAGGGCGCGGAGGCCCTCCTCGACCTGACCAAGGACTTCACGGACGTGGCCCGGAAGAGGGACAGGATCAAGGAGATCGAGCACAGGGGGGACGACCTCGTCCACACCATCGCCGAGGAGCTGAACAAGACCTTCGTCACGCCGATCGACCACGACGACATGTCCAAGCTCACCTCGAGGCTGGACGACGTCCTCGACTACATCGAGGCGGCCGCCCACAGGATGTGGGCGTACCAGGTCAAGTCGGTCCCCCCCGAGATGGTCCGGCTCGCCGAGTGCGTCCTTGGCTCCACCAAGGAGGTCAACCACGCGGTCAAGGACCTCAAGAACTTCAAGCACAAGAACGAGATCCTCCAGCACTGCATCGAGATAAACAGGTGGGAGAACGTCGGGGACGACATCACCCACGAGGCGGTCGCGAACCTCTTCAAGGGGAAGGACGTGATCGAGCTGATCAAGCTGAAGGAGATCTACGAGCACCTCGAGATGGCGACCGACAAGTGCGAGGACGTGGCGGATGTCATCAAGGACATATTCATAAAGAACTCCTAGGTGCGGCTGATGGACGTACTCGGGTTGCCACTGCTCGCGGCTGCGACGATACTCATGACCCTCGGGTTCGAGTTCGTCAACGGCTTCCACGACTCGGCGAACTCCATAGCGACGATCGTGGCGACGAGGGTGCTCACGCCCGTCAAGGCCGTCGCGTGGGCGGCGACCTTCAACTTCCTGGGCATCTTCATATCGGACAACGTGGCGAAGACCATCGGCAAGGGGATCATCGACCAGGACATGCTGTGGGACTACGGCGTATCGCTCATCTTCTGCGCGGTGGTGGGGGCGATCCTCTGGGACCTGATAACCTGGTGGTGGGGCATCCCCACGTCCAGCAGCCACGCCCTCATCGGAGGGCTCATAGGCGCGGGATGCGCCGTCTGGGGCCTGGACGCCATCGTGTGGTCCGGGACCCTCAAGACCATCGCCTTCATCATCATCTCGCCGATGGCCGGCCTCGTCGCCGGGTTCATACTGATGGTCCTCGTGATGCACCTGGTCAGGCACCTCGCGAGGGGCACGGTCAACAAGTGGTTCAGGAAGCTCCAGCTCGTGTCGTCGGGCTTCTTCTCGCTCACGCACGGGACCAACGACGCCCAGAAGGGCATGGGCATCATCATGATGGTCCTCTTCCTCTCGGAGGGGGCCTCGCCGGAGTCCGAGTTCACCGTCTACACCTGGGTCGTCCTGGCATGCGGCCTGTCGATAGCCCTGGGGACATTCTTCGGCGGCTGGAGGATCGTGAAGACCATGGCCTCGAGGATCACCAAGCTAGACCCGTACCAGGGGTTCTGCGCGGAGACCGGCGGCGCCGGAGTCCTGCTCTTCACCGCGGTCCTCGGGATACCGGTGAGCACCACGCACACGATATCCGGCTCGATAATGGGCGTGGGCGCGACGAAGAGGCTGTCCGCCGTGAGGTGGGGCCTGGGCCGCAAGATAGTCATCGCGTGGGCGGTGACGATACTCGCGTCCGCCACGATATCCGGGCTGCTCTTCCTGGCGTTCGTGCACCTCGGATGGACCGGGTGACGCCCCCTACTGGGTGGCCCTGCTGACGATCTGAGAAACGACCTCCGCCCCGTCGGGGACGGACACTCCCTGGTCGATGATCGAGTCCACGATCCTGCACCTGGTGCCGACCCTCGCGTCCTCGTAGAGCACCGACCCCTCGACATGGGACATCGGCCCGACGACGCACCTGGGGGACACGTAGGCGCTGGGCCCGATCCTGGCCCCGGCCACGACGGCCTCGTCCCCGACGAATGAGGGGGCCTCCACGGTCGCCCCCTCCGAGACGCTGTTGCGGGAGACCGCCGCGCTCCTGCCCATCAGTATCCTGTGGGCCCCGATGACGTTCTCCCTCGTCCCGCAGTCTATCCAGTGCCCGTCGAACCTGAACCCGTACATCCCCTTGTCGAGGAGCTTCGGGAAGACCTCCCGCTCCATCGACACGAAGCCGTCGCCGATGAGGTCCAGCACCTCCCTCTCCAGCGCGTACGCGCCGGCGTTGATGAGGTTGGAGAACGCTTCCTCCCTCTTCGGCTTCTCCTGGAACCTGGTGATCCTCGAGTCGCCGTCGAGCTGGGCGACCCCGAAAGGCGAGGGGTCCTCGACCGGCCAGAGCGATATGGATGCCACGCCTCCCTTGGCCCTGTGGAACCTCACGAAAGAGGCGACGTCGAGCGAGGTGATCACGTCCCCATTGATGACGAGGAACTGGCCGTCGATCCGGTCCGCCACGTTCTTCACCGCGCCGCCCGTGCCCAGGGGCTCGGGCTCGTCCACGAGGGTGATCCTCCTCCCGGGCGGGTGGGAGCGGAGGTACTCCTCCATGACGTCCCTCTTGTACCCGATGGGCACGATGACCTCGTCGACCTCGCCGGGTATCGAGTCTATGACGTGCATGATCAGGGGCTTCCCCATGACGGGGAGGAGGGGCTTGGGTATCCGGTAGGTCAGGGGCCTCAGCCGTGTGCCCATGCCACCTACCAGGAGGACGGCCTTCATCGGGCCGTGGTATGCCTTAGCCGTATTAAATCATCTCGCGTCGCATGGCGTACGCTGGAGCGTCGGAGATGGCAGAACCCGCAGCCGCGCCTACTTCGGCGTGATGCTGACCACGTTGTTGCCGCGGAGTATGACGGTGCCGAGCCTCTTGACCTGGTCGTTGTTGGTCTCCTCGGTGTCGTCGAGGACCATGTTCAGGTAGTCGTCGAAGCCGGTGAGGGTGCCTTCGAGCACCCTGCTGTCCTTCAGCAGGAGCGAGACCTTCTTGTTCATGGACTTCTCAAGCAAACTGAGAGGCATGACCATTCCAAATCACTGGGCTCGTCAATGCGCCTAGGTCAGATAAACCTTTGCGTTCGGGGGCGCGCGGGCCCGACGACTGGTGCGCCTGGTCAGGCCTTCTTCGCGGGGCCCTTCTTGGCGAGCTCCCCCTCGAGCCAGGCCTTGACCTCCGCGCGCGAGCGCGCGTCTATGCCGAAGGTCTCGATGAACTTCTTGGTGGTCGTGAGCTCGAAGCTGTTCTTCTTCGGCCTCGTCCTGACGAGCCCCATGTCCTCCAGGGACTTGACGTGCTCGTAGACCTTGCTGCCCACGAGGTCGAAGAGCTTGCTCTGCAGCACGGGCTGGTAGTAGGCGATGAGGGACGCCGTCTTCAGGACGTCCTTGGGGATCTCCATCTGCGCGAGCTTCCAGGCGTAGTCCCTGTACTCCTTCTTGACCTGCATGGCGTACCTGGGCCCCATCTTGGCGACCTCGATGGCCCTGTCGGAGCCGTTGTACTCCTCCGAGAGCCTCTCGAGGGCGGACCTGACGGTCCTCGCGTCCAGACCCGATATGAGCGACAGTTCCGTGACAGACACTGGCTTCGTGGCGGAGAAGAGCTCCGCCTCTATGATCCGTTCGCTCTTCACTTGACCACCGGCACGTTCTGAACCTGCACTGTCGCCAGCGCGGACGCGTCCTCGAGCTGGGCTATGTCCCACGGGACCTTCGCCTCGACGAATATGGTCCCGAATGGCACCTTCTCCTGCCACACCGATATCTTGCCCATCTTCGCCAGGAAGAGGGCCGCCACGAACACCGTGACCCTGTCCTCCTTGCCGGAGGCGTAGAGGTCCATGATCGGGATGGGGCCGCTGCCGCACCTCTGGAGCCTCTCCCAGACCTCGGCTATGTCGTCCTCGAGGCTCTCCTTGTGGGCCTTGTCGTCGAAGTCCGGCCTCTTGTACTTCTGCATGAACCTGGCGAGCTCCTTCCGGATGTCGCTCTCCTTCTTCGCCTCGTCGAATGCGTCTAGGAGGTCTATGAGGGTGACTGGCCTATCCGACTTCCTCCTGACCTTCTCGTCGATCGGGAGCTCCTCAGTGTACAACAGGGACTCACCGGCGCCGAGCTCGAACGGGTCGACGAACTGGTCGAATCCCTCGGGGTCCCAGCCGTCGAACATCACCTCGACCGTCTCCGGCCTCTCCGCCCTCTTCAGGGCCTGCTCGCTCTGGAGCCTGAGTATCTCCCATGCCATGTAGACCAGCTTCCCGGCGATGATCAGGTTGACCTCCTCGGCCTTCCTCACCCTGGCCAGGTACAGCTTCGAGAACTCGATCAGGTTGATGTCCCACGGGTCGAACCGCTGCTGGACCACTAGCTCGAAGACGAGGGACACGCTCCTCTCGAACGGGTCCTCCGACGGCACGAGCGTGCCGTGGCGGATCTCCTCCACGGTCCTGACGTACGACTCGATCCTCGCCTCGCGCTCCTCCCTCGGGCCGTCGTCTATCAGCGCCTTCTGGAACATCAGGTGGTCCATGACCTGCGCGCAGTCCATCTCCGTCGCCATCATATCACGCAGCCTCCTGTGCGGGCGGGGGCTCCTCCTCCGCCTGGGATTCCGTGCCCTCGCCGATGTTGGGCCTGAAGACCACGTCGGAGACGCCCTCGCGCTGCATCGTGACTCCTATGATGTGGTCGCTCTCCTTGAGCGTGACCTTCCTCAGGGATATCTGGAGGAACTGCGCGTTCTTCGAGCCCCTCTTGACCGCCCTGGCCACGTTCTCGGCGTTGACGCCGTCGAGGAACATGTCCACCTCGTCCAGGAGGTAGAAGGGCGACGGCTCGTGCGCCTGTATGGCGAATATGAAAGAGAGGGCGGTGAGGCTCTTCTCGCCGCCGGACAGCGCCTCCATCCGGACGACCTTCTTGTCCTTCGGCCTCGCCTTGATGATGAGCCCTCCTGAGAGCGGGTCCTCCTCGTTCTCGAGGAGGAGCTCGGCGTCGCCGCCGTTGGAGAGCTCCGCGAAGGTCTTCTTGAAGCTCTCGTTGATGCCGCCGAAGATCCTTGTGAACCCGACCTTCTTCTTGTCGTTGAGCTCCGCGACGAGCTTGGCCAGGTTCGCCTTCTGCTTCTCGAGCTGGCCGATCTCCTCCTTCATCTCGTCGTGCCGGGCCTTCCTCTCGTCGAACTCGTCGATGGACTTCAGGTTCACGGCCCCGAGGGACGAGACCTTGCGCTCGCACTCGACGGCGGTCGCCCTGAGGTCCTCGGCCGAGGGCAGGTCCTTGGGGAGCTCGACGGATTTGTACTGCGCCAGGTCGGCCTCCGCCTCCTGCAGCCTCTTCTCGGCCTCGCCCATCTTGGTCGTGAGGCTCAGGACTATGTCGCAGTTGGTCTGGATCTTGCTCGTGAGCTTCTCGACCCCCGCCTCGGTGTCCGTCTTCTTCTTGTAGAGGTTGTCGCGCTTGGTCCTGAGCGAGTTGAGCTTGTCGCCCATGGACCGCTCCATGTTGGACAGCGCCTTGAGCTCCGTGCCGTTCTCCTCGTGCTTCTCCAGGCTCTCCTTGGCCTTGGCCTTCTGCTCGGCGATCCTGGCGACCGTGGCCTCGAGGGCGGCGGACAGCTCGTCCCTCCTCGCGGTCACGAGCTCGGACTGCTTGGTGATGGTCTGGACGTCGGAGCCGAGGGCCGCCACCTCGTTGGACAGGTCGAAGATCTCCCCCTCGAGCTTCTTCAGCCTCTGGGAGAGCTCGTGGGGTGTGGCGTCGAGCAGCTTCTTGTCGACGGCCTCCTTCCTCTTCTTGACCTTCTTGATGTCCTCGTCGAACCTCTTCACGTCGGAGTCGACGTTCTTCAGGAGGTCGAGCGTCTCGGACAGCTCCTTGTCCCTGGCCTCTATCTCCGACACTATGGACGCCACCTTCTGGTCGAACTCCTTCTTCTTCGCCTCGAGGGAGCCGATCCTGGCGCTCTCGCCGGAGTCCTTGGTGTTCGAGTCGCGTATCTGCCCCTCCAGCTCGAGGAGCCTCGTCCCGGCGGCCTTCAGCTCCGCCTGGACCTTCTCCGACTGCTCCACGGCGGTCCTCAGCTCGGTGGCCTTCCTCTCGATCCCCTTCTCCGAGACCGCGCCGAACTTGAGCAAGTTCTTGTCGAGGGTGCCGCCGACCATGGCGCCGCTCGCCTCGGCCAGCTCCCCGTCGAGGGTGACCAGCCGGACGCCGCCCATGTGCTTCCTGGCCTCGGCCAGGTTCTTGGTGACGACCGTGTCGCCGAATACGAACCAGAACGCGGACCTGTACTGCTCCTTGAACTTGACCAGGTCTATGGCGAACCCGAGGGACGCGTTGGCGGCCATGATCGCCTTTCCCCGGGGCCTCCCGTCCAGCATCTTGTTGAGCGGGAGGAACGTCGCGCGGCCGAGCTTGTTCTTCTTGAGGTGGTCGATGCACTGGGCCGCGACCTCGTCGCTGTCCACGACTATCGACTGCATCCTCGGCCCCGCGGCGACGTTGAGGGCGACCTCGTAGTCCCCGTCGACGTCGGCCAGCTCGGTTATGGTGCCGTGGATTCCCTTGATGGTGCCCCTGTCCCTGAGCTCCAGGAGGTTGGTCGTGGCGGTGTTGTAGCCCTTCTTCACGAGGCTCTCGGCCTCCGCCTCGGCCTTCATCTGGTTGTACTCCCTGGTGAGGCTCTTGATGGCGTTGTCGAGGTCCTGGAACTGCCCCTGGAGCTTCTTCTCCTTGGCCCTGAGGGCGTAGTACTCGTCCTGGAGCTTCTTGAGGTCCTTGGTGGACGCGGAGGTCTCGTTCTTGAGCTCCTTGAGGGACCAGTCTGCGTCCTTGAGCTCGAACTCGTAGGTCTTCCTGGTCTCCTCCAGGTTGGCGATGTCGACCTTCAGCCTCGACTCGCGCTCCGAGAGCCTGTCCATCTCGAGCCTGAGGGCGTGGAGCTTCTCCTCCTTCGTGGTGATGTCCACCGCCAGCTCGAGGGCCCCCTTCTGCATGGTGCTGAGCTCCGAGTCGGACTTGGACACGGCATCCTGGTGGGAGGACAGCTCCGCCCTCCTCTCCTTGAGCGCCTGTGACTTCTCGTCGTGGGACTTCTTGATCGGTGCGAGCTTCGCCTCGAGGGCCGCGAGGTCCTTCTGCACGGCCTTGAGGTCCTCGCCCTGGGCCTTCTTGACCTCCGCGAGGGACTGGGCCATCTCCTCGGCGTTGTCCGCCGCGTCCTTCGCCCTGGCCATCTCGATCCTGAGGTTGTCGATCTTCTCCTTGATCTGCCTGGCCTCCTCGCCGCCCCTCTCCGTTATCTCGTTCTCGACCGCCGTCAGCTCCTCGGATATGGCCTTGAGGGCCTCGTCCAGCGCGAGCTTGTCTGCCTCGGCCTTCTCCTTGTCGGCGGTGAGCTTCTGGGCCTGCTCGCCGATCGAGGTTATGTCCCTCTGGACGGAGTCGCGGTGCTTGTGGGCGAGGGCCGCCTTGGCGAAGCTGAGCTGGTCGTAGACCTCCTTGTACCTCATCGCGCCCTCGCGGTCCTTCTCCAGCTGCTTCATCTGCTTCTTGACCTCGTCCAGGATGATGGAGAGCCTGTTGATGTTCTCCTCCGCGGCCAGCTTCTCCTTCTCCGCGTTGGCGATGTCCTCGTCGAACTTGGTGATCCCGGCGATGTCGTCGAGTATGCGCCTCCTCTCGAGGTTGCTCATCTCGACTATGCGCGTGATGTCGCCCTGCTGGACGAAGTTGTAGCCGTCGGCGCTTATCCTGGCGTTGGCCAGGAGGCTGTCGAACTCGCCCAGGGAGGACTTGCGGTCGTTGACGTAGAAGTAGGAGTAGTAGCCCTCCGCGGAGTCGGAGAGGCGGACCACCCTCGTGAGCTTCACGGTGTCGGAGTCGATGGGTATGAGTCGGTCCTCGTTCGAGAATATCAGGCTGACCTTGCACTCGGACGCCGGCCTCTTCTCCTTGCCCCCGTTGAATATGAGGTCGGTGAGCTTGCCGGCCCTGATCACCCTCGAGCTCTTTGGCCCGAGGACGAAGAGTATGGCGTCGGCGACGTTCGATTTGCCGGCCCCGTTGGGGCCCGTGATCGACGTGTAGCCCTCGAGGAGCGGTATGCGCGTCTTCCGGGCGAACGACTTGAAGTTCTCCAGCTCAATCTCCCTTAGGTGCATCGAGACCGACTCCGATCGGGATGCGAAAACAGCCTCTGACCTAGCGCTATAGCACGCTCTGTTATCTGCATCCCATCCCATTGAGTCCGACAGATGTCGGACGGGGAATAAAATGGGTTCGAAGGTATATAATGGTTTGTGCCAGTCGGTCTAGCGAGCTCCTAAGAGGCTACCGTACGCCTCTAGGAGCTCCCTCCTGCTCTTGGGCCAAGAGAACTCCGCCTCGAAGTGCGCCCTCCCCCTGCGCCCCATATCGACGAGGGCCTTCGGGTCCCTCCTCACCCTGAGGACGGCCTCCCGGAACGAGTCCCGGTCATACCCTGCGACCAGCCCCGAACCGGCCCTCTCGGTCATCTCCGCGATCCTGAGCCCTCGGTTCGTGATGTAGGGCCTGGCCAGTGCCATGGCGTTGAGGATCTTGCCCGGCGTCCCCACGACGTTGTTCGGGTTGGAGGGGTCCATCATGGCCGTCACGAGGTCGGATGCGGCGGTGAGGCGCAGCGCCTGTCCCGTCGAGACGGAGCCGACGTACTTCACGCCGCCCCTGCTGGCGGCCGCCGCGACCGTCCCCTCCAGGGAGCCCTTGCCCGCCACCAGGAGGGTGACGCCGTCGTCCGGCGTGAACGCGCCGAGCATCTGCTCGACGAACCTCCCTGGCTCGAGCGAGCCCAGGTAGGAGACGACGAACCCGCTCAGGCCGTACATCTCCCTGACGACCCTCGTCTCGGCGCCCGTGAGCGGGGCTATGTCGGGGCTGTTCATGACCACTCTGGGCCGCTCCCTCCTGCCCTTCGAGAGCTCCTCCGCCAGCGCATCGCTCACGGTCACGACCGCGTCCGCCCTGCGGACGAGCCATGACTCCAGGGCCCGGAGGGGCCTGTACAGGAGCCCGACGTCGTCCTTGACCATCGCCGCGTAGAGCTCGTGGGCGTCGTACAGCACCGGCCTCCTCCTCACGAGGCCTATTAGCAGCCCCGCGGGCAGAGTGTCGAGGTCGTGGCAGTGGACGATGTCGAAGTCCATCCCCCTCGAGAGCCTGATGGCGGCGAGCCAGTACCTCGGCAGCCTCGTGAGCATCCTGGCGGCGGACCTGAAGGGGCACCTCGGGCCCACGCGCAGCACCTCGATCGCCCCGTCGCGCGAGGACTCCCTCCGGCCCGTGTCCCTGGACCACGCGAGCACCGTCACCCGGTGCCCCGCCTCGGCGAGGGCCTTGGCCTCCAGCTGCACCCTCGGGTCGGGCCTGTAGGGGTTGGCCAAGAGCATGAGCGTCGAAGCCATCCCCCTGTGATTCCCACTCAGGGGTAATAAAGCATCTGGGCTCAGACCTTCACGGACCTGCCCTCGGCCATGGACCTCTTCGCGGCCTCGATGAGCTCGACCGTCCTGACTCCGACCTCACCGCTGTTCCTGGTCTCGGTCATGGGGTCGGCTATGGACTTGACGAAGTGGACGAGCTCGTCCCTGATGGTGTTGTTCCTCTCGAGCCCGAGCCTGTAGGTGTAGCCGCTCTCGTAGACCGTGACCTCCTGCGCAACAGCGTCTATGAGGGCGGACCTGTTCTCGCCGACGAGCATGATCTGCCTGGTCTTCCTGGGCACGAGCCAGCTTATGTTGGCCATCGCGAGGACGCCGTCCTTGAACTTCGAGACGATGTAGGCCGTCTCCTCACCCTCCCTCCTCCTGAACGGGCCGCCGGCGCACATGACCTCCTCGGGCCAGTGGCCGAGCAGGTAGTTCTGGATGTCGAACATGTGGGGCGCGAGGTCGAAGAGCACGTCCCTGTCGGGGAAGGCCTTCTCGCTGTTGACCCAGTTCATCTCCATGAGGAAGAGCTTGCCGAAGAACTTCTCCTCCTTGATCAGGCGCCTGACCTCAGCAAGTGCGTTGTTGAACCTGAATATGTGCCCGACGGACAGGGTGAGGTTCTTCGACTTGGCCAGCGCCACGAGCTCCTTCCCCTCCTTCGACGTGAGGGTGATGGGCTTCTCGACTATCACGTGCTTCCCCGCCTCGAGGGCGTCCTTGCACGCCGCGAAGTGGGTCTGGTTGGGGGTGCATATGGCGACGGCGTGCAGGTCCTTGACCGCGAGGAGCTGCCTGTAGTCCTTGTAGCCGCTCTTGACCCCGTACCTCTCGGCCGCGAAGGCGAGGTTCTTCTCGTCCATGTCCGAGACGCCGACCACCGAGACGTTCTCCACCTTGGAGAACTCGTCCAGGATCTTCTTGCCCCAGTACCCTATGCCTATGACGCCGACGTTGAACTTGGCCATGCGAGCATCACCCGTAGAACGCGCCTATGCTCTCGACGACGTACTTGACCTGCTCGTCCGTGATGTCCACGAACATCGGGAGCGTCAGGACCTCCTTGCAGAGCCTCTCTGTGACGGGCAGCATGCCCTCCTTGAAGCCGTAGATCTCCCTGTAGACCGGCTGCAGGTGGATGGGGATGTCGTAGTGGACGCCCACGCCGACGCCCTTCGACTCGAGGTGCGCCTTGAGCTCGTTCCTCCTCTTGGTCAGTATGGCGTACTGGTGGTAGACCGGCTCGACGTCCTTGGACGGCCCCGGCGGGAGCCTGAGGTCGCCGATGCCCTTCAGCATCGAGTCGTACTTGGCGGCGACGGCCCTCCGTTTCTCGTTCCACTTCGGGAGCATCTTGAGCTGCTCGATGCCCACCGCGGCGTTGGCCGAGTTCAGCCTGGCGGTGGTGCCGATGAGGTCGTGCTCGTACTGGCCCTTCCTCCCGCAGTGCCTGAGCCTCCTCACGAGGTCGGCGAGCACCGGGTCGTCCGTGGTTACCATCCCCCCGTCCCCGCCGACGTGCATGTTCTTGGTCGGGTAGAAGGAGAAGCAGCCCATCAGGCCGAGGGCGCCCGCCCTCCTGCCCCTGTACACCGCGCCGTGCGCCTGGCACGCGTCCTCGATCACGACCGCGCCGTGCTCGGCGGCGGCCTCGTTGATCTCGGCCATCCTCGCCGGGTGGCCGTATAGGTGGACGGGGATGACGGCCTTGGTGCCCTTCTCGAACCTGAGCTTCGCGGGGTCGAGGTTGAAGTCCCCGTGGTCGACGTCGGTGAAGACCGGCTCCCCGCCGAACACGACGAACGAGTTGGAGGTGGCGACGAACGACATCGCCGACGTCAGCACCTTGTCGCCGCACTTGACCCCCGCGGCCTGCAGGGCGAGCTGGAGCGCGGCCGTGCCCGAGCTCAGGGCGACGGCGTGCTTGGTCCCGCACATCCTGGCGAACCCCTCCTCGAACTTGTTCACGCTCTCCCCGAGCGTCAGCCTCTCGTTCCTAAGTGCGGCGGCTGCCGCCTGGATCATGTCCTCCGTCATCACGGGCTGGGCCTGTGGCACCTTCATCTCATCTGCCTCCCTTCCCCTTCGCTGAGGGCTTCTTCTTGAGCTTGACCTCCTTCGCGGGGCATCCCACCACGACCGCTCCGTCGGGGACGTCCCTGGTGACGACCGCGCCGGCGCCGACGAGGGCGCCCTCGCCGATGGTGACGCCGCAGACGATCGTCGCGTTGGCCCCGATGGACGCGCCCTTCTTGACAAGGGTCGGCGTGACCTCCCAGTCGCCCACGGCCTTCGGGCGCCGGTCGTTGGTGAAGCACACGTGGGGACCTATGAAGACCTCGTCCTCGATGGTGACCCCGGTGGGTATGAACGCGAAGGCCTCGACCTTGCACCTGTCGCCTATCGTGACGCCCCTCTGTATCTCGGTGTACGCCGCGATCCTGCAGCCCTTGCCTATCCTGCAGCCGTACAGGTTCACGAAGTCGCGGACGATGGTGTCCTCGCCCACCTTCGCGTCGTCTATCTTGTAGTACTTCGCGAGCAGCTTCATAGGGAAGACCCTCTGGTGCGTCAGAATCCCGAGGATGCTATAATAGATTATGGAACCACAGGGGCGGGGGGCGTCCTCACGCCCTCTTCCGGGGCGTGAAGCCGAGCTCCCCGGAGAGGTCGGGCCTGTCCCTGCTGAGCTCCACCGTGGCCCGTATCCAGTCAGCCTTGCTGCCGATGTCGAACCTGCGCCCCTTGAACCTGAGCCCGTAGAGCCCCTTCTTCCTGCAGAGGAGCCTCATCGCGTCCGTCAACTGGTACTCCCCGCCCTTGCCTGGCCCGATCCTCTCGAGGTAGGTGAATATCTCCGGGCCGAAGACGTACCTGCCTATGATCGCCAGGTCGGAGGGCGCCTCGCTCGGCGAGGGCTTCTCGACGAGGTCCTCGACCCTGTACAACTCGTCCCTGACGCGCTTCCCCTTGATGACGCCGTACCTCGACACCCTCGCCTTCGGCACGCGCTCCACGCCGACCACCGAGGTCTTGGTCTCCTCGAACGCCTCGACGAGCTGGCCTATGCAGGGGTGGTCGTTCACCACTATGTCGTCGCCGAGCATGACGGCGAAGGGCGCGTCCCCTATGTGCTTCTTCGCGCACAGGACCGCGTGGCCGAGCCCGAGCTGCTCCTTCTGGCGGATGTAGAATATGTCGGCCATGGAGGCTATCCTCTGGACCTCCTCAAGGGCCTCCCTGTTGCCGCCGTCCCTGAGCTTGTGCTCGAGCTCGTAGGACTTGTCGAAGTGGTCCTCGATGGCCCTCTTGCCCCTGCCTGTGATCATTATTATGTCGGTCATGCCCGACGCGACGGCCTCCTCGACGACGTACTGTATCGCGGGCTTGTCGACGACCGGGAGCATCTCCTTCGGCTGCGCCTTGGTCGCGGGGAGGAACCTTATCCCCAGGCCCGCGGCGGGGATGACGACCTTCATCTCCCGAAAGAAAGGCCGGGGACGACTTAATGGTTTCCCGGTGCCCGCAGGGCGCCGTCCCCGGCAAAGGCATATCTAACCTCCAGGCGATGTGACCAGGGCCCGCACGGGCACGTCGTGGATCCGACTGTCGTGCGGCAATGATTGGAGGGGTTGTCGGTGAGGACGGAACGGAGGGGCGTCCATCTAGCGGTGATCGCAGTATGCATATTGTTGACTAGAATCGCGCCATCAATGGTGTCTGGCGGGGAGTCGGACCCGGGCTGGGGGACCGTCGTACTCCTCGAGTATGACGACCGGGGACCGGCATTCTACCCTCAGGTGGCCGCGGACGGGTCCGGGAACATGATCGCCGTATGGCAGCAGCAGGACGGCACCCGGAACCACATCTGGTCGAACCGGTACGTGGTCGGGGACGGCTGGGGGGACGCCGAGATGATCGAGGACGAACCCCTCGCGAGCACGGTGAACCCGCGGGTGGCTGCGGACCCGGACGGCAACGCGTTCGCCGTCTGGGAGCAGGTGGGCGCTGTGGGCTTCGACATCTGGTCGAACAGGTACGTGGCCGGCGAGGGCTGGGGGACGGCCGAGCTCGTCGAGTCCAGCAGCCTGGGATCTGCGACCGACCCTGAGCTGGCTGTGGACGGGTCCGGCAACGCGTTCGTCGTCTGGGTGCAGGTGGACCTCTACCAGCAGAGCACCTGGTCCAACCGGTACTCGGTGGGGACCGGGTGGGGTGCCCCCGAACTCATCGAGGCCGACGATTCAACGGCTACGTTCAACCCCACGGTATCTGTCGACCCCTCGGGCAACGCCACGGCGGTGTGGGAGCACTGGGGAGGCTCCGCCATGACGGTCTGGTCGAACAGGTACGTCGTGGGCGACGGGTGGGGGGCGACCGAGGTCGTCGACACCGAGGCCCCGTCGGGCGATTTCAACCCGCAGGTCGCCATGGACAGGTCCGGCAACGCTGTGGCCGTGTGGGAGCGTTGGGACGGCGACTCCATGGAGATCGCGGCGAACCGGTACGTGGTCGGGGCAGGCTGGGGCACCTCTGGGTACATCGGCACGGGGAGCTCCGGCAACGCCGCCGGTCCGAAGGTGACCGTGGGCGGCGCGGGCGATGCCATGGTCGTCTGGAGCCAGTACGACGACGGCTACTACAACATCTGGTCCTGTGGATACGTGCCCGGAACGGGCTGGGGATCCGCCGAGATGGTAGGCGTCAACAGGACTCTCGAGGTGAGGTACGCCCAGGTCGGGTCCGACGGATCGGGCAACGCCATATCCGTCTGGGAGGAGTGGGACGGCGCCGAGATGGACATATGGTCCAACCGATATGCCGTGGGCGAGGGCTGGGGGGTGCCGGAGATGACACACCCGGATGACTGGTGCACCGCCATCTCCCCCCAGGTCGCCGTCGACAGCACGGGGAACGCGGTCGCGGTGTGGCAGATGTACGACGGGACGCGCCACAACATCTGGGCGAGCCGGTATGTGGCGCCGGACACCACGGCGCCGGAGCTGTCGATCGACAGCCCGTCGGACGGTTATACCACCGAGGAGCCGACGGTCATGGTGACCGGGGCGACCGAACCCGGCGCCACGCTGGACGTGAACGGCCTCATGGTCACCGTCGGTCCGGACGGTTCGTTCTCCTGCTCGCTCGCGCTCATCGACGGTGTCAACATCATAACTGCGACCGCGACGGATGCGTCGGGCAACGCGGCGACCGCCTCGGTGACGGTGACCTACGACGACCCGACCGACGAGCTCGTCGCCCAGCTGGAGGCTGCGATGGCGACCATCGCCACGCTCGAGGCGGACCTCTCCACGGCGATGGACGGACTGGCGGCGCTCCAGGACGAGTACGACTCGGCCCTGGCCTATGCGGAGGACCTCGAGGCTCTCCTCGACGCGGCTCTCGAGGACGCCGAGTCGCTGCAGGCGCTCCTCGACGCGACGCTCGCCGAGCTGGCCGGCGTACGGTCGGACCTGAACGACTCGGAGGAGTCGTACTCCGCGATCCTGGGCCAGTTGGACGAGGCCCTTGCCAACGTGACCGCCGCGGAGGAGGACATCGCGATCCTGCAGGAGGAGGTCGACACCCTCGAGGACGAGCTGGCCGCAGCGGACGAGGACCTCGACACGGCCAGGTCACAGAACCTGCTGTTGACCGCGGTGGTGCTCGCTCTCGGGGCCCTCTGTGCTGCGCTGTCGCTCATGTTCCTCCGGTCGCGGAAGGGGAAGGCGGCTGGCAGGGCAGGGCCCTCCGAGAAAGAACCTCCTCCCCCCGATGACGGGGCTTGACCGCACGGCCGGCCCCCGAAAGGGTTAATAGCCGCACAGCGGGTTCAAGGCGCGATGAGGATCTGCGTCGTCGGCGCCGGGTACGTGGGCCTTGCGACCGCCGTGATGTTCGGGAAGCTGGGGCATGATGTCACGGTCACCGACATCGACCCCGCGAGGGTCAAGACGGTCAACTCGGGGAAGGCGCCGTTCTACGAGCCTCCCCTGGAGAAGGAGCTCGCCAGGCTGGTGAGGTCCGGGGCGCTGAAGGCCTCGACCGACAGGCTCGGGCCGGCCGTCGGCTCGGACATGGTCTTCATCTGCGTGCAGACGCCGTCGCTCCCGTCCGGCAGGATAGACACGAGGCCTGTGAGGTCGGCTGCGAGGGACGTCGCCACGGCCCTGAAGCGGGCCGGCGGCTACAAGGTCGTCGTCA
The DNA here is from genome assembly GCA_040751795.1 of Thermoplasmatota archaeon. Classification (GTDB taxonomy): domain Archaea; phylum Thermoplasmatota; class Thermoplasmata; order UBA10834; family UBA10834; genus UBA9653. Next base: position 234,639 of record JBFMHR010000001.1, on the reverse strand, counting down.
TGAAGAGCACGGTCGTGCCCGGCACGACCGACTCGGTCGTCCTGCCGCTCCTCGAGAGAGGCTCGGGCAGGCAGGCGGGGGCGGGCTTCGGCCTCTGCATGAACCCCGAGTTCCTCCAGGAGGGTAGCGCGCTCAGGGACAGCATGGAGCCGTCCAGGATAATCGTCGGATCGTTCGACAGGCGGGCCGGCGACGCGCTCATGAAGCTCTACTCGCCGATCCGCGCCGAGAAGGTCAGGACGGACCTGAGGACCGCGGAGATGATCAAGTACGCGTCCAACGTCTTCCTGGCGACCAAGATCTCCTACGCGAACGAGGTCGCGGACATGTGCGTCCGGTTCGGCATAGACTGCGATGTGGTCCTGAGGGCCGCGGGGATGGACCCGAGGATCGGCCCGCTGTTCCTCAAGCCGGGCCTCGGCTTCGGGGGCAGCTGCCTTCCGAAGGACGTGAGGGCCCTCAGGGACAGGGCCAGGGCCGATGGATTCGACTCCAGGCTCCTCAAGGCACTGATGGCCATCAACGACCGGCAGCCGTCGGAGGCCATATGGCTCCTCGAGCGGGAGATCGGCCCGCTCCGGGGCAAGCGCGTGGCGGTGCTGGGCCTCGCCTTCAAGGGCGGGGTGGACGACATCCGCGAGACCAGGGCGGTCCCGCTCGTGACGGAGCTCCTCGCGAAGGGCGCCAGGGTCGTGGCGTTCGACCCCATGGCCATGCCCGGGTTCGTCAAGGTCATGCCCACGATAGAGTACGCCGCGACGGCCGCGGAGTGCCTCAAGGGCGCGGACGGGTGCATCGTCCAGGCGGACTGGAAGGAGTTCCGGTCCCTCGGCAGGAAGGAGTTGTCGGCGATGAGGGCGCCGGTGGTGGTCGACGGCCGCAGGTGCCTCGACCCCGAGAAGGTCCGCCGGGCGGGCGCCAAGTACCTCGGGATCGGCTACGGGCGCCCCCCGGGCGAGTGAGCGCGATCACCATCTGGAAAGCATAATAAGGCCCCAGTCTTTTCAGATGGCGTTGAATTGCGATGATGGTCAGCATCGTCCTGAACCTGCTCAATGAGAAGAGGCACATCAGGGACCTGCTCGACAGCCTGGTGATACAGGAGGAGCCCTTCGAGATAGTCGTCGTCGACGCGGGCAGCACGGACGGGACGGTCGAGATCATCAGGTCGTACATTGAGAGGTTCCCGGACATCAGGTTCTTCCACCACCCCGGTACCAGGGGCGAGAGCACCAACTTCGGCATCTCCCAGGCCAAGGGCGACGCCATAGCCACGATCGGCGGGGACTGCATCGCCAACCCGTTCTGGGTGAGGGAGCTCAGGAAGTCGCTCGCGAAGTACGACATCGTGGCGGGGAAGACCATCAACATAGGCTACCACGCGTTCGAGGACCTCGAGAGGGTGGAGCTGCACCACAGGGGCTTCGACGTCTCCCACCCGAGCGCGAGCATGGCCTGGAGGAGGGGAGTGCTCGACGCTGTGAAGGGCTTCGACGAGTGGTTCATCACCGCTGAGGACATCGACCTGAACTTCAGGGCCGTCTCCGAGGGGTTCACCCTGGGCTACGACCCCGACGCGATCGTCTACCACAGGACGAAGGGGAGCTTCAGGGGCTTCTTCAAGCAGGCCTTCTGGAACGGCTGGGGGAGGAAGCAGCTGACCATGAAGCACGGGAACCTGTGGCCGAGCTACAAGCCCCAGCGCCTGTTCGAGACGTCCACGTCCTTCTGGGCCCTGGCGAGGCTCGCCGTCGCCATATTCGGCTACCTCTTGTGCAAGGCCTTCGAGAAGCCGCCCGCGCGCATCATCAGCAACAGGGACAGGGAAGAGTCGGAGGCGCGGGCGCGCACGGGGTGATCGCTTGCCCGCCAAGGTGTCCGTGGTCATCCCGACGATGAACGAGGAGAGGAGCATAGGCCTCGTCATCGACGAGGTAAAGGCCGCGCTCGACGGCGCCAGGCCGTTCGAGGTCATCGTCGTCGACACGGACTCCAGGGACAGGACCAGGGAGATCGCGGCGGCCAAGGGCGCGCTCGTGGTCCCGGAGCCGAGACGGGGCTACGGCCGCGCGTACAAGACGGGCTTCGAGAGGGCGTCGGGGGAGATCATAGCCACGCTGGACGCGGACATGACCTACCCCGCATCCGACATCCCGAAGCTCGCGGACAGGCTCGAGGCGGGGCCGCTGGACTTCATCACCACGGACCGGTTCGCCGACATGGCGCCGGGCGCGATGAGCGCCAAGCACAGGCTCGGGAACAAGGTGCTCTCAGTCGCCGCGAGGCTCCTGTTCAGGGTGAAGGTCAGGGACTCGCAGAGCGGCATGTGGGTGTTCAGGAGGGCCATCCTGGACGGGCTCGTGCTGGAGAGCGACGGCATGTCCATGTCCGAGGAGATCAAGATCGAGGCTTTCAAGAAGGCCAGGGCCGCCGAGGTGCCCATAACCTACAGGGTCAGGGTGGGCGAGGTCAAACTGCAGAGCTGGAAGGACGGGCTCGGGAACCTCAGGTTCCTCTTCAGGAAGCGGTTCTAGGCGCCGCGCCTGCGCCTTCTCGCGCGGCCCGCTGCATAGGCGGCCGCCAGGACCAGGGCGATGAGGGCCGCGGATGCGGCCAATGCCACGGCCGGTATGTCCGGCCCCGGCAGATACTCAGGGACCTTGTCGACCTCCACATGCATGACCGGGACCTGGACATAGGTCCAGTTCTGCCCGAGGACCAGGCCGCCCGCAGCGACCACCTCGACGGAGACGAGCTCCCCATAGGCCGCCTCCTCGGGCACACGCAGGGTCCCGCCGAACACGCCATCGGAGAGGCTGAGGTTGACGGTGCTGTTGCCGGTGACCACCCGGACGTCGACGCCGTCGCCGACCGGAACCCCGTCCTCCAGGACCCGGACGCGTACCTCGACGTCCCCGCACAACGCCATGTCCACGTCGTGGTGCGACACGACGGAGCCGCCGTCCCAGGCCTCCATAGAGACGGTCAGGTCGCCCCAGACGCCGGCCACGACGATCTCCGGCGTCGACGACTCCAGGCTCGCGACCATCTGCTCCCCTGAAGGGGTCCGGACGAACACCAGGGCGGTGTACAGGTCGTGGCCCGCGTCCCAGCCGATGACGGCCTCGTCCTGCCTCCCGTCCTCGTCCGTGTCCTCATACGCGATCTGCGGGCCGGGCAGGTTCTCCGCCGCCGGGGCGTAGCTCCTCACAAGCGCCGTGGCGTCGCCCCAGCCCACGGAGGAGAACGAGAGGGACCAGTACTGCCCGTCTGCGGGCCCCTCCCCAGGCGCGTAGGCCATGGCCCCGGTGAAGTTGGCAGCCATCGCATCGTGAGGGCTGGCGTACAGCGCCAGCCCGTGGACGAGCCCGTGGTAGGACAGGAGCGCCTGGAGCGCCTGGTACCTCAGCCTCAGGGGCAGGTCGGAGGACGCGAGCCTCTCCAACAGGTCGCCCATGTCCAGGTACCAGTCCGTGAAGTCCGATTTCGCGGTCTCGTTCAGCGTGGCCATGAGAGCCTCGCCGTAGAGCGCGTCGTAGCCCTGGACGGCGACGGAGAGCTCGTGAAGGTCGGACTCGAACGCCCCGAGGGCGCCGAGGTCGTAGACGGCCATAGCCGCCGACCATGAGTCGTAGTAGAGCGAAGTCCTGTGTATCTCGCATACCCTGGCGCCGAAGTCCCCGGGGGAGACCTCGGCGTCCTCCGAGAGTGTGTCGAGCACGAGATCGTACCTCAGTCCCTGCGCCGGGACGTTGATCTCGCTCCCGACGTACCATTCCGCCCCCTTGGCCGCTTCGTGGATGGTCTCCAGGACCCCCTCCGCACAGGAGTCCGCGATGACGATGTCCAGACCCCTGCCCATGGAATCGGACACGGACTCCAGGGCGAGGCCCAGCTCCCCCGGCGTGAGGACCGACAGGCCGTCGGCGCACATGCCGTACCAGCCTCCGCCATGCCCCCACAGGACCAGGGCGTACCTGTCCGCCGGGTACGCCCCGGCCGTGAAGGCCACGAAGTCGATGAGGGTGTAGGGCGAGGACATGTCCACCTCGCCAGCGAGGGGGACGACCTCGCCGGAGTCGTCGATCTCCGGGGACACGATGTCGGGGCCGTCGTCGCCCGCGATCTCGAGGAGCACCGAGTCGCCGTCGCCCAGCGGGTCCGCGAGGACGACCACGTTCATCCACTCGGCAAGGGAGGCCGCCTCCATCTCGTTCAGGTCCTCCTCCCACGGGAGGGCCGGCTCGGAGTCAGCGGCCATGTACACCATGAAGGTCCAGGTGGTCTCGTCCTGGCCGGACGCGTGGACCGACAACTGAGAGGGGACCGATGCAAGGCAGAGCAGGATGATCGTCAGAACGGCTCCGCGCAGGCGTGCCCTGGGTGATGCCATGTGCCCGACCTCAGCGGAGGCCCGCCGCCTCCGCGCAGAGCCTCACGGTCTCCGTGAGGCTTTCGACGTTCTCCCTTCTATATAGACACGCTGCCGGATGGTAGGCGACGAACGCGCGCATCTCCCTGCCGCCGAGCGTGAACCTTACCTCCTTCCCGACGAGGTCCCTCATCCTCCCGCGCGTCCCCGCGAGCTGCTCCGCGACCGTCTGCCCCAGGAGGCAGACGACCTCCGGCCCCACCTCCAGGACCTCGGCCTCGAGGTGGGCGCGGCACGCCCGCACCTCGTCCCCCTTCGGCCTCCGGTTGCCCGGGGGGCGGCACTTGACCAGGTTGGTGATGTATACGTCGTCCCTGGACACGCCCGCAGCCGCGAGGGCGCCGTCGAGGACCCTCCCGGCCCGCCCGACGAATGGGGCGCCCCTGAGGTCCTCGTCCTTCCCCGGGGCCTCGCCTATGAACAGCAACGGGGCCTCCCTGTCCCCTTTCCCGGCGACCACATGCGTCCTCGTCCCCGAGAGCCGGCAGAGCCTGCAGCGCGGGTCGACAGGTGCCACGCTCATGCCAGGTCCTTGGCCTTGAAGACCGAGACGAACTCGATCCCGTTCTCGGAGAGGAGCTGCGCAGCCCCCTCCTCGCGGTCCACGACCACTATCGCCTTGGTCACATGGGCCCCCTTGGACCTGAGCGCGTTGACGACCTTCATGGTGGACCCGCCCGTGGTCGCCACGTCCTCGACGACGACGAACTTCTCGCCGGGCGTGACGTCACCCTCGATCAGCTCCTTGGTCCCGTGGTCCTTCGGCTCCTTCCTCACCATGACGAAGGGCCGGTCCGTCTCGAGCGCGACCGCCACCGCTATGGGCACCGCCCCGAGGGCCATCCCCGCGATCTTGCAGTCGCCGACGTGCGGCGCCATCTCCCTTCCAATCTCCCTCAGGACCCTAGGGTCAGTGCTGGCCCTCTTGATGTTGACGAAGAAGTTGCTCTTCTTGCCCGATGCCAGCACGAACTCGCCAGTCTGCACGACCTTCATGTCCTTCAGCATCTGCCTGAGCATGCGCGCGCCCCCTACCATGGCACATTCTTCTTGCCCAACTTATAACCTATGATGTTCACGGACCTGTGGAGCAGGGGGACGACCACCAGGAACGCGAGGAGGGCGTACACCCCGTCGTCCTCGATGTAGTGCCCCTCGAACCAGCCGGGCCCCGCGAGCACGGCGAACGCGATGGCCCCGACCGCGAAGTTGTACTGGTCCAGGACGGGGGCCTTCTCCCCGCGCCCCACCCCGAACCTCCTCTTGAGGAAGGAGCCGACGCAGTCGCCGGTCATGGCCCCGAAGCTCAGCGCGGCGACCATCGCCACCGCCCACGGGAGTTCGCCGTAGCCGAACCTGTCCGGGTCGCTCAGGAGCTCGGTCAGCATGATCTGCAGGGCCCCGACGCCCAGGCCTGTGAGCGCGCCGCCGAAGTAGCCCCTCCAGGTCTTGCCGTCGCCGAGGACCCTCTTGCCCCGCCAGCTCCTGCCGAAGTCCATGGGCGTCCCCCCGCCGAAGAGCACGGCGGCGGAGTTGGGCACGAGCGCCGGGAGCATCAGCCAGATGCCTGCCAGCACGGCCTCCAAGAGCGACATCCGGGGGGCATATCGCAGAGGTGTATTATAATGGCGCCTCCGCGGCTATCGGCGGTCAGAGCTGGAGGCCCCTGCGCACCTTCCGGGGCGGCTCGGGGGCCCGCTCCTGCGGGGACGAGAAGAACTCCCTCATCTCCGCGACGGGGTCGTCCGTGCGCCTGGCCCCGATGGTGTCCCTGAAGTGGACGATCCTCTTGTCCAGGACGAGCGCGACGCCCCTGTCCGTCTCGCTCCTGATCAGCCTCCCTATGGCCTGCTGCAGCTTCCTGCTCGTCGGCGCCTGGACCGCGTGGGCCCACCCGTCGCCGAACCTCAGCTCGCAGAAGTGCTGGAGGGCCCTCTGCTTCGCGGTGGGCTTGGGATAGGGTATGCCGGCGACCAGGGCGACCTCCATCTCCGACCCGGGGAAGTCCAGGCCCTCGCTCACGCGGCCCCCGGCGATGGCGTGCATCACCGCCCTGCCCGAGGACGACTTGAAGCCGCGGACCGCGTCCATCAGCTCCGCCTGGTCCATCCCGCGCGTCTCGAGGAACACCTCCCTGCCCCGGGAGGCCCCGGCGGTCCTGCCGGCGATGCGCTCCATGAGCGCGTAGGACGGGTAGAACACTATGGTGCTCCTCGGCACCTGGGACAGCACCCCGGATATGCGGTCGGACATCCTGTCCAGGAGGGTGTCGTCCCTCGCTATGTCGTCGTGCTTGGTGGTGACGTCGTCGGAGTAGAGCACGAGCCTGTTCCCGGGCGGGAAGGGGGAGGGGACGTCCACGAGCCGGGAGTCCCTGGGGAGGCCGATCGAGTCGCGGTAGTCGTCGAGGGGCCTCAGGGTCCCGGACATGTGTATGCTGGTGTGGCACTCCATGAGGGGCCTGCACGCTATGGACGCGTCGAGGCAGTACGCCTCGAGCGCCTTCGCCTCCCCCGCCGCCACGAGCTTGATGTACTCCTCCTCGTCGAGCTGGTGCCAGAACGCGAGGAAGTTGGACGCCCCGAAGACGTAGGACCTCGGGAGCCTCCCCGCGAGCTTCTTGCTGTCCCGGACCATCTCGCCGAAGTTGGCGGCCTGGGATATGAGCCCGCGGACCCCCCTGCTCGTGAGGTGCGTGCCGAACATGAGCTCCTCCTCGACGAAGGACTGGGGTATGATCCCGTCCTCGTCCACGAGGTACTCGGCGACGGCCTTGTCCAGCACCTCCTCCAGCATCCCCACGAAGTCGCGGAGGCTCGTCCCCTCGGCCACCTCCGGGTCCCCGAACTCGTCTATCTCCCTGTGGGCCAGCCTCAGGGTGACGTCGCTGAGGTCCGCGGACTCGAGCTCCCTGGCGTAGGAGGGCAGGTTGTGCGCCTCGTCCACGAGGACCACGACGTCCGAGGGGGCGCAGGCCATCCAGTCCAGGAGGGCGTGCCTGATGAACCTGTCGAAGAACATGATGTACGGGGCCGTGACGACGTCCGCCGCGGGGACGTGCAGCTTGCAGACCTCGTAGGGGCAGAGGTCCCTGTCGATGCAGTGGTCAACGAACTCCTCGGCCGTGGGCAGCTCGTCCCTGGCCCACCTCAGCACGGGGGAGAGGTCGTCCGTGATGGTGGCGGCGTAGAACCTGCACGCATCCTCGTCCCCCTTGAGCACCCGCGCCTTCCGCTCGCTGCAGACCTTGGAGAGCTCCTCGGGGTTCCCCTTGCTCAGCTCCTCGTCCGTGGCGGCGAGGGGGCACATGTTCCTCCTCCCCTGGAGGGCGACCCCGAACACCCTGTGCCTCGCGGAGATCATGCGCAGCTCGAGCATGACCTGCCTCTGCTGGGAGTTGGTCCTGGTGAGGTAGAGGAGCTTCTTCCCCCTGGACCGGCACTGCTCGACGCAGGCCGTCAGGGCGCAGACCGTCTTGCCCGTCCCGGTGCCGCTCTCTATGACGGTGTGGGAGCGCGTCTCGCAGGCCGAGGCCACGGCCTGCATGAGCGCCTCCTGGCCCGGCCTGGGGGCGTATGGGAACACCGCCGATGCCATCCGCCGGGTGCCAGGGCGTGCTCTGGTCAAATGGCTTTGCACGGGCTCCGCGAAAGTAGAGGTCGCCTACTCGCGGGTCCAGATGTCGTCGGGTATCTCGTCGTAGACGCTGTTGAGCTCCCCGTCCGCGGAGGCGCCCCTCCCGCGGCCCGAGATGAGCTCGTGGATTCGGTCCTTGCGGAACATCCAGTAGTGGATGCGCCACTCGCGGCCGTCGTACAGGGTGGTCTCCTCGCGCTCGGTGACCAGTATCCCCGCGTCCTCGAGCATGTAGAAGGCGTCGCGGTCCTCGGGCTCGAGCACGTTGTCAATGATCCTCTCGCTGTAGCCGAAGAAGTTCATGACGTGCTGGGCCATCGCCCTGGCCTCCTCCTCGGGCATCCCCTGCTTGTCGATGCTGTTCTTGATCGCCTTGGTGAGGTGCTCGACGGTGAGCGTGCTCCCCGCGGGCTCCGCGTCCGACTTCTTCAGCTTGGTAATAACATTCAAAGACTCCCCTCGCCTCTTCATGACATACCAGCCCCGAAAACCGAGAATCGCGCGACTTACAGGAAGATTCATTTAGATTTCGCCCGTATAAATAGATTGGCGTTCAACCGCCGGCCGCCTGGGAAGGACGGGTCAGTGGGCCCGGCCCCCCTGCGGCCGATGGACAGAGTTGTACGGAGGCATCGAGTTGCTCGCGGAGTTCAGCGTCGTCCCGATAGGCAAGGGGGAGAGCGTGAGCCAGTACGTGGCGGAGTGCATCAGGGTGGTCGAGGCCTCGGGCCTCCCCTACAGGCTCAACCCGATGGGGACCGTCGTGGAGGGCGACTACGACTCCGTCATGGCGGTCGTGAGGGAGTGCCACATGAGGGTGATGGGCATGGCATCGAGGGTCATAACGACCGTCAAGGTCGACGACCGGAGGGGCGCCTCGGGCATGATCGACAGGAAGGTGGCTTCGGTCGAGGAGAAGGTGGGGAAAGAGGTCAGAAAGTGAGGGGTTTGAGGCCGGTCCCGACGATGTGCGGGCTCAGTAGTATATCGTCCAGAAGCCGACCCACGAGATGAGCAGGACCGCGCCGATAATCAGCGACGACCTGACCCACTTCTCCATGTCCACCCTGATGAGCCCGCCGAGGAGCATCACCGCGGTCAGGACGAAGAGGCCCAGCGACTTGACGACCTGGCCTGCGTCCCTTCCGGCGCCCGTGTCCGCCACGCCGAATATGATCCATCCCAGCATTAGCAGGAACAGACCGACGACGAGCCCCAGCGCTAGGAGGACGTCGGAGACCACCGGTCTCAGGTATTCGATCGGCTGCTTGTGCGCGGGCTGGTAGACTGGCGCGTATCCCGGATACTGACCCTGAGGCGCAGGGCCCATCGGTTGTCCAGATGCCATTTGCATCCCTCGGCCAGTGTATGGGCGTCCGGCGGGTATATATTTTTCGGGCCGGACTTATAAATATGGTGCGCGCGCGCCCGTGCGGGCGCGCCCCAGGGCCCGGGCTGGGGATGTACGGGATGACTACAACGCCACGCGCGGGCCGAGGGCCTATCTCCTGTCTTCGTCGGCCGAGCGCTTGGCCCTCACGACCACGGTGCGGCACTTCCGCACCCTCGCCACAACCGGCTTGCTGAAGTGTATCTCCAAGGCTGTCCACCTGTTCGTTCCCTGATTCCAGTCGTCGCTATGGGGGGCTTGGGCTGGCAAATCAATCGTCTTCGGCGTATATAAAGTCGTTGCAGGACGTTCTCGCTATTGATACTGACTCGCGCGCGGGGCCCCCCGGCCCCGTCAGCGGATGCCCCTGCTGCGGGAGTACCTCTCCGCCTTGGCCTGGACGGCCTCCAGCTCCGACCTCACGAGGGCCCGGTCCTCGTCCGTCGCCTGCCTCGCCACCGCGGCAGGCGAGCCGACGGCCACCGACCCCGGGGGGACGGCCTTCCCGGGGGGCACGAGGCTCCCGGCGGCCACGATGCTGCCCCTGCCTATCACGGCCCCGTCGAGGACTATCGCCCCGATCCCTATGAGGGACCCCTCCTCCACGGTGCACCCGTGCAGCCGCGCCCCGTGCGAGACCAGGCAGCCCTTGCCCACCCTGACCGGGCGGCCCCTCGGCGCCTCCGCGAAGGCCATGTCCATGATGGCAGAGCCCTCCCCGACCTCCACATCGTCGTCGTCCCCGCGCAACAGGGCGCACGGCCACACGCTCGCGCGCCTCCTTATGGTGACGCCGCCGATGAGGAGGGCGCTCTCGTCCACGTAGGCGCCCTGGGCCACGCTCGGCCTCCTGTCGCCGGCCTTCCGCGTCGTCATCGCCCCCGGATGAGGCTCAGGGCACTTCATGCTACGCCCTCCCCCGGGCCCGCTGCGAACGTCTTATCTATCGTGAACGCCGTTGGAGGAGGCCGCACAGCCTCTCCACCCCCGGAGGACAACAGGTTTGCCCGACGCAAGAGACAAGAGACTCCTTCTGCTCGATGTCATCCAGAGGCTGAACGACCGCCTCCACGAGGCCGGCATCTCGGACGAGTCATTCTCTCTCGTGGCGGACGGCCTGCGCGAGATGTCGGGGGCGGACTACGCGGCCGTCGTGCTCCTCGACATCGACGGGATGCACATGAGGCTCGTCGGGGCATCGGGCGTCAGGGAGGTGTCGCCCGCCGACTTCGGCGCGTACGTCCCCGACATATCCATGCGCTCGATGATGGCGGAGGGGTCCAGGTCCAACGCCCTGGTCTGGGAGTCGCTCGACAAGGCGCCGCCGGCCGCCAGGCAGATCATGGAGAAGTACGGGGCGTCGAGCGCGATGGTGATCTCCGTCGTGTTCAGGGGCAAGGTCCTCGGGTACCTCGTGCTCGCCAACAAGGATGGGCGGCCCGCCTTCGATGCGGACGCAGAGAGCGCGGCGATGTCCCTCGCGGACTACATGGGGATGGCGGTCGACAGCGCCCGCTCCGAGTCGATGGTCCGCCGCAGCGAGGAGGAGAACCACAGGATCCTCTCCATCGCCCCCATAGGCATCATGTCCCTCGACCCGAAGGGCATCATCCAGTCGGTCAACATGCAGATGCTCAAGGTCTTCGAGAGGAAGGCTGAGGGGGACCTCGTCGGGACGAGCATCTTCGAGATTCCCGCCGTGCACAGGTCGGGCCTTGACGCCCTGGTGATACAGGGCATGGAGGGCCACCCGGCCGAGAAGGTGGACCTCCACTACGTCCCCCGGCAGGACAAGGCGTTCTACCTGCACGTCAAGGTGGCGCCCCTGCTGTCGGAGCGCGGGGAGGTCGAGGACGTGGTCCTCGTCGCGATGGACACGACCTCCAAGGTCCGCCTGGAGAGCCAGCTCGAGAGGTCCTATGAGAAGCTCACCCAGACCTACCAGGAGCTGGAACGGGTCACGAAGATGAAGACCCAGTTCATCGACGTGGTCTCCCACGAACTCAGGACGCCCCTCACGGTGATGAGGGGGTACGTGGACCTGGTCGAGGGCGAGTACGGCCCGAAGCTCGACCAGAGGTTCGCCCAGAGGCTCAAGATCATCAAGGCCAACACCGACAAGCTGTACGCCCTGGTGGAGAGCATGCTGGACATCAGCAGGCTCGAGAAGGGCACGCTCGAGATCCATCCGGAGCCGGTCAGGGTCGACGCCATACTCGAGGACGTGGTGGGCGACAGGGCGAAGGACGCCGAGGAGAAGAAGCAGTCCATGTCCCTCTCGGTCGACGGCGCCATCCCCGTGGTCATGGCCGACCGCCGGAGGATGCGCGACGTCTTCAACAACCTGATCGACAACGCCATCAAGTACACCGAGGAGGGCGGGAGGATCCAGGTGGGCTGCAGGGACGAGGGGAGGATAGTCCACGCATGGGTCAAGGACAACGGGATAGGCATCCCCCTCGAGAACCTCGGGCGCATATTCGACAGGTTCTACATCGTGGCCAAGGACGACCTCGCCCACCAGGTCGACAGGATAGGCCTCAGCCTGCCCATAGCCAAGGGCATCGTCGAGTCGCACGGCGGGAGGCTGTGGGTCGAGAGCCAGGTCGGCAAGGGCAGCGTGTTCCACGTGGACCTGCCCAAGGAGCAGTCGAAGTAGGCGGGGGAGGGTTCTAATACCCGCCCACAATCTCCGACGTGCATGCCTCCGAGGGACAAGCGCAACGCCATAACGCTCACGGTGTTCGCGAGCCTCATATGGGGCACGTCGTTCCCCGGGGTCAAGTGGGGCCTCGGCTACGCCGGGAACGACGTCTACTTCCTCTGGCTGAGGTTCATCGTCGCCTCGGCGGCGACGCTCGCCATCGTCCTCCTCCTGAAGAGGTTCCACTTCAGGGTCCTGAAGGACCCGCTCCTCTGGGTCGTCGGGGGGCTGAACGCGGGCTCCTTCGTGGCGCAGTACGTAGGCCAGACGATGACCACCGCCTCCAAGACCGCGCTCCTCGTGGACATCAACGTCATCGCCGTCGCCATCGTGTCGTACTTCGTGTTCAGGGAGCGGCTGAACAGGGTGCAGCTCGCAGGGGTCTTGGCGGGCATCGCGGGCGTCGTCATGCTGACGGTGGACGGAGGCTTCTCCTTCGCCGAGGAGGAGTTCCTCGGCGACGCGGTCGTCTACATGTCGGGCTGGGGATGGGCCTTCTTCATCGTCCTGAACAAGACCCTCCTCTCGAGGTACTCCGCCGTCGAGATAAGCACGGCCGCGATCGTGACCGCGACGGTGTGGCTCATGGGGCCGGTGTCATACCTGGGCGCGACTGGCGCTGACTTCTCGCTCGAGCCGATGGCGTGGGTGGCGATAGCCTACCTGGCCATCGCGTGCACATCCACCGCGACGCTCCTCTGGGCCATGGGCCTCGAGGGCGTGTCCGCGACCGCGTCGGCGACGATAATGCTCGTCGAGATAGTCACGGCCCTCGCCATATCGATATTCCTCCTGGAGGAGACGCTCGAACAGCTGGCCATCGTGGGCGCCGCGCTGATCCTCGCCGCGGTGTACCTCGTCGCATCGACCGGCCATCAGGGGGAGCCCCCCGCGGTGAGCCACACATGAGGACGTGAGCGCGCCTCTCCCTGGAGGGGTCTCACGCTATCGAGGCGACGTACCCGGCTATGCCGTCCAGTATCATCTGGACCGCGTAGGCGGAGGTTATCAGGCCCATGACCCTCGTGAGGGCCCTGGTGCCCGCGTTCCCGATGACCTTGAAGACGAGGTCCACCTTCCACAGCATCAGCGCGGTAATGGCCATGACGGTCGCGAGGGAGAGGAGGACCATGTACATGTCCGAGGTCCCGGTGAGGGCTATGACCACGGATATCGCCCCTGGCCCGGCGAGCATGGGCGTCCCCAGGGGCACGAAGGCGACGTCCTCCGGGGTGTGGGGCTCCTCGTCCGGCTCCTCCGCCCCCTTCCGCCTGGACCTCGGGGTGTCGCCCTCGTAGAGCATGACCACGCCGATGACCAGGAGGAGGAGCCCTCCCGCGATGCGCAGGGCGTCTATGGACACGGACAGGTAGTCGAGGATGGCCTTCCCGAGCAGCGCGAAGGCCACGAGCAGGCACGCGCCGAAGGTTATGGCGTACCTGAGCGTCTTCGACCTCTCGGGGGGCGCCATGGTCCTCGTGAGGACGAGGTAGATCGGCATGACCCCGAACGGGTCTATGACAATGAACATCGGGATGAACACGACGAGGAACTCGAACGCCATCGAGTGCTCGCATGCGTTGCATGTATTTGTTGGCTTTGCCCGCGTGGGCAAAACATATAGTGCCGCTGGAGGATGACGCGGGCGATAACATGGGCGCCGACGGGTCTCTGAGGGAGGAGTTCTCCCGGGTCGACAAGGACATGCCGAGGCACGTGTCGAGGGTCAGGAGGCTGCTGAGGCAGCCGAGCTCCAGCCAGCAGGACATAGGCATCCAGGAGTGCGCCGAGCTCGTCGCCAAGCTGTACGAGGAGGTCGGCTGCGAGAAGGTGGAGGTCGTCAGGACGAAGGGGAACCCCGTCGTCTACGGCGAGTGCAAGGGCGACTCCGACAGGACGCTCCTCGGCTACTTCATGTACGACACGATGCCGTTCAACGAGCCGGGCTGGGACCACCCGGCCATGGGCGCGAAGGTGGTGGACAAGCAGCTGCCAGCGGGCAAGGTCAAGGCGATCGTGAACCGCGGCGCGGACAACACCAAGGGCCCGCTCGCGGCCTTCCTGAACTCGGTCGACGCGTGCAACAGGAGCGCCGGGAGGCCGCCGGTGAACCTCCTGCTCGTTGCCGAGGGCGAGGAGGAGCTGGGTAGCCCGAACCTTCCGCCATACGTCAGGAAGGACAAGAGGCGCCTGTCCAGGGCAGACGCCTGCTACTTCCCCTACTTCAGCCAGGAGGCCGACGGGCAGGCCCACTTCTGCCTCGGCGTGAAGGGCGTCGTGTACTTCGAGCTGAAGGCGTCGGGCAAGGCGTGGGGCAGGGGCCCGCAGGAGTTCGCGATCCACAGCGGCCAGAAGGCGTGGGTGGACAGCCCCGTGTGGCGGCTCATAGACGCGCTCGGCACGATGACGGAGGACAACGGCAACAGGGTCAAGGTCGACGGGTTCTACGACAAGGTCGCACCGCCCTCGGAGGAGGACGAGGAGCTCATCGCGAGGCTCGCGGAGAGGTTCGACCCGAAGGCGTACAAGGCGGTCATGAAGGTCAAGAGGTTCACCCTGCCCGAGGACGACCCGGAGGCGCTGATAAAGCGCTTCGTGTTCGGGACGACCCTGAACATCGACGGCATCTGGGGCGGGTACACCGAGAAGGGCTCCAAGACGGTCCTCCCGCACGAGGCCACGTGCAAGATCGACATCCGCCTGGTGCCGGACCAGGAGAAGGACGAGATGATGCCGCTGGTGAGGAAGCACCTGGACAGCCACGGCTACGGCGACATCGAGATGAGGGAGATCGACACCGGGTACGACTGCTGCAGGGCCAGCGTGAAGGAGCCGGTAGTGCAGTCGATGCTCGCCTCCTACCGGGCCTTCGGGCACGACCCGGACGTCTGGCCGACGAGCGGCGGGGCGGTCCCGTTCTACGTGTTCAACAAGGTGCTCGGCCTGCCCTTCACGATGGGGTGCCTGGGCCACAGCAGCCTCGCGCACAGTCCGAACGAGTACATGGTGCTCCAGGGGAACAGGAAGGTCGCCGGCCTGGCGGAGGCCGAGAAGTTCATGATCCACTTCATGGACGGGTTCGGTCACTCCGGCTGAAGGGCGCGCGCGTACTCGCGCATGACCGTCTCGGCCGTCGCGTCCCAGGAGAACGCCTGGACCCTCCTCAGGCCGGCGCGGCCCATGCGGTCCCGGGCGGCCTGGTCCCCGAGCAGCCTGCACATCGCCTCGCCGAGCCCCCTCACGTCGCCGGGCTCCACGAGTAGCCCCTCGACGCCGTCGCTGACCAGCTCGGGTATGCCGCCCACGCGGGTGGCGACCACGGGTTTCGAGCACGCCATCGCCTCCATCAGGGAGAGCCCCCACCCCTCGTTCCTGGACGGGAGCACCAGCAGGTCGCAGTCCGCATAGAGCTGCAGCAGCTCCTCGTTCCCCACGGACTCGTGCAACGTGAGGCTGCCAGCCACCCCCGCGCGCTCGGCCAGCACCTTGAACCACCCCGGCTCGTCGACGCCCCGGAAGCCCGTCTTCGCCACGGCCACGAGCCTCGCGGCCGGGTGCTCCCTGACGACCTGGCCCATGGCGAGGACGAGGTACTCGAGCCCCTTCCTCGCCTCGAGGCCGCCGACGAACAGGACGGTCGGGGAAGCGCAGGCCCTCGGAGGGAGACGCGCGAACTCCTCCGCGTCCATCCCGTTGTAGGTGACGACGGAGTCGAAGCCGTAGTCCTCGGCCAGGGCGCGCCTCCAGTGCTCCGAGACCACGAACCTGCGGTCCGCGTGGGCGACCGCGCGCTTCTCGAAGTCGAAAAGCCTCGGCTCGGCGAAGTCGTCTACGTGGTGGACGGTCCTGAAAACCGGGGAGGCGATGGTGCCAGCGCCCTTCATCGCCGCGAGGGCGGTCCCGCCGACGCAGTCCTGCGCGTGGTAGACGTCAGCGTCCCCCGGCAGGCCGGCGGCGTACGCCTGGACCATCCGGTCGAGGCGGACCATGACGTCGGGGTGCCACTCGTACCTGAATACGGTGAAGGGGACGTCGACCGGCCTGAAGTAGCCGCTGGCCGCGACGCCGTCGTCCGCCCTCGCGAGGGAGTAGAGGTGGACATCCGCGCCCCTCCGCTGCAGCCTCTCGGCCAGCTTGAGCGCGTGCGCAACCCCTCCCCGCGCCCTCGTGCTGTACGTGAGCATCGCGACCTTCAAAGGGACCGTCATTGTGAACGCAGAGGTTGCATAACTCATTTGCCCGGCCCCGGCACTGCACAAATCCGGACGTGCCCGCCCCGCCGCTCCGACTTTCGTCCAGCCGCTTCCAGTGCGGGACGGTAACTACCAAATGTTATTAACCCGGCGACATTTATCCCGGTAGCGCAGCCAGCCGGTCTGCATTACTGGCGCCGCGTGTATGGCCTCGTCGGCGCACGGCGTTGGCTGCGCGAGAGGACGTCCGCATCCGTGCGGGCTGAACGCGGAGACAGAGAGTCCAGCGGGAATCTGCTTCGGGCGGGGCGAGTGATGCCAAAGGGGGCCAGCACCACGGGTAAACGCACCAACGAGCACCTGCTATGGTTCGACCAGATAGGCCTCAAGGACATCGACAGGGTCGGCGGGAAGAACGCCTCCCTGGGCGAGATGCTCAGGCACCTCACCTCCAACGGCATAAGGGTCCCGGAGGGCTTCGCCGTCACGACCAAGGCCTTCAGGGAGTTCGTCGAGGCGGGCCGGCTCGAGGAGAAGGTCAAGTCGATAATCGAGGGCATGGACCCGGACGACCCGTCCGACGTCGGCCCGAGGGGCAAGGCGGTCCGGAGGGCATTCCTGGACGCGGAGTTCTCCGACGAGCTGAGGCGCGAGATCGAGTACGGATACTGGGAGCTGGGCAGGCGGCTCGGCATCGAGAACCCCAGCGTGGCCATAAGGTCGAGCGCCACATCCGAGGACCTGGACGGCGCGTCGTTCGCGGGGCAGCACGAGACCATCCTCAACGTCCGCGGCGAGACCAACGTCATCAGGGCGATCAAGCAGTGCTTCGCCAGCCTGTTCACCGACCGCGCCATCGCGTACAGGGCCCACAAGGGCTTCGGCCAGCTCGGCAACGCCCTCTCCGTGGGCGTCCAGCGAATGGTCAGGAGCGACCTCGCCTGCTCGGGCGTCATGTTCACACTGGACACCGAGAGCGGGTTCTCGAACGTGGTCTACATCACCGGCTCGTGGGGCCTCGGCGAGATGATCGTCCAGGGCGCCGTCAACCCGGACCAGTTCTATGTCTTCAAGCCGTCGCTGGGCAAGTTCAGGGACCCGATAATCGAGAAGAAGCTGGGCAGCAAGCAGCACAAGCTCGTCTACGCCCCGAAGGGGGGCATGGTGGACGCCGAGGTCCCCGAGGTAGACAGGCTGCGCTTCGTCCTCGCCGACCCGGAGATCGTGGAGCTGGCCGAGTGGGCGTGCATCATCGAGAGGCACTACGGCAAGCCCATGGACATCGAGTGGGCGAAGGACGGCCTCACGGGGAAGCTCTACATCGTCCAGGCCAGGCCTGAGACCGTGCACGCGGCCAAGAAGGGGAACGTCCTCGAGACGTACGTGCTTGAGGAGCAGTCCTCGGTGCTGGTCAGGGGCGACCCGGTGGGGTCCAAGATCGGCAGGGGCAAGGTCAACGTCCTCGAGAGCGCCTTCGAGATATCCGAGTTCAGGAAGGGCGAGGTCCTGGTCACCGACAAGACGGACCCGGACTGGGAGCCGATCATGAGGATCGCCTCCGCCATAGTCACGGACAGGGGCGGCAGGACCTGCCACGCGGCCATAGTCTCCAGGGAGCTGGGCATCCCGTGCATCATCGGGACGGGCAACGGCACCAGGCTCCTCAGGGACGGCCAGCCGGTCACAGTTGACACGTCGGAGGGAGAGGGTCGAGTGTTCGACGGGGAGCTGAAGTTCAGGATCGAGAAGACCAACCTCGAGTCGATGCCGAAGACCAGGACGAAGATAATGATGAACGTCGGGGTCCCCGAGCAGGTGTTCAACCAGGGGCAGATACCCTGCGACGGCGTCGGCCTCGCCAGGCTGGAGTTCATCATCATGTCGCACGTGGGCGTGCACCCGCTCGCGCTGCTCGAGCACGACGGCCTGAGGCAGAGGGCGGCCGGGGACCCGAAGATAGCCAAGCTCGTGGACGACATCGACGAGAAGACCCAGGGCTACGACCGCAAGGACGAGTACTACGTCGACAAGCTCGCGTGGGGGATAGGCAAGATCGCGGCGACCTTCCACCCGAGGGACGTCATAGTCCGGATGAGCGACTTCAAGACGAACGAGTACGCCGGCCTCACGGGCGGCTGGCTCTACGAACCGACGGAGTCCAACCCGATGATCGGGTGGCGCGGCGCATCCAGGTACTACGACCCCAAGTTCAGGCCCGCGTTCGGCCTCGAGTGCAGGGCCATCAAGCGGGTCAGGGAGGAGAAGGGCCTCGGCAACGTCAAGGTGATGATCCCGTTCTGCAGGACGCCGGAGGAGGGCCGGAGGGTCGTCAAGACCATGGCGGAGTTCGGCCTAGAGCAGGGCAAGGCCGACCTGGAGATATACGTCATGTGCGAGATACCCAGCAACGTGGTCCTGGCCGAGGAGTTCGCCGAGGTGTTCGACGGCTTCTCCATAGGCTCCAACGACCTGACGCAGCTCATGCTCGGCCTCGACAGGGACTCGGAGCTGGTGTCGCGCCTCTACGACGAGCGCAGCCCGGCGGTGAAGAGGATGATCGCTAGCGTCATAAAGACGGTGAAGGCCAAGGGGAAGAAGATAGGCATCTGCGGTCAGGCGCCCTCCGACTACCCCGAGTTCGCAGAGTTCCTGGTCGAGTGCGGCATAGATAGCATCTCCCTCAACCCCGACACGGTCATCAAGACAAGGCTGATAGTCGCCGAGAAGGAGAGGCAGCTGGGAAGGTAGGGGCCCGGTCCCTGGACACAATGGACGTCGGCATGCCCCCGCGCTTTACGAAAAGGATTCTCAGTATCGATAATGATAACATTTATTAGGCGAGGAGCCTTTCCAGAGCGTAGTTATCCTCCCCCCCTTTTTTCTGCCCCTCATCGCCGGGGCACGTCGCTCTCCGCGGGCCGCGGCCCTCAATGAGGCACGTCCGAGGGCCCTGCCGCGCCCGACCTCGAGAACTTGTCGACCTCCCTGTTCCAGAGTATCAGCAGCACGGCCCCTATCGGGGCGACGCAGCACGCGAGCACGAGCACGCTCTCCTCCAGGCCCCAGAGCTCGGCTATCCACCCCGTGCCTATCTCGACGACCACGACGAGGAGGGTGAAGAGCATGCTCGCTATGGCGATGATCGTGGACCTGTGCGAGGAGTCGACCAGCCGGTGGATGTAGCCGTTGATGACGGGGGACTGCAGCCCGACGACCATGTAGACCAGGAACTGGGTCAGCACGGCGGCAGGCGAGCGGACCAGGAACACCACGGCGAACGAGGAGACCAGGGCCACCAGCATGAAGAGGAGCGAGCCCTTCTCCTTCAGGAGCGCCTCTATGCGACTGGCCCTCAGCGTGACTATCCCCCCGACGATGGCGAAGGCGCCGAAGAACAGGCCGACCTCGAGGTAGTCGAGCCGGAGGACGTCGTTCATGTACACGGACCTGAAGACAGCCATCACATAGGTTCCGAGCTGCAGCACTATCTGGAAGAGTATGAGGATCATGATGGCCCTCGACTTGACGACCTGCTTGACCCCCGTCCCCAGCTGCTGCCTGTAGGATTTCATGAATGTGCGGGGGACCCTCGGCTCCCTGAGGAACGCGATGGTGAAGGAGCCGGTGAGGCCTATCAGCGATGCGATTATGAGGGTGAGCTCGACCCTGCCAGTGGCGGTGACGATTATCCCTCCGGTGATGCAGGCCACGGCGTTCATCAGGAACATGACCGCGTTCGCGGTGCCCATCACCTTGGTGAAGTCCCTTCCCCTGTCCAGCTCGAGGAGGGTGTCGTAGACGAAGGGCGTGTCGCCGCTCACTATGAAGCACGCCCCGAGGGCCCATATGATGTTCGACACGAAGTACTCCCA
This sequence comes from Thermoplasmatota archaeon, assembly GCA_040751795.1. Lineage (GTDB taxonomy): Archaea > Thermoplasmatota > Thermoplasmata > UBA10834 > UBA10834 > UBA9653. The sequence goes on along the minus strand of JBFMHR010000001.1, from coordinate 214,412 downwards.
GAACTCGGTGCTGAGGCCGAACGTGAGCACCCCGACCGCGAAGAGCGCCTCGCCGACGAACAGGACGACCTTCCTCCCGTACTTGTCTCCCAGGAGGCCCGCCGGGACCTGCACCAGGACCATCGTCGCCCAGAACGCGGCGTCGACGGCGGTGAGGAGGAAGAGGCTCTCCAGGTTCTTGTAGACCCAGAGCGTCCAGAAGGGGATCCATAGCGAGAACGACGTGAGCGCCCTGAAGAAGTAGAACCTCCTGATGCGCGCGTCCCCTTTGGCCATGGGCCGTTGGTATGCGGACTTAGGATATAAACCAGTCAGCGGCGGAAGGGAAGAGTGTCGGGACCCTCGCGGGCCCCTTGGTTTCTCAGAGTCTCTTCTCGTTGTAGTTCATCCCGTACTTCGGGAGCATCTTGATGAACGGGTCCGGGTCCATCATCTCCGGCGGGAAGACCCCCTTCTGGTCGATCTTCCCCTGCGCGAAGAGTATCGCGGAGATCGCCGCGGGGACGCCCACGGACCACGCTGTGGCGCTGTTGCACCACCTCTTGTACACCTTGCTGTGGTCCAGCGAGGTCCACATGTAGTACCCGGTCTCCCTGCCGCCCTTCAGCCCCTTCGTCACGGTGCCTATCGCGCACTGCCCCTTGGACAGGTGCCCGAGCTGCGACGGGTCCGGCAGGGCCGCGTTGACCACGTCCCTCGGCGCGACCATGACGTCCTTCACCTTGATCTTGTCCGGGTTGGACAGCCCGAGCTTCCCGATCATGCGGATGGCGTCGACGTACTCGTCCCCGAGGGCGATCTTGAAGTCGCAGTAGTCGCACCCCTTCCCGAGCACCTTGCCTATGTAGGTAGGCAGGGTCTCGGCCTCCTCGTGGTCGACGTTGTATATGGGTATCTTGCCAACGCCGTCCGGGAAGTCGTACTCCTCCTTGTTCTCGAAGGAGCCGTACTTCCTGTAGTGGCCGTCCTTGTAGTACGTGGCCGGCATGAGGACCTCCTCGATGAGCGTCTCCGGCGACCACAGCGGCGCGAAGTCGTACCCCTCGACGTAGCCGTTGTCGCCGTCCCTCACCAGGATCTCCTTCACCCTGTCCAGCCTGTCCGCGGCCTTCCTCGCGAAGAGGTTGGTCAGGCCCGGGTCGCACCCGACGCCCAGCATGCCAGTCAGGCCCATCTTCCTCCAGGCCTTGTCCTTCTTGAGGTACAGGAACGACGGCGGCGCCGGCCTGATCACCTTGCCCGGCCCCGTCTTGTCGAGGGCGATGTCCCACGCGGTGTCGAGGTAGTTGACCTTCGCCATCTCGCAGGCGCGCATGATGGCGAAGTTGTACCTCGGTATCGCCAGGTTGCACACGAGGTCCAGGCCCTTGAAGGCCCTCGCCATCGCCGTCACGTCCGAAGCGTCCAGCTTCTTGACGGACACCTTGTCGCTCGAGATCTTCTTCTGCAGCCTCTTGCCCTTCTCGGGGTTCCTTGCCCCGAGGACCACCTTGTCGAACTCCTCCGAGCCGGCGAGCACCTCGGCCGTGACTGAGCCGATGGCCCCGACTCCCAGGACCATTGCCTTCATCCTTTCAAGTACCTCCTAACTCCCGGCCGGTGGGCCGGGATCCCCCCACCGGGTCAGGAAGCGGCTAGCGGCTAGATAAACCCCTCGCGTCCGCTAGCCAGATGTGTGCAGCCGGGCAGCCGGTCGGGGTCAGTAGTGCCTCTGCTCGAGGGTGTGCACGGGCATGCCGTGCTTCTTGAGCATCGCCGGCCACGGCTCGGGGTCGAGCATCTCCGGCGGGAACACCCCCTTCTGGGAGATCTTGCCCTGCGCGAACAGGATGGCGCCGATGGCCAGGGGCGCGCCGACCGAGTAGCCCGTGGCGCTGTGGCCGTACTTCTTGAAGGTCTGCTGGTGGTTGAGCTGTACCCACATGTAGTAGCTGACCTCCTGGCCGTCCTTGACCCCCTTGGTCACGGTCCCTATGGCGCAGTCCCCCTTGGCGCGCTCGCCGAGGGTCGACGGGTCGGGGAGGCACGCCGCGACGACGTCCCTAGGGGCGACCTTCGAGCCCTTGACGTCGACCTTGTTCGGGCTGTCCAGGCCCAGCATGCCGAGCATCTGTATGGCCTCGACGTAGTCGTCGTCCAGGGCGATCTTGAAGTCGCAGTAGTCGCACCCCTTCCCCAGGACCTGGCCTATGAACGTGGGGAGGGTCTCGGACTCCTCGTGGTCCACGTTGTATATCGGCAGGGTGCCCACGGGGGACGGGAAGTCGAAGTTCTCCTTCCCGCTGAACGGGTGGAGCTTCCTGTACTGGCCGTCCGCGTAGTACGTGGCGGGCATCAGGACCTCCTCTATGAGCGTCTCGGGGGACCAGAGCGGGGCGAACTTGTGCCCTTCGACGGTGCCGTTGTCCCCGTCCCTGACGAGGATCTGCTTCACGCGGTCGAGCCTGTCGGCGCCCATCCTGGCGAATATGTTGGAGAGGCCGGGGTCGCACCCCAGGCCGATCATGCCGGTCAGGCCGGCCTTCTTCCACTCGTCGTCCATGCGGAGCTGGTTCCATGCCGGCGTCTCCTTGATGACCTGCCCCGGCTTGGTGGTGTCGGGGGCGATGTCCCAGGCCATGTCGGCGTAGTTGGCCTTGGCCTTGACGCAGGCCTCCATGATCTTGAGGTTGAACCTCGGGATGACGCCGTTCAGGATGATGTCTATCCCCTTGAACGCCTTCGCCATGGCGTCGACGTCCGATGCGTCGACCTTCTGCACCTCGACCTTGTCGCTCGATATCTTCTTCTCGGTCCTCTTCGCCCTGTCGAGGTTGAGGTCGGCGAGTATCACCTTGTCGTACTCCTCCGAGGCCGCGAGTATCTCGGCGGTCACGGAGCCCACAGCTCCCACTCCAAGCATCATTGCCTTCATTATTTCACATACACCACGGGCCGCGCGACAATCCCGCGCGGTCCTCGGTACCGCCAAATGCGAGACCTTATTTAATCTCTGCGGGGCTAACCTGGACCGGATTCCAAACTCCGCTTATAAGGCGCACGGGATTCGAAACATACCCGACGAGTTCGACCTTTGTTCAAGACGCATGTCGCCAACGGGGGGTCCCCGAGGGGCCTACCCCTTCCCGGCCTTGGCCGAGGGGAACCTGCCGACGTCCCTGTGGGGGAGGAACATCGCCTTGGCGAACTCGGACTGGAAGTCCTTCTCCGCCGCCAGCTCGACGTACTCCACCTGCCTCGAGAGCCTCTCGGCGAGGTCCCTCACGCGCGTGGACTTCAGGGCCATGCGCGCCCCGGAGCCGGCTGCGTTCCCTATGAACCTGATCCTGTCGGCCGGGACGTCTGGGTACATGCCAATCGTTATGGCGCTCGATGCGTCGACGTAGGTGCCGAAGGCGCCCGCCGCGTACACCCTCCTGAGCTCCGAGGGCGCTATGCCGAGCCTCCTCGAGAGGACCGAGACCCCGGTGAATATCGCAGCCTTGGCGAGCTGTATCTCCTCCACGTCGTGCTGGGTGACTGTCACGTCCTCCCCCGTCTCCGTGTCCCTCCCCCATGCGAGTACGAACTCGGGCGCGCCGCCGTCCCCCTTCCTCACCCTGCCTGCCTTGCCAGGGGACATCCTGCCGGAGGGGTCCAGTATGCCGCACCTGAACATCTCGGCGACCGCGTCGACTATGCCGGAGCCGCACACGCCCCGGGGGCGCGCGTCCTCCACGGTCCTCAGCCTGACGTCCCCAGTGGCGGGGTCGATCCAGACCCGCTCTATCGCGCCGGTCGAGGCCCTCATCCCGAACCTGATGTGGGCGCCCTCGAACGCCGGGCCGGAGGCGCACGAGCAGCTAACCAGCCGCTCCCTGTTCCCTGCGATTATCTCGGTGTTGGTGCCGATGTCGATCATCATCCCTATGTGGCTGTCCCTGTATAGCCCGCTGGACACGAGGTCCGCGACCGCGTCCGCCCCGACGAATCCGGCGATGTTCGGGAGGGACGACACCTTCCCGAAGGGGTAGATGTCCACGCCCATCTGGCCCGCGTCGTACACGAGGGACGTCCTCACCGCCGGCGCGTACGGCGCCGTCGCGAGGTGCCTCGCGGGTATGCCGAAGAACAGGTGGTGCATCGCCGTGTTGCCGACCACCATCACTTCCAGGACGCTCTCCTTCGGGACCCCGGTCGAATCTGAGAGTCTGGATATGAGGGAGTTCACGCCTTCGAGGATGACGCTCTGCAGCTTGGCGTCCCCGTCCGGCTCCCTGGTCGAGTAGGTTATCCTCGACATGACGTCCTCGCCGAACGGGATCTGGGGGTTGGGAATGCTCTCGGTCCCCTCGACCTCGCCGGTCAGGAGGTCGATGAGGTACGCGACGACCTTGGTGGTGCCTATGTCGATTGCGACCCCGTGCACGTCGTCCGTCGTGTCCCCCGGGTCGACCTTCACGACCTCCCTGCCCCTGAACAGGGCGGCGGTCACGAGCCACGAGCCGTCCCTGAGCGCGCCAGGCAGGGACCTGTGGGCCCCCGGCGACATCCCGGACGAGGCCCTCGCCCCCCTCCGCAGCACGTCCAGGAGACGGTCGTCGTCCGCGCGCACGTCCTCCAGCGACGCGGGGGGCAGCTCGACCACGGCCTTGGTCATGGCGGGGGCGAGCCTCACGACGCGCTCCTCCCCTGCCGCGAGGAGCCTGTGGTGCCCCCGCCTGCTCTCCTCGGGGACCTCGACCACCATCCCCGCCTCGGAGACCACTCTGGCCACGCACGCGAGCCTGCTTCCCGCGCGCGCCGCCTTCTCGCCGAGGAGGGAGAGCTCGCCCGGCCCCGCGGGGGAGAGGTTCCCTGCCCCGGACCTCACAATGACCCTGCACTTGCCGCACTTGCCGGCCCCGCCGCAGACCGACTCGATGGCCACGCCCGCGTCTCGCGCGAGCTCCAGAAGCGATTTGCCCTCCTCCGGGGGCGTCTTCCTCCCGAGGGGCTGGAAATGTACGTTGGCCCCGGTCATGTGGCTCCCATGGGGGATGCCCCGCGGCGATATATTACCTCTGCAGTGGGGGGAGCCAGCCCAAACGCGGAACGAGGTCAGGAACCCTTTTATAGGACCATCCATTAATGAGGTTGCTCTTTTCGCAAAAGGGCCCATGAATGATGAAGGTGCGAAAGCACCCGAAGGAGGTATTGAATTGGCGAAGCCAGTGTATGTGAAGTTCGAGACTCCGAAGGAGCTCTCTGACAAGGCGTATGAGATCGTCGAGCTCGCCCGCGACGGCGGGAAGCTCAGGAGAGGCACGAACGAGGTCACCAAGCTCGTCGAGCGCGGAGAGGCCCAGATGGTCGTCATGGCCGAGGACGTCTCCCCGCCGGAGATACTGATGCACATGCCGGCGCTGTGCGACGAGAAGAACGTGCCCTACGCCTTCGTGCCGAGCAAGGCCGAGCTGGGGAACGCCTGCGGCCTCGAGAAGCCGACCGCGGCGGTCGCGGTGCTCGACGCATCCAAGGGAAAGCCTGCTCTGGACGAACTGTCAGAGAAGCTGAAGGCTCTGAAGAAGTAGGTGGCCTAGATGGCTGACATGGACAGCATACCGGCGACGGTGGTCGAGGTCGTCGGCAGGACCGGCATGACGGGCGAGGCGACCCAGGTGAAGGTCAGGGTCCTTGACGGAAGGGACAAGGGCAGGATCATCACCAGGAACTGCATGGGCCCCGTCAGGGTCGGGGACGTGCTGATGCTCAAGGAGACCTCGAGGGAGGCGAAGAAGCTCAGCGTTCGCTGAGCCCGCTTCCGTCGTGAGGTGTTCTACATGGTTGAGAGAAGGGTGTGCACGTTCTGCGGGGTCGAGATAGAGCCTGGGACCGGCAGGATGTACGTCAGGAAGGACGGGGTCACCTACAACTTCTGCTCGTCCAAGTGCTTCAAGAACCTCGTCGAGCTCGGCAGGGTCCCGCGCAGGGTCACCTGGACCAGGCACTACGAGAGGGAGAAGCAGATCAGGATGAAGCCCGGCCTCGCCGAGGCCGCGCCGAAGAAGGTTCGCAAGGTGAAGAAGGAGGACTCCGAGGAGAAGGAGGCGCCCGCCGGGCCGGCGCCCGATGCGGGGAAGGAGGCCGACGCGCCCGCTGAGGCAGCCCCGGAGAAGGAGCCGGAGGCCCCTGCGAAGGCGAAGCCCGCGGCCAAGAAGGCCAAGCCCGCGAAGGACGAGGGGGCCTGAGGGTGATCGAGAAGACCTTCGTGATGGTCAAGCCGGACGGGGTCCAGAGGGGCCTCGTCGGCAGGGTCGTCCAGAGGTTCGAGGACCGCGGGATCAAGGTCGTCGCGATGAAGATGATGAGGATCCCGCACGAGCTGGCCGAGAGGCACTACGAGGAGCACAAGGGAAAGGGCTTCTACGCCCCGCTCCTGTCGTACATAACCTCGGGGCCGGTCGTCTGCATGGTGCTCGAGGGCGAGAACTGCGTCGCCGCCGCGAGGGCGATGATGGGGAGGACCAACCCCCAGGACGCGGCCCTGGGCACGATCAGGGGCGACTTCGGCCAGGTCACCGGCAGGAACATCGTCCACGGCTCCGACTCCTCCGAGAGCGCCAAGAGGGAGATCAAGCTCTTCTTCAACGACTACGAGCTCCAGTCGTACGAGAAGGCCGACGAGGCGTGGGTCTTCGAGAAGTGAAACCGCCGTAAACCGCTTACCCTCTGTTTTCCCATCCCCGTTACCAGCCAGCTGTAGCCCGGGATACATTGATATATCCTCACCGGTTCTTGCGAGCCGTGGCCGTCCGGCAACCGATAGTCTCCGTCATGGGCCATGTCGACCATGGCAAGTCCACGATCCTGGACAGGGTCAGGGGCACCAAGGTCGTGTCCAGGGAGGCCGGCGGCATCACCCAGCACATCGGCGCGACAGACGTGCCCATAGAGACGATCAACGAGCTCTGCCGGCCGCTCATAGGCGACAGGAAGTTCACCGTGCCCGGCCTCCTGTTCATCGACACTCCCGGCCACTACTCCTTCGCGACCCTCAGGACCAGGGGCGGGGCGCTCGCAGACCTCGCCGTGCTCGTCATAGACGTCACCGAGGGCATGAAGCCGCAGACCCTCGAGTCCATCAACATACTCAGGAAGTTCAGGACGCCGTTCGTCATAGCCGCGAACAAGGTCGACAGGCTCATGGGCTGGCGCGTCCACGACGGCTCCACCATCGCCCAGTCCCTCGCCGAGCAGGACCCGCGGGTCGTCGCCGAGCTCGACGAGAGGATATACCAGATCGCCGGCGCGGTCTTCGACAGGACGGGCTTCAGCGCCGACCGGTTCGACAAGATATCCGACTTCACCAAGTCCATCGCCATCGTCCCGGTGAGCGGGAAGCACGGCGAGGGGCTGCCTGACCTGCTCCTGATCCTCGTGGGGCTGGCCCAGAAGTTCCTGGAGGAGGAGCTGAGGACCGAGGACTGCCCCGCGGAGGGCACGGTCCTCGAGGTCAAGGAGGAGAAGGGCATCGGGACCGTCCTGGACACCATAGTCTACAAGGGCACCCTGAAGGTCGGGGACCAGATACTGGTCTCGTCCGCCAGGGGCGAGCCCATACAGACCAAGGTGAGGGCGCTCCTGAGGCCGAGGCCCCTGGACGAGATCAGGGACCCGACGCAGCGCTTCGACCAGGTCAAGTCGGTGTCCGCGGCGGCGGGCATCAGGCTCGTCGGCCAGAACATGGAGGACGCGATGGCGGGCGGGATCCTCAGGGTGGCGAACGAGAACGTCGACGCCGTGCGCGAGGAGGTCCGCAAGGAGAGCGAGCTCAAGGTGGACCTCGCGAACGAGGGCATCGTGGTGCGCGGCGACGCGATCGGGTCCCTCGAGGCCCTCGTCTTCGAGGCCAAGAACGCCGACCTCCCCATAAGGAAGGTGGGCATAGGCAAGGTCACGCGCAAGGATGTGCTCGAGGCGTCCAACTTCGAGAACCCCCTCCACAGGGTGATATTCGCCTTCAACACCGACTCCAACCCTGACGTCGAGGCCGAGCTGGCCAGCACGGGCGTGAAGATGTTCTCCAACCAGGTCATCTACCGCCTCCTAGACGAGTACAAGGCCTGGTGCGAGGTGAGGAAGCGCGAGGTCGAGGCCGAGAAGAGGCTCGAGACCGTCTTCCCCGGCAAGGTCAAGATCATGAGGGACCACGTCTTCAGGGTGAGCAAGCCCGCGATCGTGGGCGTGCGCGTCCTCGCGGGCAGGGTCCGCCCCGGCCAGATGCTGATGCGGGAGGACGGCAGGCAGGTCGGCAGGGTCAAGAGCATAAGGAGCGGCGAGAACACCCTCGCGGAGGCCATCGCGGGCAGCGAGGTCGCGGTCGCTATAGACGACGCCACGGTCGGGAGGCAGATCGACGTCGAGGACGTGCTCCTGGTCGACATCCCGGAGAGCCACGCGCGTGAGCTGTCCAACTACAAGCTCTCGCCCGACGAGCAGGAGGTCCTCGAGCAGGTCGCGGCCGTGAAGCGCAAGGAGAAGCCGTTCTGGGGCAGATGAGGGTCTGCGCAGCGCCGGCGAAGTCGGCGCAGGTACCGGCTCCCTTCGGAGGACATACCAGCATCCCCGGCTGATTCCGAAACCCTTATAACTCCTTGCGCATTAGGGCGTCCTGCGAACCGGAGTCGATCCCATGGCAGATTTCAAGGCCGTCATCAACGACCCCAAGGACGGCAAGTCGTATCAGGCGCCTGTCGCTGGGCACCACGCGAACTCGCTGATAGGCAAGAAGATAGGCGACGTCATAGACGGCATATTCGTAGGCCTCCCAGGGTACAAGCTGCAGATCACAGGCGGCAGCGACAAGGACGGATTCCCGATGCGGAAGGACCTCCCTGGCCCCAGGAGGAAGAAGCTCCTCGTCTCTGAGAGCACAGGCTTCAGGCCGGACAAGGGCGGCCTCAGGAAGAAGAAGAACATGCGCGGCAACACCGTCGCGCCCGACACTCTCCAGGTCAACCTCAAGATAACCTCCCACGGATTGAAGCCCGTTTCCGAGCTCATCAAGAAAGAGGAGAAGAAGGAGTAATGAAGGTCCCGACCCAGCCAGAGACCAACATCGGCATGATCGGCCATGTCGACCACGGCAAGACCATGCTGACGAAGGCCTTGACTGGCGAGATGACCGACCGCCACTCGGAGGAGGTCAAGCGGGGCATCTCCATACGGCTCGGTTACGCCGACGTCGCCTTCTACAAGTGCAGGAACTGCTCCGAGCCTGAGTGCTACACGAACCAGCCCACGTGCCCTGCCTGCAAGGGCGAGTGCGAGCTGCTCAGGTCCGTGTCGTTCGTCGACGCCCCCGGCCACGAGACGCTGATGGCCACGATGCTCTCCGGCGCCGCGATAATGAACGGCGCGCTCCTGCTCGTCGCTGCGAACGAGCCGTGCCCGCAGCCGCAGACCAGGGAGCACCTGATGGCCCTCTCGATAATTGGCGTCGACAGGATCATAGTCGTGCAGAACAAGATCGACCTGGTCTCGCCGGAGGAGGCGCGGTCCAACTTCAACGAGATCAGGGAGTTCGTGAAGGGGACGATCGCCGAGAAGGCCCCGATCATACCCATATCCGCCCACCACGACGTCAACATCGACACGCTCATCCAGACGATAGAGAAGACCATCCCGACCCCCAAGTGGGACAGGTCGCGGCCGGCGAGGATGTACGTCGCCAGGTCGTTCGACGTGAACCCCCCGGGGACAAAGATCGACAAGCTCAAGGGTGGCGTCCTCGGAGGCTCCCTCACGCAGGGGAGGCTCAGCGTCGGGGACGAGGTCGAGGTCCTGCCCGGCCGCAAGGTCGAGGGGGGCAAGGGCGTTGTCTGGGAGCCGGTCGTCACCCAGGTCAGGTCGCTCTTCGCGGGCGGCCTGAAGCTGGAGGAGGCGAGGCCGGGCGGCCTCATCGCCATAGGGACGGGCCTGGACCCGGTCATCACCAAGTCGGACTCGCTGGTCGGCAGGATCGCGGGGGCCCCGGGCAGCCTTCCGCCGGTCCAGAGCTCCCTCACGGTCGAGACGACGCTCATGCAGAGGGTGGTGGGGATATCGTCGGACCTCGCGGTGGACAACCTCAAGACCAACGAGCCCCTGATGCTCAGCGTCGGGACGGCCACCACCGTCGGCGTGGTCACGAGCGGGCGGTCCGAATCGGCGGAGATATCGCTCAAGATCCCCGTCTGCGCGGAGAAGGGGCAGAGGATCGCCATGTCAAGGCGCATAACGGGCAAGTGGCGCCTGATCGGCTACGGCACAGTGAAGTGAGGGATGGCCGTTGGTCTCCGCCGTGGTGCTCGACGCTAACGGCCTGATGATGCCTTTTCAGTTCAGCGTGAACCTGGACAGGGAGCTGAAGCGCCTCTTCGGCGACCTCCCCGTCCTGGTCCCGAGCTCCGTCCTCGGGGAGCTGGCCAACTCGAGGGAGCGCGCGGGGAAGGGCGCCCTCGCCCTGGGGAGGAGGTACACGATAATCGAGACCCCCCTCAGGGGTGACGACGCCGTCCTGGAGGTGGCCAAGAGGACCTCGGCGGCGGTGCTCACCAACGACAAGGGACTGATAGCACGGCTGAGGGCCGAGGGCATCCCCGTCGTCAGGCTCAGGAGCGAGAGGTATCTGGAGCTCTCCGAGCACGGCGTCGACTGAGCCATCACCGGATGGGCGGGGGGCGCTACCTACCAACTTAGCCGTCCACTACCAATTTTCTGGAAACCTATTTATCGCCCCTCCGATATCCGAAACCCGCCATGCACGAGAAGCAGATAGCGACCCTGAAGCACATCGCGCTCATGGGCGGCGTGCACGACTACATAGCCATCTCCTCCAGAGAGCTGGGGAACGTCCTCGAGATAAGCCAGCAATCGGCCTCGAAGAAGATACTCGAGCTCCTGGGCGAGGGCCTGATCGAGAGGGACCTCGGCGCGAGGAGGCAGAGGATCAAGCTCACCGACAAGGGGTTCGACCTCCTCAGGAAGGAGTACTCGGACTACCAGCGCATCTTCGAGATGAAGGACCACCTGGTCATCCTCGGCACGGTCACCTCCGGCCTCGGCGAGGGGCAGTACTACGTCAACCAGGAGGCCTACACCGAGCAGTTCCAGAAGAAGCTCTGGTTCAAGCCCTACGAGGGCACCCTCAACCTCAGGATAGACCAGCACGAGCTCTCCAAGATGGACATCCTGCGCAAGTCGGAGGGCATCCTGATCAAGGGCTTCGAGAAGGAGAGCAGGACCTTCGGGGACGTCAAGTGCTTCCTCGCCACCATCCGCAACATGGAGTGCGCGGTGGTGCTGCCCGTGAGGTCCCACCACACGGACATAATCGAGGTCATCTGCAAGTACCACCTGAGGCGCTCCCTCGGGCTCAAGGACGGCGACCAGGTCGAGCTGATAGTCTCCCTCTAGCCCGTCAGAGCCTCTTGGAGGCGTAGTCCAGGACCGACTCGAACACCGCCCGGCCGTCGCCGGCCCCGTCGGGGCTCCTCGTCCAGTCGGGGTGGGTGAACCTGAAGAACACCCTCTCAGGGTGCGGCATCAGGCCGAAGACGTTCCCGTCCCTGTTGCATATGCCCGCTATGTTCTCGGCCGCGCCGTTGGGGCACCACGGGTACCCGGCGAGGTTCCCGTCCGGGTCGACGTACTTGAACACGACCTGGTCGTTCTCCGCCAGCTCCCTCAGGATCCTGTCCCTCCTCTCGATGGGGAACATGAGCTTCCCCTCAGCGTGCGCCGAGGGTATCAGGGACAGCTTGTCGTCGGGGACCTTGGTCGTGAAGACGCACTTGCCCCTGCTGACCTTCTTCAGGATGGTCGGCCTGCACTCGAACCTGCCTGAGTCGTTGGTCCCGAGGACGGCCTCGGGGACGTCGGACATCACGCCCGACATCGCGGGGAGCAGGCCCGTCTCGACCAGTATCTGGAACCCGTTGCATATCCCGAGCACGGGCTTGCCGGACCTCACGAAGTCCACGAGGTCCCCGGACAGCCTGCTCTTCATCCGCGCGGCGAAGATCGCGCCCGCGCGCACGTAGTCCCCGGAGGAGAACCCGCCGGGCAGGACCAGGATGTGGTAGTCGGAGAGGGACCGCCTCTCGTCCGCGGAGACGTCCGTGCCGGTGAGCTGCTTCAGATGGACCTTCTCGGGCCTCGCCCCGAGCCTCTTGAACGACTGGTACGACTCCTCCTCGCAGTTGGTCCCCTCGATCCTGAGGACGCAGACCTTCACCTTGCTGATCTTCATCAGAGCAGCCTCCAGAGGGTCTCGTTGAAGCTCTTGGCGAGCCTGTCGACGTCGGTGTCTATGAGCGTCTTTCCGGATGAGATGCGGAGCCCGTCGCCCCCGACGGTCCCTATCCTGACCATGCGCGCCCTGGCGTCCTTAGGCATGAGCTTCTCCTTGCCCTTCCTCAGCTCGACGACCCACCTGCTGTTGCTCTCCGAGAACAGCTTCTGATCGCCCCGGAGCTTGCCCATCTTGGAGAGGTCGACCTCCGCCCCGACGTCGCCGCCCATGCACATCTCGGCGAGGGCGACCGCGAGGCCCCCGTCCGAGACGTCGTGGCAAGACACGACCGCGCCGCGCTCGATCCCGCCGACGACCACGTCGATCCCCGCCTTGAGGGCTGGGACGCTCACGTCGGGGACCTCCGAGGAGTGGCACCTGCACATGCGATAGTAGGCGGACGCGCCCATCTGCGGGCCCGTCGCGCCGACGAGCGCGAGGGTGTTCCCCTCGCCCTTGAGGTCGGAGGTGACGCACTTCCTCACGTCCCTCGCGATGCCGCAGCCCAGTATGGTCGGCGTCGGGAGCACGGCGCCGTTGGGCGCCTCGTTGTAGAAGCTGACGTTGCCCGAGGGGATGGGGACGTTGAGGGCCTTGGCCACCTCGCCGATGCCCTTCACCGCCTCCCGGAACAGCCACAGCCTGTCCGGCCTCTCCGGGTTCCCGAAGTTGAGGCAGTCGGTGAGCGAGTGCGGCCTAGCGCCAACGGCGGCCAGGTTCCTGCAGACCTCGTCGACGCAGGTCTTGCCGCCGCGGTAGGGGTCGACCCCGACCGCGAACGGGTTGGAGGCCGTCGCGACCGCGAGCCCCCTGAAGGACTCCTCGACGGGCTTCAGGACCGCGGCGTCGCCGTGGCTCCAGTGGCCGAGCTTGCCCTGGAGCGGCTTGATCACCGTCCCGGCCCTGACCTCGTGGTCGTACTGCCTTATGATCCAGTCCCTGTTGCATATGTTCGGACTGGCCAGCAGCCTGAGCAGCTCCTTGTCGTACCTCGGCTTGGCGGCAGGGTGCCTGTCGCGCCTCGTCCTGGCGGACCTCTCAGCGCTGCACGGCCTGCAGTAGACCGGCCCGGCGGTGAGGAACTCCAGCTCGAGGTCGAATACCTTCTCCCCCTGGAAGAAGAGCCTGACGACCTTCTGGGGTATGACCTTGCCCACGGGCGTGGCCGGCACGTCCCAGAGCTTGAAGACGTGGAGCACGTCGTCCACGTTCTTCGGCGATACGGAGAGCATCATCCTCTCCTGCGACTCGGAGACCCAGATCTCCCACGGCGCGAGGCCCTCCTCCTTCAGGGGGACCTTGGACAGGTCGACCTCGGCCCCGCACCCCCCGGCGAGGGCGATCTCGCCAACGACGCAGGAGAGCCCCCCGCCCCCGAGATCCTTCATGCCGTTGACGAGCCCCTTCTGGTTCGCCTCGAGGACCGCGTGTATGACCGGCTCCTTCATGATCGGGTCGCCAAGCTGGACCGCGCCCCTCGACTCGGTCTCGCTCTTCTTCGTGAGCACGGCGGACGCGAAGGTCACCCCGTGTATGCCGTCCCTGCCGGTCCTCCCTCCGACCAGCACCAGGACGTCCCCGGGGCCCCTGACGGCGTTGCGCCTGATGTCCTTCTTGTCCGCGATGCCGATGCACCCGACGTTGACGAGGCAGTTGCCGACGTAGCTCTCGTCGAACCAGACCCCGCCCGAGACGGTCGGGAGACCGACCCTGTTCCCGTAGTCCCTGATGCCCGCGACGACGCCCCCGAAGAGGTACTTCGGGTGCTTGATGCCCTCAGGCAACCTCTTGAACGGGAGGTCCAGCGGGCCGAAGTACAGCGGGTCGACCAGCGCGATGGGCTGGGCGCCCATGCAGAGTACGTCCCTTATGATCCCCCCGATGCCGGTGGCCGCTCCGCCGTAGGGCTCCACCGCGCTCGGGTGGTTGTGGCTCTCGATCCTGAGGGCGTACGCGTGGTCCCTGTCGAACTCCATCACGCCCGCGTCGCCCCTGTCTATGACCTGGCTGGTGTTGATGCCGAAGACGTACTCCTTGAGGAACACCTTGGAGCTCTTGTAGCAGCAGTGCTCGCTCCAGGCCTGCCCTATCGACTGGAGCTCGACGTCCGTCGGGCTCCTGCCCTTGGCGGAGAAGTGGTCCCTGACCCGGTGCATCTCCTCGAGGGAGAGGCCGGTGCCGCTCTCCTGGCTCACCTCCATTATCTCGTCGTCTGTGGCCGAGGCCAGGTCTATGTCCATGAGCTCGAACGGCGTCGCCCGCCTCGAATACAGCCTTTCGGTGGACATGCTGTCACTCACTTCATCTTTACCGAGAAGTTGTGTATGACTGGGTTGGCGAGGAGCCTCTCGCACATCTCCTGGACCTTGGCCTGCGCCTCCCCCGCGCTGCCGACCATCTCGATCTCGAACACCTTGACGGTCTTGACGTCCCTGACGCCTTCGAAGCCCAGCAGCTCGAGCGCTTTGAGGGTGTTCTTGCCCTCAGGGTCGGCGACGCCCTTCTTCAGCTCGACCCTGACCTCAGCAACAACCATCGATGCCTCACCGTCACGGCATTACGCTAGCGTGTACTTGAAGTTAAGGGAGCCATCGCGCGCGCGCAGCCCCTCCCTGGGAGGCACCGTCGTCTGATGACTCCTTTTATAGCGTCGCGTCATTGTCGAATCGGGTGGAGTCCCTGATGGGATCGGAGGAGCCTGAACGATGAGAGGTGGTACGGCGTGCGCGAGCGCACGCCAATGGTCTCTTTCGCCAGCGATTGCTTCTCATTTTCCGCCCCCGCCCGGCCGGACAAGGCCGAGGCGGGACGAGCAAAGGTCAGAGAGGTGGATGAGATGAACGAGAGGATGAAAGGAATTCGCGCAGACGGCCGGCTGAGGGCAGTCGTCCCCGTCCTCGCGATCGCATTCGCGCTGGTGGCGGCCTTCTCCGTCACATCGCCGTCGAGTGCGAGGGCGGGGGTGTTGCTGGCATATGTGGACATGGTCGACGACGAGTCGATGGTCCTCGAGATGGTGGGCTGGGGTCCGCCGCAGCCTGGGACGAGCGGCGGGGACTGGGGCAACTACGACGCCCTCGGGGCGTCGGAGCAGGCCCGCGTGGTGTGGTACGACCAGTTCGAGGGGGTGCCGGACCCGAACGGCGCGGACGCGACCTTGACCGTCGCGTTCGGCGGCTCCGTGAGGATGATCGAGTTCTATCACCTGGACGGCCTCGGGGACGACAGCTTCAAGCTGTATGTCCCGGGCGCGGAAGGCTGGGTGGAGGTGTTCAGCTACGTCGACGAGGTCCCGCAGGTGGACTCACCGGAGTGCTGGCACCTCGAACAGATCGACATGACCTCGTACTACGACGGCATATGCGACGTCTACCTGGGCGCCAGCAACCTCGTGTTGAGGTTCAGCGCCACAGGCCCGGCCTGGGGCGGGTGGTCCGTGTACGGCCAGCTGGCGATCGACCACATCTGCCTGTACGGGAACGGCGTCGTGGCCACGCTCCCAGCCGACTGGGGAGAATGGACAGCCGTCGCGAACGTGTACGAGCCGGAGCCCTGACGGCCGCAAACCATTGGTGGGGGCTCACGCCCTCACCTTCTTGTTTCCCCTGCGGAGGTCGGCAGGCGCGAGGCGGGGCGTCAGACCTTCCTTCCGAAGACCAGGTACCCCGTGTGCCCGAGCGTCTCGAAGCTGGGCCGCACGCCGCCATCGTGGACAACCATCTCCCTCTGGATGGTCTCGAAGGAATAGACATCGCCGAGGCCCGCGTCCCTCATCGCCCTCACCGACTGCTCCAGCTGGTTCGCGTTCGGGACGTAGCAGCATATGTGCCCGCCAGGCCTAAGCGCTCTGACGGCGTTCTTGAGCGCGTCCCACGGGTTCGGCATGTCCAGTGCCACCGCGTCGACGCCCTCGGGCAGCTCCGCGGTGCAGACGTCGCCGATCCTGAGCTCCCAGCAGGACCCGAGGCCGGACATCTCGACGTTCCTGCGGGCGACATCGGCGTGGTCCTCCCTCAGCTCGTAGGACGTGACCCTCCCCTCGGGCGCCACGGCCTTGAGGAGCACGAGGGTCAGCGCCCCGGAGCCGACGCCGCCCTCCACGACCCTGCTCCCCGAGGAGAGGTCGAGGTGCAGCGGTATGAGGAAGCTGTCCTTGGGCGAGATGATCTGCGCCCTCCTCTCGATCATCGAGAGGAGGTCCCTCACGCTCGGCCTGAGGACGGTGAACCTGCGGCCCCCGACCTCCATCCTGTCGCCGAAGGACGAGGAGCAGAGCCTGTCGCCGTCGATGACGCCGAGCTTGCGCACCTCGAGCATGCCCTTCTTCGCGACGACGGGGAACTTGCGGCCTTCCTCGTCGACCAACATCAGCCTCGTGCCCTCGGCGATCATGACACCCGCGTTACGACACTAGACCGTATAACTACCTTTTGAGGGCCCGCCGTAATAAATGGGTCGTATAATATAGAAATCCCATTATCGCTTTTCCCAGCCGTACGAAGTGCTCTTCGGAGCATATCGTCCGGGGCGGGCCAGCCTCCCGGTGCCTCCGAACGATTTGCGGACTGGCTCGCGCCAGAAACCGGCAACTACTAAATACGCCTCGGACATTAACACCCCGAGCCTGTCCGAGTTGGGCTAGGCGCATGGTGGGAGGTCCGTCGACGGAGCCGCGTACCGGCGGATGGCGTGTGTCGCGGGGCTCTGGTCGGACGCTCGCAGTCTTAGGAGGAATACACCGATGAGCAAAGGCCTGAAAGCAGACCTTGAGAAGTGCACCGGCTGTCAGATGTGTATGCTCGTTTGTTCCGGGTCCCACGTGGGGAAGTTCAACCCGAGCGAGTCGAGGATCAACGTCGAGGACGTGTTCCCGGAGCCAGGCGAGTTCAGGATCAACCACTGCATCCACTGCGACGAGCACCCCTGCGTTGAGGCGTGCCCCGTCGAGGCCATCAAGCTGAACGAGAAGCTCGACATATACTACGTGGACAGGGAGACGTGCACGGCCTGCGGCGCCTGCGTGGACGTCTGCCCGTACAACGGCTGCTGGCTCGACCCGAGCGGCTCCTACTCGATCAAGTGCGACCTGTGCAGCGGCGACCCGCAGTGCGTCTCCGTCTGCCCCAAGGGCGTGCTCAAGTGGGGTGACTGAGATGGCGGCGGACGGCTACGTCGGCAAGGTCCTGAGGGTCGACCTCTCCTCCGAGAGGGCGTCGACGGAACCGCTGAACAGGGAATGGGCCAAGCAGTTCATCGGCGGGAAGGGCCTCGGCGCGAGGTACCTCTTCGACGAGCTCAAGCCGGGGACCGACCCGATGTCGCCCGAGAACGTCCTGTCCATCTGGACCGGGCCCCTCGTGGGGACCCTCGTACCCCTCACCAGCAGGTATGTGATAGTGACGAAGTCGCCCCTCACGGGGACCTTCCTCGACAGCTACGCCGGGGGCTTCTTCGGGCCGGAGATGAAGTACGCCGGGTTCGACGGGGTCATCATCAAGGGCAAGGCGAAGAAGCCGGTCTACCTCTGGCTCAACGACGGCAAGGCCGAGATAAGGGACGCGAAGAACGTCTGGGGCAAGGACACCTACCACACCGAGGAGGCCATAAGGAAGGAGACCGGCGAGAAGATGGCGCGGGTCGCCTCCATCGGGGTGGCTGGGGAGAGGCTGAGCCTGATCTCAAGCGTGACGAACGACCTCACCAGGAACGCCGGGAGGGGCGGGACCGGAGCCGCGTTCGGGGCGAAGAACCTGAAGGCGGTCGCTGCGAGGGGGACCATGGGCGTGGAGGTCCCCGACATGGCCTCGCTCCTGGCGATGACCAAGGAGATGATCAAGACCGACGTCACGGGCAACCCGGACCACGCGGGGATGATCACCGACGGGACGCCCATCCTCGTGGAGATGAGCAACGACGCCGGGATACTGCCGACGAGGAACTGGCACGACGGAGTCTTCGAGGGCCACGACGGCATCAACTCCGAGTCGATCAAGGCCAGGGTCCTCGTGCGCAAGAAGGCCTGCTTCGACTGCGCCATCGCCTGCGGCAGCTGGTCCAAGGTGAAGGCCGGCGCTTTCAGCGGCGCGGCGACGGAGGGGCCGGAGTACGAGACGCTCGGCCTGTGCGGCTCCAACTGCGGGATCAAGGACGTCGAGGCGGTCATCAGGTTCGTCGAGGAGTGCGACAGGCACGGCCTGGACTCCATATCCGCGGGGAACGCGGTCGCCCTCGCCATGGACCTGTACGAGAAGGGCGTCCTGTCCAAGGAGGACGTCAACGGCCTCGACCTCAGGTTCGGGAACGAGGACGCATACGCGAAGATGCCCGCCATCATGGCCAAGAGGGAGGGCATCGGAGACCTCCTGGCGGACGGCGCCCTGCGCGCGGGGAGGAGGATCGGGAAGGGCGCCGACGGGCTGGTCATGCACGTCAAGGGCCTGGAGTACCCCGCCTACGACCCGCGGGGGACGATAGGGATGGCCTTGGCCTACGCCACGTCGGACAGGGGAGCGTGCCACCTCAGGGCGTGGCCCGTCGCGGGCGACGCCTACGGGTCGGCCGACCCGTGGAACCCCGAGGGCAAGGCGGCCACATGCGTCGAGGACCAGACGAGGACGAGTGTGAAGTGGAGCTTCATATTCTGCGACTTCTACGGGGTGAACTTCCCCAACATGGCGAAGTACTACACCGCCGTCACCGGCGCGCAGTCGGGCGAGGAGCACCTGAGGAAGGTCGGCCGCAGGATCTGGAACCTGACCCGGGCCTTCAACGTCAGGGAGGGCTTCTCGAGGAAGGACGACACGATGCCGGACCGCATGACGAGCGAGCCCCTGACCACGGGGAAGACCGCTGGCAAGTCCGTCCCGAAGGGCTCCTTCGAGAGGATGCTGTCGGAGTACTACGACCTCTGGGGCTGGGACGCGGAGGGCAGGCCGACGAAGGCCACGCTGCAGGAGGCGGGCCTCGCCGACATAGCCGCCAAGGTGCCGGGCCTGCGGTGACGTGCCGAGAACTGTGCCCTGATGTACAGCGCCTCGGGGCATAAGTCGGCCTCCGACAGCGCTGCGACGAGGTACGGCTACCCCGGGCTCCCCCTCCTGTTAATATCGGTCATGTCGGATAAAACCCCTCCTTTCGACCCCTTTTCACCGCCTCTTTTGCTTACGTCGAAAGGCGGTCGACGGGGAGGGGCCGTTTGCGAAGTTTTCAACATATAGCCCGGTTAGATTGAAAATCTTTCACAAAGTATGGCCGAGATTAGCACAGAGGCAACCTACAAATACCCCGCTCTCCAAGAATATATATGGTATCAGCGGCTTACCCAAAAGTGCAGGATGGAAGTCCCCCTGGCACGGCACACCACGACATTTGCGGGGCGGTGTGGCGACTGAGGAGGAACTGTGATGGGCTCTGCTAAGAAGAGGTTCGGGGTCGTCTTCGACCCCGACAGGTGCAACGGCTGCTTGGAGTGCGAGAAGGCCTGCGTCGACTCGCACAGGTCCAGCGTAGCCACGGGCAGGTCGAGGATCAAGGTGAGCAAGGAGGGCGACAAGCACAAGGTCGTCATGTGCCTGCACTGCGAGACGTGCCCGCCCAGCGAGGTCTGCCCGTCCGCGCTCCTGGAGTTCCACGACGACAAGAGGCACTGGACCCTCGACGAGCACAGGTGCTTCGCCTGCATGGCGTGCATTCCGAGGTGCCCGAACGAGGCGGTGTTCTTCGAGGGGGAGTTCGGGATTGAGACGGCCTACATGTGCGACCTCTGCCTCGGGGAGCCCAAGTGCGTGAGCGTGTGCAAGCCGGGAGCCTTGAAGTACGGACCCTCCAGGGAGGAGTGAGGGGATGAGTGAGATGGTGGAGAACGAGTCGGTCGCAGAGCCGATGAAGCAGGTGAAGCCTATCGAGGGAGAGGAGAAGGCCAAGCCGGTCGAGGAGGAGTTCCCGCTCCCGGACTGGGTCGCCCCGTGGGCGAGGGACGCCCCCAAGATAGTCGTCAGGGCGCCCGGGCCGAAGAGCAAGGAGATCATCAAGATCGACAGGGACTACGTGTCGTACGCGTACGACAGGTGCTTCACGTTCACGATAGAGAAGGCGTCCGGCGCGGCGGTGATGGACGCGGACAGCAACGTCCTCCTGGACTTCTCGTCCGGCATCGCGGTCCAGAACGCCGGGTGGACCCACTACAAGGTCTCCAAGGCGATCCAGGACCAGGCTGCGAAGCTCATCCACTCCATGGCGAACGACGCATACTTCGACAAGGAGGCGCACTTCGCCAAGCTGCTCTCCGACATCTCGCCGAACAAGGCGCTCAAGGGCACGTTCTTCGGCAACAGCGGCGCCGAGGCGGTCGAGGCGGCGTTCAAGCTCTCGCGGTACCACACCAAGAGGAACGAGCACGTCGCCTTCTTCGGCTCTTACCACGGGAGGGTCGGCGCCGGCCTCGCCCTCACGAGCAAGCTCAAGCTGAGGTACAGCTACGGCCCGATGTCGCCCGGCATCGTCTTCACCCCGTTCGCATACTGCTACAGGTGCTCGTTCAAGCAGAGCTACCCCGAGTGCGGCATGTGGTGCATGGACTACCTCGAGAACCAGGTCCTCACCATGGGCGGCACGAGCAACCAGATCGCATCGATATTCGTCGAGCCCATCCAGGGCGAGGGCGGATACGTCGTCCCGCCGAAGGAGTTCCTCCCGAGGCTCAGGAAGATCTGCGACAGCCAGGGCGCCCTCCTGGTCATGGACGAGGTCCAGACGGGGTTCGCGAGGACGGGCAAGATGTTCGCCTGCGAGCACTTCAACACCGTCCCGGACATACTGGTGCTCGGCAAGGCCCTGGGAGGCGGCGTCCCCCTCGGCGCCATAATCGCCAAGCACGACATCATGAGGAAGTGGAGGCCCGGGTCCCACTCGTCGACCTTCGGGGGCAACGCCATCACCATGGCGGCGGGCCTCGCCCACGTCCAGGCGATCTTAGAGGAGAACCTGGCGGACAGGGCCGCGAAGCTCGGCGACTACGCCATGAAGCTGCTGAAGGAGATACAGCAGCGCAGGGAGATCATCGGCGACGTCAGGGGCAGGGGCCTCATGATAGGGGTCGAGCTCGTCAAGAACCAGTACACGAAGGAGCCGCACGAGGCGACCAACATCCAGGGCAAGTGCTGGAGGGCCGGCCTCATGACGATCACCTCCGGCTTCTACGGCAACGTGTTCAGGATCGCCCCTCCGCTGTGCATTTCCAAGGCGCAGCTCGAGAAGGGGTTCGAGATCTTCGAGCAGGCCCTCAAGGACGAGGAGGAGTTCCTGAAGCTCGGGACGTCCTCGCCGCCGGGATAGGCAGGGCGACCCCCTTCCGGACGAAACCCCTTCTCAGCCACTCTTCTTGAAGTCCAGCGAGAGCGAGTTCACGCAGTACCTGAGGCCGGTGGGCCTCGGCCCGTCGTCGAACAGGTGGCCGAGGTGGCCGCCGCACCTCTTGCAGACTATCTCCGTCCTGGCCATCCCGTGCGAGATGTCGCGCCTCTCCTCTATGAGGCCCTCGTCGATGGGGGCGAAGAAGCTGGGCCACCCGCTGCCCGAGTCGAACTTGTCATCTGACCTGAACAGCTCCGCGCCGCACCCGCCGCAGACATAGACACCCTTCTCCCTGTTATGCAGCAGCTCGCCCGTGAATGGCCTCTCCGTCCCCCTCATCCTGAGTATCTGGTATCGATCTCGCGAGAGCCTCATCCTCCACTCATCCTCTGTCGGCTCATGCTCCCATGCAGAATCCATCATCGTGAGGATGAGGGAGCGGACGGATATCTGTTGCGCCAACTTCGGATCAGCGTGCGAACTCCCTCTTCATGGCGATTATCATTATGAGGCCGATTGCGGACAGGACCAATCCCAGGGCGCACCCGAATGCCAGTATTCCAGAGACCGCGCCGATCACAGCGAGGGGGAAATGCAGTCTCATCACCGCCATTATCCCTCCCATTATCGCCATGAGAGCGAACAGGAATATCATCACGGTACA
This sequence comes from Thermoplasmatota archaeon, assembly GCA_040751795.1. GTDB lineage: Archaea > Thermoplasmatota > Thermoplasmata > UBA10834 > UBA10834 > UBA9653. The sequence continues at coordinate 192,102 of JBFMHR010000001.1, read as the reverse complement.
GATCATCGTATCCGTGTCTACGATGTCCAATTCCACCTCGATCCCGACCACCAGCACAGCATCAATCAGGCCGAGGCCTCCCGCGATGAGTACGAGGATGCCGCCCAGGCTCACCCACGCGACCCTCCTCGCCTTCCTGGGGGCGTCCTCATAGCCCGCCTTGGGCTCCCACTCGTCTGTCTTGATCACCCTGGCTCTGGGCCTGTCCTCCGGGCGGACCTTCCCCAGCCCTCTCTGACAGACGCTGCATTCTCTGGAACCGGGTGGATTCTCGGCTCTGCAGTACGGGCACCGGATCCCCTTGTCGCCGGCCATGGCACCCGGGAAGAGGTGGCCGCACATCCGGCAGCGCTCGGCCTCTGGCAGGTTGATGGTCCCGCACTTCTCGCACTTCAACGCCAATCCCTCCGCGCCTGTGATGGGCCCTGATGTATTTGATGGCTCTCGGGGCAAAGCCATTTATATGGCCAATCCATTGGGCGCGTTGATGGCAGAGCCCGAGGGAGCCGAGTTCCAGAGGAAGGCCGTTCTGGCGTTCTACGCGTCCCTCCTCGCAGGGGGGATAGCGCTGTACTGGATATGGGGCGTCCTCTACGACACGTGGTACCCGTTCAACAAGGGGAACATCGCCATCTACGTCGTCTACGCGCCCATGATCGCGTTCGGCATCATAGGCCTCCTCCTCTACAGGAAGAGGCAGCCCCAGGCGCAGTGAGCCCTCACATCGCGTCCGCGAGGTAGACGGGCTTCTCCGCCGGCTTCCCGCATATCACGCAGGCGCCGTCGTACCTCTCGCCGTCTATGGGCGTGCCGAGGATGTTCTTGTTCGACCTGGCCTCTATCTCGCGGCCGCACTCCTCGCCCCCGCACCATCCGGTCCGTATGAGCTTCGCGGGGAGGTTGTCGAGGGTGTCGACGGTGACCGTGTTCGAGTCCATCTCCCTCTGGGCCAGGTCGAGCATGTCCAGGGCTATGTCGGCGAGCATCTTCCTGACCCCTTCGACGACGTGCGCCCTGGGGTGGACCGACTTCTCGCCGGTGTCCCTCCTCACGAGGGTGACCTGCCCCTTCTCCATGTCCCTGAGGCCCAGCTCCAGCCTCAGCGGGACGCCCTTGAGCTCCCAGTCGTAGTACTTCGCCCCGGGCCTGAGGTCCCTCTCGTCCAGGTGAGCCCTGACGCCCGCGTCCCTGAGCTCCTTCTGGACGTCCCGCGCCTCCTCGGTGACCTCCTCGACGGCCCCCTTGGCGAGGACCGGTATGACCACGACCTGCACCGTGGCTATGTCCGGCGGGAGGACGAGGCCCTTGTCGTCCCCATGGATGGCGACGACCGCGCCCACGAGCCTCTCGCTCATGCCGTAGGTCGTCTGGTGGACGTGCTTGTGGCCGCCCGCCTCGTCCTCGTACTTGATGTCGTACGGCTTCGAGAAGTTCTCCTTGTACTGGTGGATGGAGCCGAGCTGCAGGCTCCTGCCCGACGGCAGGAGGGTGTCGATGCCGACCGTGTAGAACGCGCCCGGGAACTTGTCCCAGTCCGTGCGTTTGAGGAGCTTGTACGGGATGCACAGCCTCTTGGAGAGGCGGCCCATGATCCCGTAGTCCTCCCGGACCTGCCTCTCGGCGTCCTCGAGGTCCGCGTGGCACGTGTGCGACTCGAAGAAGTGTATCTCCCTGACGCGGATGAACGCGCGGGTCTGCTTGGTCTCGTACCTGAAGGTGTTCACGATCTGGTAGGTCTTGAGGGGGAGGTCGGCGTGGGACCTCACCCACACGGAGAACATCGGGTACATCGCCGTCTCGCTCGTCGGCCTGAGGAGCAGCTTGACGTCGAGCGGGTTCAGGCCGGCGTGCGTGACCCAGAAGACCTCCGCGTCGAAGCCCTTGATGTGCTCCTTCTCCTTGGCGAACTGGTCCTCCGGGATGAGGAGCGGGAAGCAGACCTCCTGGTGGCCGGTGGCGTCGAACTCCTGCCTTATGTGGGAGTCGATGGCCTGCATGATCTTCCAGCCGTAGGGCGTCCAGACGTTCATACCCTTGATGGGGTACCTCTTGTCCGTCAGGTTCGCCTTCTCGACCATCTCGTTGTACCACTCGCTGAAGTCCTCCGCCTTCTTCATGGTGCCAGCCCCAAGAACCCTGGAGGGTGATATGTAGGTTTTGGTCCCCTCATTCCATGGCCGCCCTGGCTATCTGGGGGGCCACGGACACGGCCGTGGTCGGGTTCTCTATCGTGTCGGTCGAATAAATGTCGTCGCAGCAGGCTCTCAGCCTCGTCACCGCGTCCTTGGCGAAGACCCCGTGGGTGCAGGCCGCTGAGATGTGCGCGGCCCCGTGCTTCCTGAGCTGCTCGGCCGCCTTGACTATTGTCCCGCCGGTGGAGATGATGTCGTCGACTATGGCGACCTTCTTCCCTTTGACGTCGAGGGACTTGGGCGTCATCGTGACCGTCTCGCCGTCGAGGCGCTCCTTGACCAGGAAGTCCGCCTCGCAGCCCATGACGTCCGCGATCCTCCTCGCGTTGTCCCACCTCCCCTCGTCCGGGGACAGCACCATCTGCACGCCCTTCCTCTTCAGGAACTTGCCGACCTCCGGGTACGCGTGCGCGTTCTTGGCCGATACGTCCTCGAACCAGTCTATCACTGAGGGAGCGTGCACGTCCACCGTGATGAACTCGTCCGTCTGCTCCTGTATAAGGCGCGCGATGGCGCGCGCGCTTATCGGCTCGCCGGGCTTGAACTGCTTGTCCTGCCGCGCGTAGCCGAAGTAGGGGACGACCGTCGTGAGGGACGAGACCTCGAACTCCCTGATCGCGTCCTGGAGGAGGAAGAGCTCGACGATGTTCCTGTCCGGCCACGTGGTCTGCACGAGGAAGACCTCCTCCCCGTCCAGGTCCTCGTCGATGCGGACGTAGCACTCGTCGTCCGGGAAGCGCTTGATCTCGACCTTGGCGAGCTTCGCCTTCAGGACCTTCGCCAGCTCGCTGGCCAGTCCCTTCGACGCAGACCCTCCCACTACATGCATGGTATCGCGGCCGGAGTATGCCGTTCCCCGTCTAATACCTTGACGGTTCCCGCTTCTGGACGGCTCCGCGAAAGGATTAATAGAGGAGATGGTCATATTAGGGAACAGAGATGGGATGCAGTTGAACGAAGGCACTGACCAGCTCGTGGCATCCACCCAGGATGCGGGGCCAGGCTTCGACGAGACGGCCGCCGCGGCACCCGAGGAGCAGCCATCGAAGCAGTCGCGCCCGAGGAGGAAGCACGGCCCGGACGACGACCCCGTGGGCATGATCTTCGGCAACGTCGGGACCCTGAAGTTCAACATGATGCTGACCGGCGCCGTCGAGAAGATGGAGTTCGTCAAGGTCAACCACCCAGTCCACGGCTTCGTCCTCGGCCAGGTGTCGGAGATAGAGCGGCGCACCAACCTGACGGTGGACGGCGTCGAGTCCCTGAAGAAGGGGACCCCCGTCCCCATAGACGAGAAGGAGATCGCCATCGTCTCGGTCATAGGCTACAGGGACGACAGGCACCTGCTCCAGGTGCCCAGGACCCCGCTCAAGGCCGGGGAGGTCGTCCACAGGGCCGACGACGAGCTGATCAAGTCCGTCGTCGGCATAAGTGAGCGCTCCGATTCGGGGGCGTACATCGGCCTTCTCTCCGGCCACGACGTCCGGGTGGAGCTCGACATCAACCTCCTGGTCCAGAAGCACGTCTGCATATTGAGCAAGACGGGCGGTGGCAAGTCGTACTGCTCCGGGGCGATAATCGAGGAGCTGATGAAGCACAAGGTCACCGTCTGCATCATCGACCCGCACGGCGAGTACTGCACCATGAAGCAGAAGGGGGTCGTGAAGAAGACCTCCCGCGACTTCGGGGTGACCCCCAAGGGCTACGATGACAAGATAATGGAGTTCGCCGCGGACACCAACGCGAACAAGGGGGCCAAGCCCCTGAAGTTCACGCTCCACAACCTCGACGCGAGGGAGATCCTCAGCCTCACGAACATCAAGAACGTCAGGTCCTACCTGACGATGCTGAGGAAGGCGATAGACGCCCTGAGGGAGACCAAGGGCAGCTACTCCCTGAACGACATCATCGCGGTGATAGAGGCGAACGCGGAGCCGTCCAGCGCAGGGCTCATCACCGAGCTGGAGTACCTGAACGAGATCGACGTGTTCGCCGAGCAGGGGACCAAGATCGACGAGCTCATACAGAAGGGGAGGACCACCATCATCAACCTCAGGGGCACCCCCCAGGACATCCAGGAGCTCATTGTCAACAGGATCGGGGCAGCGCTCTTCGAGCTGAGGAAGGTGGACAAGATCCCCCCGATGATGCTCGTGGTCGAGGAGGCCCACAACTTCTGCCCGCAGCAGGGCCTCGCCATATGCTCCAAGGTGTTCAGGACCATCGCCTCCGAGGGCAGGAAGTTCGGCCTCGGCCTCATGGTCATCACCCAGAGGCCGGCCAAGGTGGACAAGAACGTCCTTAGCCAGTGCAACACCCAGGTGATTCTCAAGGTCAACAACCCCAACGACCTCAAGGCCATAGCCTCCTCCATCGAGGGGCTCACGGACGGCATGGAGGAGGAGATCCAGAGGCTGCCCATAGGCACGGCGATCATCACGGGCGGCGGGGTCTCCATGCCCCTCTTCGTCGAGATACGGCCGAGGGAGTCGAAGCACGGCGGCGAGAGCGTAGAGGTCATCCCGTCGAGAAGGATGTGAGATGTGCGCCGAGGCCGTGCTGAGCGGTGAACGGGTCGAGAAGTACATACGCATCACCTCCGAGGCCCTCTCGAAGGTCCGCGTGGCCGCGCCGGAGCGCTCCTTCGGAAGGCGAATGGCCGACGACTTCCTCGAGATGGCCAGGGCCTACTTCGACGACGCGAGGGACTTCGCGAGGAAGGGGGACCTGGTCAACGCTTTCGCGTGCGTGAACTACGCCCACGGGTGGCTCGACTGCGGCGTCAGGATAGGCCTCTTCGACGTGGGCGGCGACGACCGCCTATTCACCCTGTACGAGTGACGAGTCGGGGACGGCGTAGACGATCCTCGGGCCCACGGTGTCGACCTTGCACGTGAACACTGTGCCGGCGCCGGAGAGCGCCTCCTTGAGCTTCCCCGTGTCGCCGACGGCGAAGACCGAGCTGCCTAGCATTGACATGCTGGCCTGGCCGTACATCGAGGCGGTGTCGATGGCCCTGACGATCCGCTTCGTCGCGAGCCCCGTCTCCAGGGCGAAGATCCTGGAGTTGGTCATCATCCTGTCGAGCGAGGGCTGCTTCACGAGGCTGTCCACGAGGTAGCCGCCCTTGTCGTTGATCTCGCGCCTCTTCGCCTCGTCCTTGAGTATGTCCTTGGTCAGGAGCCTCCTCCCGACCACGGCCAGCACGACCTCCGGGTCGCCAGGGATCCTCACGACCTCGCCCTTCGGGGGGAGGCCGGGCCTCCTCCTCAGGGTGATGCCGCCCCTGTGGATGGCGGAGACGTCGCCGAGGCCGCAGCCCGACTCCACCTCCGCCCTGTGGGCCGCCTCGTAGGCCTCCTGCCTCTCCTTGCCGAGGAGGATGGCGGCGGCGATGGCGGCGGAGAGGGAGCCGGCGGCGCTCATGCCGAACCCCTGGCTCACGGGGAGCTCGAGCTCGGTCGCCACCTCGACCCTGTACCCCTTGTCGCCTATGAGGTGGCGTATGGCCCGCTTGGTCACCTCCGCGCCGCTGCCCTTGCCGTTGATCGTGACCCTGATGGACTGTTTCGTGGCCGGGACCAGCACGACCTCCGAGGTCGCCCCGAGGGACAGGCACATGCCCGCGCCCCTCGACCCGGCCGAGAGGGTGTCCTCGTCCATGCATATCTCGAAGAAGCCGGTCACATGGCCCGGGCTGAACGCCTTGGCCTTCATCACGTTATCACAGTATCCTGACGACGATGTCTATTACCCGGTCCGCGACCTGGGACTTGGTCCCCTCGAGGCGGTGGGGCGCGCCCGAGCCGGCGACGACGAGGACCTTGGTCCTGCCCTTCTGGACGTCCTCCACCCTGTTGGCCACCACGAAGGTGCACTTCGACCTCTCCTGGAGGCGCTTCGCCTCGGCGACGAGGGCCTCCTCGGCCATCTTGGCCTGGGCCTTGAACCCGACGACCACCCTGGCCTTGATCCCGTCGATGAGCTTCGGGTTCCTCTTCAGCGTGATCGTCACCGAGTCCTTGTCGGAGGACAGCTTCCCCTCCGACTTCGCCGGCGAGTAGTCCGACACCGCCGCGGGGAAGAAGACCACGTCGTGCTGCACCCCCTGGACCAGCTCCTGGAGGTCCCTGAACGTGGAGTACCTGGTGGTGTTGAGGAAGCTGGGTATCTCGACGTCGCAGCGCCCCATCCACAGGTCCACGGACGCGCCCCTCTCGTAGGCCGCCCTCGCCATCTCGACGCCCGTCTCCCCGGAGCTCCTGTTGGTGACGACCCTGATGTCGTCTATGGGCTCCTCCGTCGCCCCGGCGATGACGAGGACGCGCCTGTCCTTGAGGTCGTTCTTGCCGACGACCAGTATGGCGCAGGAGACGATGTGGTCGGTGTCGGGCATCTTGGCCTTGTGCTCCTCCATCCTCGGCTCGACGACGCGGACACCCATGCCCCTCAGCCGCTCGATGTTCTCGGTGACGGCCCTGTGCCTGATCATCGTGCCGTGCATCGCGGGCACGACTATGACCGGGATGCCGGAGCCGAGGGCGGTGGTGGCGAAGGTCGTGACGGGCGTGTCGTCCACGCCGCACGCGATCTTGGAGATGGTGTTGGCCGTCGCGGGCGCGATGAGGAGGAGGTCGGCCTTGTCGGGGACGTCCCCGCAGAGCGCGACGTGCTGGACACGCCCGTCGATCTCCGTCGTGACGGGCTTCCCGGACGCGAAGGCCATCGAGTACGGGTGGATTATCGTCTGCGCGTCCCTGGACATCACGACGTGCACCTCGGCCCCGTGCCTTATCAGCTCGCGGCAGAGCTTCACGCACTCGACGGCGGCTACGCTGCCCGTGATCCCGAGGACGACCTTGCGCCCCTTGAGCTTGTCGCTCTTGGTGCCCCTTATGTGGTCCGCTGGGTGCATGTCATCACTTCCGAGGCCTCGCGCTCTATTAAACCTTGCTCTCCTTGACCGCCCCGAGTACCCGCTCGACGACCTCCTCGAGCGGCCTCGTCGCGTCCAGCCTGACGATGCCGGGGTCGCACTCGGCCAGCCTCTCGTAGTTCCGGGCGACCTCCTCGAGGAAGTCGAGCCTCTCGAACCTGGACCTCTCCCCCCTCTCGGATATCCGCTCGGGCATCCTCTCGGGGGGCAGGACCAGCAGGAAGGTGAGGTCTGGCTTGAGCGATATCCTGGTGTTGGAGTCGAGGAGCCAGGAGAAGTTGTCCCCGAGGCCCTTCCGCCTCAGGGAGGCGGTCTGGTACGCCACGGTGGAGTGGTAGTAGCGGTCGCACACCACCAGCCTTCCGGCCCTGACCATCTCGGCCATCTCGAGGGTGTGCTGCGCGCGGTCGGCCATGAAGAGGAGCGCGTCGGTGTAGGGGCTGATCCCGCTCAGGTCCCCCTCCTTGGCGGCCCGGCCTATCCAGGAGTCGGTTGGCTCCCTGGTCAGGACCGCCCTGTCGCCCAGCCGATCGGCCACGGCCCTGGCGACCGTGGACTTGCCGCAGCCGTCTATCCCCTCCAGCACTATCAGTCCGGCCATAGTAGACCCTCTTCAATCGCAGAAGGGAGTATATAAGGTTCGTACGGGGAGGGGCGGACGGGCCCGGTGCGCACATCGGTCCAAGAACGTGCACCGGTGGACATTCCCGATAGGTTATAAGTACGCATTCGCCCATTAGGCCAACCTCAGGTGGAGTCTCTGGCGATCGGCTACGTGCTCATCACAACCGCTACGGGCAAGGAGGCCAAGGTCCTCGAGCGGATGCGGGAGCTCCCCGAGGTCGGCGAGGTCCACCAGCTCTTCGGCCAATATGACATGATCGCCAGGATCGAGACGGCGGACTACGACCGCATGTGCGACATCATCCTCGGCAAGATCAGGACCATCCAGGGCATCACAGGGACCAGGACGCTCATCTGCGCCCGGTTCAAGCGCGCCTAGGCCTTCGACGGGCCGTCGGCCCTCCTCTTCTCGTGCGCCCTCCAGCTGAAGACCATGTCACGGGCGGCCCTCGCCTCGTCCAGCCTCCTCACCGACGTGTTGTGCGGGGCCGACCTTACCGTCTCCGGGTCCTCCGCGAGGATCGCCCTGCACGCCTCGACGAAGGCGTCGAGGGTGTCCCTGGACTCCGTCTCCGTGGGCTCTATCATCAGGGCCTCCTCGACTATGAGGGGGAAGTACACCGTGGGCGCGTGGAACCCGTAGTCCAGGAGCCTCTTGGCGAAGTCCAGGGTCCTGAGCCCCTTGGCCTTGAGGGGCCTCCCGCTGAGGACGAACTCGTGCTTCCTGAGCTGCCCGTAGGGCAGCTCGAAGTCCCTGCTCAGGTGGTGCCTCAGGTAGTTGGCGTTGAGGACCGCGTTCTCGGACACCGCTGTGAGCCCGTCGCCCCCCTGCATCCTCATGTACGCGTAGGCGCGGGCAAGCACGCCGAAGTTGCCGAAGTGGGCCCTGACCTTCCCGATGCTCCTCGGCCTGTCGTAGTCGAGGGAGTACGAGTCCCCGGCCTTCACGATCCTCGGCACTGGGAGGAACTCCTCGAGGAAGGCCTTCACTCCGACCGGGCCCGCGCCCGGTCCGCCTCCCCCGTGCGGGGTCGCGAAGGTCTTGTGGAGGTTGAAGTGCACTATGTCGAAGTCCATCTTCCCGGGCGAGGTCTTGCCCATGATGGCGTTCAGGTTGGCGCCGTCGTAGTAGAGCAGAGCCCCCGCGTCGTGCAGCACCCCGGCCACCTCGCGGACGTCCTTCTCGAAGAGCCCGAGGGTGTTGGGGTTCGTGAGCATGAACGCGGCGGTGTCCTTCGAGACGGCAGCCTTGAGCGCCTCGACGTCCACGCACCCCTCCTTGGAGGGTATCTCCAGTACGTCGTATCCGACCATGGCCGCGCTGGCCGGGTTGGTGCCGTGGGCGGTGTCCGGGAGGATGATCTCGGTCCTCGCCTCGCCGCGCGACTGGTGGTACGCGCGCACTAGGTGCACCCCCGTGTACTCGCCGTGCGCCCCCGCCGCCGGCTGGAGGGTGACAGCGTCCACCCCTCCCACCTCGCAGAGCATCCTCTCGAGCTCGTACATCATCCTGAGGGCGCCCTGGATGGTCGACGGGTGCTGCAGAGGGTGTATGTTGGCCACGGACGGCCACGAGACGAGGTCGTCGCACACCTTGGGGTTGTACTTCATGGTGCACGAGCCGAGCGGGTAGAGCCCGTTGTCGACCCCGAAGTTCATCTGGGAGAGGTTGATGAAGTGCTTGACCGCGTCCCTCTCGTGCAGGTCGGGGATCCTGAGATCGTCCCTGACGAGCTCCCTGGGAATGGCGCCGCCGACCGTAGGGTCGAAGCCGGGTGAAGGCTCGGGCCTGTCGCACCCCTCGAAGAGGACGGGCACGTCGTGGACCGCCTGGTGGTACCTCACCTGATCCCCTCCAGCGCCTCGACGAGCATGTCGTGGTGACGCCTCGTGTGCATCTCGGTGGTCGCGCAGAGGGAGGCGTTCCCGAGCTCCGGGAAATGCTTGGTGAGCACGAGCCCGCCCTGGACACCCTTGGAGAGCAGCGCGGCGTCGACCTTCTCAGCGCTCATGTCCGAGGTGACGACGAACTCGTTGAAGTGGGGCGACGCGAAGTGCGGGGCCCTGAACCCTGGTATCTTCGCTATCCTCGAGGAGAGCTCCCTCATGTTCCTGACGTTCTGCGACGCGACCTCCCTCAGGCCGGACCTCCCCACGACGGCGAGGTAGGCGGCCGCCCCGAGGGCCAGGAGCGCCTCGTTGGAGCAGATGTTGGAGGTCGCCTTGCTCCTACGTATGTGCTGCTCCCTGGTCTGGAGCGTCATGCAGAAAGCGGTCCTCCCGTCGAGGTCCGCGGTCATGCCGATGATCCTTCCGGGCATCTTCCTGACGTGCTCGGACCTGCAGGCGAAGACGCCCACGGTCGGCCCGCCGAGGCTCATCGGGGCGCCGAATACCTGCGCCTCCCCGATGACGATGTCCGCGCCCATCTCGCCCGGGGGCTTCAGCAGGGCGAGGGCCATGGGGTTGACGCCGACGACCATGACCTTCTGGCCCAGCGCCTCCCTCACCTCCTTCCACCGCCCCTCGAGGGCTCCGAAGAAGTTCGGGGTCTCGAAGTAGAAGCCGGACACGTCGGGCCCGAGCTTCGAGGCCAGGTCGGCCAGGTCCACCCCGCCGGTCGCCCTGTCGTACCCGACCTCCACCAGCTCGATGCCCGCGCCCGTCGCGTACAGTCTCGCGACCTGGACCTTCTCGGGGCTGACTGCCCTGCTGACCAGGAACCTCTTGCCCCCGTTGATGCGGCCGGCCATCAGCACCGCCTCGCCCAGCGCGGTCGAGGCGTCGTACATGCTGGAGTTGACGACGTCCATGGCGGTGAGCTCCGCCATGTACGACTGGTACTCGAAGAGGCCCTGCAGCATCCCCTGGCTGATCTCGGGCTGGTAGGGCGTGTACGAGGTGACGAACTCGGAGCGGCCGGCGATGGCCCTGGCCGCGGCGGGTATGAAGTGGTCGTATATGCCGGCCCCGAGGAAGCACGGGTGCGAGTCGGCGGTCCTGTTGGCCGAGAGCACCGCCTCGAGCTCGCGCCTCAGCTCGAGCTCGGACATGCCCTTGGGCAGCCGGAGGCCGCCGGTCCTGACCTCCTTCGGTATGTCGACGAAGAGGTCCTCGACCGACCTCAGGCCCATCTCCTGAAGCATCTCAAGGGAGCACTTTGACAGCCCCATGCGCTTTTCATCGGGGTGCTATCGTAAATGTTTTTTCCCCCAACGCCCGCCTCAGGTCCGGCCGGCCATGGCCCTCAGCCTCTCCACGTAGGCGGGGAGGCCCTCTATGTCCTTGATGTCCTTCTTGACGAGGAGGACGAGCCTGGCCCTGAGGTCGGTGTCCGCCCTGGCCCCGTTCGCCTCCAGCCCCTCCTTGAGCATCCTCGCGAGCTTCCCCCCCTTCCTGTCCCAGTCGGTCATCACGACGGCCCTCCCGTGCCTCTCCGACAGCCTCTCGCAGAAGGCGAAGACGGTGAGGCCCTTGCCGAGGGTGACGACGTTCCTCCTGACCCCGAGCCTCCGCAGGGCGGAGGCGTCCTTCAGTCCCTCGACTATGATCGGGGTGTCGGCGCTCAGGTCCTCGAGGTCGTCCAGGACCTCGAGTATCTCCCCGAGCCGCTCCTCGGGGGTCAGCAAGCGGTCAGACCCCCAGCCTCCTCCTCGCCTCGTCCGGCGGGAGGGGCACCTCCACGAGCTTGGTCGTCGAGCGCCCTCCCCTGACTATGACCACGTCCCTCCTTGGGACGCCGAGCCTCTCGGACAGGAACCTCACCAACTCCTCGTTGGCCTCGCCCTCCTGGGCGGGCGCGCCAACCCTGACCTGCAGCGCCCTCCGCCACTGGTTGACCCCCTCTACGGCGGTCTCGCGGGCGCCGGGCGACGCGTCTATCCAGATCCTGCACCCGTCCCCGCTCGGCTCGACGAAGCCCCTCCTCTCCATCCTTCTCCGGCCGAGATTCCCCGGGTCGGTATAACTAGTTGCCCTCCGCTGACGCGGCTCGATATCATGATATATGCCTCGCACGTATGCTTCGGGCATGGCCGAGCAGCGGGGGGACATGAACTACGAGGACATCATGACCCTTTTCAGGCAGGAGAACCGCTCCCCGCAGCTGACCAAGGTCGACCCGGCCCTCTACGACCGCATCTCCGCGTACATCAAGAGCGTCAGGAAGGAGAGCGAGCGGGAGATCGCCATGAACCCGGGGTCGCACGCGAGCATGATGCTCAACGACCAGCTGAAGAAGGCCATAGACAAGGCGAAGAGGGTCTACGAGCTCAGGACGAGGAAGATCGCCCTCATAGCCCTCAGGAAGGTCTCCGGGGACAACCCCGACACCGCGAACCTCACGCCCGACGAGCTGGTCCTCTTCTCGAGCCTGACGTCGGTCCTGGCGGCGCACAAGGACTCCAACGCGGACTTCGAGGTCCTGGGGCCGAGGACCGCCAGGCAGGAGGAGGTCGTCGAGGTGCCCAGCATGAAGCGCCCGGAGCCGAAGGCCAGGGAGCCCGAGGAGAAGGCCTTGGACGAGCTCGTCATGGCCAGGGTGCTCGAGGACGTGCCGACGTTCGCGGGTGTCGACCGCGACTACAGGCTGAGGAAGGAGGACGTCGTCTCCATACCGAGGAGCGTCGCCGACACCCTCCTCTCCCACGGCAAGATCAAGATCATCGGGTCACCGTAGGCGGACCGGCCCGTTGGAGCCGCCGTGCTCCGTGACGTCGAGCCTCGCCCTCTTGCCGCCCCTGTGGATCCCGTCCGCGACGGCCTCCCTGGCCTTCTCGGGCGTGTTGTTCTCCCTGCTGAGGTGCAGGAGCACGACCGCCCTCGTCTCATCGGAGACGGCCTGCGCGCACAGCGCCGCCGCGTCGTCGTTGGACAGATGCCCGTGGTCGCCCCTGATCGTCCTCTTCAGGAAGTCGGGGTATGTCCCGTTCACCAGCATCTCGTCGTCGTAGTTGGCCTCCACCATGAGGACGGTGGAGGACCTGAGGGCCTCCACCACCTTCGGGGTGACGCAGCCGAGGTCCGAGACGACGGAGAGCTTGCAGCCGTCGTCGTGGATGGTGTAGGCGACCGGCTCGGCCGCGAGGTGCTTGACCTGGAACGGGGCCACCCTGAGGGGGCCGACCCCGAACTCGTGCCTGTGGGATATTGGGTGCGCCTCGACCCCTTCGAGGGGCGTGAGCGAGAGGGTGCCGTCCGTGCCGTAGGCGGGCACCCCGTGCACGGTGCAGAACCTCCTGGCCCCGCGCGTGTGGTCGGTGTGCTCGTGGGTGAGGAGGAGCGCGTCCACGTCGGAGGGGTCGAGCCCGAACCGGGACATCCTCCGCTCCAGCTCCTTGCACGACAGGCCCGCGTCTATCATCACCGTGGCTCCGTCGCTGGAGAACACGATGGAGTTGCCGCAGCTCCCGCTGCTCAGCACGGTGACCGAGGCTGTGTGCATCCTGCGCGGCCAACGCGTACTGCGCCGATAAACCTGTTGGCGGGCGCGCGCGGACGCGATGGCCAGTCGTCCCGCGTCCGCCGTGGTGCTTCGATAGTTATTTAAAGAGCGAGCTTATACTGCGCCTGCGTGGGCCTGTAGCTCAGCTAGGTAGAGCAATCGGCTCTTACTTCGGCTCCCCGGAGCCGACGGAGACACCGATTGGCCAAGGGTTCGAATCCCTTCAGGCCCGCTCGAACCCACCCTCAACTCAAGGAGCCATCCGATGGCGGCCAAGAACCTCTATTTTGTCGGCACCGCGGGCTGCGGTAAGAGCACTCTCACGTACGCCTTCCAGCTCTGGATGCAGGAGCAGGGCTTCGACGCGATCACGGTGAACCTGGACCCGGGTGTGGAGAAGCTGATGTACAACCCTGACGTCGATGTGCGCGACTGGGTGGAGATCGAGGACATCATGAGGGAGTACGGCCTGGGCCCGAACGGCGCACAGGTCGCCGCGGCCGACATGATAGCCCTGAACATCAAGGAGATCTCCGAGGTCATAGCGGGCTTCGACACGGACTACGTCCTCATAGACACCCCCGGCCAGCTGGAGCTCTTCACCTTCAGGCAGAGCAGCAGGGTCATAGTCGAGGAGCTGGGCATCGAGGACTCCGTCCTGGCCTTCCTCTTCGACCCGTCCGTCGCGAGGACGCCCAACGGCTACGTCTCCTCGCTGATGCTCGCTGCGACGGTCCACTTCAGGCTCCCCCTCCCGATGCTCCTCCTGATGGCCAAGGCGGACATGCTCAAGGACTCCGACAAGGAGCTGATCGACTCGTGGAGCAGGGACCACTACTCCCTCTTCTCCTCGCTCATGGACGAGTCCAGGGACGCCCAGACGGCGGTGAGCGTGGAGTTCCTCCAGGCGCTCGAGAGCGTCGGCGCGGGCAGGGCCGTCGTGCCCGTGAGCGCCGACTCCGGCGAGGGGATGCAGGACATCTACTCCGCCGTCCAGATGTCGCTCGAGGGCGGAGAGGACCTCGAGTGAGGTCAGGCCTTCCTGCCCTCTGACGCGGAGAGCGCCCTCCTTATCTCGTGCCCCTCGTCCGTGAGGGACACGACGACCGCCCCCGACTCCAGCCTCGCCGAGACGAGCCCCATGCGCCTCAGCTCCCTCATGACCCTCTCGACGGACTGCTTGTTGTGCGGCGGCATCGCCCCGACGAGAGCGGGTATCGACGCCGGCTCCGCCAGGTGGGCGATGAGCTGCGACTGCAGGGCCGTGAACCTGTTCCTGGCCGTGACCCCCCTCATCACCGGGAGGCGCACGACCCTGTCCGTGACGTGGTACGCGGGCACCCCGAGCCTGAACGCGGCGAAGAGGGCCGCGTCCGCAAGCAGCTTCGTCCCGCCGCTGATGTTCATGACGACCTCTCCCCGCCCGTCGCGCAGGCCGGCCACGGCCTCGCACACCTCGTCGACGAGGCCCATGAAGTCGCGCGTGTCGACCTGGACGAAACGCACCTCGTGGCCCGTCATCGACTCCATCCTCCTCAGGTCCGCGAGCCCCGAGGGCTCCTCCCCCCTCTCCCCTACGAGCACGAGCCTGTCGTACGGCAGGCGGCGCATCGCCATGAGGACGTTGTCCGAGTCCCCCTCCCCCAGGGTGGCGACCAGGGTCCTCAAAGGTCGTCCCCCAGGAGGAGCTCGGTCGAGTCCTCGACCCTCACGACCTTCTTCCTCTGGTCGCTCGGGTGCCTCTCGAGCCTGACGGCGCCCTTCCTCACCAGGTTCTTCACGTGGTGGTTCATGGTCGCCTTGTGCTTTCCGAGGCTGTTGGCGAGCTCCACCTCCGTCACCGGCTCCCCCTTCCTCCCCGCGAGGAACCTGAGGACCTCCTTCTCCTCCTTGGAGAGGACCTGGTCGTACTCCATCTTGAGGAGCGGGAGGTGCACCTCCTCGTACGTGACGTCGTGTATGTACACGGTCGGCACGCCCTCGAGTATGCAGACCAGGAGGGCGGCGGACGAGGTCGGCCTCGTGCCCCCCGCGATGTTGAACACCGCGATATCCCTGCCCTCCCTCTTGTGCTTCCTGATGTCCCTCCTGATCCGCGAGGCGATCCCCTTGAAGTCGAAGGGGTCGTCCAGCTCCACGGGGTCCACGGCTATCCCCATCTTGGAGCAGTAGTCGACCACCGCCTTCCTCGCCTCGGAGACCTTCGCCCCGGCCTGAGGGTCCTTGCTGTCCGCCCCGAAGTAGAACACCAGCTTCTCCACGTCCTGCGTGGACTTCAAGGTCGGTATGAGCGACCTCGGTCTGTATCCCAGAGTCCCGAACACCACTGCCATGCTCTTCCCGGGATACCGTATGATGTCCCGTCCTATTAACTTCTATGATACGATTAGATGTATCGTAATATGATTATTAAATCCATCGTCGCCTCACGCACCGTATCATCGCGGGTGATACAGTATCGGCTCAGCGAGAAGCACGCACCCCCACGTCCCCGGGCCGATGAACATGGATGCACGCGACGGCCGGAGGTTCAAGCACGTCTTCCTGGACGCGGAAGGGACGCTGTACGTGCCCCACAGGGGCAGGAGCACATGGGAGTTCTGGGCGGACCCGTCCCCCGAGCACGCGAAGGACTTCTTCGTCCTCGACGAGGGCGTGGGGGAGGCCCTCCGCTCGCTGAGGAGCAGGGTGGACAGCCTGTGCATAGTCTCGCGGAACTCCAAGCCCATACTCGACGCCCTCCTGGAAGACTTCGGTATACGGGACTACTTCGACGATGTGATCCTGAACGGGAACAAGGGCAAGCAGATATCGCAGTACCTGGCGAAGCGCGGGTACGACAGGAGGGAGGCGGTGATGGTCGGCGACACCCCCACCCTGGATCTCTACCCCGTGCAGAGGGCGGGGATAGAGGCGATACTCGTCGACAGGCCCTACAACAGGCAGGCGGACGCGGAGCGGATCAATGGCGTCCGGGACCTCCCGTCGTGGCTCAGGATCGCCGACATCGCCGAGACCAGCGCGGTACCGCGCAACTCCACCCTCGACGATTTCCTCGCGGGCGCCGCCGTATAGGCCGACGGGCCCCGTCGGGCCCGTGTCATGGCCATCAGATGTCCTTCCACTCGCCTTCCTGGAGCGTCTCGACGCGCCTCTGGCCGCCGAAAGTCTCCTTGAACCATTCCAGCCCGGTGGCCTCCGTGTGCACGGGTATGACCACCTCGGGGTCGATGGTCTCTACGATCCTGACCAGGTCCTCCTTCGAGGCGTGCCCCGACGCGTGTATCGACCCCTCCCTGGGGAACTCTGGCTTCGGCCTGCCCTTCTCGTCCTTGCCGAAGGAGAGCCCCTTGGGGTCGAGGTGGTACTTGCCGAGCCACGCCCCCATCCTGATGAAGTCGATCTCCTGCTCCTCGCTGAACGCCTCGCAGGAGGAGTACAGGTAGTGCCCTCTCGCCGGCTTGATGTCGACCAGGTGCTTGAGGTCGAAGAAGCTGAAGGACAGGAGGTAGTCCCCCGGGCTCCTGCCGATGTCCCTCCCCTTCACCTCGTCCCCCGGGTACGCCCTGTCGAGGACATACTCCTCGAACTTGCTCTCCCCGCCCTTCGGGGAGTCGTAGATGAGCATGTCCGGTCCGGGGATAGGCACCTTGGGGTCGGCCGAGTGCATCGCGTGGAGCAGGTAGGCGTCCTTGGTGGTGATCACCAACTTCCTGTGGTTCTCCCTGGCGACCGCCAGGAAGGTCTCGAGCCTCTCGATGTTCCTTGGCCCGAAGTCCGCGATGACCAGCTCCCCGCCCATCCCCGAGACCATCTGCCTGGCGTTCTCGAGCACGTCCTCCTCGGTCGGCGGCCTGTTGCCGGGGTCGTCGTCCGAGGAGCGGCCCACCCGCGTCCCCTCGACGATCATTGCGTACGGCCTGGGGGACCGCGCCGCGCCCAGGAACGCCGCTGTCGCGGCCCTGTTCATGCCGTGCATCCTGAGGTCCCCTGTGTATATCACGTTCCCCGCGCTCGTCGGGATGACGTGCGCTGTGGCGCCCTTCACGGAGTGGTCGACCGGGTATGGTGTGACCTTCGGGGACTGGATGCCCTTGAGCAGCCTCCCCGGGAGATGCGGCCTGCACTTGTTCGGCGAGTCGGCGAGCTCGATGGCAGGCGACATCCCCCAGAACTCCTCGAAGTCCCTGGGTACGCGTCCGTCGAGCATCACGAAGTCCCGGCCGCACATGCCTCGCTCCCTCGCCTCCTTCACGGAGCAGGTCTGCACGACGGGGGTGCCCCTGAAGGTGGTCCTGTACCTCGGGCTCGGGCAGACGTAGTCCTTGCCCATGTCCGCCTTCCCGCTGTCGGACATCGCCTTGATGATGGCCGCGGATATGGCATTGGTCGCGACGGGGATGTCCGTCCGGAGGAATCCCATGTCCCCGAAGTGGTCCGCGTGCGCGTGGGACAGCAGCATGAGGTCGATCGCGCCCAGGTCATGGCCCTTGAGCTCCAGCTCAGGGTGCATCAGGTCGTCCCGGTAGAGGTTCCTGGCGTCCGGGAGGACCCCCATCTCGACATAGTCCAGGAGCCCTCCTGCGCTCCTGGGCCTGAGGTACTCCTCGTAGTATGTCCCGAACTTCTTGAAGTTGGTACCGAAGTCGAGGAGGACGTGGCTGCCGTCGAACCTCAGGACGAGCTTGTTGCCTCCTATCGTGTCCGAACCGCCCAGGGCGAGGACGCCTATCCCGGCCATGGTCTCGGAATGATGCTCCCCCCTATATTATGCTGAATCATCCGGTATCGGGGGAGCTGAGACGAAGGGCCGCCGCGACGTCGCCAGCCACTTCCAGCCGGAGGGGCCTCCCAGAGAATCATTGTAGTTGCACAGCGCTTAAGAGGGGCGAGATTCTGACAGTGCCCAAAAAGGAGCAGTGACCTGCGGATGCAAGCGGTCGTCAAGAGGCGCCGGGAGCCAGGGGCGGCGGTCGAGACGGTCCCGAGGCCGACGGTCGGCGCGGGCGAAGTCCTGGTCAAGACGAGGATGTCCTCGATCTGCGGCACCGACGTCCACATATGGGACTGGAACCACTGGGCCCAGAAGCGCCTCAGGGCCCTCCCGATCGTCTTCGGCCACGAGATGTGCGGGGAGGTCGTCGAGCTCGGCAGGGGCGTCAAGTCCGTCAGGGTCGGGGACCTCGTCTCCGCGGAGACGCACATAGTGGACGGGACCTGCTACCAGTGCAGGAACGGCCGCATGCACATCTGCAAGAACATGAAGATCCTGGGGGTCGACACCGACGGCGTGTTCGCCGAGTACGTGAAGCTCCCCGAGATGAACGCCAGGAAGCTGCCACCGGGGCTGGACGTCAAGCTCGGCTCCCTGCTGGAGCCGCTCGGCAACGCGACCTTCACGGTGTTCGGCCGCGAGTGCGAGGACGACATCAAGGGGAAGAACGTCGTCGTCGCGGGGTGCGGGCCGATAGGCCTCATGGCGATTGCGATTCTGAAGGTCCTGGGCGCCAAGAAGGTCATAGCCACCGAGCTGGGCACCGAGGAGGTCAGGTTCGCCCTGGCCCCGAAGATGGGCGCGGACATCGTCCTCGACGCGGCGATGGGCACCGAGAGGCTCGTGAAGGCCGTCATGGACGAGACGGACGGGAACGGCGCCGACGTGTGCCTCGAGATGTCGGGCGCGGCGGCGGCCCTCAAACAGGTCTTCCAGATGCTCACCCCGGGCGGCCGCGTGTCCATACTCGGCCTCTACAACGACCCCGTCACCATCGACGTCAACAACGCGATCACGTTCAAGTCGGCCACCGTGTACGGCATAACGGGCCGCAGGATGTTCCACACCTGGGACCAGATGCACGCGCTCCTCGCGCGCGACGGCTTCAGGGACAAGCTTTCATCAATGGTCACCCATACCCTCCCGATAAGGGACATCGGGGAGGGCATGGAGCTGATAAGGGCGAAGAAGGCCGCGAAGGTCGCCCTGGTGCCAGAATGGTGAGGGAATGGCCGGAAGGGACCCCGTTTCTTTCCTGAGGGAGGAGTACCGGAAGCTCGTCGAGAGCGACCTGGACTGGAAGCTCAGGCTCCTGCAGGGGCCGAGCACGCCCAGGTGCGTCGTCGACGGCCGCCAGGTGGTCATGCTCTGCTCCAACAACTACCTCAGCCTGAGCAACCACCCGAAGGTCAAGGCCGCGGCGATCGAGGCGGTACGGACCCACGGCGCGGGCTCCGGCTCCGTCAGGCCGATCGCCGGCAACATGGACCTCCACTCCGAGCTCGAGGCGCGCCTCGCCAGGTTCAAGGGCGCCGAGGCGTCCCTGGTGTACCAGACCGGCTTCGCCGCCAACGCGGGGCTGATACCGCAGCTCGCGGACCAGGGCGACGTCATAGTGAGCGACGAGCTCAACCACGGCAGCATCATCGACGGCGTCAGGCTGTCCAGGGCCGACAGGGCGGTCTACAGGCACTGCGACATGGACGACCTGAGGGCCGTCCTGGCCAAGGCGGAGGAGCACCGGCCCTCCTACAGGCGCGTCCTGGTCATCACCGACGGCGTCTTCAGCATGGACGGCGACATGGCCCCGATGGACAGGGTCGCGGCCGCCGCCCACGACCACGGCGCGATGGTCTACGTCGACGACGCCCACGGCGAGGGGGTCCTGGGCGAGGGCGGGAGGGGGATAGTCGAGCACCACCACCTGTCCAGGGACCGGGTCCACGTCGAGATGGGGACCTTCTCGAAGGCCTTCGGCGTCGTCGGGGGGCACGTCTCAGGGAGCAGGGACCTCGTCGACTTCGCCTACAACAAGTCCAGGACATGGCTCCTGAGCGGCTCGCACCCCCCTGCGGTGGCGGCGGCGTGCACGGCCGCGATAGACGTCCTGGAGACGGAGCCGCAGCACGTGAGGAACCTGTGGGCCAACACGGACTACTTCAGGAAGGAGGTCCGCTCAATGGGCTTCGACACGGGGGCGAGCGTGACCCCCATAGTGCCGGTCATGATAGGCGACAGCGGGGCGGCCAAGCGCTTCAGCGCGAGGCTCTTCGAGCTGGGCGTGTTCGCGCTGCCGATAGTGTTCCCGATGGTCGCCAAGGACGGGGCCAGGATAAGGACGATCATGAACGCTGCCCTGGCCCGGGAGGACCTCGACGCCGCGCTGTCGGCGTTCGGGAAGGTAGGGAAGGAGCTGGGGCTCCTCTAGTCCCGCTCGTGCTCCTCGGACTCCTGGCGCTCCACGACGGAGATCTTGAACTCCTCCCTCGGGGTCACTACCTCGAAGACGATGGTGTCCACGATCCCCTTCTCCTTCAGGGACTGCTCCGGCGGGAGCAGGTGGTGCTTCTCGAAGAACTTGATGAGCTCGTCCCTGCCGTTGTCGAGGAGGGCCTTCTTGATCACCGCCGGCTTCTTCCAGAAGCCGACGCCGAGCTTGGCCACGCTCCTCCTGCCGTCGATGTGGAGCACGACCTCCTCGTTCCTCTTGGAGAAGTACTTGTCCCTGTCGTGCTGGGATATCTCTATGCCCCTGCTCCTGTTGGGCCCCTGCCACACGGTGCACTCGAACGAGTCGCCCGTGGAGGTGGACGGGGCCGCCTCGGGCGCGCTGGCCGGGAACGTGAGGACCTTGCAGGTCGGACAGAACATCTGGCCCGTCTCCTTCCGGCACCGCTTGCAGACCCTCATCTCGCCTGGCTCCCTCCTGCTGGGGGAAACATTACACCGACATGAACCTTTTGCAGCCCGCCTGCGCAACCCATTAATCCCACGGAGCCGCTGGAGGTACCGAGGCTGATGGAATGGCCCGGATGCTGATCTGCTACTACTCGAGGAGCGGCAACACCAAGAAGATGGCGTACCTGGTCCAGAAGGGCGTCATGGAGGAGGACGTGGAGGTCGACACGAAGGAGGTCAAGGATGTGAAGGTGGACGACCTCCTCAAGTACGACGGGATCGTGATCGGCTCCCCGACGTACTACGGCCTGCCCGCGGCCCAGGTGAAGGAGTTGCTGGACAGGAGCGTCAAGCACCACGGCAAGCTCCAGGACAAGGTCGGGGGCGCGTTCTCGTCGAGCGCCAACGTCGGCGGCGGCAACGAGACGACGGTGGTCGCGATACTGGAGGCGCTCCTGATCCACGGGATGGTCGTGTGCGGCGACTCGAAGGGGGACCACTACGGCCCGGTCTCCATAGAGAAGCCCGACCGGCGCGCCGAGGAGGTCTGCGTCAGGTACGGGCGGCGCGTCGCGGCCCTCACGAAGAAGCTCCACGGGTGATCAGCGGGTCCAGGGGCTGGCGAACCGGACCCCCTCGAGGCCCTCGGCGACCTGCCCTGTCGTGGCGTACCTGTACAGCGCGGCCACGAGAACGCCCTCGGCCGCGGCCTGGACGACGACGAGCACCAGCCAGTACACCACGGCGACCCCGATCCCGACGAAGAGGCCCGTGGCCCCGCCGGCGAGGAACCCGAGGGCTATCGGCACGACGCCGGCCAGCCCCAGGAGGACGAATATGATGCCGAGGCCGAGGTTGCCGACCAGCGTCTCGCCCCAGGTCCCCTTGAACACGGAGGCGCTCCTCTTGACCGACTCCCACACCCCGAGCCTCTCGTAGATGAGGACCGGGACCACGAAGTAGGTGACGAGGCTCCACGCCACCCCGAGGGCGCCCATGACGATCTTCCCTATGAGCCCGACCCTCTCCTGCACAGCCCTGATGACCAGGCCGACCGTGGCGGCCACCAGGGCCCAGGCCAGTATCCTGAGCGCGTTGTCGGCCGCTATCCTGAGGCCGTCGGCGACCGTCGGGTCCCCTCCCCCGAGCCGTATCGTGGCGCAGCCGATGACGGCCGCGTTGAAGAATATCGCGATGAAGTAGGCGACGAAGTAGAACGCCGCCATGAGGACGAGCCCCGTGAGCCCAGACCCGGCGCCGAGGCCGCCGGTCAGGAAGATGCCCGCGACGAACGACGCGAGCACGACAGCCATCGTGAGGCCCGAGAGCACCGGGAGGAGGAGTATCTCCTTGTCCTTCCTTATGACCCTCAGGCTCAGCTTGGTCAGCTTCCACCCTCTGGATATCCTGCCCATCCTGTCTCCCTCCTATGCGCGCGTCAGAGCCTGTTGAAGTCTGGCCCCTTGGGCTCGTCCTTCCTACGGGGGCGCTTCTTGGGCTCCTCGGGCTCCTCCTGCTCCTCTTCCTCCTCCGCGGCGCCCTCCTCCGGGGCCTCCTCTTCCTCCTCGGGCTCCTCGCGCCTCTTCGGCCTCCTCTGCGGCTTCTCGGGGACGTCGTCCTCGCCGCTCAGCAGCGCGTTGCACCTGGGGCACCTGTCCGAGCTCCTGACGCACTCCCTGCACAGGACGGCCTTGCACTTGGCGCACCTGGCGACCGCCACGCCCCCGTGGAACAGGCACCTCCTGCCCATGAGGTCCGACGGTACGTCCTCCGGCGCCTTCTCCCTCTTCTGCGCCTGGGCCTTGGGCCTGGACCTCTTCGGCGGCTGCGGCGGCTCCTCCTCCGCCTCCTCCTCGGGCTCCCTGCGCCTGCCCCTCTGGGGCCTCTGGTACATCTCCTCGTACTCCCGCAGGGCCGGGGTGGCCTGCCGCTGCCTCGGGGCGGGCTCCGGCCCCGGCTCGGCGTACCTGTGGGCGGGCCTCTGCTGCGTGCGCTCGTCGAAGGCCACGTACTCCCCGTAGCCATCGCTGACTATCGACTTGAGCCTGATGGACGGGGTCTCGAAGCCCGCGTCCTTGAAGGTCTGGAGTACGACGACGAGCTGCCTGGACTGGTACACCCCCACCCCGAGGTTCCTTATGATCCCGAGGACGTTCTTCTGGTCGTTGGGCAGGTCCATCGCCTTCCTGAGGTGGGCGTCGACCTGCGGGTCCGTGACGTGGGTGCTGAACTCGTGCTCCTCGACCGCCTGGATGTACCCCATGATCCTCTTGGCGCTCGCGACCTTGAGGTCCGGGAAGTTGACCACGATGTCGCAGAGCCTGAGGCCGTGGTCGCCCAGGTCGCGCTTGTCCATGGTGTTCACGAGGACCTCCCTGGAGATCCTCTCGTACTTGTCGAAGTCCTCCTTGCTCATCCCGGACAGGCTGACCTCCTGCTTGCCGCTGAGGTACTCCAGCACCTCGCCGAGGAAGGCGTAGGGGACGCCGCAGACCCTGAAGGCCTCCTCCTTGGTCACGGGCCTCCCGTGGGTGTACTCGAACTCGAGTATGGCGCGGCAGTAGTCCTCGATCTTGGTGCGCCGGATCTCCTCCTCGGCCTTCTTCCGGCCCTCGCTGGCCTCCTCGTAGTACGGGTCGATGCTGAGGGAGTGCTCGAACGCGCGCATGGCCTGCTCCGGCCTGTTCAGGGACATGAGGACCTGCCCCTTCCTCTTCCAGGCCTCCTTGTCGTTCGAGTTGAGCGCTATCGCACGGTCGTAGGCGCCTATGGCGTCCTCGGGCAGCTCCTGCTTCTCGAGGGCCAGCCCCTTGCTCATCCATATCGCGGGGTTCGTCCCGTCGATGTCGATGGACTTGTCGAAGCAGCCGTCGGCCTCCTCGTACCTGCCGAGCTCGAGGTAGAGGAGCCCGAGCCTGTACCACGCGGCCTTGTCGGAGCCGTCGATCTCCAGGGCCGTGACATAGGACCTGACCGCCTCCTCCTTGTTCCCCAGGGCCTCGGCGGCCTTCGCCCTGCCGGTCCAGACGTCCCTGTCGTTGGACCCGAGCCTGATCGCCTCGTCGAAGCATCCCATGGCGTCGGGGACCCTGTTGAGCTTGAGGAGCGCCATCCCCATGTACTTGAGCGACGAGTGGTCCTTGGGGGCGATCCTGCGCCCCTCGTTGAACGCCTCGAGGCTCTCCTCGAACTTGCCCATGCTGGCGAGCGCCCTCCCCTGGTTGGTGTGGAACTCCGCGACGGTCGGGAGGATCGCCAGCGCCTTCTTGAAGTCGGCGAGGGCCTCGTCGAACCGGCGCAGGTCGAGGTACGCCCTGCCGCGGTTGTTGAGAACGAATGGCTGGTTGGGGTCGAGCTTGATCCCGTGGTCGAACGCCTCGGCCGCCTGCGCGGGGTTGCCTAGGCTCAGCTGGACCTGCCCCTTCCGGTTCCAGAGGAACACGTCCTTAGGGTCGAGCGCGAGAGCGCGCTCGTAGTAGTCGAGGGAGTCCTCTCCCCGCCCCAGCTTCTCGAGCGCCGCGCCGCAGTCGGAGAGGGCGTACTTGTTCTTCGGGCTCAGCTGGAGTATGTGGTCGCAGACGGAGACGACGCCCTCCTGGTCGTCCAGCTCCTTGAGGGCGTTCTTCTTGAGCTCCAGGACGTCCAGGTCGTCGGCGTTCAGCTCGAGCGCCTTGTTGAAGCTGGCGAGGGCGTCGTTGGGCTTCTTGAGGAAGAGGGAGGCGCTCCCTCTGTCGACGAGGGTGTCGCGGTCCTTCTTCTCCACCGCGAGGATCGCGTCGCTCGTCGCGACGACCTCCTCGTACCTCTTGAGGGCCTTCAGCACATCGTTCTTCGACTTGAGGATCATGACGTTCCTGGGCGAGCCCCTGAGGGCCGCGTTGAAGGCGTCGAGCGCCTCCTCCGACCTGCCCAGCCTGTTGAGGAGCAGCCCCTCCTTCATCTGGTACTCGGGGACGTCCTTGTCCCAGTGGGTCGCCTCCTTGACGGCTGCGAGGGCGTCCTCCAGCCTCTCCAGCCACTCCAGCGAGAGGGCCTTGAGGAACCAGACGCTCGCGTCCCTCGGGTCGAGCTTCAGGGCGTGCTCGTAGGCGTCGAGCGCCTGCTCGTAGCGCATCAGCTCGACGAAGGACTGGCCCATCCTCTTGAAGGACGCCTTGTCCGTCGGGTCGAGCTCGGTGCACTTCCTGAATGCGTCGGCGGCGGCGTCGAAGCCCTTGGCGGAATAGGCGGACTCTCCCCTGAGCCTCCACAGCGGGACGCTCTCGGGGTCCACGGCCAGCCCCTGCTTCGCGTAGTCCAGCGCCTCCCTGTGCTTCCCCGCCCTCATGAGCATCGCGGCCGCGCTGACGTAGATCCCGGGGTTCTTGGGGTCGTGCTTGAGCGCGACCATGTACGTGGCCAGCGCCTCGTCGTACCTGTCCCGCCGGTCGAGGGACATCGCCTTGTCCAGATGCGCGAGCCTGTTGTCCTTGTCGACGGAGATGATCCGGTCGCAGGTCCGGACGACGTCCTCCTCCTTCCCGAGGAGCTTGTACGCGTCCTTCAGCCCGTCGAGGAGGTCCAGCCGGTTCGGCTTCGCCTTCAGGGCCTTCTCGTAGGTCCTGACCGCGTCCTGGACCTTGCCGATGGCGACCTGCGCCCTGCCCTTGTCGTGCATGGCGTCCAGGTCGGCCGGGTCTACGGCGAGGATCTTGTTGCACCACGCGACCACGTCGGAGTGCCTGCCGAGCCTGATGAGGCAGTCCTTCTTGAGGTTCATCGCGTCCTTGGACTTGGGGGCGAGGGCGAGGGCGGCCTCGATGAAGGTCATGCACTCGTCGTTGCGCCCGAGGGCCCACAGGGCGCGGGCCTTGTCCAGGAGCGCCTCCGGGTCCTTGGGGTTGAGGAGTATGATCCGGTCGCAGGTCTCGATGACCTCGGCCATCTTCGAGGACTTCAGCAGCGTCTTCTTCCTGTTATTGAGGACGTTGACGTCCTTCGGGTCGAGCGCGAGGGCGTTGTCGAACGACTGGACCGCCTCGTCCAGCATCCCCATCTCCTCCTGCACCACGCCAAGCTCGTTCCACACGATCTTGTTCCCGTTGTCCAGCCTCGCGGCCTTGGAGAAGCTCTTGAGCGCGTCCTCTCGCCGGCCGACCTTGTGCTGGATCCTGCCGAGGTTGTCGTAGACGAACGCGTCGTCCGGCGACAGCTTGAGCGCCCTCTCCAGGGAAGCGATGGCCTCCTCCCCCTTCCCAGCGAAGTTGAGGGAGGCCGCCTGCCCGATCCACAGCTCCTTGTCCTCGGGGTCGATGTTCAGGGCCGCGCCGTAGGTCCTGGCCGCGTCGTCGTACCTGCGCAGCCCGGACAGCGTCTGGGCCTTCTTCTTGAGCATGGGGACGTCCTTGGGCGTGTGCGCGAGTATCTTGTCGTAGTGACGTAGGCTGTCCGGCTTGATCTCTATGACCTTCCGATAGGCCTGGAGGGCCGGCTCTATGTCCCCCAGGGTCTCGTGCGCGTCCCCGAGGGTGGACCAGTGCTCGGAGGACTTGGGGGCGGCGGTGACGGCCTTGTTGAGCCAGTTTATGGCGTCCTCGTTCTTCCCGAGGCGCAGGGACGCCCTGCCCGCGGCGGACATCGCGTCCGCGTTGTTCGGGTTGAACTGCTGGAGCGACACGTGGGCGGCGTCAAGGGCGGCCTGGGCCTTATCGACCCTCAGGTACCCAGAGGCCAGCCTGGCGAAGGCGGATGAGAAGTCGCCACGCATCTTCTCGACGTACTTGATCCCCTCGTCGAGTATCGCCCTGGTCTCGTCCAGCAGTGCGACCGCCTGCTGCTTGGAGCCGCTCCTCTCGAGGGCGTCCGCCCTGTCAAGGTTCTTGCTGGCCTTCGCTAGGACCTTCTTCTCTTTGCTGAGGAGCGAGTCGAGGAGACCCAATCGGCATCCATCCTCTGGCTGAAGACGTCTTAATGATTTGTTTCGTTAAAAGCGTTTGCAGTTGCGCCCTCGGGCCGCCCCTTCTGAGCGTGCGAGATGCACAGCATCTCGTCAGACGAGTGACCGGTCAGGACGATCGTCGTCCATGCGGTCCTAGGCATGTCCAGATTCAGAAATCTCCTGGAGATTTCTCGCGTCCGTCCGCGTTCTCGGTCAGACGAAACTCGGGCACACCTACGACATTTGAACAATGATTAAATAGGTCGAAGCGTTATACGGGGAATCAGCTGACGAAATGTCAGACAAAACCCTTAGGATGGGATGCAATGAGACGCGGGAACGCGGCACAGGCGGCGGCAAGGAACGTCCAGGCGATTGAATGGGTTCGGACCCACACGCTCAGAGACCTAGAGGACCTCGCGAACGAGATGTCCGGCCTCGGGCAAGATGTCAACGACATCGTCGAACTCCTGGATGACCTGAAAGAGATCGACCAGAGCCTGCACCACGTTTGGGAGCCAGTTCCTGAGATGTGTGAGAGAGCAGAAATCGCTGGATAGGTGAGCAAGATGTTCAAGACGAGGAGACAGAAGCAGACGACGATCGTGTCCGAAGACGACTTCGAGACATTCGACCACAAGAGAATGACCGAGTTCCACCCCCACTGCTTCGTGCCGCAGTTGGCGCTGGCGGAGGCCAGGCAGTTCGACGAGACTGTCGCCCTCGCGCGCTACCACCCCGCGTATGGAGAAGATGAGTGAGGTATCGGGTCTTGATGCGCACGAATGCGCGGACATGACCAGGCATCAAACCCATTGGGACCGGAAGTGCAGGTGCCGGGATTCGAACCCGGGCCGTTGGCTTTCGTCCCTCTCCAATTTTGTTTTCCTTCTTGGATGAGTTGGAAGGCCAAAATCCTAACCAGACTAGATTACACCTGCCTGCTTCTGAGGAAATGGCTTCCCCGATTAATACGTTTGTCCCCTGCCCCCGTGATGCGCAAACTAGATATCGGTCCGCGCCAGTAGCGTCGACGAGAGCTAGGTGGCACATTGTCTTTCGAGAGGGGGACCGCCTTAGGGATACTCGTACTTCTGTTCTCGGCCGCGCTCGCCTACGGGGCGGCCGCGGCATCGCCGGCCGGGGCGCCGGAGCCCCCGTCAGATGGCTTCCCCGCCACATCCCTCGCCATGACCTCCCACTTGGCCACCGCCGAGGATGTGGAGGGCATGATGCTGCATCTCGGGGTGAGGGCGCAGGGAGACCGCTACGAGCCGGTCGTGGTCGACGGGTTCGGCACGGGCCTCGCGCCACGCACGGCGGATGAATGGCAGATCCTCGTGGGCAACCTGGCCATGTTCGAGGTGGAGGCGCTCGCCGAGGACCTCCCGGGTTCGTTCGACCTCTCCTCGGACCCGGAGTTCCCTGCCGTCGGCGACCAGGGAGCCCAGGGCTCATGCGCCGCTTGGGCCGCGACATACTACTCCTACGGATACATGGAGGCCGTCGACAGCGCCTGGACCGAGGCATCCGCCGGCAACGCGTCGCAGCTGCTCTCCCCTGCATGGACGTACAACATGGTGAACGGCGGGATGGAGAAGGGCTCCTGGATGGACACCAACATGTTCGTCATTCGTGACTGGGGCGTGCCCACCCTGGCGGCCATGCCCTACGACGACGGCGACTTCACCAGCTGGGGGTCGCCGGAGGCCTTCAGGGAGGCGCCGCTGCACAGGGCGGCGGAGGCGGGCTACCTGGAGTACAGCGCCTCGACGACCGTCGGCGCGATCAAGGCGCTCGTGGCGGCAGGCACCCCTGTGTCGTTCGCCATGGACGCGAACGAGTTCGTGCCCGGCTTCAGCGACGGCAACTACATCCTCTCGTCCGCAGAGTACTCCTCACTGGACCTCAACCACGCCCAGACCGTCGTGGGCTTCGACGACTCCCTCACGGACGACTCGGACGCCGGGGCGTTCAGGGTCGTGAACTCGTGGGGCGACGGCTGGGGTGACTCCGGATACTACTGGTTCACATACGCGGCGCTCGAGGAGCTCGGGTCGTCGGGGGTGCTGACCGCGAACTTCATAGTCGACATCCCGGACTACGACCCGTCCCTCATGGCCGTGTGGCACTTCGACGCCGCGCCATCGAGGAGCTCATCGATCACGGTCAGCGTGGGCTCCACGCCCGACCCGCTGAACGCAAAGTCGCCCTTCTTCGATGGCGGCTTCCACTCGAAGGAGGGCTTCCCGACGTTCATGTGCCTCGACATGACCGAGCATGCGGCGGTCTTCTGGTCGTCGGGGGGTATGCACCTCATGGTGGGTGACTCGATGGAGGACGGTGTCGTGTCCTCCCTGAGGGTGGAGGCATACGAGCCGACATTCATACCCGGGTCCGCGTCACAGGCCTCAGGGCAGTCGGCCGACGTACCTGCGGACACTCCGGCCACCGTGAGCGCCTACCTCGACTACTACGCTCCGATGGCCACCGGCGACGCCCTCGAGGCCGCCTCGCTCGCTTGGTCGTCATCGGGCCAGGCCACGTGGGTCCCGGTGGACCACCATTCCTCGGGCGACGGCGACTCGATGCAGACCGGGGACGTCTCAGACGGCGGGCGCTCCCGGCTCGGGACGCGGGTCGAGGGCCCCGCGGACGTCACATTCGATTGGATGGTCTCCTCCCAGTCCGGCGGGGACGTCCTGAGCCTCATCGTCGATGGGTCGGTCGTGGAGGCGGTCAGCGGCGACGTCGGCTGGACGAGCGTCGAGGCCCACCTGGCCGTGGGGGTCCACGACGTCGCATGGGAATATGCGAAGGACGGTTCGTCGAGCGCCATGGAGGATGCGGGATGGGTCGACTCCCTCGCCGTGACGCCGTATGCCGTGGACCCACCCACGATCAGCCTGGAGGACACCTATTACGCGTTGCTCAACTCGGAGACGTACTTCGCCCCGTCGTCGCTCGAATACCCCGCGGAGTCGGAGGTGGTGGTCTGGTACGACTGGGGGGACGGGTCCCCGTGGTCTCTGTCCACCTCGGAGGACGGCTTCGGCGCCATCCACATGTTCACCGAGGGGGGCGAGTACACCCTGGTGGCATACGCGGTCGACGACCACGGCAACAACGTGAGCGACTCCGCCCAGGTCATCGTGTACCCGCTCGACCCCTACGAGGTGCCCTCCATAACGTCTGTGACAGTCTCCCCGGAGGGAGACTACATCATGCCAGGCAGCGAGGCGACCCTCGTCGTGGAGGTGGTCGACGCGGAGGGCGGGCTGCTGACGGTCGAGTGCGACTTCGGAGACGGGTCGCCGATGAGCACGCTGAGCCAGGACCTTGTGGGACCGGGCGATGCGGCGTCCTTCGAGTTCGTCCATGTCTACGCCCTCGGCTCCGACACGGCCTATCCAGTGACTGTGGTGGCCACGGACGATGACGAGCACCTGGACCCGGACTGGGACGAATACTCCTCCGAGGTGTTCGTGAACTCCCCGCCCGCCGCGTCCATCGAGGCCGACGAGAGCGCCGCGCTCGCGGGAGGCCCGGTCGCCTTCGACGCATCGGGCTCATCGGACGCGGAGACCCCGGCCCCATCGCTGCTCTTCAGGTGGGACTGGACGGGCGACGGGGTCTGGGACACGGACTGGTCGCCCGACGCGACGGCCGAGCACACGTACGGGGCACCGGGCCTCTTCGATGCCTCGGTGGAGGTCATGGACGGCGCGGGCCTCTCGTCCACGGCCTCCGTCGCGGTCTACATCGGGGGCCAGGCGATCCCGGAGTTCCCGGCCATGCTCGTGCCGGTCGCCGCCATGCTCATCATCGTGCTTGCCGCTCGGTCGTCGGCGCGGAGAAGGGTCGGCTGACCCGGGGCTCAGTCCAGGGCGACCGTCTCGACGGTGTACTTGAGGTAGCAGTCCGGGGTGTCGTCGTCGCCGTTCCCGTCGGACCACCAGGTGTCGTCGAGGGGCAGGACGACCGTGTGGTCCTCCCAGAGCACCTCCGAGACGGGCCAGTAGTCCATCGTCTCGTAGTCGGTCACGTTGTTGGCGCTGACCTCCCAGACGTCGTACGCCCTGACATTGAACCTGACGGACGGGTCGTCGTCGGCCACGTCCACCGTGCAGGAGAAGAAGTCGCTGAGGGACCTGGTCGCGTTGAATATCCCGCTCTCCTCGACGAGGTCGTATCCGCCGTCCCCGTCGAGGTCGACGTAGACCTTGAACCAGGCGTTCGGGTAGTACCTCGTCCTGACGTAGTTCTCCTCGTACCCCAGGAACTCGAACCCGTCGAGGGCCAACCTCATCGCGGCGTCGCCCCCGTCGAAGAAGTCCGCGTTGTCCCCCACGCCATCGCCGTCCGAGTCGCTCGTCTCGTCCTCGTCGTCGGGGAAGGCGTCGGCGTTGTCCCCCACCCCGTCG
Source organism: Thermoplasmatota archaeon (assembly GCA_040751795.1). Taxonomy (GTDB): domain Archaea; phylum Thermoplasmatota; class Thermoplasmata; order UBA10834; family UBA10834; genus UBA9653. The sequence continues at coordinate 160,894 of JBFMHR010000001.1, read as the reverse complement.
TCGTCGGAGTCGGTCCACTCCGCCCTGTCCCTCGGGAACAGGTCCGAGTCGTTCGTGCGCCCGTCGCCGTCCCAGTCGCCAATCGAGGCGATGGGGGAGAGCGACGGGGAAGCGAGGACGGCGAAGAGGAGCATCACCATCACTATGAATACGGCTGTCGAGACGATCATGACGCTGTGTAGCGCCCTCTCCTCCCCGGCCAATGCCCGGTCCTCCTGTGCCGAGGTGCATCATGACGGCCGCCCTCTAAAATACTTGCCATATCCGCCAGTCCCGGGCTGCGACATTATATCTACCGATGACGGGATTCATGCACCCGTGAAGCAGGCGTCTGTGGCTGTCTGGACCAGCGTCTTGGCCGCGGGCGTGTCCGCCGTCGTCCTCGTGCTGATGCTCGACAGGGGCCTCGCGGACCCCGCCCCCGGGCAGACGTTCTCGCTGGACCCCCTCGGCTGGGGGGTGCTCGTGGCCTCCATCGCATGCCTGTCCGTGTCCTTGGCGATGGCCGCGTACGCGGAGTTCCTGAAGCGGGCGGTCGCCCACGCCTCCTCCCCGGCCGTCGGTCAGACGCCGTCGGACGAGGCCCCGCCGCAGCCCGTCCCGGAGGAGGGGGAGGCCGGCCCCGACCTGAGCCGGCTCACCGGGGACGAGAGGCGCCTCTACGAGATCATAGAAGCCGCCGGGGGCGAGGTGCTGCAGATGAAGCTCGTATCCTCGGGGGAGTTCTCGAAGTCCAAGGTGACCCGCCTGCTCGACAAGCTCGAGGACCGGGACCTTATAAAGAGGGAGCGCCACGGGATGACCAACATGGTCAGGCTCAAGAAAGGCGCATGAGTCAGGCGTTATTTCGCTGTTATCCGCCCTTCCCCGCCCCGGATTTCGTCCAGATGAAACCGTTCTCAGGCGAGAGTCTGTAGGCTATTTCATCCATCGTGAATACTGGCGCGAGGTACTGTCACGCCGAGCCACGAGGGCGCGGAACGGGCTCCCTCACCGCCGGAGGCCTTCCCTGCCGGGCGTTCGCGGCAGGGCGGTCCGGCAGACCTCAGTATAAAAATGGATTTGGATTCGGGGGAAGCCAAAGCCAATCAACTCTAAGGGGCCCAACCCCTCCCTCCTCCCCAACTCTCCGTGCCAAGGAATGGGAGGGCGGGCCCCGCCAAACCCCTTCTTCTTGTGGAGATGCGCGGGTCGCCCGGCCGTCCGATCCCCCGGGTGGCGCCGCGGGCAGCCGCTCCCCGGGAGGGGGGTCAGTAGCCCCCCCAGGGTCAGCTCCGATTTGGGGCGGTGAGGGTGCCTGACTGCGGCGGCAGGCTATGACGGCCATGTCGAATTTCGCCAGATGAAACCGATTCTAGACAATGGATTAGATGCTGTTTCAGACCTCGGGGGGTGTGCTAGTCAGTACTGACTATGTTCGGAGACTTAGGGGGAGAATGACAATGAGGAGTAGGAGCAGATTTGCGACCGCCCTCATGGCGACGGCGATGATGCTGCTGCCTGCGGCGGCGCTGGGGACATCGGGCGAGTCCACCGGCAGGGATTGGACAGTCCTGATGTATTTCGGAGCGGACAACGACCTGTATCAGGCCACGGAGTTCTGCGTCGATCAGACCTTGAAGGCCCTCGCGGAGGCCGAGGCCGACGGGGCCGCGGTGGCCTTCGTGCTGCTGATCGACGGGCCGAACAACGGCGACACCGACGTGTTCGAGCTGACGGAGGACGGCATGACGGAGAAGACCTCCGCCGCCTTCGGCACCGGCAACGTCGAGAAGAGGATGACCGACCCGCAGACGATGGTCGACTTCCTCGGGTGGGCCATCCCGGCCTACCCCGCGGACAAGACCATGCTGGTGCTCAAGAATGGGCACGCGTGGTGCGGGATATGCCCAGACGACACCGTGAATGAGGACGAGGAGGACGTGGAGAACCTCCTGATGCCCATTGACGGGCTGAGAGGGGCTCTCGAGACCGTGTACACCGAGAACAGGGACGCATGGATCGACGCGCTCGTCTTCGACGGGGACAACATGGGCTCGATAGAGGTCGCCTACGAGCTGAGGAAGGTCACGAGCTACTTCGTGGGTTCGCAGCAGCAGGTCCCGCTGGAGGGGCTGCCGTACTACCTCTTCGTGAAGGACCTCGTCGCAGACCCGGCCATGCCCGTGGACGAGGCGTGCATAGTCCTCACCCAGGACTACGTCAAGTACTACAACAACACCGGGGGCAGCAAGCCGAAGTACGACAAGCTGCTCGCCAATTCCCAGATGTACGTGACGGCGGCCGTGTTCCAGATGGGCGAGGGCGGCGAGAAGGTCGAGGCGGTCGTCGACGCATTCGACGCCTACCTGGACTACATCATGACCGGGGCGCTCTCCGAGGACATCATCGATGAGGCGGAGGCCGAGGACGTCGAAATCGAAGCGAAGCTGGACCAGTGGATGTACCCGGACCTCACCACCGGCGTGGACGTGTGGTCCTGGATCCCGCTGAACAGGAACAACATCTCGTCCGCAAGGGACTGCGCGCTGATCGGTAAGATCAACGACCAGCAGGGGTACGAGTGGCTCCCCGACACCTACACTTGGCTGTGGAGCATGTCGGCCCTCTCGAACTACGAGGCCTACGGCGACGCGGTGCCGCCGAGCGAGGACGTCGACCTTACCGACCTGCCGGAGCTCTATGAACTCAAGGACCCGTTCGTGAGGCTCCTCCTCGAGGACTTCATGGACAAGTTCGGGTACGTGGAGCCAGGCATATACCGCGGCGTGTGGCAGGCGAAGTACCTGACGGGCGACGGGGCCCTCCTCTGGGTCTCGCAGAGCCAGATACTCGACCGCTCGGGCAACTCGTTCCCGCACGGGCTCAACATCTGGTTCCCGCCGACCTGGCTGCAATGGGACGAGGACGACGTCTGGACGCTCCTGTTCACCAAGGAGATGACCTACGCCTACTACGGCATAGGCGTGTTCCTGGGCGACGAGGACCTGACCGTCATGATGCCGGCGGAGTACTACTGCATCGACTGCCCGGACATGTACCAGGACATCGGCCTGGACTTCACCTCTGACACGTCGTGGATGGGCTTCTTCGAGATCTACTACGACTCGAGGTGGCTCATCTACGGAGGCGACACGGGCAGCCGCGACGACAACAAACCCTAACATCGAGTGCGGCAGCGCCACGGGGCGCCGCCGCAGCTCCCCCACCCGGCCGATGGCCGGGCCCGGGGGAGCATCGCGCTTTTCTCACGTCTGCGGCGGCGGGAGCCATCGCGGAGGAGTGTGGGCCGTGGTGGGGTAGGTCGGATTTGAACCGACGGTCACGTGGTCCCGAACCACGGATCATACCAAGCTAGACCACTACCCCGTGGCGGCGCTCAGGGATAAGCCGAGGTGTCTTATATAATTGTGATTCAGGGCGCGGAGCACCAGTCCGCGCGCGGCCGCGCCCGTGCCGGGGCGCCGGCGCGGGCCCGCGCGGCGTCCGGGAGTCCCACGGGATGCACCAGCATCCCGCAGTTCGTCTATTGCCGTTAACCACATACGGCAAACTATAAGTAGCGACAGGCTTCTCCACCAGCCATGCGGGACCAGGTCAGGGAGAAGGTCGCGGGAGAGATCTGCCTTTCCGAGGAACCGGGCAAGACCATACGCAAGTGGCGGGAGCAGTTCAACATATCCCAGCAGGAGCTGTCTAAGCACCTGGGCGTATCGCCGTCGGTCATAAGCGACTACGAGGCCGGCCGGAGGAAGTCCCCGGGCATAGTCACCATCAGGAAGATCGTCGACGCCTTCCTGGACATAGACGAGAGGACGGGAGGGGGCGTCCTCAAGCAGTACTCCCTCGCCGCGAAGACGGAGTCGATCATATCCATCAAGGAGTTCGCCCACGAGGTCCTCGCGGACGAGCTCGTGGACAGGATCTCCGGGGAGAACCTGACGCCCGCCATCTCCCTGGACAAGCACATCCACGGCTACACCGTCATAGACAGCATCAGGGCAATAACCACCCTGAGCTCGTTCGACTACCTCAAGATATACGGGTGGAGCAGCCAGAGGGCGCTCGTCTTCACGGGCGTGAAGTTCGGCCGCTCCCCCATGATCGCGATCAGGGCGCACCCCCTGAAGCCCGCGCTGGTCGTCTACCAGAAGCCGGAGCAGGTGGACGAGCTGGCCGTGAGGCTCGCGGAGCTCGAGGGGCTCCCCCTCGTGAGGACGGAGCTCGCGGCGGGCGAACTGGTCGAGATACTCAACTCCCTGGGATGAGAGGGGAAGGATAAGATGGAGACGGGAATCGTGAGCTACGGAGCCTACGTCCCCCGCTACAGGATCAGCCCTGAGGAGATAGGCAAGGTGTGGGGCGTGGACGGCAAGGCGATGGGAAAGGGACTGATGATATCGAGCAAGTCCGTGCCTGGTCCCGACGAGGACACCATAACGATAGCGGTCGAGGCGGCCCGGAGCATGCTCAGGAGGGTGGACATGGACCCCCAGGACATAGGCGCCATTTACGTCGGGTCGGAGTCGCACCCGTACGCGGTGAAGCCCTCCGGCACGATAGTCGCCGAGGCGATCGAGGCGTCCCCGCACCTGACCGTCGCGGACCTGGAGTTCGCCTGCAAGGCGGGCACCGCCGGCATCCAGATGTGCATGGGCCTGGTCGGCTCGGGGCACATCAAGTACGGCGTCGCCATCGGGGCGGACACCTCCCAGGGGGCGCCGGGCGACCCCCTCGAGTACTCCGCCTCCGCGGGCGGGGCGGCGTTCCTCATCGGCTCGGAGAAGGTCATAGCCAGGATCGACAGGACCTACTCCTACACGACCGACACCCCGGACTTCTGGAGGCGGGAGGGGCAGATGTACCCCAGCCACGGCGGGAGGTTCACGGGCGAGCCGGCCTACTTCAAGCACATAATGAGCTGCGCCAAGGGGATGCTGGCCAAGGCCGGCACAACTCCCAAGGACTACACCCACGCGGTGTTCCACCAGCCCAACGGCAAGTTCCCCACCAGGGTGGCCAAGCAGCTCGGCTTCTCGGACGATCAGATCAAGGCGGGGCTCATAGTCCCCCAGATAGGCAACACCTACTCCGGCGCGGTGCCCCTCGGCCTGGCGGCCATCCTGGACGAGGCCAAGCCCGGCGACAGGGTCTTCGCCGTCGCCTACGGCTCCGGGGCCGGCTCCGACGCCTTCGACATCACGGTGAAGGACGAGATCAAGCGCTACGCGAGGGACAGGGCGCCGACGGTCAAGCAGATCATAGCGAACCCGAAGTTCCTCGACTACGCCAACTATGCGAAGTTCAGGGGCAAGATCACCCTGGGGAGGGGATGAGCGTGAGGAAGGTCGCGGTCATAGGCGTCGGGGACACCAAGTTCGGAGAGCTCTGGGACGCCTCGTTCAGGGACATAGGGATAAGGGCGGGCCTCTCGGCGGTGGAGGACGCCAACATCAGCGCGGACAAGATCGACGCCATATTCGTCGGCAACATGTCCGCTGGCAGGTTCATCGAGCAGGAGCACATTGGCGCGCTGATAGCGGACTACTCCGGCCTCGCGAGGGACCACATCCCCGCCACGAGGGTGGAGGCCGCGGGGGCCTCGGGCGGGCTCGCCCTGAGGCAGGGCTTCATGGCGGTCGCCTCCGGCCTCCACGACATAGTCGTGGTGGGGGGCGCGGAGAAGATGATGGACGTCAGCGACGTCGCCTCTGCGTTCATACAGTCCTCCGCCGCGGACCAGGAGTGGGAGACGGAGCTGGGGGCGACCTTCCCGAGCCTCCACGCGCTCATAGCGAGGAGGCACATGCACGAGCACGGCACCACGAGGGAGCAGCTGGCCGACGTCGCCGTCAAGAACCACAGGCACGGCTCCATGAACCCGAAGGCGCAGTTCCAGAGGGAGATCACCAGGGAGACGGTCACGGGCTCCCCCCTCGTATCCTCGCCGCTGAGGGTATTCGACTGCGCCCCGAGCTCTGACGGGGCGGCGGCGGTGGTCCTGTGCCCCCTCGACCAGGCGAAGAAGCACGTCGAGGTGCCGGTGGAGATCGTCGGCTCGGGCCAGGCGAGCGACACCCTGGCGCTGCACCACCGCCGGGACGTCATGAGCTTCGATGCCACCAGGGTGGCGGCGGAGAGGGCCTTCAAGATGGGGGGCGTGACGCACAAGGACGTCGACGTCGCGGAGGTGCACGACAACTTCACCATCAGCGAGATACTCGCCATAGAGGACCTCGGCTTCTTCAAGAAGGGGGAGGGCGGGAAGGCGACCGAGGAGGGCAGGACGTCGCTCTCGGGCGACGTCGCGGTCAACACCTCGGGAGGCCTCAAGGCCAGGGGCGACCCCATCGGCGCGACGGGGCTCGCGCAGGCCGTGGAGATTGTGACCCAGCTCAGGGGCAGGGCCGGCAAGAGGCAGGTCAAGGACGCGTCCGTGGGGCTCACCCACAACGTGGGCGGCACGGGCGCGACGGCGGTCGTGCACGTCTTCAGGAGGGTCTGACATGGCGACGGCACCGAGGTTCTGGAGGCAGAACCCCAGCAGGTACAACATGGTGGGCATAAGGTGCGACAGCTGCGGGAGGAACTTCTTCCCCCCGAGGGCCATATGCCCCGTGTGCCACAGGAAGAGCGTCGGCAAGATGGTCCCCGTCAAGTACAAGGGCGAGGGCAAGGTGTACTCGTTCACCGAGGTCCACGAGGGCCTCGACGAGAAGTCCTCCCTCCGGCCCTACATGGTGGCCATGGTCGAGCTCGACGAGGGGCCCAAGGTGACGGGCCAGGTCATAGACTGCGACCCGTGCGACCTCCAGATAGGGACCAGGGTGAGGGCCGTCCTCCGCAGGCTCAGCGAGGAGGGCTCGGCCGGGGTCATACACTACGGCTACAAGTTCGTCCCGGTGAAGGAGAAGTAGGCTCCGCTAGTTTAAGGTACGGCTAGGCCGATTAGCGCACCGTCCACTGGAAGGTATTCAGGATGTCGGAGCAGGGGTCGCGGAGGAGGCCGTCGGTCGTCGTCGACGGCAGCAGCCTCACGGTCGAGCGGGTCATAAGGGTCGCCAGGGAGTCGGCCGGCGTCTCCCTCGCCGAGGAGGCGAGGGGCAGGATGGCGTCGTCCAGGGCGTCCCTCGACAGGCTCGTGGAGAAGGGTGCGACCATATACGCGGTCAACACGGGCGTGGGGGACCTCGTGACCTCGCGCATACCCAAGAAGGACCTGAGGGCGCTCCAGCTCAACCTGCTGAGGAGCCACGCGTGCGGCGTGGGGGAACCTTACCCGGAGGAGGTCGTGAGGGCCATGATGCTCCTCCGCGCCAACGCCCTCGCCAAGGGCTTCTCGGGCGTGAGGCCGGAGGTGGCTGAGGCGCTCCTGGCCATGCTCAACGCGGGGGTCCACCCGGTCATCCCGCGGCAGGGCTCCGTCGGGTCCAGCGGCGACCTCGCGATGCTCGCCCACCTCGGCCTCGCCATGGTGGGGGAGGGGGAGGCCGACGCGGGCTCCGGCGCGGAGCCCGGCGGCGACGCGCTCAAGAGGAAGGGGCTGGAGCCGCTCACCCTCGAGCCCAAGGAGGCCATATCGATCATCAACGGCACCCAGGCGATGACGGCCCTGGGCGTCCTCGCCGTCAGGGACGCGGCCAACCTCGCGGACAACGCCCAGATCGCCGCGGCGATGTCCCTGGAGGCCCTGAGGGGGACCAACGCGGCCTTCGACCCGCGCGTGTCCAAGGTCAGGGCGCACTCCGGCCAGGCGAGGGTCGCGGGCAACATGATGTCCCTCCTCTCCGGCAGCGAGATCCTCGCATCGCACAAGCACTGCTCCAAGGTCCAGGACGCCTACACGCTCAGGTGCATACCCCAGGTGATAGGCGCGAGCCTCGGCGCGATATGGTACGCGGAGGACGTCGTGGGGGTTGAGATGAACTCCGCGACCGACAACCCCCTCTTCTTCCCCGAGGACTCGTCCGTGGTCTCGGCGGGCAACTTCCACGGCCAGCCGGTCGCGCTGGCCATGGACTTCCTGGCCCTCGGGGTCCACGAGCTGGGGAGCTTCTCGGAGAGGCGCACGGCCAGGATGGTCGACCACAAGCTGAGCGGGCTCCCCGCCTTCCTGACGAAGCACGGAGGGCTCAGCTCGGGGATGATGGTGCCGCAGTACGTCGCGGCGTCCCTCGTGGCCGAGGACATGGTCCTAGTGCACCCCGCGTCCGCGACATCCATACCCACCAGCGCCAACCAGGAGGACCACAACAGCATGGGGACCATAGGCGCGTGGAAGGCCCGGCAGGTCATAGAGAACGTCACGAAGGTGGTGGCGATCGAGATGATGGCGTCGGCCCAGGCGCTCGACTTCATATCTGCGTCTTCGAGCGCGGGGATCGAGGAGGTCCGGGCGGCCATCCGGTCGAAGGTCAAGCGCCTCGACAGGGACCGCTCGATGGCGAAGGACATAGACGCCCTCGCCTCGCTGATACGCTCGGGCGCGCTCGCCGAGACCGCGGAGAACACGTGCGGCTTCCAGAGGACATGAGGTTCGATAGGTTCAACATCGCGTATGCGTTACCGTCCCCCGCTCAGGGGGCGTTCCTTTGGAGGAGCTCGCATCGAAGACCATAGAGCACGCGGTGGGCCAGGGGGCCGAGTTCGCAGACCTCAGACTGGAGTCGTACAGGGGGACCAACATCGTCGTCATGGACGGCAGGACCAAGACGGTCTCGGCCGCCCTGCCCTCGGGCTGCGGCATCAGGGCTTTCATCGGCGGGGCATGGGGCTTCGCCGTCACGAACGACATATCCCTGCAGGCCCTCGCCTCGGCGGCCGAGTCCGCGGTGAAGATGGCGAAGGTGGCCCAGGACCGGGCCAAGGTCAAGTTCAGGATGGCCGAGGTGAAGCCCGAGAGGGCGGTGGACGCCTACAGGTGCGCCGAGAGGCCCTCCGACGTCAGCACCGAGGAGAAGGTGGCCTTCGCGTCCTCCATTGACAGGTCCATGAGGTCGGCAGACCCCAGGATCGTGAGCACCAACGCGAGGTACGACGACTTCGAGGGGGAGCGGGTGGTCGCGAACTCCTTCGGCACGCTCGTGCGGACGAGCGAGACATGGACCATGGCCGCGTGCTCCGCATGGGCGAAGTCCGAAGGCGTGGTCCAGAGGGGCCACGCGTCGGTGGGCTCCGTGGGCGGGTACGAACTCATGCGCAGGGACGAGGCGACGTCCATCGGCGGCAGAGCCGCGGCGCAGGCGCTCCGCCTGCTCGACTCCAAGCCGGCCCCTGCCGGCAAGTCCGTCTGCATCCTCGACAACAGGATGACGGGCCTCCTCGCGCACGAGGCGATGGGCCACGCGTGCGAGGCGGACGCTATACTCGCGGGCGGCTCGGTCCTCGAGGGGCGCATCGGGCAGAGGGTGGCGGTCCCGGAGGTCACGCTCGTCGACGACCCCACGATCGAGTCCACCTTCGGCCATTTCGTGCACGACTGGGAGGGCGTGCGCGCCAGGAGGCACGTCCTGATAGACGGGGGCGTCCTCGGCGAGTACCTGCACAGCCTCGAGTCGAGCAGCAGGATGGGCCTCGAGCCCAACGGGGCTTCGCGCGCGCACACCTACGGCAGCCCGCCCCTCATCCGGATGAGCAACACGTTCATAGCGGCAGGCGACTGGGGGAAGGACGAGCTGATCGAGGACACCAGGGAGGGCCTCCTCTTCCAGGGGAGCCAGTACGGCTACGTGGAGCCGTCTAAGGGGCAGTTCATGTTCAAGTGCGACGAGGCGTACGAGATCAGGCGGGGCGAGCTCGGGCAGAGGTACAGGGACGCGTCGCTCTCCGGGGTCATACTCGAGGTGCTCAACAGCGTGACGGGGGTCGCGGACGACTTCCTCCTCGGCGACCCCGGCTACTGCGGGAAGAACTACCAGGACGCGAGGACGACCGACGGCGGCCCCCACATGAGGGTCGCGGACGTCGTGGTCGGGGGGCTGGCCTGAATGGCGGGCGAGTCCGAGCTCGCCAACATGGCCGAGAAGGCCGTCGCCGCCGCCCTCAGGATGGGCGCGGAGAAGTGCGATGTCCTCGCCGCGGAGACGCAGGCGATATCGGTGGACCTGGAGAAGGGGTCGGTCAAGCAGGCCAACACGGTGTCTGACCCGGGCGTCGGGATCAGGGCGTTCATCAAGGGCTCCGCCGGCTTCGCGTTCTGCACGGGCTTCGACGAGAAGGCGGTCGCATCGGCTGCAGAGCTGGCCGTCTCCCTCTCGCGCGCGGGCACTCCCGACCCGGCCTTCCGCAACCTGCCTCACGCTGCGCGGCCCAGGGCGGTCGCGGGCCTCTACGAGAGGCGCCTGGCCGAGATGGGCCCCGACGAGGTCGTGAGGATGGTCATCGACATGGCGGACGTCGCCTCGGACGACAGGAGGATCACCTCGGCCAATGCCAGCGCGGGGGTGGCGGTGTGCCACCTGGCCCTCTCCAACAGCAACGGCTTCACGGGGAGCCAGAGGCTCACCTCGATGGACATGGTGGTCGAGGCTGTCGCCCGGGACGGCGAGGCCATGTTCTCCGGCTACGACGGCCTCTCCAGCCGGAAGTTGGAGCCGGAGCAGGTGGCCCGCCTCGGGCTCAGGGCGCGGGAGCAGGCCGTCAAGGGCCTCTCCCAGACGAAGATCGAGACCGGCGACTACCCCGTCATAATCGACCCGCTGGCGATGGGGTTCATACTCTCCACCGCGGTGTCCGCGGGCGCGAACGCCGAGAACGTCCAGCGGGGCAGGAGCTACCTGGCGGGGAAGCTGGGCCAGGCGGTCGCGGCCCCGGCGGTGTCCATGGTGGACGACCCGACCGTCCCCTGGGGCACGGGCAGCACCTCCTTCGACGGGGAGGGGGTCCCCGCCGCCCCTCTCTCCGTCATCGAGGGGGGCAGGCTGGTCTCGTACCTGCACGACTCGTACACCTCCGGCAAGGAGTCAAGGGCCAGCACCGGCAACTCCTCCAGGGGCTCGGGGTCGTGGAGCTTCAGGCACGCCCCCTCCATATCGACCTCGAACCTGGTCGTGGGGAAGGGCGACTCCGACTTCGGCGAGATGGTCGCCGAGACCAGGTCCGGCGTGTACCTCAGGGGCACGTGGGACTACCCCAACCTCGCCACCGGGGAGCTCTCGGCGCTGATGATGGAGAGCTACGTCATAAGGGATGGGGAGCTCGGGCCGGCGCTGAAGCAGACGACCATAGGGATCGGCCTCGTGGACATGATGTCGCGCGTGGACATGCTGGGGCGCTCCCAGCGGAACTACTTCGGGGTGACGTCCCCGCACATGAGGATATCGAGCGCGAGGATCGGCGGCTCGGACTAGAACGTGTACTTCTGCCCGCACACGGGGCAGGAGCTGGTCCTCTTCGCGCAGGCCAGGTGCTGGACGCCCCCGCACCTGCATGTCACAATGTCGAAGCCCTGCTTGATCCTGCCCTGGCAGCTGGAGCACTTGGTGGACGCGTTTGCCCTCCCGACCTTGAAGGGGGGCCCCGACTTGAAGGCGCTGACCTCGCCGTCGAACTCGAAGCTCTGCGGCGCCCCGTCGAAGTGCCTCCTGCACGCGATGTTCACCCTGACGGGTATCGTCCCGGTCGCGTCGGGCACGATGCGGGCCCTGACGACGGTCTCCGCGCCGGCCCTGAGGCTGGCGACGGGCGGGACCTCGACCACCTGGAACTGCCCTGAGAGCTCCACGGAGATCTCCTTGGCCATGACGTTCCCGGAGTTCCTGAGCGTGATGGCGAGCTCGCCCTCCGAGCCCTCCTGGAGCCCCGCCGCGCTGACCCCCCCGGTAATCTCCGGCGCGTACGACTCTATGGTCGACTTGGCGGAGTCCAGCGCCTCGGCCACGAACTCTATCGCCGAGTCGTAGTCCCTCTCCCTCTCCACGTCGGCGAGGGCCAGGAGCCTCTCGGCCTCCGCCGTGGAGACCCCGATGCGCTTGAGCACCTCGACGGCGCTCTCGGCGGCTATGGATATGTCGATGAACTTCCTGTGGGAGTCCTCGATCCCCAGGATGCGCTGGTCGGCCTCCATGAGTATCTGGAACGCCTCGGACGCGTCGCCCCTCCCGATCGCCCCGGTCGCCTCGTCGATCAGGTCCTCCACGGGCCTGACGGAGGCCCCGGACTCCCGGAGGGGCACGAGCCTGTCGCGGGCGTCGGCGGCGAGGCTGTCTATCTTCCTGGAGATGACGTCGATGCACATCCTGCGGCACGCCTGGCCCTGCTGGAACGCGAAGTCCCAGAGCTTCTCGGAGAAGGATGTCTTCGCGACCTCCATGAGGTCCTCGCACTGCTTTGTCGGGAGGCCCATGGACCTGGCGCGGGATATGAGGTCCCTGTTCTGGGCCATGACGTCGTTGATGGAGCTCTCGAAGAGCACGACCGCCTCCTCGGAGCACCTCCGCAGGGCGTCCTTGGCCTTGGCGAAGTCGTGCTTGGCTATGTACTCCTGGGCCATGTCGGCTATCTCGTCGCACCTCGCCGTGTCGATGCCGACCTTGCGCAGGCGTTCGACCTGCTCCCTCACCGAGCTGAGCTCTATGCGGGAGCTGTCGATGCTCTCCCTGACCTGGTGGAGCCTGTCCCCGCTCTCGAGGGCCTTGGTCAGGGCGTCGACGTACCTCCCGCGCGCGAGCATCTCCTCGGCCTCGCGGACCAGTGCCCTGACCTCGTCGCTGGCGATGCCCTCCTGGAGGGCCTCCTCGTACTTCAGTTTGGCCATCTCGACGGCCTTCGACCCCACGTCCCTCTGGAGCTCGGCGCGCTCCATCTCGGCGTCGCACTGCATGGCGAGCCTCAGCGAGTCCTGGTAGCGCTTCTCGTCGAAGGCCGCGATGCCGTCGGAGACGCACCTCTCGGCCGCCCCGACGGACCTGCCCGCCTGGACGGCGTCCTCGACCCTCGTCTTGAACTTCTCCAGGGTCCCCCATATGGTGTTCCGGGTGACCTCCGACGAGGTCTCGGAGGATTTCCTGGCGAGTTCGAGCGCGATGGCGTACTGGTGACGGGTGAGCGCCTCGACCGCCTGGTCCAGGAGGTCCCTCGCGGCCCCGACGTCCATGTCGAGCGTCTCCGCGTCCTTGAGGTTCGACCTGGCCGACTTGATCTCGACGGCGGCCTGAGAGCTGAGGTTCTTGATCTGGTCGATGTCGTTCTTCGCGGAGTCGATGCACCTGAGCGCCTCGGGGTAGTTGCCCTCGCCGACGAGCGAGAGCGCCTTGTCCGCGAGGACCTCGGAGCTCGAGGTGTCTATGCCAACGTTCTTCGCGTCGGTTATGAGCCTCTGCAGGTCCTTGACCATCCCCTGGGCGGCCTTGCCGATGCCCTCTGTGGCGCTGTCGGCGCACCTCTTGGCGACCTCCAGCGCCTCCTCGTACTCCTTGGACTTCATGAGCTCCTTGGCCTGGGCGAGCAGCCCCTCGGCCTCGGTCACGTCTATCCTGTTCGACTCGGCGAGCTCGATGCTCTCCTTGGATGTGAGTATGAACTTGGCGGCGAGGTACATGGCGAGCTTCTTCTCGGCCTCGTCCGTCAGCTCGTCGAGCATCCTCTCCGCGGCCTCGAAGTCGCCCCCGCGGAAGACCTCCTTGGCCTCCTCGAGGGCCTTCGCCTGCTTCGAGACGTCGGCCCTGCTCATCTGCGCCTCGGAGATGAGCTCCTCGGCCTTCCGGAAGCCCTCCTTGACGCTGTCGAACCTGGCGACCTTGTCCCTGAGCGCGGAGCGCGCGGAGCTGAGGACGGAGTGGGCGGCCCCGAAGTCCTTGTTCTCGAAGCTGACCCTCGCCTCCCTGACCTTCGCCTTGGCGGACTCGGTCTCTATCCCGACCGCCTTCGCCTCCTCGACCGCGTCCTTGATGGCCGAGAACTCGGCCTGGACGAGCTTGAGCATCATCTCGTCGGCGCCCTCGATGATCTCCTTCGCCCGGGCGGTGGCGTCCTCGTAGACCTTCTGGTCCATCGCCTGCCTGACCCGGTTCATGAGTATGTCCAGGTCGGAGACGTCCCCCTCCATCGACTTGAGCCTCTCGATCTTGGCGGAGGCGAGGGCCATCAGCCTGTCGCTCTCCTCCTCGCCCGCCTTCTCGATCTTCAGCTGGGCCTGCTTGAGGAGCTCCGACGCCCTGTCGAAGGCCTGCTCGGAGAGTCTGAGCCGCGCCTCCGCGATGTCCCGGGTGACCTCGGTGAGGTCCTCCTCCCCGGAGAAGCCCTGGACGAACTGGTCCAGGTTGTGGAGCCTGTCGCTCAGGAGCCTGGTGAGGGAGGCGTTCGCCGCGTCCAGGCCGGCCCTCGCCAGCTTGACGCACTCAGGCATGTCCTCCTTCGAGAGTGAGGCGAGAGCCCTCTGCATCAGGCCCTCGGTCTCGGCCATGTCGGCGCCCAGGGACTTCCCGAGCTTGAACGCCCTGTCGGTGACGTCGATCGTGTCCATGGTCTTGTCGTAGGCGACCTTCCGGGCCTCGCCGAGGCCCTGCTTGGCGACCTCGGCGGTCCTCTCGTACTCTTTGGACTCGAACGCCTTCTTGGCGTCGGCGAGCATCCTCTTGACCGGCGAGGCGTCGGCCCCCAGGTCCTCCGCGAACTTGATGGCCTTCGCGAGCTCGACCAGCTGGTCCCTCGCGGTGTAGAAGACGCCGAGGACGGAGTCGATCTCCTTCCTCCCCTCCTCGGCGTACCTCATGGCCTCCTCGAACCTGCCCAGCCTGTAGTGGTCCCTGGCGGTGTTGAGGAGCATGATGGTCTTCGACATGTCGACGCCGACCTTCTTCGCGAGGACGAACTTGTCCTTGGCCTGCGCGATGACGTCTAGGACCGACTTGAACTGCATCCCGCGCACCTTCTCGGCCGCGAGGTTGATGGCGTGCAGCGCCTCGATGTAGTTCTTCCCCTTGAGCGCCGTCTGCCCCTGCTCGAGGAGGTCCTGGGGCAGGTCCACGTCCTCCCCGACGGACTTGAGCCTGCGGATGCCCTCCCTGACCTCCCGGGAGGTGTCCTGGAGCCTCGATGAAATGGAGTTCTCCCCCTCGGCCTCCGCCCTCTTGGCGTAGGCCAGGGCCTCCTTGAACCTGAGCGCGTCGAGCGCGGACTTGGAGCGCTCCACGTGCGACTTGACCTTGGCCATGTCCGCCTTGAGCTCCTCGCCCGCGGCGACCAGCTCCTCGGCGTCGGCGATCGCGGCGTTCACCTGGGCCTTGATGTTCTCGCCGGCGCCGTCGAGGGCCTCCCTCACGTGCATGAGGCCCATCTCGTACTCCTGCTTGTCGAGGGCGCCCTTCCCCTTCTTGAGGAGCTCCTCGAAGAGGGAGACGTCGTCGCCCATCTCCTTGGCCTGGATGAGGACCTCCTGGGCCTGCGAGAGGAGGCCCGAGATGTGCTCGTGGAGGGCCCTCTCGGCGGCGTCGTACGCGCTCTTGGCGCTCTTCATCGCCGCGACGTGGTCGTCCCTGAGCACCTGCTCCTTGCTCTTCTCGAGCAGCTCCAGGGCGCCCTTCGCCTCGGCCGCGGGGATCTGGGCGAGGTTCAGAAGCCCCTCCGCGGAGTCCGCCACCTCCCCTATGCGCTTCACGAAGGCGGTCTTCGCCTCCTCGGACGCCTTCTTGGCGTGGCCGAGGGCCGACTGGTAGTCCTTGGAGTTCATCGCGGCGTTGAACTCGCCGAGGGTGTGCTCCGCCTCCGAGACGTCGGTGTCGTTCTCGCGGCAGACCTCGAGGAACTCCTGCAGCGACGCGTGCTCTCGCTCGGCACGCTCCTTGTTCCTCGTGGCCTCCTTAGCACGCTCCTCCAGCTGCTTTGCTAGTTGGAGGCTCTTCAGATAGTTACCTGCCACGACCCATCTAGCTCCTGCTGTTCAACGCGACGAATTGAGCCTTCGCTGGCAATCGGTCCTAGTGTTCACATTTTTGTCAGGCGACTTAAAAGTATCGTCTCCTGTATCAAACCTGATAGACCCCAGGCATCTTTAGGGTTCTCCCGCCTAGATGCGCCCTCATCCTTGGATGAGCCTCGCCTTCTCGCGCAGCGCCTCGTCCGCGGCCTCCTTGGCGCGCGCGGCGTAGGCATGGTCGCTGCAGGACGGTATGTTCACCATGACGTTGGCCACCGCCCCGTCGACGCCCGCCGCAGCCAGTAGCCTGGCGACCTCGATGTCCGACGAGGCGCTCTTGGTCCCGAGGGCCGCCACCTCCTGAGAGAGCCTCAGGACCGCGAGGCACTGCTCGGCCGTGGAGGCCGGGATGTCCATGGCCGACCTCACTGACGCATCGAACGCAGCCACGGCCTTGTGGTTGCTGGGATCCGCCCGTTTGGCCTTGGCCCGGATGACGAGCATGACATACGCGGCGGAGTCGGCTTCGGCCGTCCTGAGCAGCAACCCGGACAGGCTGTCCGCCCTCCTTCGGAGGAGGGCGAGCTTCGGCCAGTTGGCCTCGTGCTTCTTGCTCTTGAGCGTGACGCCGCAGACCATCGAGAGGAGGGACGCCGCCATCGCCCCGGCCGCCGCGGATGCGGACCCGCCCCCCGGCGCGGGCTGGTCGGATGCAAGGTCCTTGCAGAACGCCTCGAGCCCCTTGAACCCCTTCAGCACCAGATCCTCCTCTCCAGAACCTGGCTGCTCGAGAAGCTGGGGACCTTCAGGAACCTCCCCGCGAGGTCGCATACGGCGTCGAGCGGCATCAGGCCTATGATCTCGCTCTCCGCGACCTCCACCCCCCTCGCCTCCGCCTCCTTCTCGATCTCCAGGAACACCTTGGATATGGGCGTGACGGTGTAGTCGGTCAGGTTCATCGAGACCTGGACCATCCCCTTCTCCCTGAGGTGGAAGCCCAGGGCCTTGACGTGGGGCATCCCCCCGCCGCTCGCCCTGATCTTCTTGGCGATGGCCTTGGCGACCTCGACGTCCTCGGACCTCAGGTTGACGTTGAACGCTATGAGTGGCATCCTCGCCCCCACGGCCATGGCCCCGGCGGTCGGGTGCACCGCCCTCGGGCCGAAGTCGGGGTAGCGGGAGTCGTCGGTCAGTATGGCCTCCCTGAGCCCCTCGAACTGCCCCTTCCTGACGGCCTCGAGGTTCTTCCTCTCGGGCCTCCTCGCGGCCGCCTCGTACAGGTAGACCGGGATCTTCAGGTGCCTCGCGATCCTCGCGCCGACCCTGTCGGCTATCTCGACGCAGTCCTCCATCGTGGCGCCAGAGATGGGCACGAAGGGCAGCACGTCCAGGGCCCCCATGCGCGGGTGCTCCCCGGTGTGCTTGGTGAGGTCGATGAGCTCCATCGCGGCCCTGGCGCCCCTGAAGGCGCTCTCCTGGACGCTCTCCTTGGTGCCGGTGAACGTGACGACGCTCCTGTTGTGGTCGGGGTCGCTCTCGACGTCCAGGACCTTCGTCCCCGGGACGGACCGGATGGAGTGCACTATCTTCTCCACGACGTCCTTCCTCCGCCCCTCGCTGAAGTTGGGGACGCACTCGATAACCGCGGCCATCCTACCGGCACCGACCGAGGTGAATCTACTACCCTGCTCATATAGGCGACCGTCCGCCGAGGCGGACGGCTCTACCTCTTGATGACGTCTACGGCGGCGACCCTCTCCAGCACGAGCTCGCTGAGCCTGCCCTCGGCCACGGTCGACATCTCCACGTCCGTGACCCCGAACCTCCTCAGCCGCGCCCTGTCCGCCGCGCCATCCACGGGCGGGAGCGGCGCCCAGCCCTCGCCGGGCCCGAAGCTGCCCCTCAGCACGGCGAGGACGACCCTCCGCGTCCCCCCTCCCACGGACATCTTCCTGATGGCCGCGGACAGCTGCCTCTCGCCGGACGCGTAGAGGAGCGTCTCCATCGCCAGTGAGTCGGACGAGTTCCTCCCCTCCGCGGCCGCCTTCGCCGCGTGGTGGAGCGCGCTCGCGACGTGGTCCGCGCCGAACACCATGTCCCCGTCCATGACCAGCGCTTCGGAGCCGGAGGCGGACGCCTCGGCCAGCACGTCCTCCATCAGGGCCTTGGCGCCCCCCTCGGGCACCTCCCGCTCCCAGGCGCCCACGAGATCCGCGGCAAAGTCCATGCGACACACCACCAGGTCTACCTGTACTCCCTCAGCGACCTCTGCCCGTCCTCGCTCGCCGCGGGCATGGTCGGGTCCGTCTGGCCGAGCTGGTCCTTGATCGACCGCGCGACCGCCTCCCCAATCGTCGGTATCTGCTTAAGCCTGTCGTAGCCCGTGTTCCTGAGGTCCTCCAGGCCCTTGATCCCCCTGGAGTAGAGGGCCCTCGCGCGGACCCTGCCCACGCCCCTCAGCTTCACGAGCTCGAGCAGCTCGGGCCTTATCCCGTAGCCGACCCTCGCCACCGCCTCCGCGCAATCCTGGACGGCGTCCCGGTTGAACAGCTCCGCGAGCCTCGCGGCCGAGTGGAGGAGCCACTCCGCGAGCTCGACCTTGTTCCTTATGTCCCCCGGGCCGATGCCGAAGGCGTTGGCGATCTCGTTCTCGTGCACCTCTGACATCCAGTCGTCGACCATCTTCGCGGTCTTGATTGTGGAGAGGTAGAGCTCGTACTCCTCGAGGTCCTCCGGAGGCCCCACCAGGAGGCTGTCCTTGACCTCGTCCATGTACTCCTCGACCCACTCGCTGTCGCTCCGCCTCAGGTAGAGGAGGGGCATGTCCGGGACTGAGCACGCGGCGTGCACGAGGCCGAACTGCTTGCCCGTGGAATAGGTCCTGAGCGCGTCCCTCAGCTTGACGGCCGAGAGGGGGTCGATGTAGAGGTCGCTCACCCTCCTCCCGAACCCGGTCGCGGAGAGGGCGTCGCCCTCGGCGACCATCCCCTCCCTCTGGAGGAACTCGACTATGCCCTCGATGATGTCCCCCAGGTACCCCGCGTCGGTCTGGTGCGCGAGGAACGTCTTCTGGAAGAACGCCTTCAGCCCGTCGACGGAGCCGGCGTCCTTCGTCGCTACCAGCGCGAGGACGTGCGACCTCATCGCGGGCTCCGTCCCGAGCTTGGAGAGGATGCTCTCGTTCTCGCCGAGGAGGTACTCCTCCATGAGGAGGCTCCTCTCCTCGTCGTCCCTGGCGATGAGTATCGCCTCCCCGTACGGGTCGAACCTGGGCCTCCCGGCCCTCCCGCACATCTGCTTCACCTCGAGCACGGGTATGGACGCGAAGCCCAGCTCGGAGTCGAACCTCCGGACGTCCCTCACTATGACCGTCCTCGCGGGGAGGTTGATCCCCGCAGCGAGGGTGGGCGTGGCGACTATGCAGCCCAGCTGGCCCGACCTGAAGCTGGCCTCGACCGCCCTCCTCTGGGCGCTGGTCAGGCCGGCGTGGTGGAAGGCGCACCCCCCCTTGATGCACTTGCCCAGCCTGGTCCCCATCGTGGTCGGCTCGTCCTGCTCCCCGACCAGCCTGTCGGCCGCCTTGGCCAGCGCGTCGAGCCGGTCGGGGATCATCTTCCTCACCAGGGGGCCGAGGGCGGCCGCCTGCGACTCGCTGGACTTGCGCGAGTTGACGAAGACGAGGCACTGCCCTCCCGAGGCGAGCGTGTCCCTGACAATCGCATTCACGGGTGTGTCGTCCCCCAGCTTCCTCCTGGAGTTGTCTGTGAAGAACACCTCGCCGTCGGA
Source organism: Thermoplasmatota archaeon (assembly GCA_040751795.1). Lineage (GTDB taxonomy): Archaea > Thermoplasmatota > Thermoplasmata > UBA10834 > UBA10834 > UBA9653. The sequence continues at coordinate 141,255 of JBFMHR010000001.1, read as the reverse complement.
GTAGACCCCCTCCTTGAGCGGGACCGGCCTCCAGTCGCTCGTCACGAGCTCGGCGTCGAGCCACTCGGCCAGCTCCCCGGCGTTCTTTATCGTCGCGGACAGGGCGATGAGCTGCGCACCAGGGTTGAAGGTCCTGAACTTGACCAGGGTGACCTCGAGGGTCGGCCCGCGGTCGGGGTCGTTGATCAGGTGGACCTCGTCCGCGACGACGACCGAGAGCTGGTCGAGCCACTTGGTCCGGTGCCTCAGCAGGGAGTCCGCCTTCTCCGAGGTCGAGACGACTATGTCGTATCTGTGGAGCTTCGCGTCGACCTCGTCGAAGTCCCCGGTGGACTCGGCGACCCTCACGCCGAGGTCCGAGAACTTGGCCAGGTCCTCGTACTTCTCCGACGCGAGGGCCTTGAGGGGCACGATGTAGAGCGCCTTTCCGCCCCTGAGGACGGCCTGCAGCATCGCGAGGTACGCGACCAGGCTCTTCCCTGACGCAGTGGGTATGGCCAGGACGAGGTTCCTGCCCGAGAGCGCGGGCCCGATCGCCTCCGCCTGGGGAGGGTACAGCCTCTCGATCCCGTCCTCCCTGAGCTTCCTCACTATCCTCGGGTCCAGCCCGATGTCCTCCACGAGCATGAGTCGCACCTGTCGCCCCTGCGCGCAGGGGCCCTCCTCCCTCCCCCAGCCCCCCTCCGTACTTATAAGGCGCCCGGGCCCCGCCGTAAGTGCCCAGGGGGCCCCGCCGGCGGGCCGCCGGACATACTGGCCATGTCAACCTGATATGGTCTCACGGCGCAACGCTTATCTAGCACAGGCTTAATAACTTTGACTACTACTGGTGTAGCCGATGGGAAGCATTGATTCCAAGAGGTCCGAGCTGGGCCTCCCCGACATCGAGGACTGGGTCAGGGCCCAGTCCTTCGAGACCACCGCCGACGTGAAGATCCCGCCGCAGCTCGGCGACCAGGTCATCGGTCAGGACGACGCCGTCAAGGTTATCAAGAAGGCGGCCGAGCAGAAGAGGCACGTCATACTCATAGGGGACCCGGGGACGGGCAAGTCGATGCTCGCCCGGTCGATGGTCGACTACCTCCCCAAGGGGGAGCTGCAGGATGTCATCGCCTACCACAACCCGGACGACCAGAACGAGCCCAAGATACGCATAGTGCCCACGGGCAAGGGGAAGGAGATCGTCCAGGCGCAGAAGCTAGAGGCGGAGCAGAAGCGCGCCCAGAAGAACTCGTGGATGTTCATGCTGCTCTTCGGGTTCATCATGCTGTCCGCCATCCTGTTCATGATGTACCACGACGCCACCCTCCTGCTCATCGGGCTGATCGGCGGCATCCTGCTCTTCATGGTGTTCAGGTACACGGGCCAGCGCAGGGAGGCCCTCATGGTCCCCAAGCTGCTGATAACCCACAAGCCCGACGAGCAGCCCCCGTTCATTGACGCCACGGGAGCCCACGCGGGCGCGCTCCTCGGGGACGTCAAGCACGACCCGTTCCAGAGCGGCGGCCTCGAGACGCCGGCCCACGAGAGGCTTGAGCCCGGGGCGATACACAAGGCCAGCAAGGGCGTCCTCTTCATCGACGAGATCAACATGCTCAGGATTGAGAGCCAGCAGAGCCTCCTCACCGCCCTCCAAGAGGGCGAGTTCAGCATCCTGGGGCAGAGCGAGAGGAGCTCCGGCGCGATGGTGAAGAGCGAGCCGGTCCCGTGCGACTTCATACTCGTCGCGGCGGGCAACCTCGACGCGGTCGGCAGCATGCACCCGGCGCTCAGGTCCAGGATCAGGGGCTACGGGTACGAGGTGTACATGAGGAACACCATGCCCGACAACGAGGAGAACAGGCAGAAGCTGATCAAGTTCGTCGCCCAGGAGGTCTCCAAGGACAAGAAGATCCCCCACTTCGACAAGGCCGCGGTGGCGGAGATCATCAGGGAGGCCCAGAGGCGCGCAGGGAGGAGGGGCATGCTCACGCTCAGGCTCAGGGAGCTCGGCGGCCTGGTGAGGGTCGCAGGCGACATCGCCATAGAGCGCGGCGACAAGGTCGTCGAGTCGAAGCACGTGCTCGAGGCCAAGGGCATCGCCAGGTCCCTGGAGCAGCAGGTCACCGACAGGGCCGTGGAGAGGCGGAAGGACTACAAGACCTGCCTCACAGAGGGGGCGGTCATAGGGATAGTCAACGGCCTGGCGGTCCTGAACTCCGACTCGTCCATGGCCGAGTACTCCGGCATAGTCACGCCCATAGTGGCCGAGGTCACCCCGGCGCAGAACCGCGAGGGGGGCAGGATCATCGCCACGGGCAAGCTGGGCGAGATCGCGAAGGAGTCCGTCCAGAACGTGTCCGCCCTGATCAAGAAGTACACGGGCGAGGACATCACCAACCACGACATACACGTGCAGTTCATCGGCACCTACGACGGCATCGAGGGGGACAGCGCCTCGATCGCGGTCGCCACCGCGGTCATATCCGCATTCGAGGAGGTCGAGGTGGACCAGACGGTCACCATGACCGGCAGCCTGAGCGTCCGCGGGCAGGTCCTCCCCGTGGGGGGCGTCACGGCGAAGATCGAGGCCGCCGCGGAGATGGGCCTCAGGAAGGTGCTCATACCCGAGCAGAACATGAAGGACGTCCTGCTCGAGGACAAGTACATCGGGAAGATAGAGGTCGTCCCGGTGCGCATACTCAACGACGTGCTCGTGCACGCGCTCGTGGGCGCCCGCAAGGACGGGCTCCTGAAGAAGCTGGCGAGCCTGGTCGCGGGCAAGGCCGGCGCGAAGCCCGGCCCAGTCGCGGGCGACAGGCCGGTAGTCCACTGACGGAGGTCTCGTCTTGAGGGGTCTGATGATCGGCAGGTTCCAGCCGCTGCACAAGGGCCACCTCGCCGCCGTCAGGGAGGCCCTCGCCGCGTGCGACGACCTCATAGTGATAATAGGCAGCGCAGAGGAGTCCCACACGGCGGAGAACCCCTTCACAGCGGGCGAGAGGTACCAGATGCTGATTTCGTCCCTCGAGGACGACGAGCGATCCAGGATGCACATCATCCCCGTGAGGGACGTGAACAGGTACGCCGCGTGGGTGAGCCATGTCGAATCGTACGTTCCGCCGTTCGACGTGATCTTCTCCAACAACGACCTCACTCGGTCGCTCTTCTCGGAGGCAGGCTACAGGGCGAGGAGGACCAAGGCCTACAACGCCAAGCTCTACTCCGGCACCGAGATCCGCAGGAGGATCGCCGCCGGCGGGAAGTGGAAGGACCTCGTCCCCCCGCCGGTGGCCAGCCTCGTCGAGGCCCTCGGCGGGAGGCAGCGCCTCCTGGACGCTGGCCTGGGCCAGCGCAAGGGGAGGTGAGCGCGTGTCGCTGCCGGAGGAGGTCGGGTCGGCGCTGAGGGCGAAGGGCCTGACCATCGCGGTCGCGGAGTCGTGCACGGGCGGCAGGCTCGGCGACATGATCACCTCGGTGCCGGGCAGCAGCGACTACTTCCTGGGCGGCGTCATTTCCTACAGCGACGAGGCGAAGGTCGGCCTCCTGGGCGTGAGCCCCGAGTCGCTGGAGGCGGAGGGCGCCGTGAGCGAGGCGGTCGCGCGGCAGATGGCCGAGGGGGCGAGGAGGGCCTTCGGGGCCGACGTCGGCGTCTCCACGACCGGGATAGCGGGGCCGGACGGAGGGAGCCCGTCGAAGCCCGTCGGCCTAGTCTTCATCGCGGCCTCGACGGAGGGCGGGACGGTGTGCAGCCGGCACGTCTTCCCGGGCGCGCGCGACGACGTGAAGACCCGCTCGTCCGAGTCCGCGCTCGCGCTCGTGCGTGACCTGCTGGCTTGAGCCGTTTCACAGTCTTTTGTCGCCATTCCCGAAAGTTACATAATCGCATACATGCATGCGTCGGGCAGTTCTCATGTCAGAAGGGGATGTACAGAGGATACCCACCGGTGTCGCCGACTTCGACTCCATCATCGGCGGCGGCCTGCCGACCGGTTCGGTCGTGCTGCTCCTCGGGGACGTGGGCGGCGGCGGCCTCGAGTTCGCCCTCACCTCCGCGGCCAAGATCGGCATAGTCAAGGAGTTCCCGGAGACGCGCTCGTTCATGCTGGGCCATGCCGGGAAGGCGGGGATCCTGCCAGAGAAGCTGAGCTACATCGCGTTCTCCAGGTCGAGGGAGGACATCCTCCGCGAGGTGAAGCTGTCCTTCAACCGCGACTTCTCCGACTCGCTCACCACCAACCTGAAGTTCAAGGACTTCTCGAAGGACTACTTCCAGAGGACGGTCGTCCCGTCCAGCTGGACGGAGTCGGGCGAGACCGCCCTCTTCTCGGACAAGAAGGAGGACGGCCTCATGGAGTCGCTCGTCAACTTCCTGGACGCGAACGCGCCCAAGAGCCTCGTCATCGTCGACTCCCTCACGGACCTCATCGTCTCCGACACCGTCAAGTTCGAGGACGTGGTGTCGCTGATGAAGGGCATCCAGAGGATGGCCAAGAAGTGGGGCTCGGTCTTCTACGTCATACTCACGGACGGCATCCTCGACAACCACCGCCAGCAGATGATAATCGACAGCGTGGACGGCGTGCTCAAGTTCGAGTGGGCCAAGTTCCATCACACCTCGAAGAGGCAGAGGTACCTCTACGTGGAGAAGTTCATGAGCGTCCTGCCGCACCTGGACCAGGAGAGGATAGCGAGGTTCGCCACCCTCATCACCTCCCAGAGCGGCTTCGTCGTGATAAACACAGAGCGGGTGGGATGAAGAGATGTCGGAAGGCAGGGTCAAGACGGGCGTGGATGGTCTGGACGAGATGCTCCAGGGCGGGCTCCCTGAGAACCACATCGTGGTGGTCATGGGCTCGTTCGGGACGGGCAAGACCACCCTCGCCATGCAGTACCTGGTGGAGGGCATCAGGGCCGGGGAGCCGTGCATATTCATCTCGCTGGAGGAGGACAAGGAGTCGATCACCAGGAACGCGGCCACGTTCGGGTGGGACATCTCCAAGGCCATAGACTCCAAGAAGCTGGGCCTCTTCAAGCTGGAGCCCTCCGACGCCAAGACCACGGTCACCAGGATCAAGAGCGACCTGCCCAAGTTCATCAAGGGCTTCGGGGCCAAGAGGGTCGTCATCGACTCGGTCTCGCTCCTCAACATGATGTTCGACGACGACACCGAGAGGAGGACGAACCTGTTCAACCTGTGCCAGCTGCTGAGGAGCACGGGCGCGACCACCATCCTGACGGCCGAGGTCAAGGACGAGAACCCGAGGTCCTCGAGGGACGGCCTCGCGGAGTACACCGCGGACGGCGTGGTCCTCCTCCAGTCGGACGAGGCCAAGGAGGGCGGCGAGGTCCAGCTCACCGTGAGGATACTGAAGATGCGCCGCACAGGCCACTCGAGGCGCGTCAAGCCCTACTCGATAACTGACAAGGGCATCGTGGTCCACGCGGGCGCGGACGTGTTCTAGTCGCGCCCGACCAGGGAGCCCCTCACGGCGTCGGCCATGCGCTCCTCGTCCTTGTCGGCGGACTTGTCCCACTTGGAGACCATCTCCTGGTTTATGACCGCCCCGAGCCTGCGCAGCCCCTCCGTTATCAGCTCGTCCGAGGGGTACGAGAAGTTGAGCCTGAGCGTCCCGAAGCCGTCCTTCGGGTCGGGGAAGAACGCCCTGCCCGAGACGAACGCGACCCTCTTCTTGAGGCTCTTCTCCAGGAGCGGTGGCGACTCCAGCCCATCGGGGAGGGTGGCCCACAGGAACATCCCTCCCTCGGGCTTCAGCCATTTGACCCCGTCGGGCATGAACTCCTCCATTCCGTCGAGCATGAGCCTGAGCTTCCGCCCGTAGATCTCGATGATCTTCTTGATCTGCCTGTCCATCAGCTTCCGGGCCATGTACTCGTGCGCGATCGCCTGGCCGAGCACGTTCGTGCACACGTCCGTCGACTGCTTCGATATGATGAGCTTCTTGAGTATCTCGGGGTCCGCCACGACCCACCCGACCCTCAGGCCGGGCGAGAGCACCTTGGAGAAGGTGCCCATGTACACGACCCGCCCCTCGTCGTCGAAGGCCTTGACGGGCTTGAGGTGCTCCCCGGAGTACCTCAGCTCGCCGTACGGGTCGTCCTCGAGCACGATGAAGTCGTACTCCGAGGCCATGTCCACGAGCCTCCTCCTGTTCGCCTCGGGCATGGTGACGCCAGCGGGGTTGTGGAAGTTGGGCAGGACATAGACGATCTTCGGCTGGTTCGACCTCTTGGCAAGCCTCTTGACCCTCTCCTCGAACAGGTCCAGGCGCATGTTGTCCTGGTCCAGCGGGACGGCCTCGAACGCCGCCTGGTAGGTGCCGAACCCCGTGAGCGCGGTGAGGTAGGTCGGCGCCGACACCACGATGACGTCCTTCGGGTCGATGAACACCTTGCCCATGAGGTCGATGACCTGCTGCGAGCCGCTCACGACCAGGACGTCGTCCGCCGAGGCGTCCATCCCCTTGCCCCTCATCCTGTCCGCGATCGACTCCCTGAGGGGCGCGTAGCCCTCGGTGATGCCGTACTGGAGTATCCTCCCGCTGTCCTTGGCCAGCACCTCGGACGCGATCTCGCGTATCATGTCCGCTGGGAACGTCTCGGGGCTCGGCATGCCCCCAGCGAACGAGATCATGTCGGGGACCTGCAGGAGCTTGAGGAGCTCCCTGACGTCCGACGCCTTCATCTCCCTAGCCCTCTGCGAGAAGTGCCTCGAGAAGTCCCTGGCCATCTCCGTTCCTCGTGGCGGCTGAGGGGACCCATGGCGCATAATGGTTTTCGAATTACCACGCGGCCCGCGCGCCGCCCAGCTGCTACCAGCGGCCCGGTCAGTGCCGCCGCGACGTACCAAAACCATTAAAAGCAACCATTGCTTACAACGCACCCGTCAGCCATGAAAATGATACGCCAGGGCAAAGTGAAGGACGTCTACGAGGTCGACGCGCACACGCTGGAGTTCGTGTTCTCGGACAAGATCAGCGTGTTCGACAAGATCATCCCTTCCCTCATCCCGCACAAGGGCGAGACGCTGTGCCGGACGAGCGCCTTCTGGTTCCAGGTCGCGAGGTCGTGCGGCATCAAGACGCACTTCAGGGAGTTCATCCCTCCGAACAGGATGAGGGTCCACAAGGTCCAGGTCCTGGAGCCGTCCAAGCTGACGAAGAAGACCTCCAACTTCCTCGTCCCGCTCGAGGTCATATGCAGGTACTACGTCGCCGGGTCGCTCTGGGACAGGGTCAGGAGCGGCGAGGTCAAGCCCTCCAAGCTGGGCCTCAAGAACAAGGAGGTCAAGTACGGCGACAAGCTCCCGGAGCCGTTCGTGGAGGTCACCACCAAGCTCGAGGAGTTCGACAGGCTCCTGACGAAGACGGAGGCGATGAAGCTCGCGTCCATAAGCGCGGAGGAGTACAAGACCATAGTCGACTCGGCGCTGCAGATCGACGAGAGGATCGCCGAGGAGGTCGAGAAGCGCGACCTCATCCACGTCGACGGCAAGAAGGAGTTCGCCTTCGACGAGGACAGGGAGCTGATGGTCGTCGACACCTTCGGCACCGCGGACGAGGACCGGTGGTGGGACTGGACCAACTACTCCAAGGGCGAGTTCGTCGAGCTCAGCAAGGAGCTCGTGAGGCAGTACTACCGCGAGAAGGGGTACTACTCGAAGCTCATGGAGGCGAGGAAGCAGGGGAGGCCCGAGCCGAAGATCCCCGCGCTGCCGGCGGACAAGATCAAGGAGGTCTCCGACCTCTACGTCGAGATGTTCGAGCTCATCACCGGCGAGAGCTACCGTTGAGCTGGCTGCAGGCGAAAGGTTAATCCCTCCCGGGCCTTAACGTGTTCTTGAGATGGAGTTCCACGGCATCGACGAGTTCATGCGCTACCTGAAGGCCAAGTACGACGAGAGCGAGCGGAGGCATGAGTGGCGCGCCCTCACGGGCAGGGACCACGTCTCCTCCTCCTACGACACCTTCATCTTCACGGACCAGAGGGTCTACCAGATCAAGTCGCAGGAGCTGGCGCCCCAGAGGATGGTCGCCGTGGCGAACGAGGTGGGAGGCCCGTCGGGCGACATGCTCGAGCTGGTCCGCGGCGGGGCTCCCGTGCCGCTGAGCGTGATATCCAAGGCGAAGGACGCCTCCGCCGTGGTCATGTTCGGGATGCAGCAGTACTCCTCCGACACGGCCGACGTGTTCAGGCGCGAGTACTACCCATCGAGGCAGGACGCCCTCAGGGCGGAGCTGGACCAGAGGGTCGGCACCCTCATCCAGAGGCCCGAGTTCAGGCACGCCTACAGGAGCATGAGGGAGCGCGAGGAGGGCTACTTCGCCTGAGGGCCCTCAAGCGCGCTTGAATCCGGTAAAACAGGGTTGAAGGGCCGCCCGCCCGGGCGGCCCGTTCCGGGGCGTTTGCGGGCTCAGGCCATCTTCCCGTCCAGGTACTGCTGGTACCCGCCGAGGTCCAGCAGGCCGTGGCCGGAGAAGTTGAACCCGATGACCCTCTCCTCGTTCTTCCTCTTGGCCTCGAGGGCGAGGTCGATGGCCGCCTTGATGGCGTGGCTCGTCTCGGGCGCGGGGATGATCCCCTCCGCCCTCGCGAACATGTGGGCCGCCTCGAAGACCTCCTTCTGCTGGTAGGAGACCGGTCTCACGACCTTCGACTTCACGAGCGCGCTCACGGTCGGCGCGGCCCCGTGGTACCTCAGCCCCCCCGCGTGTATGGGGGACGGGATGAAGTCGTGCCCGAGGGTGTACATGAGGAGCAGGGGCGTCATCCCCGCTGTGTCGCCGAAGTCGTACTCGTACTTGCCCTGCGTGAGGCTCGGGACGACGGTCGGCTCGACCGCGATGAACTCGGTGTCCAGCTTCCCCTTGAGCTTCTGCCCTATGAACGGGAAGGTGAAGCCCGCGAAGTTGGAGCCCCCACCGACGCACCCTATGAGGTGGTCCGGGGTCTCGCCGAGCTTCTGGAACTGGAGCATCGCCTCCTGGCCTATGATGGTCTGGTGCAGCATCACGTGGTTCAGGACGCTCCCGAGGCTGTACTTCGCGTTCCCGGCCTTGACGCAGGTCTCGAGCGCCTCGGATATCGCTATCCCCAGGGAGCCCGGGTGCTTCGGGTCCTTCTCCAGGAGCTTCTTGCCGAAGTCGGTGAGCATGCTGGGCGACGGGTTGACCTCGGCGCCGTAGATCCTCATCATCTCCCTCCTGTAGGGCTTCTGGTCGTAGCTGGCGCGGACCATGAAGACCTTGCACTTGAGGCCGAAGTAGTTGCACGAGAGGGAGAGGGCCGTGCCCCACTGCCCCGCGCCCGTCTCCGTGGTCAGGTGCGTCACGCCCTCCTTCATGTTGTAGTACGCCTGGGCGAGGGAGGTGTTCGTCTTGTGGCTGCCGGCCGGGCTCAGGTCCTCGCGCTTGAAGTAGATGTGCGCGGGGGTGCCGAGGGCCTCCTCGAGCCTCGTGGCCCTCTGGAGCGGGCTCGGCCTCGTGACCATCATGTACGACTGGAGGACCTCCTCGGGTATGTCGATGTACCTGTCGGAGGACATCTCCTGCGCGATGAGGGCCTTGGGGAATATCGCCTCGAGGGCGGACGGGCTGATCGGCTTCTTCGTCCCCGGGTCGAGCGGCGGAGCGAGAGGCTCCGGCAGGTCGGGCAGTATGTTGTACCATTTCTTGGGCATCTCTTCGGGAGTCAACGTGGTCCTTGTGGGTCTCAATGTACCCCTCCTCTGAGGATGCCTACAAGAGCCGTCAGTATATATCCTTTTCGAGCATTGATGTACTGATATGTACTTATAACGGTGTCATCTGAGGTATATGAGGCGCCCCAGCCTCCCGTCCCAGACCCAGTCGTCCTCCGTGACGGCGTCCCTCCGCCTCGCGATCATGTACTCGAGCTTGGCGTCGGTGTCGTCCGCCTCGTGAACCGCGAGGGCCTCGGGGGTCATGGGCTCCACGGGGGAGCCCCACTCCCTCTTCCCGAAGTGGGCGAGGAGTATGTGCCTGACCTTGAGGGCGAGGTCCGCCGGGAACCCCTCTATGGAGGAGACGTGGGCCATGAGCTCCTCGTCCCCTATGACTATGTGCCCGAGGAGGTTCCCCTCGACGGTCGCGTTGATGTTGGTCGTGACCCTGAAAGTCCTCACCTTCCCTATGTCGTGGAGGAGGGCCCCCGTGAGGACGAGGTCCCTGTCCAGCTCCGGGTGCTGCCTCACCGCCTCCATGGCGTTGTCCGCCACGTTGAGGGTGTGCTGGAGCAGGCCGCCCACGGCCGCCCCGTGGAGCTGGATCGAGGCGGGCGCCTTGGAGAACGCCTCCATGAACGCCCCGTCGGCGAAGAACGACTCGAGGAGGGCCCGCATGTGCGGCTCCTCGACCTTCGAGACGTGGGACATCAGCCTCTCCGCCTTCCCGGGGATGTCCTCGACCGTGGAGATGAGGGCCGAGGTGTCGTAGGTGCCGTCCTCCATCCTGGCGATGGTGCCCCCGCCCTCCCTGCTCACGGAGACCTCGACCTGCCCCCTGTACTCGGAGCTGGTGCCGGTGACCCTCACGACGTCGTCCTTGTCGAAGGAGGAGTAGACCCTCTGGACCGCCTCGCGGTCCCTGTCCCCCCAGTACTTGACGGTGAGCTGGCCGCTGCTGTCCGCGACCCTGACCTCGAACATGTGCCCGTTCCTGTACTCCGTGACGGGCTTCTTGTAGCTCACAGAGAAGTAGCTGTCGACCCTTTCCCCGGGCCTGACGTCGCGCGCCATCTGCTTGACCCTAACCTCAGTCATCTCCGCCCTCTCCTTTCCGCCCGGGGTTATGGGCATGGGGGAGTAAACATTTTTCACGATGGGTGGACCGTGGGCCCTGCCCCTTAGCCGGCAGACCGCGGTATGCTCAATCGCCGTCCCCGCGTCCGATGAGGGGTACTCCCACGGATGGCCCAGGCCACTCATGCCCTCCCCACCGCCGCGGGGGTTGAACTCACCTGCCACTACGTGTACAGTACCTCGGGCATGGAAAGAAAATGGAACCGCACAGGCCCGCACCCCGGGGCCGTGTGCGCGTTTGCGTTTCCCTCTTCTTGTTTCCTACCAGCACTTGGAGTAGCCGCAGGTCCTGCACACGACGCAGCCCTCGACGTACTCCACCATGCTGCCGCACTCCGGACACTCGGGGCACACGTCCCCCTTGTCCACGTGGTTCTGCTTCTCCGCGGGCGGTGCGGCCGCCCCCGCCTCGATCGCCCTCTCCACCTTGGAGGTCTCGAAGTCCTTCACGAACCTCTCGAGCGCCTTGGCGACCGCGTCGCTGCACGAGAGCACCATGCCCCCCGGTTGCCACAGCGGGGACGGGCACCTGATGCCCCTGAGCTGCTTGGCGATCGACTCCGGGTCCATCCCCGAGCGGAGGGCCAGCGATATCAGCCTCCCTATCGCCTCCGACTGGGAGGCCGTGCACCCGCCTGACTTGCCCATCTGGGTGAAGACCTCGCACAGCCCCCTCTCGTCGACGTTGATCGTGACGTACAGGTGCCCGCACCCGGTCTCCATCCTCTGGGTCGAGCCGCGGGTGACCATGGGCCTCTTCCTCGGCACGCGGCCGTCCTCCTCGGGCTGGGCCTCCTCCGCCTTCTTCTCCTTGTCCGCCCCGACGCTGAGGACCTGGTCCTCCCTGCTGCCGTACCTGTACACGGTGACGCCCTTGCAGCCCAGCTTGTAGGCCATCATGTACACGTCCTCGACGTCCTTGGGGGTCGCCTCGCTCGGGAAGTTGACCGTCTTCGACACGGCGTTGTCCGTGTGCTCCTGGAAGGCGGCCTGCATCTTGATGTGCCACTCGGGGGAGATGTCGAGGGCCGTGACGAAGACCCTCTTCACGTCGTCCGGGACCCCCCTTATGTCCTTGACCGTGCCCTTGGCCGCGATCTCCTTCATGAGCTCGTCGGTGTGGAAGCCCTTGGCCTTCGAGACCGCCTCGAAGATGGGGTTCACCTCGGGGAGTATGTCCTTGTCCATCACGTTGCGCACGTACGCGACGGCGAAGATCGGCTCGACCCCGCTCGACGCCCCCGATATTATGCTGATGGTACCGGTCGGGGCGATGGTGGTCACCGTCGCGTTCCTGATGGCCGCGAACCTGCCCTTCAGCGTGCTCTCGGCGAAGTTGGGGAAGCTGCCCCTCGTCTTCGCGAGGGCGACGGAGGCCTTGTGCCCCTCGTCGTCGACGAAGGCCATGATCCTCCTCCCCAGCTCCAGCGCCTCGTCGCTGTCGTACGGGACGCCCATGGTGAGGAGCATGTCCGCGAAGCCCATCACCCCGAGCCCCACCTTCCTGTTCGAGCGGGTCATGTCGGCGATCTGAGGCAGCGGGTACCTGTTGACGTCAATGACGTTGTCGAGGAACCTGACCGACCAGTGGACGGCGTCCCTCAGCCTGTCCCAGTCCACGGCGTACCTTCCCGCGTCGTAGGAGAGCATGTGGGCCAGGTTGATGGACCCGAGGTTGCACGACTCGTAGGGCAGCAGGGGCTGCTCCCCGCACGGGTTGGTGCTCTCTATCTCCCCTATCTTCGGGGTGGGGTTGTCCCTGTTGATGCGGTCTATGAACACGATCCCGGGCTCGCCGTTCCTCCAGGCCATGTTGACTATCATGTCGAAGACCTTGCGGGAGCCGAGCTTCGACGCGGGCTGCCTGTTCCTCGGGTTGACGAGGTCGTAGTCCGTCCCCTTCTCCACGGCCTCCATGAACCTGTCCGTCAGGGCGACGGAGATGTTGAAGTTGGTGAGCTTGGTGCTGTCCTTCTTGGCGGTAATGAACGACATTATGTCCGGGTGGTCGACGCGCAGGATGCCCATGTTGGCACCGCGCCTCGTGCCCCCCTGCTTGATGGTCTCCGTCGCCGCGTTGAAGACCTCCATGAACGAGATGGGGCCGCTCGACACGCCCGCGGTGCTCTTGACGGAGTCGTTGGCCGGCCTGAGCCTCGAGAAGCTGAAGCCCGTGCCCCCGCCGCTGTTGTGGGACACGAAGCCGTTCGCCAGGTAGGCGTGGCTGTCGGGGACCGTCAGGTCCAGGACCTCCCTCCTCCCCGCGGGCACGACCGCCCTGACCCTCACCGTGAAGTGGCCTTCGTCGTCCGGCTCCGCATGGTACAGCCCCGCGGCCTCGGCCCCGGCCACCATGCTGCCCGCCTCGATGGCGCCGAGCCTCTCGGACAGCACCTTGGACCCGAACCCGACCTTCTCCCTGAAGCACTCGAACCCGGAGGCGGTGCTCACTGCGAGGCGCGCCCCCTCCCTAGTGGTCGGTATCCCGACGTAGAACATCATCGTCTGTACGTCCTTCGCGAGCCGCTCGGACGGCAGCTCCGCCGAGACCATGCCGGCGGGCGAGACCCACCCGTGGTCGCCGAAGGCCCTCCTGAGGAACTCGCAGAGCCCGGGCTCGTCGGCCCTGAGGACCCTGTCGTCGACGCCGCCTGCGAACTCCGACGCCTCGTGGGGCACGGCCGGCTCGGCCCCGCCGAGCCACCCCCCGAGCTTCATCACCACTTCGGACCCAGGCCTCAGCTGGCCTATCCTCCTCCACTCGAGGTCGCCGGAGGCGGTCCTAGCGAGGAGCCTGTGCAGGGCTGTCCCGGTGATGGAGTAGCCCTCCTCGGTCTCGAGTGTGAAGACCTCCTGGGTCCCGTTCTCATGCCTCTCGGCGACGGCCTCCATCCCCTCGTGGGTCTCGATCCATGCGCCGGGCGTCACGGCCCCGAGCCTCATGCAGCCCACGTCGGTCATGACCATGGTCTCTGGGACGAGGCACTTGTGGATGAGGGCGGTGTACTTGACGGCGTCGAAGATCTGCTCCATCGAGTCCCCTATGGGCAGGACGAAGCACGCGGAGAGCTGGCCCAGCTCCCTCCCGGCGTTCATCAGCGTCGGGCTGTTGGGCATGAAGTCGAGCCGGGCCATCATCTCATAGAACTTCTCGGCGACCTTCTCGACCTCGGCTTCCCCGGCGCCGTAGTTCGCCTCCGCTGAGGCTATCGCCCTGGCCACCCGCTCGAACAGCTGCCGCGGAGTCTCGACCGGCTTGCCGTCGTCGTCCTTCTTCAGGTACCTCCGCTCGAGCACCGTCCTGGCGTTGGAGCTGATCTGGGGCTCCAGATCCCATCCGGAGTCTGTCCTGAACTGCCTGTCCCCAGGTGCGACAGAGTCCCCTTGCTTGTAGTTAGGCGTGCTTGACATTTCTCCCCCTCTGGCGTACCTGTACTCTCCCTACAGGTGCGGTGGGCGCACGGGTTGATGGCTTCCCCCTCCGCTCGCGAAGGTGGGCTGAGTCCTCCTCCCCCACTTCAGTCTGTAAACAGAGGTGAAAAGCTTTGCGGCTGCGTGCAGAGAGGCGAATGAGCGGGGATGATTTAAAGAAGTTTTCCGACAAGACTTGGTAACAGACTCCGACATCCTCACGGGCCGCCGGGGCGATTTGTTATCCGTATTGTTACCAATATTGTTATCAATACTCTGTTCCAGATGCGCAATCCCTCCTTCACAGGATGGATTTCCGATGGAGTTCGACAGACACCGGTCTGTGCGGTCCCGCCCACCCGCAGTTCCACTGCCCTCCCTCCTCATGAGATCGCTACGGCGCACAGTATGTATAAGGGTCTGCCATTAACCACTCGGCGCGACGGACAGGTGATGCGGTGAACGTGAAGGTCAAGCTCTTCGCGGCGTTCAGAGAGGTGGTAGGCATGAAGGAGGAGGACCTGGATCTCCCTCCCGGGACCACCGTCAGCGGACTGCTGGACGAATACATACGCCGGTTCCCCGCCCTCGAGCGCTACCGGGAGCACATCATCCTCTCCGTGAACCGCGAGTACGGTGCCCCGTCGAGGGTCCTGAAGGAGGGGGATGAGGTGTCCTTCCTGCCCCCGGTGACTGGCGGCTGAGCGCGGGGCGTTGCAGAACCTGCTTATACCCGTCGCTGCATAAGGCCGTTCACGGCGCAATAAGGTCATACTGACTCTGCTAGATTAGATTCGACGGTGGGGGGACATGAGTTCTGGGATACTTCCGGCATCGATCGTGCTTGTGGCCGCTCTGATGGTATCAGCGGTATTGGCTGCTCCTGCATCGGGAGGGGACGATGCTGCACCTGCGGCATCCGCCCCGACGGCGGGGCCCCCCGTGAACTACGGGTACAGGAACTACACCGAGGTCAAGCAGATACTCGAGCAGACCGTGGCCGACCACCCGGACATCGCCGCGCTCTACGACATCGGCGACAGCTGGGAGAAGACCGCCGCCGTGGCGGACCGGGACATACTCGCCATCAAGATCTCCGACAACGCGGGCGTCGATGAGGACGAGCCCGAGTTCCTCCTGGTGGCCCTGCACCACGCGCGGGAGTGGCCGACGCACGAGACCGCCCTCAACGTCATCGAGAACCTCACGGAGGGCTACGGCCTCGACGCCAGGGTCAGCTGGCTCATAGACAACCGGGAGATATGGATCGTCCCGGTGGTCAACCCGGACGGGCTGGACTACGCCCTCACGGTGGACGACATGTGGAGGAAGAACAGGAGGGACAACCTCGACGGCACGTTCGGGGTAGACCTCAACAGGAACTACAACGGCTCCGAGAACGGGGACCCGCTGGGGGCCTGGGGCGGGGCGGGCACCTCCGACCTCACATCGTCCGATGTCTACTGCGGCGAGGAGCCGTTCTCCGAGCCGGAGACGCAGGCGGTGCGCGACCTCGCGCGGGCCCACGACTTCCAGATCGCGTTCGACTTCCACACCTATGATGACTCGGTCATGTGGCCCTGGGGGTACACGGCCAACCTCACGGCCGACGACGATCACTTCGTCGACATAGGGCAGCAGCTGGCCGCCCTGAACGGCTACACCGCGGCGCAGTCGGTGGACATGTACGCGACCACGGGCGACTCCCTGGACTGGCTCTACGGCAGCCTGGGCATCTTCGCGTTCCTGTTCGAGATGGGCGCGACCGAGTTCCACCCGGAGTGGGAGGAGGACGTCCTCGAGATAGTGTACGAGAACTACGCCCCCACCCTCCTCGGGATAGAGCTGTGCGGTGACCGCTACCAGGCGCCTTTTGCCATATCCCACACGCCCCTCGGCGACTCGGAGTTCTCCGCCCTGGGCCACGAGGTGGAGGCGGAGATCACCGCGGGCAGGGGCGTCGACGCCTCGGACCTCGGCGTGCTCTACAGGGTGGACGGCGGCGCATGGGCCGAGTCGCCCATGGCCCAGGGGGCCTCCAACGACTCCTACTCGGGCACGATACCCTCGCAGGCCGCCGGCTCGACGGTGGAGTACTACATCGTCGCGCACGACCTCGGGGGGGTCGAGCTCATGAGCCCGAGATACGCGCCGTACGAGGTGCATTCCTTCACGGTCACGGAGTCCCTGAACGCGGCGCCGGTGGCCGACGCCGGGGACGACATCAGCAGCGCCCCGGGCGCCGAGGTGGCGTTCGACGCGTCCGACTCGACGGACGACGGCGGGATAACGAACTACACATGGACCTTCGTCTACAACGGCTCGGACGTCTCGGTCTACGGAGTGTCGCCCGCGTTCACCTTCTGGACCGAGGGCGTCTACCCGGTGACGCTCACGGTCACGGACGCCCAGGGGAGCTCCGACACCGACACGGTGACGGTGTGGGTCCAGGGGACGGCGATACCCGAGTTCCCCGCCCTGCTGATACCGGTGGCAGCGGTACTGGCGGTCTTCCTGCTCATTCGAGCGAGACGACCCTGAGGCTCCTCGCCCTGGGGCAGACCACCTCGGAGGGCTCGACGGAGAGGACCTTGTACCTCATCCCGTCGGAGGCGCCGGCCGGGCAGCAGAGCCTGTAGTTGGGGCAGCCGACGGCGTCGCAGTCGCTCCCCTCCCACGTGATCATGGACCCCTCCAGCGCGGTCCTGGCGGGTATGGCCGCCCTGGTCGGCACCCGCTCGACCTCGACGACCCTCACGCCCCCCTCGTGCACCTTGCACTCGTGGTGGACCTCCCTGACCTCGGTGACCCTGTACCACTTGTTCTCCTCGAGGTGGAAGCAGACGTTCCTGACCTTGCAGTCCCTGCACTCAGCCAGGGGCCCCGAGAAGGCGAACTCGAAGCCCTTCCTGCACTGAAGCTCTCCGACGACCGTCACAAGCACCATTGCCGATACCTCCCATCATATCACTTTCGTGATCGTCGCCAGGCGTTCCGCCGCGTCGGGCGTGAGCCCGCGGTCCCCCAGGATGGTGTACCGGTCCTTCCGCAGCTCGTGCGCGTGCACGAGAGCGTCTATGACCTGCTCCCTCGTCACCCCGAGCTCCCCGGCGCTCGTGGGCGCGCCTATGAGTTGGAGGGCGTCCCGTATGCGCTGCCAGTCCCCCCCGTGCAGGTACATCATCATGATCGAACCGACGCCGCACTGCTCCCCGTGGAGGGCCTTGCCGGGCGCGATCCTGTCGAGAACGTGAGAGAACATGTGCTCGGAGCCGCTCGTCGGGCGCGACGAGCCCGCCACGGCCATGGAGATGCCGGAGATGATAATGGGCCGTATGGCGACCCAAACGCTCTCCTCGAGGTTGGGCTTGATCGCGGCCGCGTTCTCTATGATCGCCTCGGCCGCGTACTTGGCGAGGCTCGCCGCGCTGGAGCTGATGAACTCGCTCCTGAGGCGGTCCGCGAGCTGCCAGTCCAGGATGGCCGCGGTGTTGGATATGACGTCGGCGCACCCGGAGGCGAGGAGCCTGTAGGGCGCCTTGAAGATGACCTTGGTGTCCGCTATGACGCCCATGGGGACGCTGGCGTTCAGGGAGAGGGAGTTGCCCCCGTCCTTGATCGAGGCCCTTGGGCTGGCGATGCCGTCGTGCGAGGCGGAGGTCGGGACGCTCAGGAAGGGCATCTTCAGGTTGAACGAGGCGAGCTTGGCGAGGTCTATCTTGCTGCCCCCGCCCACGCCCAGGAGGAACGAGGCCTTGACGTCCTTGGCCACCTCCTCGACCTTGACGAGGTTGCCCCTGCTCGCCTCACCGACGACGATGGACTGGACCTCGAACCCCTTGTCCCTGAGGATCTGCTCGACCTGCCTGGCCGCGAGCTCCCCGGTCGTCTGCCCGGTGACTATCAGGCCGGTCCCCTGGAACTCGAACTCCTCGCACATGGACCCCGCCTGGCCGATGACGTCGTGCCCGGTGAGGACCTGCCTCGGGAAGCTCATCGCGCGGACCTTCTTGAATCCATCCATCGGGACGCCCTACCTTCGCAGTAATATGCTCGTCCTGTTCTTCAACTTATCGGGATGTATCGTCACGCAAGAATAAATCTGCCAGCACGCCCCGCTCAGGAGGCCGACACCCTCTGCATCTTCTCTATGAGGTCGTCCATCCGGAACGGCTTGGGGAGGAACTCCGCAGCGCCCGCGTCGCGCGCGTCCTTCTCTATGAGCACGTCTGCGCTCACGAAGATGATCTTCTGGGCGGGGTTGCCGCGTATGATCTCCTTGGTCGCCTCGACGCCGTTCATCACGGGCATGCGGTGGTCCATTATTATGACGTCGGGCTTCTCGGGCAGCGCCCTGTACCTCCTCACGGCCTCCTCCCCGTCGAAGGCCGTGCCCACGACCTTGTATCCCCTGAGCTGGAGTATGTCCCTGTAGAGCTCCACGATGAAGAGCTCGTCGTCCACTATCATGACCGACGTCATGCCCGGCCCGCCCCCTTCAGCGTGACCTCGAAGACGCAGCCGCGCCCCCTCTTCGTCCCCGGCGCGCAGGCGGAGACGGACCCCCCCAGGGCCCTGGCTACGCTCCCCGCGAACACGGCTCCCGACACCCTCGACATCTTCGAGAGGTCCTCCGCCCTGGCGTGGGCGAAGATGTCATCCCCGACCCCCTGCGGCAGCGCGGCCGTCGGCGCGGCCACTTCGACCTTCACGGCGCCCTGGGCCCCGCGGTCCCTGCCGCAGGGCCGCACCTGGACGCGGACCTCCTCGCCGGGGTCGAGCTGCACCAGGTTGGCTATGAGGTTCATGAACAGGTCGCTGACGCTCTGTCCTCCGAGGACTTCCGTCCCCGCCTCCAGGCCGGATGCGTCCACCGTCACGCGCTTGTGCGGGAACATCTCGGGGATCTCGCGGGCGACCCCCGCGAGGGCTGCCTTCAGGTCGACGGGCCTGGCCGCGAGGGGCCCGGCCCTGGACGACGTCACGAAGCGCCTGATGCTGTCCAGGAGCATGGAGGACGTGTGGACCTGGGACGCCGCCTTCTCGGCGAACTCCCTGGTCCTCCTGTCCACCTTGGAGGAGTGTATCAGCTCGAGGTAGCTCAGGGTCGCCTGGTTGTTGTTGAGCATGTCGTGGCTGAGGAGGTCCATCAGGACGCCGATCTCCTCGGGGCCGACGCAGGGGGTGGGGTTCCTCAACTGATTCCCTCAGGTGTGTGCCCATACTCGAACGATATCGCGCCTTAAGTAACTTTTCGGCTGGCTCCGCCGGCCTGGGAGGGCGCCGGCCCGCCGCCATCAGGCCCCGAAGTCCTCCAGGGTGACCTTCGGGCGCGGCTGCTCGTCCTGCGCCCCCTCGGCGACCCACTTCCAGTAGTTCTTCGGTAGGGGCTCCGCGGAGTACTTGGGGTCCCTCCTCGACTCGAGGTGCTTGACGTCCGTCATCATGGTCCAGTACCTCCCCGAGTCCTTCCTCGAGATCCTCTCCGGGAACCTGCCCCTCGCGTCCACGAGGATCTCGTCGTTGTAGCATATGTGGACGGTGTCGTCCCCCAGCAGGGCGACGGAGTAGCCGGGGCGCTTCTTGGCGAAGTGCCTGAGGACGAGGTCCGCGATGTCGTGCTCCAGGCCCGCCTTGCCTATCAGGACCTTGTTCCTCTCGTCCTCCTGGAACGTGATGAACACCTTCGCCCTCCGGAACTCCCCGACCACGCGCCTTATGCGGTCCTTCATCTCCTTGGCCTCGGGGCTCCTCTGGGCGAGGTAGGCCCTGGTGCCCTCCTTCTCGATCTGCCCGAGGACGGTGAAGATCAGGACGAACCTGTCGGGGGAGCTGTACCTGGAGGCCCAGAACACCTCGTCCTCGACTATCTCGTACAGCTTCTCGTCCTCCAGGAAGTCGAGGCCGCCGAACCTCTCCCGGAACTCCTTGTACTGGGCGTCGTAGTCAACGGCGTCCGCGTCGAGCGTCTCGTCGAAGTAGAACTGCCTCCCCTGCTCCCTGAGGGCCGGCTTCGCCCCCGTGTTCCTGCTGACCAGGAAGGCCGTCACCATGGACCTGGGGGTGCGCCCGAACAGAACCAGCATCTAGACACCGCTCCAGCTAATTATAATCTAATCCTGATATAAGCTTTGGCCAAACGTCGCGAATGGCGGAACCGGGAAAAGGATATCTACCAATTACGTCATGGTAACCCGAGTGACCCCCTCCGACGAAGCCGGGGCGACCAGGAAGCTGGGCGCATCGGCCCTACTGGAGCAGGCCAACGCGGCCTACGATGCAGGAGACTACCCCAGAGCGCTCAGCCTCTTCGACGAGGCCATGGCGTCGGGGGTCGACACCGAGGTGGCCCACAACAACAGGGCCGCCGCCCTCGACGCCCTCGGGCAGTGCGGGCGCGCGGCCGAGGGCTACATGGCCGCGGTCAAGCGCTCCCCGGGCTACGAGCTCGCCTGGCACAACCTCGGCAACTGCCTCCTCGCCCAGGGCCTCTTCGAGGGGGCCGCCGACGCCTACAAGCGGGCCTCCTCCCTCAACCCGTCGAGGGTGCAGAACCTCGCCGGCCTGGCCAACTCCTACTCCAAGCTCGGGAGGGTGAGGCGCGCCAAGGCCGTCGTGGACCGGATGCTCTCCTCGGGCTCCAGGGACCCCGCCCTCCACCTTATGGCGGCGGAGATACTGCTCGACCTCGGCCTCTACGAGGCGGCGGCGGACGCCTGCAGGGAGCACATGAGGCTCAGGGGCGACTCGCCCGAGGCGATGTCCCTGCTCGGGACGGCGTACCACGAGTCCGGCAACTTCGCCATGGCCGTCCAGTCGTTCGAGAAGGCCCTTGTCATGTCGCCCAACAACAAGGAGATCCTCAACAACATGGGCTACTCCCTCTTCTGCGCGGGCTTCCTCGACCCGGCCCTCGCCGCCTTCGACAGGGCCCTGGCCATCGACCCTGGGTACAAGCACGCATGGTACAACAAGGGGTACGCGTACCACGGCGCCGAGAGGCTGAACGAGGCCGTCGAGTGCTACAGGAAGGCCCTCGAGATCGACCACAGGGACCGCGTCCTCTGGAACAACCTGGGAAACGCCCTCTACAACCTGGGGAGGTTCGCCGACTCAGTCCCCCTCTTCGTCGAGGCGCTGAAGGTGGATCCGGACTACGAGATCGCCTGGAACAACATAGGCAACGCCCTGGAGAAGATGGGCATGTGGGCCGAGGCCATCCCCTTCCACGAGCGCTCGCTCGAGATCCGCCCCGACTTCGACTACGCCCTCTACGCCAAGGGGATGTGCCTCTCCATGACGGGGAGGCCGGAGGAGGGGTACGACCTCATACTCGAGTCGATAGCGCTCAACCCGGACTACGACGAGGCCTGGAAGGCCAAGTCCAGGGTCGCGCGGATGCTGGGCCGCTGGGACGAGGCCCTGAACGCGATCGAGGAGGCGCTGGCGGTGAACCCGGGCTACGCCGACGGCTGGGCGGACAGGGGCGACATCCTCTCCGCCATGGGCGACTCGCTCGCGGCGGAGGCGTCGTACAGGACATCGCTGAACCTGTTCCCCCCGATGAGGAGCGGGTCCCAGGGCGAGTCGGCGCAGCTGAGGCGGAAGGGCAACGTCCTCCTGAGGCTCGGGAAGTTCTCCGAGGCGACCGAGCTCCTCTGCGACGCCATGACCACGAGGACCTTCGACCCCGGGATCGGCAGCGACTGCATCAAGATACTGAGGGTGTCCACCCAGATGCCCATCCCTGAGGGCCTCAGGGACGCCCTCGAGTCGGTGAGGGACCCGTGCGTCCTCCTCGACTACTGCGAGCTCCTCCTCGACAGGGGGATGCACGACGAGGCCCTCGTCGTCCTTGAGAGGGTCTCGGTCAACGACGCGTCGCGCGCCCGCATCTCGTACCTCGAGGCGCGCGCGTACGCGAGGGCCGGGCTCCCCGAGGACGAGGTGGAGGCCCTGCTCTCGGGGGTCTCGTGCGCCGCCGCCCACAGGCTGAAGGGGGAGCTCGCCGAGGCGAAGGGGGAGTTGGCGGCCGCGGAGTCGGAGTACATCAAGGCCATCGGGGAGGAGCCCTCGGACTACACGTCGTCGGAGTCCCTCGCGCGGGTGAGGCTGCGGATGGGCAGGCCGAAGGAGGCCCTGGACGCCGCGAGGACCGCGCTGGGCATCGACCCCACGGAGCCGGGCGCGACCGGCCTGATCAGGCGCGCCCACATGGCGCTCGCAGGGACGGCGCAGCCGGCCGCGGAGGAGGAGGCGGCCGGGGCCGCGCCCGGGCGGAAGGACGGTGGCCGTGGATGACCGACGTGCGGCTGAGGAAGAGGCACAGGATGAGGCAGAAGGACATCGCCTCCGTCGCCTCCGCGATAGAGGCTGCGACGGGGGCGAGGGTGTTCTCGGCCTCGGACACGGTCGACATGGCCGAGGGGCCGGGCTACGACGCCATAATGGTCGACGGGAAGGTGATGGCGGTCGTCATGGACGGCGTCCCGTTCCTGACGGTGCGGGGCCTGCTGAGGTACCCGGCGACGAAGGGGTACGTCACCGTCGACATGGGCGCGGTCCGGTTCGTCGCCAACGGGGCGGACGTCATGGGCCCGGGGGTCGTGGACGCGGACCCGGGCATCGCCGAGGGGGTCATGGTCTGGATCAGGGACGAGAGGAACAGGCGCCCGCTGGCGATCGGGAGGGCCCTCGTCACCGGCGAGGCGATGCGCTCCAAGCCGAAGGGGAAGGTCGTCTCCTCGGTGCACTTCGTGGGCGACAAGCTGTGGCTTGTCGACGAGGAGGAGGAAGAGGCCGAGGAGGAGGGCGAAGGGCCTCCTGAGCCCGACCAGTAGGATTTATATCCGAACAACGTGATTACGCTGGCGAGGGATGCACTTGACGATTCTCAAGAAGAAACCCTTCGCTGGAACCGCTGACAACGAATCGAGGGACACGATGGGCGCAGAGCAGTACATCGACCTGACGGACATGGTCTTCGAGGACGAGGGGGTCCTCGGCACCGAGGGCGCCCAGACCGTGGTGAAGGTCGGCGAGCTGTTCAGGTACGACGACCTGTCCAACCTCACGAGCCAGGTCTACTCGGGGAACATACTGGTGATAGACTACACCTCGGTCGCGAACGACGACCTCACGATGAAGCGCCTGACCGCCGAGCTCAAGAACGTGGCGAGGGACGTCGACGGCGACGTCGCCGGAGTGGGGAAGAACCTCCTCATGGTCACGCCCAGGTCGATCAAGATAGACAGGAACAAGCTCAAGGGCGGCTTCTGAGCCCCCTTGGCGCGGGCCCCCGGGGGGCCTCGCGCGCCGTCACTCCGAGAGCGGGGTGATGGCTGAGAACCTTCCGTCCTTGTAGAGCAGCGTCAGGTAGCCGTGGTGTATCTTCGAGTGCCTCATCTTGACGGCCCTGATCCTCAGCTGGACGTCGGTCTCCCCGACCTCCACGAACTTGAGCAGTATGGCGCCGTCCGCCAGGAAGTCCTCGTTGTACGGCCCGAACGCGTTCCCGTTCTGCTGCGTCTCCGATATCAGGAAGGTCGTGACGCCCAGCTTCTTCAGGAACCCGAAGAAGTGGAACAGCTCCTGCCTCGGATTGGGTATCGTGGCGAGGGAGTATATCGCCGTGAGGGAGTCGACGACGACCACCTCGACGCCCTCGTTCTCGACCTTCTTCCTCAGGTACTCCTTGAGGATCTTGAACCAGTCCCTCCCGACGTCCGCGTCGGTGTGCTCCAGCCTCAGCTTCCCGATGTCGACTATGAAGAACTTGTTCTCGTCGACCTTCCCCAGGCCGAGCATCTCTATGGCGGAGAGGAGGCTCTCCTTGCTCTCCTCGATGCTCACGTAGAGGACGTTCACGCCCTTCTTCTTCACGCTGTTGATGAGCATGTTCATGGCGATGGAGGACTTCATGGTGCCGGGGGTGCCCGCGAGGAGCACCACGTGGCCCTTCTTGATCCCTCCGCCGATCTTGTTGTCGAAGCCGTCTATGAACAGCTGAACCCTGTCTTCGCTATCCGTGCCGAGATCCGATGTCATGGCGAGATGCCTCCGGGGGGCGAGGCTACGGTAAAGCATCGGTCGCCCCTCTTAAAAGCGTTTGGCCTCCGGTATCATGTTCAATAATGTCGGGCGGCCTGCGCGCGGGCCCGTAGGTGGCCCCGTTGCCACGGTCATAGTGAACCCTTATATCCGGATAATGTGTCCTCCGACGCGATGTCCGAGCACAAGACCATAAGGGACTCGGTACACGGGAGCATCAGGGTGGACCACGAGTTCCTCGCCCTCGCCGCGGCGCCGGAGCTGCAGAGGCTCCACAGCATCCACCAGCTCGGCCTCGCGTACCTCGTCTACCCGGGCGCGAACCACACCCGCTTCGAGCACTCCCTCGGCGCCTTCGCCGTCGCGGGCAGGATGTGCTCGTCCCTCGGCCTGGACGCGAGGGAGTCGTCCATGGTCAGGGCCGCCGCCCTGCTCCACGACGTCGGGCACCTCCCCTACTCGCACACCTTCGAGATGGTCCTCCACGAGCAGTTCGGGATAGACCACGCCGAGATCTCCAGGCGGATGATCCGCGGGGAGGACTCGGTGCTGACCGAGGAGGAGCGCAAGGTCCTCGGCAAGCACGTCTCGGTCCCCGAGGCCATCGAGCGGATGGGCCTCGACCCGAAGGAGGTCGCCAGCCTCCTCGAGGGGGCCGAGGCGCAGCGCCCGGCGAGGGGCCTCGACAGGCACCACGGGCAGGCGCACTTCAACTCCCGCCGCTACATGTCCCAGATGGTGAGCGGCACCGTGGACGCGGACCAGCTAGACTACCTCGTCCGGGACGCGCACTACACGGGGGTCGCGTACGGCGTCATAGACCTGGACCGCCTGGTCGAGACCTTCGACCTCTTCAACGGCGACCTGGTGATAGAGAGGGGCGGCCTCAGCGCCGTCGAGGGGATGCTGGTGGCGAGGTCCCTCATGTTCACGTCCGTGTACTTCCACAAGACCGTCCGCATATCGGAGCTGATGCTCGCCAAGGCGGTGGAGGGCTTCGGCCCCGAGGACATATACTCCATGCACCAGATGACGGACGCGACCCTCCTCTCGAGGCTCAACTCGGAGGGGGGCCTCTGCAGGGAGATCGCCACGCTGATCAAGTACCGCAGGCTCTTCAAGAAGGCCTACGCCATCGCGGTGACGGACGTCTCGGAGGGCCAGTGGGAGGCCGTAGACCGCCTGGGCGACATGAAAAGGCGGAGGTCCGCGGAGGAGGATATCGCGACCAGGGCGGGGCTCGAACCCGGCCATGTCGTCATCGACGTCCCGTCCTCGGAGATCCCCGTCTCGGAGCCGAGGATGTCCCTCATGGACGTGAGGATCCTCCAGCAGGGCAAGATACGCCTCCTCCCGAGGCTCAGCCCGATAGCGTCCGCGCTCCAGTCCCGGAGGGCGTACGACTGGGCGGTGATGGTCGCCTGCCCGGAGAGGCACAAGGCGAAGGTCGCCAAGGCGGCCGAGAAGGTCCTCGGGCTCTAGCCCTTCATCACGCCTATGGGCTTGAGCTTGGCCACCAGCCTCGATATGCCCGCGCCGTGGGCGACGCCCACGACCTCGTCGACGTCCTTGTACGCGCCCGGCGCCTCCTCGATGATGCCGTCCCGCGAGGCCGCGCGGATGTAGACGCCGCGGTCCTTGAGCATCCGCACCACGTCGTCGGCGG
The DNA here is from genome assembly GCA_040751795.1 of Thermoplasmatota archaeon. Taxonomy (GTDB): domain Archaea; phylum Thermoplasmatota; class Thermoplasmata; order UBA10834; family UBA10834; genus UBA9653. Next base: position 115,309 of record JBFMHR010000001.1, on the reverse strand, counting down.
TGAACTTCCTCGTCGCGGCGCTCCTCGACATGAGCCTCCCGGCCCCGTGGCACGTGGAGCCCCAGGTCTCGGCCATCGCCTGCGGGGTGCCCACGAGGACGTAGCTGGAGCTGCCCATGTCGCCGGGTATCAGGACCGGCTGGCCCACGGCCCTGTACTTCGCGGGGACCTCGGGCCTGCTGGCGTCGAAGGCCCTGGTCGCCCCCTTCCTGTGGACGTAGACCTTCATCCGCCTGCCCTCGAACTGGTGCTCCTCGAGTTTGCAGATGTTGTGCGCCACGTCGTACACGCAGGACATCCCCATCTCCTCGGCCTTCCTCCCGAGCGCCTGCTCGAACGACTCCCTCACCCAGTGCAGGATGAGCTGCCTGTTGGCCCAGGCGTAGTTGGCGGCCGCGCTCATCGCGGCGAAGCAGTCCCGCCCCTCCTGGGAGTCGACCGGGGCGCAGGCCAGCTGCCTGTCTGGGACCGATATGCCGTACTTGCGTATGGCGGACTCCATCACGCGGATGTAGTCGCTGGCGATCTGGTGCCCGCAGCCCCTGGAGCCGGAGTGGATGCTGACCATCACCTGGTCTGGCCCGACGATCCCGAAGGCCTTCGCGGCCTCCTCGTCGAAAATGCGCTCGACCCTCTGTATCTCGAGGAAGTGGTTGCCCCCGCCGAGGGTCCCGAGCTGCGGCGCCCCCCTCTGCTTGGCCTTCTGGTCGACCTTGGAGGAGTCCGCGCCGGCCATGCGGCCGCCCTCCTCGCACGAGACGAGGTCGTCCTCCCAGCCGTACCCCTTGGAGACGGCCCAGCGGGCGCCCTCGTCGAGGACGTCGTCGACCTCCTTGCCCGTGAGCCTGAGCTTCCCCTTCTCGCCCACGCCGGAGGGGACGTTGTCGAATACGGCGTCGATGAGCCCCTTGATGGCGGGCTGGACGTCCTTCACGGCGAGGTCGGTCCTGACCAGCTTGACGCCGCAGTTGACGTCGTAGCCTATCCCGCCTGGGGATATGACCCCCTCCTCGGAGTCGAAGGCGGCGACCCCGCCGATGGGGAAGCCGTACCCCCAGTGGATGTCTGGCATCGCGAGGGAGCGGCCCACTATCCCGGGGAGGCACGCGACGTTCGCCGCCTGCTCGGGCGCGTTGTCCGCCTTGACGGAGCGGATCAGGCTGTCGTCCGCGAATATGACCGCGGACGTGGACATGCAGGGCTTGTAGCCCTTCGGTATCTCGAACCTGTAGTCGTCCTTCTTGAGAAGTGTCCCGGTCCAGGCCGTGCCCCTCACCCTGGCTTTCGACGATATGGGGCGTATATTAATCTTGTGGGGCGCACGCCCCCCTCTCCCTGGCGGGGCGCGCCCATCGGATGGGCCCGTTCGCTGGACATATGCGCCCTGGGGGGAGTCAGTGACCTCTATCAGACGGATTCTATATATATCCAGGAGGCCTCTAACCATCCAGACCGGGATGCCAGGCAATTCACCCTACGAGGGTTCCCGCTGCGCACCCCGCGATGCGCCGGGTCGCACTGTGAACAGAGGTGTTTAGAGCTTGCCGAACGAGCGAACGATCCACTGCCCTCTCTGCGGTAAGAAGGTACCCTCGGACGTCGACACTTGCCCCTACTGCTCGACGCACATCGACAAGGTCATGATGAAGCGGGAGCTCGACAAGGTCATAGAGCGCCGGGTCATGCGGCGGGTCAAGGCCGCCGAGGAGGCGCCCGCGGTCGAGGTGCCCCACGCCCCGATCCCCGAGGTGAAGGTCACATGCCCGGGCTGCGGGCTCGAGCTGAGGGGGGGCGAGGTCAAGTGCGCCAGGTGCGGCATCCCGCTCGCCGCGGAGGGGGCGGTCGGTTCGTGCCCAGAGTGCGGCACGGCGCATGCTGAAGGCGCGAGGACCTGCGCCAATTGCGGCGCCGCCCTCGGCGAGGCGGCGGAGCCGGAGCCCCTGCTGGCCCCCATCACCGGGGCGCCCGAGGAGGCGCCCGGGGATGCAGAAGCGGCAGGGGAGGCGCCCGCGAGGCCGGAGCCGCAGGCCCTGACCCCCGTGCCCCCGGTCGAGGCGGGGCAGATTGGCCGCGGGCTGACGAACGGCAGGGGGGCCATAAACGGGACGGGCCTCGTGAACGGCACGGGCCTCGTCAACGGGACGGGCCTCGTGAACGGGAACGGGCTGGTCAATGGCACCGGGATGGTCAACGGGACCAAGTCCGGCGCGTTCGGGGGCGCGCCCAGGAGGCGCGGCCGCGGGATTGCCAGGTGGCAGTTCCTGGCGGTCCTGGTGGCCCTCGTGATCATCATCCCCACGTTCATCTACATATCCTACTCCAAGGAGGACGAGCTCTACTCGGTCGACGGGGATTTCGGCGAGTGGGACGGCGCGACGCCCTACAGCATGTCGATACTCACCACCACCCCGATCACCGTGGTCGAGGAGTGGTCCGTCGGCGTCGAAGGGACTCGCGTGTTCCTCTACGTGGCCGCCACGGGCGACATCTTCGGGACGACCTCCGTGGAGAGCTTCTTCCTCTTCATCGACTCCGACGGGGACGCGGGCACGGGCTACGCCGTCGGCACCCTCGGGGCCGACTTCATGGTCGAACTCGACGGGTGGAACGGGTCGGTGGAGTCCTCCCAGGTCAGCGCGTACGACCCGCCCTCCGCCGACGACATGTGCGACTGGAACTCGTGGGAGTCGCTCGGCGGCGCGGCGAGCAGGCTCGTGGACAACAGGCTCGAGGCGATGGGGAACGTCCAGCAGGCCCCTTCCGAGGACGCCAGGTTCCTGCTGCTGTCCCAGGACCAGCAGGCGAGGCGTTCGGTGAGCGCGGGCGTCCCGTCGGAGGGGAGCGTCCTCACGGTCAGGCAGGGCCTCTCCTCGTCGGTCCCTGTCTCGGGGATAGTCCCGGCCTCCGGCTCGGAGGCCGTGCTGAGCCTCGAGTTCTCGTGCGACGGCGCCGGGGGCACGGTGGGCTCGGTGGACGTCCGGACCGAGAACCTCTCCCCGGCCGTGAGCACCTTCGAGGCGCTCACCCTGCAGCCGGGCGAGGTGGTCACGGTGGACTTCGAGTTCGACACCTCGGCCTTCTCCCCTGCTCAGTTCGTCGCGGCGTTCGTCGCCGCTGAGGACATCAACTCGACCTTCGCCGCGGTCGAGGTCGTCGGCCACCCCGCGAGGGCCTATGTGGGCTCCGCGCCCTCCGCGGTCGCCATCGACGGCGCCTTCGGCGACTGGTCCGGCAGGACCGCCTCCGACGTCGACCTCGTGGACGTCCTGAACCCCAACATAGACGTCCGCCAGGTGGGCGTGTTCAACACGAGCCTCTCGTCGTCCTTCTACGTGAGCGTCGCGGGGGAGATGTGCAGCGGCTCCTACGTCCCGGTCATGAAGGGCAAGCCGGTGCCCAGCAGCGGCGGGTCGGTCGTGCCCATCACCAGGAAGACCGCGGAGGACATCACCCGGATCTACATCGACTCGGACATGTCCGCCCTGACGGGCTACGCGGTCTCGGTCGAGTCGAAGGTCATAGGCGCTGAATACAGGGTCGAGGTGCGCGGCCTGAACGGCATGGTCGTGAGCGCGGTCCTGCACTCCTACACGGGCACCGCCTGGGCCCTCGCCTCCGACGAGCTGGCCGCCGAGGTCGACTCCCAGAGCATGGAGGTCGGCGTGCTCGCCAGCAACCTGGGCGGGGCGGTCGACATAGACTTCGTGATCGAGACGACGGACTGGAGGCAGTACAGGGACTTCGTCGCCCTCGACGAGGCGACCATGCTGGCCATCACGGGCGGCATATCGTCCTCCGTCGGGACGCTCGCCTGGGCCATCGACTCCACGACCTCCTCGGCGGCGACGGCCAGCTCGATGCAGAGGAAGCTCTTCTACGACGGCACCAACTTCTGGAGCTTCTACTTCGACGGCTCGAGCACCGCCTACAGGTACAGCACCGACGGCGGCGTCACATGGACGGACGGGGGATACGCCTTCTCGAGCGCGGACGTGAGGCGGGCATCCATATGGTACGATGCCTCCGGCAGCAGCGTGTACATCGTGGGGGAAGCGGAGGTCTCGACGGCGAACGTGATCGTCCGGAAGGGCGCCGTCACCCCGTCGAGCCACAGCATAGCCTGGGGGAACGAGAAGACACTGGCGATATCCAGCAACCCCATGCTCGGCAAGCATCCCACCGTGTGCCTCGACGCGAGCGGACTGGTCTGGGTGGCATCGATCTCGAAGGTGCACGCGAGCCAGCCGCAGTACAAGCTCAGATGCTACCAGTCTGACGCGGCAGGCGACGTCGAGGGCACATGGACCGACAGGAACAACGCGATCAACCTGATCAAGGACCCGAGCATGAAGGGCACCATCCTCCCGGGGTCGGGGCCGACCACCGTCGTCTGGGTGGTGAGCACATACGAGGGGATCGTCTCCGCGACGAGGTTCACCGGTTCGGGCTGGGCGTCCCCCGAGGAGATCTACGCTGGAGGGGCGGACCAGTCGAACTCCGACTATGCGCCGCCCTCCGCGGTCGTGGACTCCCGCGGGACGGTCCACGTGGTGTACGGCACGGGCGACGTCGACGGGACGCCCGCATGGGCCCCGAACATCCAGTACGTCCACAACACATCCACCACGACCTGGTCCACGCCCATCACCCTGAACTCCGCGGGCGGGGGCACCCTGAAGTTCCCCACGATATCCCTCGACTCGGCCACGGGGAACCTCTTCGCGCTGTGGGTCAGCGACGGGACCAGCTCGGACAGCATAGTGGCGAAGAAGAACGTCTCCGGCACATGGTCGTTCCTCACGCTGGCCCAGACGACCTATGCGAAGACATACCTGACATCCATCTACTCCGCTGGCGGCGAGGCGTACATATGCTGGCAGTGGACGCAGAACACGACCGCGCCCATGGACGTCACCTTCGACAAGATCCCCGAGTTCTCGGAGGTGGCCTTGCCAGTCCTCTTCATGCTGACCGTCTTCATCGCCATCTACCGGAGGCGGTCCAGGCGGGAAGAGGGCCCGTGAGGGCGGTGTCGCGCGTCGGACTACGGGTTCCAGAGTTTAAATAACGGGGATGCTATTTCATGTCGATGATGGAAGCCGCGGAGAGCAGGGACATCTTCCTGAGCTGCTTCAAGTGCGGGAGGATAGTGAGGTCGAGCGATGCGGAGTGCCCCAGGTGCGGCCTGCAGTTCGGCCCCGGGACCCTCTTCGAGTGCCCCTTCTGCTCCGGCCTCATATGGCGCAACGCCACCAAGTGCGCCTCGTGCGGCATCGACCTGACCGAGTTCTCCGAGAGCGTCGTCAGGACGAGCTCCGGCTTCGACATGGACGACTTCGTAGACGGCATCATCAACAACGAGCTGGACCAGCTCAAGTCCACCATCCGCAGGGTGGCCTGCCCCGGCTGCGGCCTCATGATCCGCGGCGACGAGGAGAAGTGCCCACGCTGCGACCTCCCCCTCGAGGAGGCCAAGGTCGACTGCCCGGTGTGCGGCGAGAAGATATCCATATCCGCCAAGTCGTGCGGGGGCTGCCAGGCCGTGTTCGAGGAGCTCCCGGAGGAGGGCGCACCCGTGGAGGAGGCGCCTGCGCAGGCGGCGGCCGCGGCCCCCGTCGCCGTGGCGGCGGAGCCAGAGGTCCACGCCCCGAGGCACGCGAAGGCGCGCAAGGCCGAGGCACGAGCCCAAGAAGGCCCCGGCGAAGAAGCACCCGGCCAAGGAGCACGCCAAGCCCTCCAAGCCGGCGAAGAAGTCGCCGCTGGCGAGGGCCAAGCCCAAGAAGCATAGGCGATGAGCCCTCCGCGAGCCATCGTTTCTCCATCCCGCTGGTCAGCAGCAACGCATTATATATCCGCAGGCCGATAATGAGGGGCATGTCCGAAGAGTCGCCGCCGGTCTTCGTCCTGGCATGCCTCTCCTGCGGGAAGACGGTGTCAGGCGCCGAGGACAGGTGTCCCCGGTGCGGGGCGTCCTTCGAGGACATGTGCTTCGAGTGCCCCTTCTGCGGCGAGATCGTCTCCGCGGTCCAGACAAGGTGCGACGAGTGCGGGACGCAGTTCTCCCTGTTCGCGGAGGCCGTCGACGAGGCCGCCACCATGGACCTGGACGGGCCCACCGAGGCGCCGGGGGCCGGGGTCCAGGACGCGGCGGCCTACGAGTGCCCTGCGTGCGGCAAACCCGTCGGCGAGAAGGACGACGCGTGCCCGCACTGCGGTGCGCGCTTCACGGAGTGAGGGCTGGGGATAGGGGACGTGGGGCCGGGACCGGGAATCGAACCCGGGTCAAGGGATCCACAGTCCCCAAGGATACCACTACCCCACCCCGGCCACGGACGGGCATCATGTGGTCTCCATAGATAAACATTATCACAACCCCCCGTGCCCTGTCTGGCACCTCTGGGCGAGGGTACTTTCGTCGACCCCCTGCGGTCAGGGTATTGCCCATGCCCCGCCGTCACGGTCGCAGGGGGATGAGACATGGAGTGCCTTTCATGCGGTGACCCCATCGAGGGGGTCGATGCGCGCGCGCACTGTCCGGAGTGCGGCGGACCGATGGTGAGGACGTCGGGCTGCGAGTCCTGCCTGTTCTGCGGGCTGTCCCGATGCGCCGGGTGACCCGTCCGGGCACGGGCCGCGCGCAAAAGGCTTAAGTCGGCGCTGGCGATAGAGGGGGGCACGGTGATCGGACTGAAGCGCGACATCATCTCCGTTCTCGACATGAAGGACGATTTCGAGCAGATCCTCCACGAGGCCCTCAGGATGAAGTCAGGGCCCAAGAAGGGGCAGAAGAAGGACCCCCTCAGGGGCAAGGTCCTCGGGATGGTCTTCGAGAAGCCGAGCCTCAGGACCAGGGTGTCCTTCGAGGTCGGCATGACCCAGCTTGGCGGGACCTCGCTCTACATCAGCCCCAACGAGGTCCAGATCGGCAAGAGGGAGTCGGCCTACGACGTGGCCAACGTCCTGGGCAGGTACGTCGACGGCATCATGTACCGGGCGTTCAGCAACCAGGTCATGAGGGAGCTCGCCAAGCACGCCAAGGTGCCCGTGATCAACGGCCTGGACGACCTCGAGCACCCGTGCCAGTGCGCCGCCGACCTCCTGACGGTCCTGGAGAAGAAGAAGGCCCTGAAGGGCCTCCAGCTGACCTACGTCGGGGACGGCAACAACGTCTGCAACTCCCTCCTGCTCGGCTGCGCCCTCGTCGGGATGAACATGCGCGCCGCGACCCCCAAGTCCCACAGGCCGAACGCGGACATCGTCGCGAAGGCCGAGGAGGTCGCGAAGAGGACCGGGGCGAGGATCGAGCTGATGTCCAACCCGCACAAGGCCTGCGAGGGCGCCGACGTGATATACACGGACACGTGGGTGTCGATGGGCCAGGAGACCGAGAAGGCCGAGAGGGAGAACCTCTTCCTGCCCTACCAGGTCAACGAAAGGCTCGCTGAGAAGGCCAACAAGGACTGGATCTTCCTGCACTGCCTCCCCGCCCACAGGGACCTCGAGGTCTCGGCGGGAGTGATGGACGGGCCGCACAGCGTCGTCTTCGACCAGGCCGAGAACAGGATGCACGCCCAGAAGGCTATCCTGGTCGCCGTGCTCGGGAGCTGAGCTGCTCCTCCACGGTCCGGTCCAGCTCGTCCAGGAAGTCCTCCTTCCTGGACGCTGGTATCGTCGCCCCTGCGGCGATGTTGTGGCCCCCGCCCACGCCGCCCACGGCCTCCGCCGCCCTTCGCATCGCGACGGAGAGGTCCATCCCCCTCGAAACCAGGTCCTGGGTCCCCCTCGCCGAGGCCTTCGCCTTCGGCTCCTCCGAGTACTCGTCCGAGTCGGCGAAGGCGACCATGGGCGCGCTCCTGTCGGAGCCCGCCTCGCCGAGCAGCATCCCCGCGACCGTCCCGACTATCGTCTCCTCGATGTCCGGGCCGGCGTCGAAGTACTGGATGTTCCTGAGCCTCGTCACGCCCAGGTCCTTGGCGAGCGAGATCGCCTGGCTCAGGGCGGACCTGTGGTCCCGGAGGAGCGCGAGCCCCTCCTGGAGGGCGGCGCCCCTGTCCCCCATGCATATCGCCAGGCCGACCTCGCCCCTCGCGTGCCTCCCGCACGCGTTGAGCAGCGTGGCGTACTCCTTCGCGTCCCGCAGCGGGGAGCCCGCAGCCTCCTTCCTGAGCACGTAGACCTCCCCGGTCAGCCTCAGCAGTGACTCCGGCCTCCGCGACCTCTTGGAGAGCATCTCCCTGAGGGCGCCGATGACGGTGTCCTTCTCGTCCCGGGACAGCATCGCCCAGGTCCTCCAGGCGTCCCCCTCCTTGAGCTCGATGCCCAGGCTCAGGAGGAACGATATCGCCGACTGCTCGTCGCTCGTGATGCCAGGGAGGAACGGGTCCGAGGAGTACTCCAGCATCTTGTGCACGGGCCGGGTCTCGCGCCCGAAGAGCCTTATGTCCTGGACCACCTCGAGGACGCCGGCGGACACCGCGAGCGCGGAGATCTCCCTGTTGAGCCCCTCGAGCCTCCTCGTCCGCTGGTCCTGCAGGTCCCCGACCCCGCCGAGCACGGCGAGGTGGGAGAGGTCGGCGTTGCGGCCGTCGAGGGCCGCCGCGACGAGGAAGGTCGCCCCCGCCCCGCTGAGGTCGGTGGCCCCGGACACCCCGTGCAGCTGGGGGTTCACATGCAGGACGCCTGAGAAGTCGAAGAGCCTCGCCTGGCCCGTGACGTTGGACCCGCCTGACTGCGTATCGGGGACGTGGTGGTCGGAGACGACCGTCTGCTTCCCCCCGAGCTTCGAGGCCGAGCCGCTGCCGAGGTCCGTGTACCAGACGATGTCGGCGCCTGTCGCGGACAGAGAGGCGATGGCCTCGTCGTCCAGCTTCTTGAAGAACCTCACCTCGGCCATCACACCCTTCCTCCCGAGGGCGGTGGCCGCGATCGCCCCCGCGGATATCCCGTCGGCGTCTATGTGCGTCGCGACGACGACCCTGGAGGCGCCCACCAGCGCTGCCGCCGCCTCCTTGGCGGACGCCCAGAGCCCGGGGGGCAGCCTCTTCGAGAACTCCTCCGCGCCGGCGCTCACCCGATCACCCCGAAGAAGACCAGCGCCGCGAGCACGATCATGCCGATGCCCACGATGAATATGGTGCGTGCCGTCCGGCTGGCGAGGAATATTATGCCCGCGAAGACCAGGAGCGCGATGATGAGTGCGAGTAGCCCGTCCATCCCTATGACCTTAACCGCCGGTCCGATAATCAAGGTTTGCCGCGGGCGACCGCGGAGAAGGTCTGCCGCCTCATCCTGTCGTATGCGTACTCGGCCAGCCCCCTGAGGTTCTCGCAGTCGGCCGTGTTGTACTCGACCAGGAGGTCGAGAGCGTTCGCCTTGCCCCGCCTCTCCCAGAGCCTCCACAGGTAGACCGCGTCCGCCCCGGTCATGAGCTCCACCCTCCGGTCCCTCTCCACCCCCAGCTCCCTCTCGATGGCCTTGAGGCCGCCGCGGTGGCCTAGCCTCGCGAGCAGGTGGCGCAGGTCGACGTGCGGGGTGTCGGGGACCCTGCCGGGGAACTGGGCCCTGAGCACCGGGATGTCGAACCCCCTTCCGTTGAACGTGACCAGGAGGCTGGCGCTCGACAGGATGGCCTCGAGGTTGGGGCCGTTCAGGTCCCTGCCGCGTATGAGGGTGTGGGTCCTGCTCCCGGTGTGCACGCCCACCACCGTGACCGGCGACCTGACGGATATCCCGGTCGTCTCGATGTCCAGGTAGACCGTGCCGCCTCTGAAATCCCTCAGGAGCCTCCACAGGTGCCCGTCCGCCATCCTCGCACGGAAGTACCTGGAGTCGGAGTCCCTGAGGCGCTCGACGCCCTCGAGGAGCAGCGCGTCCATGGCCGCCTTCCTCTCGTCCGAGACCCTGGGGATCCTGCGCTCGGAGAGGAACTCGCGCCAGGTCGTCACCCCGCGCTTCCAGAACGAGGACTCCGTGGCGCGCCCGACCCCGGGGAGGTGCACGAAGGTGTGCTCCAGCATCCCCACGGGGATGGCCAGGAGGGGTATTCAACCCGCTGGTCGGGTCGGGGAAACTAGTGACAAGTTTGTTATCCTGACGGCGCCTATGGGCGGGCGTGGCGAGAGGATACAGGCTCTCTGACAGGCTGAGGGTCCTCCCGGGCGGCGCTGCGCTGGTTACCCCGGAGGACGTCATGGTGGTCGCGGACCTCCACCTCGGGTGCGAGGCGGCGCTCGAGCAGGACGGCCTGAGCCTGCCCAGGGTCCAGACGAGGAAGGTCCAGCGGACCATACTCGACCTCGTCGAGCGCGTCAGGCCGTCGAAGCTCGTCGTCGCGGGGGACCTGAAGCACAACTTCTCCAGGAACCTCTCCCAGGAGTGGGACGACGTGTCCAGGTTCGTCGAGGGGCTCAGCGGCTCCGTCCCGCTCGAGGTGGTCAGGGGCAACCACGACAACTACCTGGGTTCCATCCTGAGGGGGCTGGGGGTCCCGTTCCTGAAGGAGGCCTCCGTCTCCGGCGTCCGGATCGTCCACGGGCACGAGGGGGCGCTGGACGGCAGGCCCACGGTCATGGGCCACATCCACCCGTCGCTCGCGCCCAGGGAGGGGCCGCGGGCGGGCCTCAAGGACGGCTGCTTCCTGTACTCCGAGGAGCAGGAGCTCCTCGTCCTGCCGGCGATGAGCATAGTCGCCGGGGGGGTGGAGGTGGTCGGGGAGGAGCGGCTGAGGGACATGTCCCCGCTCCTGGCGGACGTCGACACGGACGCGCTCAGCCCAATTGCGTTCTCGGGGACCGCACCTCTGAGGTTCCCTGGCATCGGGGGAATGAGAAACCGATAAGGGGTTTGCGTCGTCCCGGGCCTAGAAGAGCTTCTTCTCGGTCTTGGCCGGCCTCTTGAAGACCTTCCAGGTGGCTCCCTCGACGGCCTTGTTCGGTATGACGTACAGGACGCCGTCGTCCCCCTGGATCCTGGTCTTCCTTATGTCGACCTCGACCACGGTGCCCTTGACGCCCGCGGCCTCGACCTGGAAGCCCTCCCCGAAGTCCTTCTCGCCGAGCAGGAACCCGCCCGCCACGAAGTCCCCCAGGACGCTGTTCATCGCCATGCCCACGGCCAAGGCTATGAACGCGATCGCGGCACCCAAGGCCAGGGCGACCTGCCCGAGCCCGATCATCTCCAGGAATGACACCACTATTATGAACAGCATCAGCGCGTAGACTATCGTCACCAGCAGCCCGCTGATCTTCTTGTTGATCGGCAGCTTGCTGAAGACCTTCCTCAGTATCGCCCTGATCACCATTATGATCAGGAGCGCCACTATGAGGAATATCACGCCGCCGATCACCGCGACGATCGCGCTCGGTATCCCCGACAGGAGCTTGTCATACAGGTTGTCCCATATGCCTTCCAGGAACTCCATCACTCCCATTCTTCTCACCCCTTGGGGGCTGTACCGCGGTGCCCTATCATAACCTTTGCCCGGCCTGATGCGGGACCCCAGTCGTCCCCGTCCGGGGAAGAGCCGAAAAGACTTATGTATGCGCATCATCATCCGAACGTGCCAGGTGTCTGTCTTGAGCAGGGAGATGTACGTCAGCGACGCCGACGTCGAGATGTCGAAGGACGTTGAGAGCCTCAGGATCGACCGGCACCTGACCTCGGACCTGTCCTCGTTCGTCCCCGGGAGGAGGCGGAAGATGCTGGACAGGATAGAGGAGCACGGGAGGAAGAACCCCCTCGCCATCGTCCCTGTACTACTCAAGCACTACAACATCGACAACCCGAAGATCAGGGACCAGGTGCGCGCCAGCATCGGGCGGCTGACCCAGTCGGAGACGGGCGAGCTCGCCCTCGTCGAGTGCGTCTTCAGCAAGAACAGGGCGATCTCCGAGGCCGCTGCGCGCATCCTCGAGGAGAGGAACTTCAGCAGCCTCAACATGCTCTCCACCTACAGGTCCGTCAAGGACCTCGTCACCCAGGCGAGGAAGGCCGCCGTTTTCTGCCAGGACATCGAGGAGCTCGTGGTCGATTCGATAGGCGCCTACAGGGAGGGCCGCTTCGACCAGGCGATGACCAACATGATGATGGCGAAGGACCTCCTGGAGGACCGGCTCGAGTGGCACAGCCACCTGCGCGGCTACATCAAGGACGTCCTGAAGCTCACCCCCGCCCTCAGCAGGAGCGGGGTGCAGGTGGACTCGATCCAGGACTCCATCAGGAACCTCGCCACGGCCGTGCAGACGAGGGAGTACTCCGACGCGCGGACGCTCCTCGACCTCAGGCGCCAGGAGACGCGCCTCTGGAAGCAGCTCTGGAGCCTCGAGGAGTTCATCACCAAGCGCATCAAGGTCAAGCCGATAACGGAGCTTCTGGTCCTGAAGGACCAGGACAAGGGACTGATGGAGTCCTTCCTGAACACGGCGGAGAAGGTCGAGGAGCACATCCAGGACGGGAACGCCGTCGCAGCGCTGAGGGTCGTGGAGGAGTTCATAGCGAACGACATCTCCAGCGGCTACCTCTCGACGGAGGGGAAGCGCCTCGACTCGAAGGACGAGGCGTCGTGGTACGTCATGTGGTCCACCGGCCTGGGGCTGCTGAAGCTCGTCGCCCCGGTGGTGCCGAACGTGGCGGAGGAGTTCTACCAGCAGTACTACAGGGACCGGGAGGGCTCTCCCAGCATCCACACGGTCGACTGGCCGGAGCCGTTCTCCAGGCTCGACAAGGCCAAGCCGCCCGCCCAGGCCCCGGCCGAGGCGCGGTCGCCTCAGAAGAGGAAGCCCGGTCAGAAGCCGTCCCGGTGAGCGGCTCAGAGCCTGGACACCGCGAGGTGCCTTCCGGCCCTCTTCCTGTCCCACGCCATGAGCGTCCGCATGCCCTCGACGCCGACCCTGATGCAGTCCGCCATGTTCTGCTCCGAGTCTATGATCTTCCCGGTCGGGTGCCAGGGGACCACGTCCGATACGGTGCAGACGGCTCCTGCGCGCAGGCCCATGATCGTGCTGAGGGTGAAGATGGTGCCGTTCTCCATCTCGATGTTCTTGGCGCCCATCGCCTTGACGTCGGCGAGCCTGTCGGCCAGGAAAGAGGGCATGTACCCGGACTGGGACATCGGCGCGACGCCCCCGTCCTTCAGGACCTTGTTCTCGCTGTAGAACCCGTCGACCGAGAAGCACACGCCCACGTCGAACCTTGCGCCGGACCTGACGGCGCTGTCCACGAGCGCCATGGTCACCTCGTGGTGGGCCAGGGCCGGGAACTCCGGCCATGTGTAGCTCCTGCTGGTGCCGTCGGCCCGTATCGCCCCCGTGGCGATGACGAAGTCCCCCTTCTCCAGGCCGTCGGCGATGCCCCCGCTCGTCCCGACCCTGATGAACGTGTGCGCCCCGAGGTTCGCGAGCTCCTCGACGAGGATCGCCGTCGAGGGTCCGCCGATGCCGGTCGATGCGACCGTTACCTCGGCGCCGTCCAGGGAGCCCCGGTGGACCGTGTACTCCCTCGCCTGCCTGACCTTCGCCGGCTCCTTCAGCATCGAGGCGATCCTCGGCACCCTCTCCGGCTCCCCGCAGAGGAAGACGTATCCAGACACCTCTCCGTCCTCGAGACCAGTGATGAGCTGCTTCGACATAGCGTCCGCCTGCCCGCTCTCAATGGTAACTGAATAATCAGTACATAAGCTGAATGATGCCGTCAGAGGACGGAGAGGAGGACGAGCGAGAGGACCATCCCGAAGTAGGTGGCCATGAGGACGACCCCGCCCAGCTGCGAGATCCTCATGCCCTTGGTCATGAAGACGAGCACTAGGACCGTCGAGAGGTTCAGGACGACTATCAGGGGTAGCACGCTCGAGATGTCGAAGTCGATGGGCCTGATGATGCCCATCAGGCCCAGGGTGAGGAGGACCGTCACGATGTTCGCCCCTATGCCCTCCCCGAGGGCCAGGTCGCCGAACCCCCTCTTGGCCGCGTGGTAGGAGGCCGCGATGTCCGGGAGGGTCGTGCCCAGCGCCGCGATGGTTATGCCGACGAGCCACGGGTCGAGGCCGAAGTCGTCGGTCATCCTCATTATGCTCCTCACGACGAACTCCGCACCCATCACCGTCCAGAGGATGCCGAAGACGAGCCAGTGCGGGCCGGCCCGGACCTCTATCCTCCTCCCGAAGATGTTCCCCATGAGCTGGAGCTGGATCGTCACCTCCTCCAGGGTCTCCTCCACCTCCCTCTTGTTAGAGGACCGCTCCACAAGGAGCAGGTTCATGGTGTACGGGACGAAGAGGATCATCAGCGCGATGCCCTCCAGGAAGGCGAGCTGCCCGTCGAGGAGCAGGACCGACGCGACTATGGTCACCGTCATGAGGAACACGGCGTCGCGCATGATCATCTCCCTGGTCACCTTGAGCGGTACGATGATCGCGGTCAGGCCGATCACGAATGCGATTGTCACCACGTTCGAGGCCAGGCCGTTCCCGAGGGCGATCTGGTCCGCACCCTCCTTGAGCGCGAGGATGGACACCAGGACCTCCGGCATCGCCGCCAGTGTCGAGACGACGAGCATCCCGATGACGAACCGGCTGATGCCGAAGTTCCTGGACACGGCGACCGCATTGTCGGTGATGAACTTGGCGCCCTGGTTGAGCACCAGGAAGCCCACGGCTGCCAGCGCTACGAATATCAACGAGTAGGCGTCAGCCATGTCCCATCCCTGGCATCTGCTGCTGGCACCTATGCATTCCAGAGATATATGGCTTTTCGACGATGCGCGTCATGCCGCGGTGGTTTTAATCGTCTGGAGCCCTATCCATTCCCGGGATGAAGGGCACATACGTCATCGTGATGGAGCTGCCGAGGGACACGAGGGTGAAGGGCGGCTCCCTGGGGACGTTCGACTTCCCTCAGGGATGCTATGCCTATGCTGGCTCCGCCCAGGCGGGGATAGAGCGTCGCGTATCGAGGCACGTGACGAAGCACAAGACGATGAGGTGGCACATCGACTACCTGGTCGCGAAGGTGGATGTGGTGTCACGCCTGCTCATACCTTTCGGCGGCAAGGACATGGAGTGCGCCGTTGCCAAGGCCCTGATGAACGTGGACGGCGCCAGCGTCATCGCGAAGGGTTTCGGGTCGTCTGACTGCCGCTGCCCCAGCCATCTCGTGTACCTCGGCACGTCCGAGGAGCTGCCACGCGTGCTGGAGGAGGTCCTCTTCAGGCTGTGCCGGACCGGATCCGTGCACCCATACTCTGTCGGGCAATGACGCCATGGCCGCGCGTCGCTGAAAGCGCCTGGGCAGAGGGTATTTATCGCCATCAGTCGGTTACTCACACGAAATGGCGGACATCTCCGACTACGTCTGGGTCGTCGGCATACTGGGCTTCGTCCTGCTCCTGACATACCTCTACGTGGCGTCGATAAGGAAGGTACTCGTCACCCTCGGCTTCACCGAGGGCGAGGCCTCCGCGATACTCGCTGGAACCCTGTTCCTCGGCTGGCTCACGATACCGGTGTTCCCCTACAATGGTTGGTGGGTGGGGCTCAGCGTCGGGGGAGCGATAATCCCGGTTCTCATCTGCGCGGGCTTCATCCTGAGGAAGCGCGTCGGCGTGAGCGAGACGTTCATCGGGATCGCCATCGTCGCATACCTGACGTACACGATCACCCGGGCGGAGGAGGGTGTGGGCATAGTCGCGGACGTGCCGCTGGCGTTCGCCCCCGCCATCGCAGCAGGCCTCTACTCCCTGTCGGTATTCTGGACGGACATCAACAAGGCCGGGCGGCTCGCCTACACGTCCGGCGTCCTGGGGACTCTCGTGGGCGCCGACGTCCTCAGGCTGGGGGAGATGCTCTCCTTCGACGCACCCCCAGGCGAATTCGCAATGCTCAGCATAGGCGGCGCGAACATATTCGACATGGTCTATCTGACGGGGGTCGTGGCTGTGGCGATCGCGATGCTCGTCCTGTGGGTGAAGGTGCGGCGCGACAGGATGGGGTACTATGCCATGGTCTCGGAGTTCGAGCACGGGGAGCCCGGCCTGCCCCACTCAAGGGACATCCAGCCGTCGCAGGGGGTAGTCGTCACAAGAGGCAGGCTGGAGTGACACCTGTCCAGGTCATTCGTCCCTGCCCAGGTCGCTACCCATGAGCGCGACGACGGATGCCGCAGCAAGGCCAGCGATGACGAGGAACGAGTACGATGGGTCCTGGAACGCATCTGACAGGGCCCCGCACGCAGCCACGACCACCGCGCCCCCGCCGAGCTGGAACCCGAAGAGGATGCCGAACGTCGCCCCCCGCTCCGCCGGCTCGGTGGAGAGGGTCGCAAGGCCGAACAGGGCGGGGTACGTCAGGAAGAAGAGCGCCCCGAACACGACGAGGGTGGGGACGATGAGGTACCATGCCGCGACGAATGCCAGGATGACCGCGCCGACGCAGGCGGTCGCATACCCCCACCTCAGGATGTTCGCGCGGCCGAACCGGCCGCTCACCCTCCCGAACAGGTATGAGGTCAGCATCCCGACGCCTATCCATACGGCGAAGACGAGGTCTGCATCCCCCGTGCTCCAGCCGTGTTCCTGCGTGAGGCTGATGGGGCCGAAGTAAGTCGTGACCTGGTAGAATGCGCCGCCGACCGCCACGGGGAACGCTATGATGGCTATCTTGCGGAAGGTGGACATCACCGGTATCCTCACGCTGTCCCCTGCGGAAGGGCGGGGCGGCTCGTGCCCTCTCGTCATGAAGGCGCCCAGCGCGATGGCGACCAGGTTCAGCGCGGCCCAGAGGATGCACGGGGCCTTCCACCCGAGGTACTCGCCGAGGAAGCCCGAGGTGCCCAGTGCGGTGATCACGCCAAGGTTCCCGACGCCGCTCTGGATTCCGAGGGAGGTGTCGAGGTACGGCCCCTGGTACTCCCTGGTTATCCACGAGACGCCGATCGGGTGGTAGAAGCTGGCCCCCACCCTCATCGCGATCACGACTATGAACAGGCCGACGAAGTCCGAGACGAGCGGGATGAGGAGGAACGAGAGGGCCATGAGCCCGGCCCCGACCTCGAGGAGGTACCTCGAGAAGTGCCTGTCGGAGGCCTTGCCCACGAAGTACTGAACCACCACCGTTATGATGAGGCCGAGCCCGAGTATCCCGACGTCGGAGTACGAGAGGTCCATCTCCTGGATGAGTATCGGGAGGACTGCGACGAGGACCATGAGGGTCCCGTCGTTGCACGCGTGGTGATAACTGATCACCCACAGCAGCCGTCTGTCCTGCGCCATGTCGATGCCTAGGGGAGAATGATGGGTCCCCTTAATTCGTTTCGTATGGGGCGGCTGAGAGGTGCCCACGGCGGGATGGATCGCAGAAGCAAAGATGGAAGAAGTTTGATGAGACTCGAACGGTCTGTAGCGCCGTCCAGAATCTCATTCGGTCAGAATCAACGTGATCTGTCGGCCCGGATCTCCTTGCCCCAGCAGCTGTCTTCGGCCTTCTTCGGCTTGCTGCATTTCTTCTTCTTGGCAGGCACGGGATCCACCTCCAGCTCCAGATTCCAATCCTGAAGAATTACTTCTTCTTCTTCTTCGCTGCCTTCTTCTTCACTGCCTTCTTCTTGGTCTTCTTTCCGCACTTTCCGCAGGACATATGCGTTTTCCTCCTATCTCATTCGTCTGGGGTCTGACGTTTCCTTGTTTCCTGATGCGTCTTCCCCAACCAGGGACCCGATTGCATCGGGTCCCGCGTTCTTTCCATGACGCATCTCTGACCATGTAAGCACATTAGAGTATTATTTGCCTTTGCTTCATTTTCCATTTTCTGATAACAATGCAGCGAATCGGTGCGATTGAGGCGCGCATCGCGCGATGTGTATCAGTATGGCTCGACGTTTTCTGTCGACATTCATCATGTGCAAACGTTTTTTAGACCTCTATGCGATACATCACGAGCCAAAGGAGTTGTTGGGCCATTGGTCGAAAGTGGCGAGGTCAAGAAACTCAAGATATGTCTCGTCGGCGATGTGGGCGTCGGCAAGACCAGCCTCATCCGCAGGTTCGTGATGGACGTATTCGATGACAAGTACATCGCGACGATCGGGACCAAGGTGACGAAGAAGGAGATAGATTACACCGACCCGAAGACCGGCGAGAAGTTGAAGATCATGCTCCTGGTCTGGGACATCATGGGCCAGCCGAGCTTCAGGGAGGTCCTGCGCGAGGCGTACTTCTACGGCGCCGAGGGTGCGCTCGCGGTGTGCGACGTCACGAGCAAGGAGAGCCTCGGCGAGCTGAGGTACTGGGTCAAGGCCATGACTTCGACCACGGGCGAGGTCCCTATAGTCTTCCTGGGCAACAAGTGCGACCTCAAGGACGACATGCGCGTGTCGACGCAGGACCTGGAGATATTCTCGATGAAGCAGGGGGCGCCAGCGATGCTGACGTCGGCCAAGACCGGATACAACGTCGAGAACGCGTTCTCCACCCTCGTCGACCTCATCCTCCGCCCGAAGTGAGCCTGCCGCGCCATTCAGTCAGTTCTAATATCCGCGACGCCATCCGGCGGACGGGGTAGATTCCATTGGTGGCGAGAAGGGCCGATGCGGTCTTCTACAACGGCAAGGTGTACACCCTCGACGCGGAGATCGGGATCGCGCGCGCGGTGGCCATATCAGGTGGACGGATCATCGCCGTGGGGAGCGACGCCGAGATAAAGGGGTCGGCCCCGAGGGGCTGCGACAAGTACGACCTGGGAGGGAAGGTCGTCGTGCCGGGGTTCAACGACAGCCACACCCATTTCGTCAACATGGGCGTCAACATGATGAACGTCGACCTGATGGCGACAGCGTCCCTGGAGTCGGCGGTGGCGAAGATGGCCGCGGGGGCGAAGAAGGTCGCCCCGGGCGAGTGGGTGATCGGCTCTGGATGGTCCGAGAGCAGGTGGGGCACATCGCGGTTCATGAACCGCGACGACCTCGACTCGTGCTGCCCCGACAACCCGGCAGTGGCGCACAGGATATGCATGCACATGTGCTCGGTCAACTCGAAGGCCATCGAGCAGCTCGGGCTCAACGCGGACATCCCTGGTGTGGAGACGGGCGCCGGCGGGCGGCTCACCGGCATCGTGAAGGAGTCCGCAGTCAACATCGTGAGGGACGCGACCCGACCCGACAGGTCGAAGAACGCGAAGGCCCTCGCGCTTGCCACGAAGAGGGCTCACTCGTTGGGTGTGACGTCCGTCCAGGACAACGGCGTGGCGGAGCACCTCGCCGTCTACCAGGCGGCCGAACGCTCGGGGAAGCTGGGGGTCAGGGTGTCCTTCAACGTGCCGGCGGAGGAGCTCGACTCCATGGTGCGCTTGTCCTTGTCCTCGGGGCTCGGCTCGGACCTCCTCAGGATCGGAGGGGTCAAACTGTTCTGCGACGGTGCGCTGGGCGCGAGGACCGCGGCGCTGTCGGAGCCATATGCCGACGACCCAGGGAACAGCGGGATGTTCATGCAGGACGGGGACGAGATGGACGAGGTCATCTCGAGGGCCAACAAGGCCGACATCCAGCTCGTCGTCCACGCGATCGGGGACATGGGCATCGAGGCAGTGATATCGTCGATTGAGGGGGCCCTGGCAGAATCCCAGAGGAGGGACCACAGGCACCGTATCGAGCACCTCGAGCTCCCGTCCCCCCAGCACCTCCGCAGGATGCGCAGGTCGAGGATCATCGCTTCGATGCAGCCCAACTTCGTCGGCGAATGGGGGGGCACGAACGGCATGTACTATGCCCGCCTGGGCGAGGCGCGCGCGAGGAGGAACAACCCATTCAAGGAGGTCCTGGCCTCGGGGGTGAGGATGGTCTTCGGGTCCGATTGCATGCCGTTCTCGCCGCTGTACGGCCTGGTCTCCGCGGTGAATGCGCCTCACGAGGCGCAGCGCGTCACGGTGGACGAGGCGGTGGCGGCATACACCAGGGAGGCTGCCTACGCCTCCTTCGAGGAGGCGTCGAAGGGGACCATCTCGGTCGGGAAGCATGCCGACATGGCCGTGCTGTCGTCGGACCCGTTCGCGGACCCGGGCTCGCTCGCGGGCACGGTGGTGCTGAAGACCGTGGTCGGCGGGGAGATCGTGTACGAGCGCCCCAGGGCACGGGGGTGACGGATGCCCGGAGGTCCTTCGGCCGTCTCATCGGAGGAGGCCCCGAGACCGGTGGGCCCCTACTCCCAGGCGGTCGTGTGCGATGGCCTGCTCTTCATATCGGGCCAGCTGGGGATGGACCCGCGGTCGGGATCGGTGGTGGAGGGCGGCGCGGCCGCCCAGGCTGACGCGGCGCTCCGGAACGTAGGGGCAATCCTCAGGGCCGCGGGCGCGGGGCCCGAGGACGTGGTGAAGGTCTCGGTCTACCTCAGGGACATGGGCGACTTCCCGGCCGTGAACGAGGTCTATGCGCGGTTCTTCTTTTCGTGGAAGCCCGCAAGGACCACCGTCGGCGGCCTGCATCTGCCAAAGGGCGCCCTCGTCGAGATAGACGCCGTGGCGAGGATCCCCTGATGCCGACTTCTCCTCCTGCGGCGGTTTTTCGCAATTTGTTGAACGATTGCGCTTGTATAACTGTGCAAAGGCATGATTTGACGAGGATTCGTCGTCGTTTTTCAGAACGCGGACGATGAGCATCCGGCAAGGTTTAAGTAGATTGGAGGAGTACGGTCACCAACGGGCCTGCGAAGGCCTTTTTCGGTTGAGTCAGGTAGGGAAGAAGGAGGTGCAAACGTGAAGGCATTGGTGCTAGGAGCTTCGGGGCAGATTGGTGCGTACACGGTCCAGGACCTGGTCGAGATGTGCGGCGTGAAGGACATCGTCGCATCGAGCAGGAAGATGGGCAACGTGAAGAAGGCCATGACGGACCTGAAGCTCGAGAAGAAGGTCAAGTTGATGGAGCTGGACGCGCACGACACCGACAAGGTGCTCAGGACCATCAAGTCCGAGAAGGTGGACGCGGTGGTCAACTGCGCGTGGTACCAGACGAACCTGGGCGTCATGGACGCCTGCCTCAAGGGCGGGGCGACGTACACGGACCTCGGCGGGTTCTTCGACACGTGCCTCAAGCAGATCGACCTCCACAAGAAGTGGAAGGACGCGGGCATCAACGCGACCATAGGCCTGGGCAGCACCCCGGGCATGACCAACATCGCAGGTGCCGCCGGGGCGAAGAAGCTCGACTCGGTCGAAGCTATCGACATCGTCTGCTCGTGGGGCAACACCCTCCCGGTCAAGGAGGCCGGATGGCCAGGCTACTCCATCAGGACGGTCCTGGACGAGTTCACGCAGGAGTCCGTGCAGTGGGTCAACGGCAAGTACGAGAAGCAGAGGATACTCGGCGGCGAGAAGGAGGTCGTGATGCCGGAGCCCATCGGCAAGATCAAGTCCTACTTCATCAAGCACTCCGAGCCCGCGACCATGGGCAAGTACCTGAAGGCGAAGAACGTGACATTCAGGATCGGCTTCCCGACCCACGACATGACGACCTTCCTGACACTCAGGGCGCTCGGCTTCGCGGACGAGAAGCCCCTGGAGGCCGGCGGGTGCAAGGTGTCGCCGCTGGACTACCTCACGTCGATGTACCAGAGGGGCGTGTCCGAGGGCAGGGCCGCCCCCCCGAAGGAGGAGTTCGAGTACGACATGTTCAGGATCGACTGCGCCGGGAAGAAGGCCGGCATGCCCATGACGGTGACCTACTACATAGTCACCTGGAACGACCCCGCGAGGGGCGTCTCCTCGGCCAGGGACACGGCCGTCCCGCCCGCGATCGTCGCCCACTGGCAGATGACCAAGAGGATCAAGGATCCAGGTGTGTACCCCGCGGAGGCGACGGTCGACCCGGAGCCCTTCTTCGAGGAGCTGGGCAAGAGGAAGATCAAGGTCGACGAGGTCGTCACGACGGCGCAGAAGTTCTACTGAGCCGCCAGGAGGATCCAAACCCCTTCCGCCGTTTCTCATTCACGATTTCTGCCCGGCCTTCTCGTCGGCGGGCAGCAGGCCCATCATCCTGGCCATCGCCACGGTGAAGTCCTCGACCACCACGTCGACCATCGCCTTGTCCACGTGGACCTTGTCCTGGACGGCGCACCTGAGGTGTATCTGGCACTTGGGGCAGAACAGGAGCATCCTGTCGGCGCCGGCCTTCTTGGCCTCGACGACCCTGTCGACCTGCATCCTCTTCGCGTTCGCGTTGCAGTTCGCCCAGGCCGCGACCCCGCAGCACACTGCCTTGTCCCTCGTGTTGGGCATCTCGACGAACTCGCAGCCCTCCATCGAGGCGGCGAGGGCCCTGGGGCTGTCGTACACGCCCGAGTGCCTCCCGAGCCTGCACGAGTCGTGGTAGGTGAACTTGAATGCCCCGGCCTTGCAGGCGTCCGCCTTCAGCTGCCCGGAGTCGATGAGCTCCTTCAGGTAGTCGGCTATGTGCTGGACCTCGAAGCCGAGCTCCCCCGTCAGGTCCGCGTAGTCCATGTTGAAGGTCCTGTAGCACTCAGGGCAGGTGAAGACCACCTTCTTCGCGCCCGACCTCCTTATGAGGTCGATGTTGTGCTCCATGAGCTTCTCGAAGTCCTCCTCGTCGCCCGTCCAGTTGAGGTCGTGGCCGCAGCACTTCTCGTCGTTGCTCACGACCGGCACGACGCCCGCCTTGTTCATGAGCCTCACCGCGCTCCCGCAGATGGAGGTCATGCTCAGGCCCTCCCGGTCCCTGAAGATGGCGTCGTAGTGCGGGAGGCAGCCAACGAAGTAGAACACGTCGCCCTTGTCGGCCACCTTCATGTCCCCGGAGACCCAGCGGAGCCGGTCCTGCTTGAGGTCCGCGTTGGCCATCATGCGCTGGGCGGCGTGTATGATGCCCCCCTTCGAACATATCGGGGCGGCCCCGGAGGCGGCCGCCTCCTCCCTCATCCCCCTGATGAACCCGGAGTAGTCGACCTTGTAAGGGCACATGGCGTTGCACTGCTCGCAGGTGACGCAGGTCCATATGTCCCTGTCCGTGGAGATGTTCTCGACTATCCCCTCCATGGCCCTGAGGACTATCGCCCTCGGCGCGAACTCGGTGTCGAACTTGGCGACGGGGCACACGGTGGTGCACTTCCCGCACTCCACGCAGTCGAACGCGCCCGTGTCCTCGATGATCCTCTTGACCGAAGCCACGGTCTGCTCCTTCGACTTCGGCGCCCTGGGCCCCTCCCTCTTCGGGATGGGCAGGGGCCCGAGCGCCCGGACCTCCTCGACGAAATCGGTCACGGATTTCGCGAACCTCGTCCTCTCCGAGGCGTTGATCCACTCAGTCCTGAGCCGCCTGGAGTCCAGGCCCATGATGTCGAAGAGCTCCTTCAGGGCGTCGACCCTCTCCTGGGCCTTCTTGTTCCCCGACACGTAGTGGCAGTTGTCCATCAGGCAGCCTATGACCGCGACCCCGTCCGCGCCGTGCTCGAAGGCGTCCATGATGACGGACGGTTCGACGCTGCCGCTGCACATCACCCTCACGATCCTCACGTTGGGCGGATACTGTATCTTGTTCACCCCCGCGAGGTTGGCCGACGGGTAGCCGCACCACGTGCATGTGAATGCGACTATCTTGGGCTCGAACCTGTCCTCGGGCATGTCAGGCCTCCTCCTGCACTATGGCCCTGACCTGCGCCTCGACCTGCCCCCTGAGGAAGTTGTACACCGAGATGGCCTTGTTGCAGCACACGACCGCGCAGGTGCCGCACCCCTCGCAGCGTATCTCGTCCACCTTGGAGACCAGCACCCCGCGCTGCCTGTCCTCGACGACGGCGATGGCGCCGTACTCGCATATCTCCTCGCAGCGGCCGCACCCCCTGCACCTGGCCTCGTCGACGTTCGCGACGATCCTGGGGAACCTGACCTTCCCGCGCTTCATCACCTCGACCGCGCTGGCGGCGGCGGCCCTCGCGTCCTCGATGGAGTACCTGATCCCCTTCGGCCCCTGGGCGGTCCCCGCCACGTATATGCCCCTCCTGAACTCCGAGGGGAACATCGGGTTGATGTCCTTCATGAAGCGGTCTATGTCCGTCTGGATGTGGAGCATCTTGGCTATCCGGTCGCTCCCGTCCGAGGGCTCCTGCCCCACGGAGAGCACGACGAGGTCCGAGTCGATGTTGAGCAGGGTGTCGGAGTCCGTGTCCAGGGCCCTCACGTACATCTTGCCCTTGTCGAGGACGATCTCCGAGATCCTCCCCCTCACGAAGTTGATGCCCTCCTCCTTGGCGGCGTCGTAGAACTCCTCGAAGCCCCTGTAGGGCCCCCTGAGGTCGATGTAGTGGATGTAGACGTGCGCGTCCGGGTCGAGCTTCACGATCTCCCTCGCCTGGCCTATGGCGTAGGTGCAGCAGACGAGGGAGCAGTGCAGGTTGCCCTTCTGCTTGTCCCTCGAGCCGACGCACTGGATGAAGTTGACGGTCTTGGGCCTCTTGCCGTCGGAGGGCCTCCTCAGGCCTGCGCCCGTCTCCCGCTGTTCCACAAGGAGCTGCTCGAGCTCGACCGTGGTTATGACGTCCGGGTGCTCGTACCTCAGCTCGGAAATCCGCTTCGGGTCGAAGGTCTTGGTCCCGGTCGCGACTATGATCGTCCCGACGTCGAACTCCTTGACGGGGCCGTCCTTCCCCTTGACCTTGACGTGCCTGTTGCCGAAGCCCCCGGTGATGTCCTCCACCTCGGTGTCGAGGAGGACCTCGATGTTGCGGTTCTGGATGACGTCCTCGACCTTCGGGGTGAACACGCACTCCTTGCAGTACTGCATGCAGCATATGCCGCAGTTGTGGGTGGGGAAGGTCATGCTGAGCTTGTACGCCCTCCCCCCGAGCTCCCCCGTCCTCTCCACCAGGTGCACCTTGTATCCCTGGGCCGCTATGTCCAGCGCCGCGGCCATGCCCGTGACGCCCCCGCCGATGACGAGCGCGGAACCGAGGATGGGGACCTCTATGTCCTCCAGGGGGACGAGCATCTCGGCCTTCGCGACCGCGCCCCTGACGAGGCTGAGAGCCTTTTCGGTGGCGGCCGCCCTGTCCGCGTGGACCCACGCGCACTGCTCGCGTATGTTGACCTGGTCGAACAGGTACTTGTTCATCCCCTCCTCCTCGAGGGACTTGCTGATGATCAGGCCCTGTATGTTGGGGGAGCAGGCGCCCACCGCCACCCTCTCGAAGCCCTTCTGCCCGTACTCCCTCTTCAGGTGCTCCTGCCCCTCCCTGGAGCAGAGCGCCTCGTGGACCCCGACGGAGGCCACCCCGGGTACCTTCGCGAGCTCCTCGGCGAGCGCGTCGAGGTCGACCTTCTTGGAGATCTCCCCCCTGCACCCGCACAGGTAGACCGCCACGCCCTTCCGCTGGCCCTGAACCCCTGCCCCGTCGCCCATGTGAGACCCCTCCGAGAACCGTCCCGCGCTCAGCAGGACACGAAGTCCACTCCCTCTTCGAGCCTCGCCCTGCGCATGGCGTTGTACACGCCCTCGATGATGCAGGACTCCGTCGCGTAGCCGTAGAAGTCGCCCCTGTCGAACACGGCTATAGTGGAGACGCCAGAGTTGGCCATGGACTTGGCAACCCACCTTATGTCCAGCGAGAGGTTGGTCAGGATGACCAGGGGCCGGGACATGATGTCCTCCACCTTGACCTTGGAGACGTCCTTCCCCTGCGCGACGACCTTGGCGAGGATGTCCTTCTTGGTCACTATGCCGTACGCGTCGTTCTTGTTCTTCCTGGGCACCAGGAGGGCGCCGCAGTTCTCGTCGACCATCTTCAGGACCGCCTTCTCCGCGCTCTCCGCCCTGTCGATGGTCGGGAGCTCGAAGGTCTTGACGACGTCCCTGAGGGTGAGCTTGGTCGGCGTCATTGCCCCGCCCCCTTCTTGTGCCTGCCGACGACCGCCTTCAGTATGTCCATGTCGGATACGAACCCGAGGAAGTTCTCCCTGTCGAAGACCGCCAGCTTCGAGACGCCCTCGTCCGCCATCTTCTTGGCGACCCACCTGATGTCGAGGTCCATGTTGTTCGTGGTGACGAGCGGCCTCCTGGCGACGTCGGCCGCGGGCATCTTCTTGATGTCCTCGCCCTCGGCGATGGCCTTCTCGACTATGTCCCACCTGGTGATGATGCCGTACGCGTCGTCCGGCCCCGTCCTGTCGACGAGGACATAGTCCGTCTTGTTCTCCATCATGGCCACGAGGGCGTCTGCGACCGTCGCGTCCGATCTGACCTTCACTGGCACCGATCCGCTGATGATGTCCCTTAGTTCCATGGCCTCCACCGCTTCCCCACCAGAGGTCGAATAGCTCCGTTATGTCCTTGACCGTATAAGTAAGTTCTTCGCCCCGTTTGTCAGCTGCCAGCTACCCGTCCCCTGGCACGTGTGATAAGCTAATAGAGGGAGAAGTCAATCCGAGCCGCATGAGCCGGGGACTCGACGCGCTGCTCAGGCCGAGGTCGGTCGCTGTTGTGGGCGCCTCCGCGAACCCAGCCAAGATCAGCAACGTCGTCCTGCGGAATCTCTCCAGGGGCGGGATCAGGGTCATCCCGGTCAACCCGAAGGAGGAGCAGATCCTCGGCCATCGGTGCTTCCCGTCCGTGTCAGCGATCGACGGTGACGTGGACCTCGCACTGGTGGCGCTGCCGGCCGAGGCCGCCCTGGGGGCGGCCGAGGAGTGCGTCCGCAAGGGGGTCGGGGCCGTGATTGTCACCTCCTCCGGCTTCGCGGAGAGCGGGCCTGCGGGGAAGGAGCTACAGGACAGGCTCGTGTCGGTCTTCCGGGGGACCGCGACCCGACTGCTGGGGCCCAACACCATGGGCGTGTTCGCACCAGGGCGCGGGCTCGACACCCTCCTCATCCCGGCGGAGAGGAGCCCCCGTCCCCCTGAGGGGGACGTGGCCATGGTGTCCCAGAGCGGCGCCGTCGCAATCGCCTTCCTCGAGAAGGCGGAGAGGTCCGGCATGGGCGTCTCCGCGTGCGTGTGCATAGGCAACAAGGCCGACATAGAGGAGTGCGAGCTCCTGGAGCACTTCGCCGCGGACCCCGCGACCGGCTGCATATCCATGTACCTCGAGTCCTTCTCGGACGGCAGGAGGTTCATGGAGTCCGCGGCGCGCGCTTCCCTCGGCAAGCCGGTCGTGGTCCTGAAATCGGGGAGGTCGGCGGCCGGGGCCAGGGCGGCCAGCTCCCACACGGGCGCGCTGGCGTCGTCCTCGGACGGCCTCGTCGACGGCGCCCTGAGGCAGTCGGGGGCCGTGAGGGCGTACGACGAGGAGGAGATGGTCGACCTCTCGAGGGCCTTGGCCTACCTGGGGCACGCCAAGGGCGACAGGGTGTGCGTCGTCGCGAGCGCGGGCGGGTTCGGCGTGATAGCCACGGACTACATCGAGTCCACGGACCACGGCTTCGGGCTCCGCATGGCGGAACTCTCCCCGTCGACCATGGAGAGGCTCTCGTCCATAGTGCCGGCGTTCTCGTCCGTGAGGAACCCGGTCGACCTGACCGCGGGCGTCACGGACGGGATGTACGAGTCGGTCCTGGAGGTCCTCCAGTCCGACCCCGGGGTGGACTGCATAATGATGTCCCTCGAGCTGCAGCCCCCGAATGTCACCCGCGGGCTCGTCGACGTCGCCGTGAGGAGGCGGGAGGCCAGCCCTGTGCCGATCGTTGTCAGCGCGTTCGGCGGGGAGGACATGCGCCAGGCGCTCGCCGCGCTGGAGGGGAGCAGGGTCCCTTCATACCCGACGATCTTCAGGGCCGTCAGGGCGGTCGCGGCGCTGGTCGAGAGGGGACGCTACCTGGAGAAGCATAAAATAAACAGGCTTGGGGCCCCGACCCCGGCCGATGGCCGCTGAGGCCAGAGCCGAGAGGCGTCATCCCCGGAAGAGGGAAAGGTTTGAGGTCACTCGCCGATCCTGAAGACCTTCGTGCCGCACTTCGGGCAGACGCCCTTCGTCGCTGGCTTCCCGTTCTTCAGCTTGACCTTCTTCGCGTCCTTCATCTCAATAGACTTCTTGCACTTGACACAGTAGGCCTTGACCAAGTATCCCACCATTCCCTGTATCGCCTCGTGTTGATATAAAGCCTTATTGATTGGCGCCGAGCGGCCCACCCCCCTCGCCCCCCTCCAGGGAGGCCTGGAGCCCCTCCCATTGCCAAGTATGATATACATGGTGGGACTGATTCCGGTCATCGGATGGGGTGCCCTTGCCTAGAGAGCCGCCGCGCAGGCCAGACGTGAGGGAGAGCGGCAGCGCTGACCCCTTCTCGTCCATGTACGCCAACCAGGCGGCGGTCAACTTCGGCAAGGGCATGGCGGACCCGTTCGTCCCGGCCCTCGCCATACACCTCGCGGCCACCCCAGCGCAGCTGGGCTGGCTCCAGGCGTTCGTCAACCTCTTCCCCACCGTCATGCAGGTCCCCTGGGGGAAGCTGAGCGACTTCCTAGGCAGGAGGATCCCGTTCCTGATGGTCGGCGGCGTCCTCTCCTTCGCGATGTACTTCTTCATGTTGGGGGCCATGAGCGCCGGCCAGCTCATCCTCATGGTCGCCCTGCAGATGTTCATCGGCTCCATGATGATCCCCACCTGGTCCGCCCTCGTCGGGGACGTCACGACCCCCAAGAACAGGGGGGCGATCATGGGGAGGTTCTTCGCCGTCTCCTCGGTGGCCAGCCTCATCGCCACGATGCTCGCGGGCTACATCATGCCCGAGGGTGGGAGCGCCTTCGCCATCTACTCGATTCCCTTCTTCATAGCGGGCGCCAGCGGGATAGCCGGCTCCATCCTCCTGCTCAGGGTCAGGGAGGAGAAGAGGAGGGTCTACGCCTCGCCCAAGACCATATTCGCCTTCGGCCTGAGGTCGTTCATATTCATATCAGACCTGACCGAGAACCTGTACTTCAGGAACCTGGTGGTCCTGCAGTCCGTGTTCAACTTCATCATGTCGCTGATATGGCCGCTGCTGTACCTGACATACATCGACGTCCTGGAGGCGACCCTTTTCGAGATCGCCGTGATGACCGTCATATCGACCGGGGCCGCGCTCTTCTTCCAGACCAAGGTCGGCAGGCTCCTGGACGTCATAGGGCCGATGCCCCAGATCCTTATCTCCAGGTTCGCCTTCATCTCCGTGCCCATCGTGTACGCGCTCGCGACCGAGGTGTGGCACATCTACGTCCTCAACGCGGCGCTCGGGTTCGCCACCGCGATGGCCAACGTCGCCTTCTTCGCGTACGTCCTGGACGTCGCCCCGGCGGAGAAGAAGGGGGAGTACTTCGCCGTCTACAACACCCTCATCGGGATAGCGACCTTCGTCGGGTCGGTGCTCGGGGGGTACCTCGCGGTCTTCTTCCTCGACTTCTACGCCCAGGACCTCGTCCTGGCCCTCGGGGCGGTCTACGCGATATCCGCCTTCGGTAGGGCCGCCTGCGCGCTATGGTTCTTCAAGCTGGAGGACCCGGTCAAATACCCGGCCACGCTCCGCGGGCTCATGAAGGACTGGTTCAGGCGCCAGAGGAACAGGGTCGGGGTGTGACCCGCCCCTGTCCATCCAACGAACCGGAAAAACAGGTGTGAAGGGGTTTGAAGCTCACTCGTTGAACTTGCTGCCAGCGACGTAGGCTCTGAGCTTCGCCCTCTGCGTCCTGGGGACCCAGAGGAGCTGCCTCTCAAGCTGGACCTGCTTGATCGTGCTCCAAACGCCTGCCTGTCTCATCACATCTGCACCTCCTGTTGCGACAGTTCCACCGGCCCGGCATCCCATCGGACTTCGGCGGAACCTAGCATGGTCTGCGCGGTAGCCCTTCCTTGGCGGAAGAATCCGATGGGCCGGATTTGTGCGCTTCCATGCTCGTCGGACTGTCCTAAGCCCACGGCGTATTATATGGTTTCCCCGTTACCAACTTGGAGATATCCATGTAATTATATTAACATCGATATTGTGACAGAATCGGCGCGTCATGTCGGTGTTCGGACGGCTTCCATTCGAATCTGGACGCCCTAGGGCATATGTCGGAATATATACAATATGAAATATTCAAAGTAGGTATATAATGTGTCTTATTTAAATGGTCTCAGCGACGAGAATCGAAGCCGGCGCGCCGATTTCGGAGGTGCGCGGGCCCTTCGCCCCAACCTAAGGGAGGAGCCCTTGCCGCCGCCTCAGCTCCCTGAGATCAATATGATGAGCGCGATCGCCCCGAAGGCGGCCATGAGAACAATGAACAGGAAGAGCAACGCCCTCTTGTCTATCAACCCATCATCCCGTTCCGGTTATCCAGCCCCTGCGCCTTAACTCTTTCCGAGGATGGCTGCAGGAACCTCAGCAAGGCGCATATATAAGATAGTGAGATTACGGCATCCATGCCAATAGATGACATCATTTCTCTGACCAGCAAGGAGCGGATCCTTCTGTACCTCGTGGACTTCCGCCACATGGAGGACAGGTTCGAGCTCCCCTCCGACCTCATACAGGAGACGATCTCCTACTGCACCGGGGTGCAGAGGAAGCACCTGTCGAAGTACCTGGACGATCTGATGAAGGAGAACCTGATCGTCGAGAGGAAGGCCCACATACAGGGCATGAAGCAGCGGATGAACGGCTACTACCTCTCCTCTGCGGGTTACTCGAAGGCCTGCGACATACGCGACCGGGTGGGCGACACCGAGGTGGAGGTAAGGGACAATGGACGCACCCGGAGGATGAAGGTCAGCGAGGTCGACGACGCGACCCCTGTGAGGATCACCTACTGCGACATCGTCAGGGAGGCCATCGCGAAGGGCGAGCTGACCCTCCCCGACCTGCTGAGCGTCGACGCGAAGAAGCGCGAGGCCCTCGAGGCGAAGGAGCGCTCCTCGGACATCTACAAGCGTGCCCTCCAGACCGCCTGGAGGGACGGCCAGGTCACGGCCACGGAGCGGTTCCTGATCGAGGAGCTCAGGAAGCACCTCCAGATATCGGAGTCGCAGCACCAGCTGCTCGAGGGCGAGATACTGAAGAAGGTGGCGCAGGACCACATGGAGTTCCTCAGGATCTACCGCGGCGTGCTCGAGGTGGCCCTGACCGACGGGAAGATCTCTGGACCGGAGGACGACATACTGAAGATGCTCAGGAAGACGTTCATGATCTCGCGCGAGGAGCACGAGGAGCTGCTCACGGAGGTCGAGTCGTACATGTGCGGACCGCCTGGCTGCAAGGACCGGGATGCCGTCGCACGGCCGGCCCAGCCTTCCTCCTGACCCCGTCCTCCTCTCGGCCAGATGCGCCCTCGAAGAACGCGTATGCCATGCGCGGCGTGTTGTGGTGCAGGCCCACAGCCCCGTTCCTGTCGACCATTATGATCCCGCCGAGGCCGTCCACGCGCCTCGCCAGCACCTCCAGTCCCCCCTCGCAGGCCATGTAGGCACCCCTCCCGTCCCTGAGGAGTTCAAGCGCCGTCTTGGCCAGCACCACGGCCATGATCTTCTCGCCCCAGCCCGTCGAAGACGCCGCCCCGAGGAGGTCGTCCGCGTACGCGCCCGCGCCCACTATGGGCGAGTCCCCCACGCGGCCGGCGATCTTCCTCCTGGTGCCGCCGGTGGAGGTCGCGCACGCGAGGTGCCCTTCCACGTCCATCGCGCAGGCGCCCACCGTGTCCTGAGGCCTCCCGGAGAACTCCTCCCTTGTATGGAGCACCCCCGTCCTGAGGTACTCCCTGTAGTCCTCGAGCTCCCTCCCGACCAGGAGGTCCTCCTCCGTGCACTCCTCGAACCCGTTCGAGAGGGCGAACCTCAGGGCGCCGTCGCCGGCGAGCATCGAGAACTGGGTCCCGTCCATAAGGCGCCGCGCCACCTTCACGGGGTTCCGCATGCGCTTAATCGCAGCGACGGCCCCGGACCTCAGAGTCGAGCCGTCCATTATAATCGCGTCCATCTCGACCTGCCCCGACTGGTTGAGCACGGAGCCCCTCCCGGCGTCGAATATGGGGTCGTCCTCCATCGTGGAGACCGCCGCCTCGACCGCATCGAGCGCCGAGGCCCCGCCCAGGAGGAGGTCCCTTCCGGCACACATCGCCGCAGCACATCCCTTCACGTGGGCGTCGACCTGGTCGTCAGGTATGTCCCACGCCCCGCCGTGGACGATCATGCTCGGCTTCATGCAGCTGAGGGAATGGCGTGGCTGGCTATAATATCTACACGACCAGCTTAAAGACCTTGTCGTGCTGCCTTACCCTGTCCTTGACCTTCACGCCGACGGACTGGCCCGCCCCTGCGCTCGTGACAGGCTTCCGGTCGATCTCCATGGACTCGATCCTCTGCTCGAAGTCGGTCGTGGCACCCTTTATCCTGACGGTGTCGCCCACGGACAGGGTCCCAGATGTTATCTCGATGGCTGCGACGCACGGTTTGGCAAAGAACAGCATCACGTTCCCTACAAGCTCCTCGGCCATGGTCCCCCTCTGTGCCTCCAAATCCGCTTACGTCTATTAGGAATTTTGCAGGTGGTGCCCCCAGCTGGCACCGCTGCGCCCGTCCGCCGAAACTGCGCTGGCTCCGCGCGGATGTTCCGCGAAAGTTATAATAGGCAGTAGTGGTTCACTCAACTCAGCCGACACAGGCCAGGGGATGCATGATGGCGGAGGCTCAGAAGTCCAGGCGCAAACCCGCGGTCAGGAGGTGCCCGACACCTCCGAGGTTCGCCGGGGAGATGCTCAGCGTCCTCTCCGACATCATGTCCGTCGAGCGCCTCGACCCCGTGCTCCAGGACATCGCCTCGACCGTGGCAGAGCTCTTCTCCGTCAGGGGCCTGATCATATCCGTGCTCGACGAGAACGAGCAGGTCTTCCGGGTGCGGGCGACCCACGGCTACCCGCCCGCGGTGGCGGACAAGCTGAAGAAGTTCACGTACAGCCAGGAGCGGATGAAGAAGGACCTCGACGAGAGGTACAAGGTCATAGACAACGTCTACTTCGTCCGCCCGGGACCGGAGGAGTACGTCAAGGCCGACGAGCTGTTCTACTTCAACCTGCAGGACATCACCAAGCCGCGGGGGGACCCCAAGGACTGGCACGAGATGGACTACCTCAAGCTGCTGTTCCACGGCAGGGACGGCTCCGTCAGCGGGTACATCGAGATAATCGAGCCGGTCAGCGGGAGGACGTTCGAGCGCGACACCATAGAGGCGATGCAGCTGTTCTCCCAGCTCGCCGGCGTCGCGATCGAGAACGCGAAGATGTACCAGCGGCAGCTGGAGGTCGCCCAGAGGTCCAAGTTCCTCGGCGACATAATCGCGCACGACATAAACAACTACAACCAGGCGGTCACGAGCTACCTCGCGATGGCCCAGGACGAGGGGCAGGACGCGAAGAGCACCAGGAAGTTCCTGGAGAGGGCGTCCTCCTCGGCGTGGTCGATCAGCGAGCTGATCCAGAGGGCCAGCAAGCTGGCGAAGATAGAGGAGGAGGGGGCCGAGAACATGGGCCCGGTGGAGCTGGGCGAGGCCCTGAAGGAGAGCGTGTCCTCGGTCCTCCGCGAGAACTCCGGCCGCGACGTCAAGATCAACCTCAGGCTCGGCAACAGCAGGTACTTCGCCACGGGCAACGAGCTTGTGGACGAGATATTCACCAACATCCTCAGGAACGCGGTCGACTACGACCCGCACGGCTCCGTGGTCGTGGACGTGTCCATAGGCGAGTTCTTCGTGGACTACATGCGCTACTGGTGCGTATCCGTGGCGGACAACGGCATAGGCATCCCTGACTCAAAGAAGCATGTCGTGTTCGGCAGGTTCAACGGGGAGGAGGGGAAGATGCCCGCCTCGGGGCTCGGACTCTCCACGGTGCGCGCCATCGTGGACGCGTACAAGGGCATGGCATGGGTGGAGGACCGCGTGCCGGGGGACCACTCGAAGGGGAGCGTGTTCAAGGTCGCCCTGCCGATGGCCTCGTCCGGGTAGGACCACCTGGAAGGTATTTCTCGGAGCAGGCAGATTCGGTGCCTGGTGTTGGATTGCGTCTGAAGGGCAAGGCGGCCCTCGTCACGGGGGGCACCGAGGGCATAGGGTACGCGTGCGCTAGACTGTTCCTTGAAGAGGGCGCCAGTGTCGCCGTGGCGGGGAGGTCCGAGGACAAGGGGCGCCGGGCCGTCGAGTCGCTGTCAGGGCTGGGCGAGGTCATTTTCGTCCAGGGCGACGTCTCCAGGCCGGAGGACGCGCGGAGGATGGTGGAGGAGACGGTCGCCAGGTTCGGACGGCTCGACATCCTCTTCAACAACGCCGGCGTGTATATCGAGAAGACCGTCGAGGACATGTCCGAGGAGGAGTACGACCGGCTCATGGACGTCAACGTCAAGGGCCCGTTCATGGTGGCC
Organism: Thermoplasmatota archaeon; assembly: GCA_040751795.1. Lineage (GTDB taxonomy): Archaea > Thermoplasmatota > Thermoplasmata > UBA10834 > UBA10834 > UBA9653. The sequence continues at coordinate 80,972 of JBFMHR010000001.1, read as the reverse complement.
AAGTTCGCAGTCCCGCACATGAAGCGCCAGGGCGGGGGCGTCATAGTGAACAACTCCTCCGACGCGGGGCTCATAGGCAACAGGAGCTGCCCGGCATACTGCGCCTCCAAGGGCGCCGTGGCGCTGATGACCAAGGCCATGGCCCTCGACTACGCCCAGCACGGAATAAGGGTCAACTGCGTCAACCCCGGCATAATAGACACGCCCATGCTCGCTCGCGAGGTGCGCGCGGCGGAGGACCCCGAGGCCTACATGGCCAGGTCCCAGGCCGAGAGCCCCATGGGCAGGATCGGAAGGCCCGAGGAGGTCGCGAAGGCTGTCCTGTTCCTGGCCAGCGGGGAGTCCTCGTTCGTCACGGGGGCCTGCCTCTCCGTGGACGGCGGGACCACCGCCCAGTGATGCGGCCCGCGCATTCGTGGATAACCATATATCACGGGATGGCGGTGGATCAGGGGAGGGAGGTCCAGCATGTCCGGGACGGATAGGTCTGCTTCAGAGGTGCTCAGGGGCGCGATAGCCATGGAGGTCGAGGGCAGGGAGTTCTTCGAGCGCGCCTCGGGATTGGTCGCCCGCAAGAGGTCCAAGGACATGTTCCTGAGCCTGGTCACACAGGAGGAGAGGCACATCGAGGTGCTGAGCCACGAGCTCGCCCGGATCGAGGGTGGCAAGGGCTGGGACACGCTCGAGGACGCCAGGCGGCCCTCGGCCAGGGCAGGACACTCGGTCTTCTCGGAGGGCGACGTCAGGCACATCGAGCTCGACCCGGGCGCAGGAGAGCTCGAGGTCATCGACGTGGGGATAGATGTCGAAGAGAGGTCGATACGGTACTACAGGACCGCCGGGGAGAGGTCCGACGACCCGAACGCCAGGCAGGTGTTCAACTGGCTGGTCGGCGAGGAGACGGGCCACCTTACCATCCTGCGCGCCGAGCGCGACAGCAGGTCCGGGGCGGGTTTCTACTACGACAACATGGAGTTCAGCCTCGAGAAGGACTGAGGGTCAGAGGGTCCCGCTGCGGATCGATTCGACGGCCAGGAGCATGTCGGAGAAGACCGCGTAGGCGGTCTGGGTGAGGGCCGGGCCCTCCTCGAGTATCGTCAGGTCCCCCATGAGGTCCGTCCTTATCGTCACCGCGCTGGAGGTGCCCTCGACCGACCAGAACGGGCTATCGGGGCCGATCCTCTCCGGCCTGACGACGAGCCTCACGTCCCCGTCCTCCATGGACGCGCTCGCGACGAGCTTCAGCCTGGCGCCGGCAGCCCTCGCGTCCTCCAGGGTCCGGGCGGAGACGTCCCCGACGCCCGTCCTGTCCACGTCCTTCGGCGTCTTCCTCGCCTCCATCAACACGTTCGCAAGGGCGGTTATCTTGGCCGCCGCGTCCCACCCGTCCATGTCGAGGGACGGGTCCGCCTCCGCTATGCCGCGGGCCTGCGCCTCCCTGATCGCGTCCTGCGCGGTCCTGCCCTTGGATATCTCGGTGAGGACGTAGTTCGAAGTGCTGTTCAGGATGCCCCTGATCCCGAGGACCTGGCACCCTGGCAGCGTCCTCTCCACCAGGCTGAACACCGGGGTCCCGTCCATGACGGTGCCCTCGAACCTGAACCTGACGCCGCGGGAGCGCGCGAGCGCCCTGAGCTCGTGGTACGCGAATGCCACGGGCCCCTTGTTGGCCGTCACGACGTCCATGCCGCACTCGATGGCCCGGGTGATGTGGTCGATCGCGGGCCTGCCCGACCCTATGTCCAGTGTGGTCAGCTCGATGACCATGTCGGCGACGGTCCGGTCAATCACTTCAAGGGGAGAGAGGTCCTCCCTCGCCCCGGGGAAGCCCTTGAGGCTGCCGACCGCATCGAGCTCCTTGAGGACCGCCTCGAGGTCCAGAGCCCTGTCTGAGACCAAGGTCCCCCTGGTCTTCGTTGAGATGGCGACGACCTCGACATCGAGGCCCTTGGACCTGAGGAGCCACTGCCGCTTGGACAGGAGGAGCCTGGCGAACTCCTGGCCGACGTTGCCGAAACCGATCATCGCGAGGCGGAGTATCATCTAGCTCACCTTTCGGAGGCCCCGGGCAGGGGTGTGTGCCGGAGGGCTCACGTCTTGCTGAACTCGTCCTTGCCTGCGCCGCACTCGGGGCACGTCCAGTCGTCGGGCAGGTCCTCGAAGGCGGTGCCTGGCGGTATGTTCTGGCTCGGATCGCCCTTCTCCGGGTCGTACACCCAGCCGCACACATTGCACTGGTACTTCGCCATGTCGGCCATGCGGCTTGTATCTTCCTGCACGTACTTTTATTCTGTCCCGAGGCGCCGTCTCCCAGGAGGGAGGGAGTGCGATGGACCGTCCGCAGCCCCGCGGTCCGGGGCCGCTTTGCGCGATTTGAACGGCGGTCGAGCCCGAGGAACGAATTTCGAATGTTGTGTGACGGCTATCCGTCGAGAATTGAACCCTCGGTGGTGAAACCCGCTAACAATATGTTCGATTAGATACTCTTAAGTACAATCTCGCTTGTCTAGGCGCCCGGGGGCTCCGGGCGTCTATCCGCCAGTGCTGAGTTCCCAGGGTCCCCGCGAGAGCGGAACGGGATTTCCGGCAAAGGTGTTCGAATGAAGATAAGCAGCTTCAAGTGGTTGTTCGGCAAGAACTCGGAGTTCTGGCCGACGAACATGAAGACCGGGATGTGGGCATGGGTCGGGCACAGGCTGACGGGGCTGGTCCTCGTGGCCTACGTGTTCCTGCACCTCTCGTTCATATCGACCGCTTCGATGGCTGAGGGGGGCGCGGACTTCGATGCGCTGATGGAGACGACCTCGCAGCCCCTGTTCGTCGCCATGGACTTCCTGCTCGTGATCGTGGTGATATACCACGCGATGAACGGGTTCAGGGTCGTCCTATTCGACCTCGGCATCGGCATAAGGCGCCAGAAGCTCGTCTTCTGGATCACCATGGCCGTCGCGGCCGTGCTGATCGTCGGCGGGCTCATCGCGATATGGCACCTGGTGTTCCCTGAGGGGGGTGCCTGAGGTGGCCGAGCAGAGGGTCGCGACCTCCAAGGTCGCGGGCACATGGGCATGGGCCCTCCAGAGGCTCTCCGCGGTGCTGCTGATAGTCTTCCTGGCGGTGCACCTGTACGCATCCCACTTCATGGACGTGGGGTCCGAGACGGGCGAGGAGCCGCTGATAACGTTCGACGAGGTCAGCGTCAGGCTTGACCAGCTCCTGTACATCGTCGTCGACTACGGCATGCTGTCGATGGTGCTCCTGCACGGCCTCAACGGCTTCAGGACGGTTCTGTTCGACTTCGACATGTTCGTGAAGAGGAGGAAGCTGATCGACGTGACCCTGTGGGTCGTCGGGATAGCGACGCTCATCTGGGGCATGGTCATCCTGCTTCCCTTCATCACCAACGGAGGCTGAGCGAGATGTACTACCACAAGATACTGGTGATCGGCGGCGGCCTCGCGGGCCTCAGGGCAGCCATAGAGTGCGCCCCCAAGGCCGACACGGCGATAATATCGCAGGTGCACCCGGTCAGGTCGCACTCGGGCGCGGCCCAGGGGGGCGTGAACGCGTCCCTGGCCAACAACCCGGCGGCCAAGGACGACAACTGGGAGAAGCACGCCTTCGACACGACAAAGGGCAGCGACTACCTGGCCGACCAGGACGCCGTCGAGTTCATGACCAAGGAGGCGGGCCCGTGCATATACGAGATCGAGCACTGGGGCTGCCCCTTCTCCAGGACCGACGATGGCAAGATCGCCCAGAGGCCGTTCGGCGGCGCAGGCTACCCGAGGACGTGCTTCGCGACCGACAAGACCGGCATGTACATGCTCCACACGCTCTGGGAGCGCTCGGTGAAGCTGGACATACCCCTCTACGAGGACCGCGTGATGGTGGACCTCGTGCTCGAGGCGGGCGCCGTCAGGGGCGTCATATGCTTCAACCTCAGGACCGGCGAGCTCGAGCAGTTCATGGCCGAGGCGGTCATAATCGCGAGCGGCGGGAGCGGCCAGATATACGGCCGGTCCACGAACGCCCTCATTTCGACGGGATCCGCGCAGTCCGCCTGCTACAGGAGGGGCGTCCCCCTGAAGGACATGGAGTTCGTCCAGTTCCACCCGACGTCGCTCTTCGGCACCAACATACTGATGACCGAGGGCGCGAGGGGCGAGGGCGGGTACCTCGTGAACAGTCAGGGCGAGAGGTTCATGTCCAAGTACGCCGCGAAGGCGATGGAGCTCGCGCCCAGGGACATAGTCTCCAGGTCCATCCAGACCGAGATCAACGAGGGCAGGGGCATCGACGGCAAGGACTACGTGCACCTGGACCTCAGGCACCTCGGTCGCCAGAAGATACTCGAGAGGCTCCCGGGCATCAGGGACCTCGCCATCAACTTCGTCGGCGTCGACCCAATCGAGAAGCCGGTGCCGATACAGCCCGGGCAGCACTACACCATGGGCGGCATCGACACGGACATTGACGGCGCGACCAAGTTCAACGGGCTCTACGCGGCGGGCGAGTGCGGCTGCGTGAGCGTCCACGGCGCCAACAGGCTAGGAGGCAACTCCCTCCTCGACACGGTCGTGTTCGGGAAGAGGTGCGGGCAGGTCGCGGCCGAGTACGTGCTCTCCAAGAAGGCCTTCAAGGAGGGCGAGGCCGCGATGAACAAGTGCCTCAGGGAGACCAGGGACCGCCTCGACGCCATGCTGGCCAGGAAGGGCACCGAGAACCACGCCGACATAAGGGCCGAGATGAAGGAGACGATGATCACCAAGGTCGGCATATACAGGGACAAGGCGCCCATGGAGGAGGCCCTGGCGAAGATCAGGGAGCTCAAGGCCCGCTACGCCAACATAACTGTCCAGAACAAGGGCAAGGGCTACAACATCGACCTGGTGAGGGCCATAGAGATCGAGGGGATGCTGGACGTGGCCGAGGCCATAGTGGTGGGCGCCCTCAAGAGGGAAGAGAGCAGGGGGGCGCACTCCAGGCTCGACTTCAAGGAGAGGGACGACACGAAGTTCCTGCAGCACACAATAGCGACCTATTCGCCCAAGGGGCCGGTGATCACCTACTCGCCGGTGAAGATCACCAGGTTCAAGCCCGAGGCGAGGAGGTACTGAGATGGCCGCTGACGAGATAACCCTGAAGGTGCAGAGGCAGGACCCCACGGCCGACAGACTGCCCTACTGGCAGAGCTTCACGGTGAAGACCCGCCCGGGGATGACCGTGCTCGACGCGCTCTTCGAGGTGCTGAACCACCAGGACGGCACCCTCGCGTTCAGGTTCTGCTGCAGGGCCGGCGTGTGCGGCTCATGCGCGATGGTCATAGGCGGGAAGGTGAGGCTCGCGTGCGAGACCCAGGTCGCCCAGTTCATGGGGAAGGGCGAGCTGATGCTGAGCCCCCTGCCGCACCAGAAGGTCGTGAAGGACCTCGCCGTGGACTACACGCACTTCTTCGACCGGCTGAAGAGGGTCAGGCCCTACATGGTCGGCAAGGAGCCGTACCCGGAGAAGGAGTACATCCAGTCGCCGAAGGAGCGCCAGCCGATCAACGAGCCGATCGACTGCATCCTCTGCGGCTCTTGCACCAGCTCCTGCACCATGGCCTGGACCAACAGCGACTACCTCGGCCCGGCCGCGCTGCTGAAGTCGTACAGGTTCCTCGCCGATACGAGGGACACGATCTACGACGACCGCCTCGACATCGTCGAGGGCGAGAGCGGCGTCTGGCGCTGCCACACGCAGTTCAACTGCGTCGAGGTCTGCCCGAAGAAGCTGAATCCGACGGAGGCCATCCAGAAGATGAAGATGAAGGCCTTCAAGAGGAAGCTGCTCGGCAGGCGCAGGGCCAAGAAGTGAGCTGGCAAACCCCTGAAACGGAGGGAGAGGCCGCGGCCTCGTCCCTCCTTCTGCTATTTCTCACCCGTATGGGCGGGGCTACTTCTTCTTCGGCCTCTCCTTGAGGGACGTGAAGAAGTCGTGGTGGTCCTCCTCGTCCTCCAGGATGCTCTCGAAGATGAACCTCGTCGTGGGGTCGCCCTCCGCGTCCGCGACCTCCTCGATCTGCTTGTAGAGCTCGATCGCCTCGACCTCGGCCTTGATGTCGAAGTCCACCATCTGCCACATCTCGTCGCCCACGCTGATCGGCGCGGGCTTCGTGGTCGGGACGCCGCCGAGGTACCACAGCCTCTCGGCGATCTTCTCGGCGTGCTTCATCTCGGTGATGGCGATCTCCTTCAGCTTCCCGCTTATGGCGAAGTGCTCCACGCCCATCCACTGCACGTGCTGCCACATGTACTGGACGGACACCTGGATCTCCCTTGCGATTGCCTTGTTGAGCAGGTCCTTCAGCTTCTCCGATGTCATGGCATTCCTCCCTCCGTCAGGGCCCCCTCTCCCACACGCGCGCACGGGCGCAGGCCCTTGACGCTGTTAAGGACTGCCACCATCGGTCATAAACCCTTTGGCGGTCACATGTCTCATTGGCACGTGTATCCGCCGTCGACGGAGAACGCCGCGCCGGTGATGAAGCTGGCGTCGTCGGAGGCGAGGAACAGCACCGCGTCCGCGACCTCCTTGGGGACCCCGAGCCTCCCTATGGGGTGGACCTCGCAGAGCTCCTTCCTGTACTCCTCGACCGGCTTGTTGCGGGACCTGGCCTCCTGCCTGAACATGGGCGTGTCTATCTCCCCCGGGCAGACGCAGTTCGCCCTTATCCCCTTCTGGGCATAGTCGAGCGCGAGGCACTTCGTCATGAGCACGACGGCGCCCTTTGACGTGTTGTATGCTATTGCGTTCCTGTCGCCGACGAGGCCGCTGCACGACGCGTTGTTGACTATGGCTCCCTTGCCCTGCCTGAGCATCAGGGGGACCACCTCCTTGCACATGAGGAACGCCCCCTTGACGTTGATGGACATGATCCTGTCCCAGTCCTCCTCGGACACCTGCTCGACCGTCCCCTCGACCAGTATCCCCGCGTTGTTGAACAGTATGTCTATCCCGCCGAAGGCGTCGGCGACCTTCCCGACCGTCCTCCTGACCTCCTCGGAGCTGCTGACGTCGCCGCGGACCATCAGGACTTCGTGGCCCCTGCCCCTCAGCTCCTCCTCCGCGGACCTGCACGCCGCCTCCGAGATGTCCACGACTGCGACGCGCGCCCCCTCCTCCAGGAACCTCTCCGCGGTCGCCTTCCCGATGCCCGAGGCCCCGCCGGTGACCAGGACCCTCCTGCCCTCGAACCTCCGTCCCGCCATGTGTATCCGCCAGGGTGTAACTGCGGCCGCCGCCTTAAGAATGTCCTCCGTCCGGCCGCAGCAGATACAAATAACTGCTGGTAACTCATCCAAGGCTGGAGAGGCGGTGAGCCCCACGGCGAAGAAGGTCCTAGGCATCCTCGGGAGCCCCCGGAGGGACGGGAACGCGGCGCAGCTGCTCGAGTCCGCCCTGGAGGGCGCGCGCTCCGCGGGGGCGGAGACCGAGAGGATGGACCTCGCGGCCATGAGGATATCCCCCTGCATGGAGTGCAGGCGATGCGAGGAGTCCGCCTCCTGCTCCCAGACCAGGGACGACATGGGGCTCATCTACGCGCGCGTGAGGCAGGTGGACGCGATAGCCCTCTCCTCGCCCGTGTTCTTCATGGGCCTGACCGCGCAGACCAAGGCGATGATCGACCGGTGCCAGTGCTTCTGGGTGGAGAAGTACCAGATGAAGAGGCGGGTCTACGAGGGCAGGGAACGCCCGAAGGGGCTGTTCCTGTCGTGCGCGGGCTCCCCCAAGCCGACCATCTTCGAGCCGTCGCTGCACATCGCAAAGGCGTTCTTCGCAGCCATCGACTACGAGTACACGGGAGAGGTGCTGCTGGGGCACACGGACGACCCTGAGCTCGCGCCGAGGAAAGAGGCCGCGCTGGCCCGGGCCCTCGAGGCGGGCAGGCGCCTGGTCTGAACGCCGCGTTCAGACGAGCCTGCCCTTGGTCATCATCCGGACGGTCTTGCCATCCGTCCGCTCGACCTCGATGTTCACGCCCGGGGCCGACACGAAGTCCCAGTGCATCGTGGACTCGGAGGTGCCGCCGTAGGTGTTGTTGGAGCCGAACGCGACGTGGACTGTGCCGCTGACCTTCTCGTCGGTCAGGATGTAGCCTATCGCCTTCTTGATGCGCGGGTTGTAGCCTATCCCGAGCTCGCCGACGTGCCTGGTCCTGACGGTCCTGTACCGCTTCCGGTCTATGGCCTCGCACTCCTCGAAGCTCGCCACGAGCGCGGGGAGGTTCTTCTTGGCGGTGACCCTGTCGAGCAGCAGCTTCCCGTCCTTGAATTCGAGATGCACGTCCGTGACGATCTTCTCGGACATCCGGTCCCTCGTCACGGGGCAGAATATGGTCCCCTCGCCGACTGTCTCCTTCGGCGCGATGAAGAGCTCCCCCGCGGGCAGGTTCGCGCCCCTGTCCCCGGCCTCGAAGTCCTCGTCGCTCGTGAAGCCGTCGTCGATGTTGAGCCTCCGCCCGCGCACGTTGACCCTGAAGTCGGTGCCCTTGTCGTCCCAGACGTGCGCCCAGTCGGCGTCCTCGAACGCCTTCGCCATCCTCTTGCCCGTCTTCATCAGCTGGGAGCTCGGGACGGATATGCCCCCGATGACTATGTCCTCCAGGAGCGCATAGGGCACGCCGAAGCTCTTGGCGGCGGCCTTGGTCGGCCACCCCGCATATAGCCACTTCTTGCCGCGGGTCTTGTGGTAGATGATGTCGTAGAGCGGGAGCGAGCCCTTCTGCCTCGCCGCGACCTTCTCGCGGGGAAAGCCCTCCGCCACCTTCGGGTCGTCGAGGTCCTCGACCGTGATCAGCAGGTCGGCGGCCTTCACCATCCCGACGTACTGCTTCGGCACGGTCTCGAGGGTCTTCGCGGGGATCTGGTCGTATACCGCCTTCGCGTACCTGTCGGACGTGACGACGATGGACGGCGTCGCCCCGCGCCGGTAGCATTCGAGCGCTATGTCCTCGAGCAGCTGCTGTGTGTGGGCCCCGCCCCTCACGACGACGCCCTCTCCCTTCTTGACGTTGCACGTCTCGACCATGCGCTTGGCGCACTCGGTGACCTTCCTCTCGGTGACCGCCATTGTGATGCCCTCTATGCAATGCCACGCGGATTCGGTACTTATACGTGTCGCTGGTGCGCATTTTCTTGGGCCGAGAGATTCTTGACCATAACCGCGGGGAAGCATGACCGCTGGTACTGCGAGCAGAGGAGGCAGTTGGACATCATCGGCCCCCCGGACTCGCCGGGCGGCGAGACGCGGTAGCCTATCCTCTCGAAGAACCTGGGCGCCCTCGCCAAGGCCCAGACCCTGTCGGCGCCCCTCATCCTCGCCTCGGCCTCGACCATCCCGACGAGCATCCTCCCGAGCCCCTTGCCCCTGAGCCCCTCGGAGACCGCCAGCCACTCGACCGCGTGCCTGCCGTCCTCCTGCTTCAGCGCAGCGCACCCCACCAGCCCGTCGCCTATGAAGTAGCCCCATGCCATGACGACGTCGTCGAAGGTACCGTCCTCCAGGCCGGACCTGGTGGCGAGCGCCCTCACCGCCTCGTAGTCGTCCGTCTTCCTGAGGGAGGGCGCTCCGGCCCTCGTTTCAACCGCCATCGCCAGCCGCTGAGGCGCGCGGTCCTAGATAACCCCTCGCCTGCGCCTCAGAGGGGGTTCGCGGACGAGTAGCCCGCGCCGAAGGCCCCGGCGGCCCCCTGCGCCCGGGCGGCTTCGTTTCCGTTCGTCTTGGGGAACGCGACCTCGAAGCAGGCCCCCTCGGAGGGGTTCCCTGGCACCCTGTCGGTGACTCCTATGACTCCGGAGTATCTGTCGACGAGGAGGCTCACGATCGAGAGGCCCATCCCGGTCCCGCTCGCGCCGTCGGGCCTCTTGGCGAACCGGGAGAACACGGCCCCCTTGCGGTCGTCGGGGATGCCCATCCCGTGGTCCTCCACGGTGACGGTCCAGACGCCCGCGCCGTGCTGTATGGAGACCTCGACCTCGGCCATCGGCTTCGGGTTGTACTTCACCGCGTTGCTGAGGAGGTTCATGAAGAGGTCGTGCACGAGCTCGTCGGCCTGGATGAGGCACTCACCCTCGGGGCAGTCGAAGCTCACCACGATGTCCCGGGAGGGGAACTCCCTCTTGAGCGCGGAGATGCACTTGACCAGGACGTCCCTCAGGTCGTACGGCGCCCTCTCCTGGCTGTGCGAGCACCTCGCCTCCGACATCTTGCGGACGTTGTCGACGAGGCCCTTCGCCGCCCTGGAGACCGCGAGCGCCTTGGAGAGGGACTCGCTGTTCTCGGAGTCCAGGGTCCCGCTCCTCTCCATCCTCTCGAGGTAGTATGTCAGGGGGTTGATCATGTTCCCGATGTCGTGGGATATGAGGTCCAGGTACCCCTGCGACTCGTTCATCGCCGAGATCGCGTCCTCGTATATCCTGGCGTTCTCCACGGCGATGCCTATCAGGTCCGCCAGGAGCTGGATCCTGTGCACGGAGTCTTGCGGGAGCACCCGGCCGTCCGCGGTGGAGTCCACCTCTATCCACCCGATCCAGTTGCCCAGCCTGTCCACCATGAGGAAGAGCATGAAGTCGAGCGGGTGCCAACGGTCGGGGGACCCGCGCGGCTCGGAGACGGCCGCCGTGTCGACGATGTAGTCCATGTCGTCGTTGGTCATCGGGGGCGAGTCCTCGGCCCTCACATGGCACGTGCGCTGGTCGGTCCTGTGCCTGGTGAGGAAGTCCCTGGTCCTCGCGTCGACGGCGTAGGTGTGCTTCCGGATCGCCGCGGCGTTGCCCTGCGGGAACCCCTTCACGCACCTGGGGGCGAAGGTCCCCGTCTGCTCGTCCAGGACGCAGACGACGAGGGACCTTACCCCGAAGGTCGACATTATCGTGGCCGCGGTCTTGTCGATGAGGAGGTCGACCGGCTCCGCCCTCGAGATGAGCTTGAGTATGTCCAGCATGTCGGAGATCGGGATGGGCCCGGGCGTGGACGCCTCTGGGGCATCGCTCTCGTCGGCACGCTCTCCGCTATGCATCCCAATCCCTCGGGACGAGGTCCCGCGGTTCTGGATTCTTTACATCTTATAAAAACCTGTCGAGAAAGGCGCACGGGGGAGCTGGCTCACCTTTGGGCAAGGGTTATGGGGCGGCTACGTCATTCCATCCCCCGCCCTGAGGAGGCGCGCACATGAGGAGGCTGACCGAGGAGGACCTGGACTTCGCCCTGGAGCTCACCGACCGCGAGGGCTGGGGCTACAGCAGGCCCGAGCTGGAGAGGGTCCTGCGGATGTCCAGCATGGGCTCCTACCTCTGGGACGAGGGCGGCCCGTCAGGGTTCGTGGCCAGCCTTCACTACGGGAGGACCGCCGTGATAGGGCACCTGGTCGTGTCGGAGGTGTCCCGGGGCAGGAAGGTCGGGAGGAAGCTCCTGGAGGCGTCCCTTGCCGACTTCGACAGGGCCGGGTTCGGCTCGGTCGTCGTGTTCTCGACCCCGGCCGCGGAGAGGCTCTACCATTCGTGCGGGTTCGAGCGGACGCGCCAGCTGGTGTCATACGGCTTCATCGTGGAGGGGCGCGGCACATCCTCGCCGTGCGAGAGGCTCCTCCCGGAGGACCTCCGCGAGGTCTGCGGGATCGACGCGAGGGTCTTCGGGGACGACAGGTCGCAGTTCATCGAGGGTCTGTTCAGGGAGTACCCGGACCTTTGCTACAAGGTCCGGAGGGGAGGCCGCATCACGGGCTACTGCCTCGGGCGGCGGAACCCCCTCGGCGGGGACCTCGGCCCGCTCGCCTCGCTGTCCCCCTCCCCCGAGGACGCGCTCGCCCTGGTCGACACCTTCCTCGGCGGCTTCGCCGGCCGGAGGGTCGACCTGGGCTTCTTCGACGACGTGCCGTACCTCAGGTCGTTCATGGGGTCGTGCGCGAGCGTCAAGAGGATACCCGTCAGGATGATGGTCAGGGGCGAGGACCGCTACAGCGCGGCAGAGTCGGGCGCCCTGGGCATTGCGGGCTTCGAGCTAGGCTAGCTCCCTCAGGTCTCCTCGCTGTCCCTCTTCGCGTAGTACCTGATGTCGCTCTCGTCCCTGTATCCGGAAGTCAAGAACAGCCTCTCGGAGGCCTCGTTCTCCCCCTCGATGAGTATGCTGAAGACGCCCCGGCCCCTCCTCCTGAGCGCCTCCTCGCACATCTCGACCAGGGCCCTCGCTACGCCCTTCCTCCTGTGTGAGGGGAGGACGGCGAGGCGGTTGATCCACCCCTTCCTGCCGTCGTCGGTCGCTATGGCCACGCCGATCATCTCGGGCCCGACGAACGCCCCTATGAACAGGTCGGGGTCCCTCCTGAGCTGGGCCCTGAGCCCCTCGGGCGAGTCCCTGCCATTGGGCCTGTAGGGGAGCCCCGAATCGACCCACACCCGTGGGACCTGCTCCAGGTCCTTCTCGCTGAGCACCCTGACGGTGAAGTCGCGCTTCGGCCTGCCTCCTGCCATGTTCTCCGCACCGTCAACGCGGACCTGGGATAAATCCATACCCCTCGGGCGCCGCCCGGCCGACGGGTCGGACAGCAACATTAATCGTTCCCAGCATCATCTGGCATACGCATACCATGGCGCTTTCCGATGAGGTCGCCGCCGTCCAGAGGGAGTACGGGGTCGTGGGCAGGGAGAGGGAGCTCGAGAAGGCCATGGCCTCCCTCCGCGCCAGGAAGCACCTGATGATCGAGGGGCCCGTGGGCGTCGGCAAGACGGTGATCGCCAGCGCCGTGGCCAGGCACCTGGGCGCCAAGGTGTTCCGCGTCGACGGCGACGAGAGGTACACCGAGCAGAAGCTGTCCGGATGGTTCGACCCCCCCGTGGTCCTGCAGAAGGGGTACGTCAAGGAGGCCTTCGTCCCGGGCCCGCTGACGGAGGCTATGCGCGAGGGCGGGGTGCTCTTCATCAACGAGCTGAACCGGATGCCCGAGGGGGTGCAGAACATCCTCCTCCCCGCCATGGACGAGGGGATGATCGAGGTCCCGAAGATCGGGACCGTCAGGGCGGAGCCCGGCTTCGTCGTCGTGGCCACCCAGAACCCCCGCGAGTTCGTCGCGACCACGGCCCTGTCGGAGGCCCTCTCGGACAGGTTCGAGCTCCTTCTCATCGACTACCAGCCCGAGGCGGAGGAGGTGGAGATAGTCTCCCGCAGGCTCCCCGGGGTCCCGGGCGAGCTCGTCTACCGATGCGTGTGGATTGCGCGCAGGACTCGGACGCATCCCGACGTCAGGAGGGGTGCGAGCATGAGGGCCGCGATGAGCATGGCGGAGCTCGCAGGGGCCTTCCCCGGGGACGCGGTCGAGGGCGTGAGGAGGGCGGCCCAGATGGCCGTGCCGACGCGCATCGAGATCAGGGAGGAGTCGAACGCGACGGTCGAGGAGGTCGTTGACGAGATCGTCAACGAGTGCTTCTCCGTGCCTGTCCCGCCGAGGGGCGTCCCGCCGCCGGCCCCCGAAAAGGGGCCGGAGGGCGGAGGGCGCGCGGGCGTTCCCAAGGCGAAGGTCGCGGGCATGGCCGACCTCGTCCCGGCGCTGGAGGAGATCGGAGGCGGGGGGAAGGTCGACTACGACGACATCGGCTGGGACATCGCCAGGAACTACTCCAGCCTGAGGTTCTCACTGGGATCCCCGGCCCTCGCGGAGCTGGCGCGCAGGATCGCCATCAGGGCGACGATAAGGCGCGTGCTGCGGCTCCTGGGGCCCGTGTCGCTCCCGACGAGGGTCCAGAGGACGACCTTCGGACAGGGGGGCGAGGGCGAGATAGACATCGATGAAACCCTCGAGCGCATCATGGGGCACGATAGGATCGAGCCAGGGGACATAGTCGTCGAGGACCGCGCCCCGAGGGAGCTGGCGGTCGCCCTGATACTGGACGCGAGCCTGTCCATGACAGGCGACAAGCTGGCGATGGCGAGCGCGGCCATCGCCGTCCTCGCCTACAGGTTGAAGACGGTGGACTACCTCCTCATCACGTTCAACGACAGGCCGAGCACGGTCAAGAGGATGGGCGAGCCCAAGAACCTCGACGACCTCGTCTCGGACCTCCTCTCATCGAACGCCTCGGGCTACACCGACATAGATTCCGCCCTCAGGAGGGGCAGCGAGGAGCTGCACCGCGCGCGCACGCGCAACAGGATAGGGATCCTGATAACCGACGGCAACTACACCGTCGGTCCGGACCCGAGGGACGCGGCGTCCGCCTACAGGCGGCTCTTCGTGGTGATGACAGAGAGCCACGACTGCAAGCCCGGCGAGTGCGAGGCGATGGCGGCGAAGGGCGGGGGCCAGATGTTCACCGTCTCTTCGTTCGACGAGATCCCGCGCGTCCTGTACAGGGTGCTCAGAATGGTGTCCCAGGGCGCCATGGCCGAGCGGTGAGCGCGCGCAGGGCGGATGCGCGGACCGGCCTGTTGACGAATCCAATGGTCCATCAATGATTCTTAATGTCCATGTGGTAGATAGGATGTATTTCAATGGTTCCATCGACGGGCAGGCCTTTTTCGACCTCCGATGTCAGGGCTTTATATGCTCAGAGGACAAAGTCGTTACAGAACTTCCTCCCCCCTCTTCTTTTTTCTATTTCGACCCTCAGCGGAGCCTCCGGCGTCAACGATGATTGAATACCTGTTCGTCGTTCCATGACCGGGGCAAACCTTGGACGTCTCGATAATTGTCCTCGCATCTGCCTCGGTGCCTTTCGGCCTGATCGCCCTCCATGACATCGCCTCAGGAGAGGCACGGAAGGGCGCGTTCGGCGCAGCCTCGGCCGCGTGGTCCCTCTCAGGCGTCCTCCTGGTGTATCTCGGCGTGCCCGGCCTGATCTTCTTCCCAGGGCTCCTCCTCATCATGATAGTCTCGTCCCTATCGCGGGTCCGGCGCGGAGGCGGGGTCCTCCAATATGCGAGGCCCTCGGCGCTGGCCGCAGTGCTCGCCTTGGTCACCATCGGGTTGGTGATGCTCTGAGACCTCTCACCGGGCGGCGAAGGTCGGCCGTCGTCGCGTCCGCCTACGGCTGCGCCCTGCTGTGCTACTGCACGTTCTTCGCCATGCCCGTGACCCCGGCCGAACCGCTCGATGCCCTATCGTTCTCCATCGAGGACGGGGTGTACAGCTACTTCCCAAGGATCCACGAGACCATCTACACCAACGGCAAGGCGTTCGTCGGCGTGGCGACCATCCGCACCATCAGCGCGCCCAGTGCCGCATTCAGCGCAGCCTTCGAGCGGCTGGACGGATACGCCGAGGACTACGCCAGGGAGCAGTACGGCATCGAGATCGACGTCGTCCCGGAGTCGAACGAGACCGGCTACGAGTTCTCTGGACACGACGCGGTGCGGCACACATATGCCGTGGTGAAGCCGATCATGGTCGGATACCCGCCCTTCGAGACGACGCTGGACGCGAGGGTCGCCGAGATTGGCGCCATCGCGTGGTTCTGCAACGTCGACTTCGAATCCATCGTCCTGTTCTACGTGACACCGGCCTATTTCGTCGACGAGCCGGAGCTCGAGTCGCTCGACGTCCAGACCATGGAGGTCGTGACGGCGGTCGCATGCCACTGAGCACGGTGAAAATCCTCCGAAGGATGACAGTATCGGAGCGCCGTGTCGCATCGCGACACCGCGACGGAACGAGAATCTGGTCTAAAGAATAGTTTTAAGAACATAGCATCACAATTCGTTCAACCCATGGCCATAGTTCCGAGAATGATGTTCAACACCAAGGGTGTTGGCAGGCACAAGTACGAGCTCCAGTCCTTCGAGATGGCTCTGAGGGACGCAGGGATAGAGAAGTTCAACCTCGTGTCCGTCTCCAGCATTTTGCCGCCCGGATGCAGGCTGGTGAGCCGGGAGGAGGGCCTCAAGCACCTCAAGCCCGGGCAGGTCGTGTTCCTCGTTATGTCGAGGAACTCGACCAACGAGCCGAACAGGATGGTCGCGTCGTCCATAGGCGTCGCCGTCCCCGCCGAGGGTTCGCAGTACGGCTACATCTCCGAGTACCACGGGTTCGGTACCAACGCGGAGTCCGCGGGGCACATGGCCGAGGACCTGGCAGCGACCATGCTGGCCACGACGCTCGGCATCCCCTTCGACCCTGAGAAGGACTGGGACGAGAGGGAGGACCAGTACAAGATGAGCGGGAAGATCGTCAAGTCGTTCAACGTGACCAAGACCGCGGAGGGGGACAAGAACGGCTACACGACGGTCCTCGCGGCCGCGGTGTTCATATGCGACGAGGTCGGCGAGCCGGCCCCGTGCCAGCAGCAGGGACAGTGATCCCCGCGGCAGGCGGGCGTTGAGTTCGAGAGGTGTTGCGCATGTCACGGACGGGCAAGAAGGGCTCCAGGAAGGCGGGCGAGATGAGCGACGGGGCGAGCGACAGGCTCGAGTCGCTGTCGTCCCTGGACCTGAGGTCCTGCTCATCGGTGTCGGAGCTGGTCGAGGCGATGGGCCGGTGCAGCTTCGGCGCGAGGAGCGTGGGCGAGGCCGCCCAGGTCATGGAGGCGATGGTGGAGGACAAGGACTGCTTCAAGGTCCTGACCCTCTCCGGCGCGATGACCCCCGCGAAGATGGGCCTCGTCATCTGCGACATGATCGACCTCGGGATGGCCGACGCCGTCATCTCGACCGGGGCCATCATGGCCCATGGGATGGTGGAGTCGACCGGCCTCACCCACTTCAAGTACAAGGAGTCGATGAGCGACACCGAGCTCTACCACAAGGGGTACAACAGGATCTACGACACCATAGAGCTGGAGAAGAGCCTCGACGACATGGAGGTCATCTTCAGGAAGGTGGTCGAGGACGTCTCAGACCGGTTCGAGTCGCTGACGAGCTTCGAGCTCAACTGGCTGATCGGGGAATACCTCGCGCGGAACACCTCCGACGACCAGAGGGGCATCCTCAAGTCCGCGTACCTGCGCAAGGTCCCGGTCTACGTCCCGTCCTTCACCGACTCGGAGCTGGGCCTGGACTTCGGGGTCTACCTGCGCCGGATGAAGCTACAGAAGAAGAAGGCCGTGAGGTTCGACGCCTTCGGCGACCTCGAGGACTACACGTCCCGCGTGCTCGCCTCCAAGAAGCTCGGCATATTGACGATCGGAGGGGGGGTCCCGAGGAATTGGGCGCAGCAGGTCGGTCCTTACCTGGACATAATCAACAAGAGGGTGGGCTCCGGCGGAGGGTTCAAGCGCTTCGACTACGCCGTAAGGATATGCCCCGAGCCGGTCCATTGGGGAGGGCTCTCGGGGTGCACCTACTCGGAAGGGGTCTCCTGGGGGAAGATCAAGCCCCGCTCCGAGGGCGGGATGTACGTCGAGGTGTACAGCGACGCGACCATCGCCTGGCCGCTGATAATGCGGGCGGTGATGGAGCGCCTCGAGAAGAAGGGCCGCATAAGGCTCTGAGCCCGCGCGCGCCTCTCACCAGTCGTCCACCGGGTTGTACCACATCGTCTTGGTGCCGACCTTGGCGCGCATCTTCCACTTGAAGGACTTCGGCCTCGACTCCGCGTGGGCCAGTATCCTGTCGATCCTCTGGGAGACGACCGCCCGGTCCTCGTCTGACAGCTGAGGGTACTCCGCGAGCTTCGCCTTGAGCTTGGCCAGGTTGGTAGTGGCTGTGTGGTACCATCCCCAGTCGTTGAACAGGTCGACCGAGTCGAGGACGGAGAGGTTGACCTTCTGGTCGTCCCCCTCGCCGACGTCGTGCGCGCGCAGGAGGACTATCAGGTCCTTGATGTCCTTCTCGTTTATCTTGACGATCTGGAGCTTCTGCATCATGAGCTCGCCCAGGGGGACGGTCGGCGAGTCCTTCTCGAGGCGGCCGGCGTACGGGATGGTGTGGTTCATCGCGAGCTCGTCGTAGAAGATCTCCACCATGGGCACGCGCCCCCCGAAGAATATGTGCCGCGACTTGCCGAACTGGTAGAGGAAGCGCGGGTCCGTCTTGTACCCCTTCGAGGTCACGAACTCCATGAGCTGGTTCCTCTGCCTGCCGTACGCGACGAAGTCGATGTCGGTGAAGGCCTTGGTGCCCAGGCGGGCGAGGCCCTTCCAGAGGGCCTCGTAGTCCCTGCTGTGCATGTATATGGCCATCCCTCCCATCACGCGCAGGACCAGGCCCTTCCTCCCGGCCTCCTCCACGAGGGCGAGCGCCTCGTCGAGGAAGACCTCGGGCGCAGGGTACTCTTCTGCCGGTATGTCAGCGGGAAGTCGCACGGTCATCCGAGATCAGTCCTCCATGGTCATGCAGGCCGCACCCTATCCCTGAGTGAAGACGTAGCTCTTCATCTTGGTGTCGGAGAGCGTGAGTATGACCCCCCTCAGGATGCCCTCCCCGTACTCGCTCCCGGGGTTGACGCAGAACGTCCTGCCTATCTTCTGCGCGGCCCGCGACTCGTGTATGTGGCCATGGAGCCCGAGGAAGGGCTGGTACTTCTTGATGCTCTCGAGGACGGCGGTGCTCCCGACGTGCTCAACCTCTCCCGCCGACTGCCTGTTGTCCTTGAGCTTGGGCGCGTAGTCCAGCATCGTCCCATGGGGCGGGTCGTGGAAGTTGAATATCGCCTTGTCCATCTCCTTGATCGTGGACGCGAGCTTGTCGATGTTCCTCCCCATCTCCTCCTCCGACCACTCCCTGGGCGTGTCCCATGGGGTCGGGGAGGTGTGGGCCAGCGTGATCATCTCGTAGCCCAGGACGTCCAGGTTCCTCATCGCGGCGGATATCATGGTCCTGGAGGACTCGAGTATCGGGTCCATCTCGAACGGGTCGTCGTTGCCGGGGGCCATGTAGACCCTCGCTCGGGTGCCCCTGAGCTTCTCGTCGGCGAGGTCCACCCAGTGCTGGACCCTCTCGCTGATCAGCCTGTGGAAGATCTTGGTGACCTCGTCCGGCTTCCTCTGGAGCTCCTCTGCCTCCTTCCGGTCCGTCATGTACGGGTAGAAGCCGATGGCGTTGATCTTCTCGAGCTGCTTCTGGAGCTCCGACTCGTTGTTGAGGTGTATGGCCTGGCTCAGGAAGTTGACATCGTAGGTCCCGTTGTCGTTCCTCATTATGGGCACGACCATCTTCCCGGCGAGGTCCCCGAGCGCTATCGCCGCGTCGGCCTTGTAGATCGATATCGCGCTTATGAACTTCCTGAAACACAATTCAGAGCCGTGCAGGTCGGTGACGAAGAAAAGTCTCATGCTGCTCAGAACGCTCCCCTCCTACGCACTTGTCCAGTCAACGTGGTGGACCGTATTTAACCGTAGTGACGAACCCGTGAACACCTTTCGAAGTCCGCTCCGCGTCGTAGGCTAGCGTGCAGATTACCCCGCAGGCGGGCGTAACGCCATTGCCACGCCGCCGGCATGGAGGATGGGCATCACCTGCCGGTCGTCGTCCTTGCATAAACGCAAATGGCGGGGCGTGGAACCGCGTTTGAAGACACACTCGGAATGCCCAGCCAGTCCGCTCTATCTCCGGCAACTTGATAACGATTGCAGTAGGTAACGGTAGCCGCCCACGATTTCAGCGCGCGGTGGGCTCGGAGGATGTTCCAATGGATCTAGGCCTGCCTGAATGGGTAGCGGACTGGGCCAGGAAGGCGCCGGACCTGAAGGTCCCGCCGCCGGGGCCGAAGAGCAAGGCGATCATAGAGAAGGACAGGAAGTACGTCTCCCACGCATACGACAGGCTCTTCCAGTTCACGATGAAGCGGTCCTCAGGTGCGGCCATAATGGACGAGGACGGGAACGTCTACCTCGACTTCTCGTCCGGCATCTCGGTGCTCAACGCAGGATGGTCCAACCCCAAGGTCGTCCAGGCCATCAAGGACCAGGCGGAGCTCCTCACCCACTCGCTGGCGAACGACGCCTACTTCGACAAGGAGGCGGAGTTCGCGGAGCTGCTGGCGAAGATCTCCCCTGGTGGGGCCCTAGAGTCGACGTTCTTCGGGAACAGCGGCGCGGAGGGCGTCGAGGCCGCCATCAAGCTCTCGCGGTACTACACGAAGGGGAGCGAGCACATAGCCTTCATGGGTTCGTACCACGGGCGCATAGGCAACGCGCTGGCGATGGCGAGCCGTATCAAGTACAAGTACGGCCACGGGCCGTACGCCCCGGGGATCTACTTCGCGCCGTACCCCTACTGCTACAGGTGCTGGTTCAACCAGGAGTACCCCTCCTGCGGACTCCTCTGCGTGGACTACCTCGAGAAGGGGATCCTGGAGTTCGGGGGCCCGAGCAACGACCTGGCCTCGGTGTTCGTGGAGCCGGTGCAGGGCGAGGGCGGCTACATCGTCCCGCCGAAGGAGTTCATGCCGCGGCTGAGGCGTCTCTGCGACCAGAGGAAGATGCTGCTGGTAGCGGACGAGGTCCAGAGCGGCCTCGCGAGGACGGGCGAGGTCTGGGAGTGCAATTCGACCGGCACGGTCCCGGACATCTTAATCATGGGGAAGGCCCTCGGGGGCGGGGTCCCCCTCGGGGCGATTGTCGCGAGGAAGAGCGTCATGGAGGTCTGGAGGCCCGGGTCGCACTCGTCGACCTTCGGGGGCAACGGCATAAGCATGGCAGCCGGACTGGCGCATGTGAAGGAGATACTCGAGCAGAACCTGGTCGAGCGGTCGAAGGTGCTCGGGGCCCATGCCATGAAGAGGCTCTCCGAGCTCAAGAACCGGTACGAGATCATAGGCGACGTTAGGGGCAAGGGCCTCATGATCGGGGTGGAGATCGTCAAGAGCAAGAAGACGAAGGAGCCGCTCTATGTCCCGCAGATACAGGGCCTGGCCTGGAAGAAGGGCCTGATGATGATCACGGCGGGCATGTACGGGAACGTCTTCCGGATCGCCCCTCCTCTGGTCATCTCCCAGGAGCAGCTGGACATCGGCATCGACATCTTCGAGCAGGCGATCAAGGAGACGGAGCACGGCATGCGGTGACCCGGGGCGCAGGTCGCGGATATCTTAATAGTCACCGTTGGCGATTGCAGGCACCTGCCTGTCTAGGGGGCGAGGGCGACTGTTCGGTGGAAAACGCGTCGAGGACGACCCGGAGACATCACTGGCGAGGTGCATAGTCCTGCTCGACGACATCAGGGCCTACAGGCGGAAGGACGTGGAGCAGATAGAGGCCCAGTTCACCGCACTGAAGAAGACCCGGTTCTCTGAGTTCTACGACATGTGGGTCAAGACGCGGCCCCACGCTGAGAAGATCGTCGACATGCCCGCGAAGGTGGAGGGCGTACCCAGGCTCATCCGCGCCATCAGCTGGCTCAAGCTGCTGAACAAGATACTCCTGATACTCGTCGTCCTCTTCATATCGTTCCAGATAGTGCCAATATGGCGGTCAAGCCTGGGCGCGGACTTCGTGAACGGCGTCGGGCTGTACGCCCTGATCGGGACCATCCTGGTCATGGTGGCGTCCCTGAACGTCGTCTCGCTCCTGGACTACAGGACCAGGAAGAGGATCATCGCCTACGAGGAGGAGACCATAGAAAGGTACGCCCCCTCGAGGGAGAAGATGAAGGAGGGCGTCAGCAGGATGATGAAGTCCCTCGCCAGGGAGTCCAAGAGGAGCGGCAGGGACCCGAACTACTTCGCGCTGGTCCTGTACTTCGACGACTACGAGAACATCGAGGTCGTCGACAAGTGGCGCCCGAGGAGCCTGGGGCTCTTCAAGAAGTCGTACAACCACTACCACGTCGTCCCCAAGCCGTGAAGGGCGGCCTGTCGTGCGCGGTGAGAAACGGGGGAAGGGTTTTGAGAAAGGGTTTGGGGCGTGCCCACCCTGCGTGCCTAGGCCGGAGGCAGCTCCTTCCAGGCCAGGGCGAGGTCTATGCCCTGCTTCTTCCAGTGCCTCACCCAGAGGAAGTACCAGAGCACTCCGATCACCCATATGGAGATATAGACCACCGACCCCCAGGTCGATATCGCGCCGAGCTCCGGCTCCGTAAAGAAGTAGTACAGCAGTATCCCCACGAAGGCCAGGTTGACTATCGACGTGATGGTCATGACGTAGAGCGGCCCCACATGGAACTTGTAGGGAGACGCCTCCCAGATGGTCCTCGCCTTCTTCACGTAGGGGAAGAGGAGGCCCGACACCGCCATGACGCCCCACGCGGACATCGCCTCGAGGGCCACGATGGCTATGGCGTCGATCGCCTCAGCCCAGTACGCGTAGATGAATATCCCTATCTCGCTCATGAACAGCATCACGATGTTGTTCTTGACAGGGGAGTGCCACCTCGGGCTCACGTCGGTGAACCACATCGGGCCCAGCCTGTCCATGCCCCACGCGAACGCCGCACGGCTGAAGGCGATGTACGATATGGGCATGCATAACAGGTTGAAGAAGATGAACACCGAGCCGATGCAGAACTCCGCGATGCCGTTGTCGGTCAGCAGGGATATCATGCTGTAGGTGTTGCTGCCCACCGATAGGGTGAAGGCGTCGTAGGATGGCCCCTCGCCCGCGTTGTCGATGTACGCTATGGCGCCCAGGAAGTCCTGGCCCATGACGTTGACCAGGCCCCACGAGAACCACACCAGGAAGACCGCGGGGATCACCGCCGCGAGGACCTGCCCCAGGATGATGTTCCTCTGGGGCCGTTTGACCTCGCCGCAGATGAAGGTGATCTGATAGCCGTACGCCGTGGCCCACGCTATCGCGGGGAAGAGGGCCAGCGCTGCCCCGAGGTCCCATCCCGGCTCGGAGCCGTCGGCGATGTCCACGCCCTCGCCACGGACGGACTGGATCGTCTGGTCGTACGTCATCGAGCCGTCGAGCGCCGCCTGGGCGTCGTACGCCGTGATGAAGTCGGCCTGGCTGCTCGTCGTGAGAACGATGCCCGTCACGATCAGCGTGAAGAACGCCAGGAGCATTATCACCCGCTGGTTCAGGTTGTACACCCTGAGCCCGGTTATCACGATGAAGAAGCCCCAGATGTTCACCAGGGACGCGGTGACGACTATGCCCTCGGCCGTCGCGAACCAGTCTATGAGGCTCTGGTCCGCGCCTATCGAGGACAGGAGGGATGTCATGCCCGGGTCCGCGCAGAACGGAGCCAGGGTGGCTATCCAGAACGTCATCACGAAACCTGCGTTCGTCATGGACATGGCGATCCCGACCGCAGGGTGCAGGATCCTCGAGTTCGCGATGTAGTCCCCGCCGCTCCTCGGCATCGATCCGCCCAGGAACCCCCAGACGAAGGCGATGCCGAATATGCACATCAGGGACGCCAGTATCGACCCGAGCATCATGTTCCCCTGCGGCGAGATGAACAGCCCCCAGCTCGCCATGGTCCAAATGCCCACACCGAGCGTGTTGTTCATGAAGCCGATACCGAAGGTATCAAGAAGCGAGGCCTCACGGACCAACCCGCTCGCTTTTCTCGCAAATACTTCTCCCAAGCTCTCCGTACCCCCTTACATGCCGAGAGGAGCGCTCTCGGAATCCTAGAGGTGTATCGCATTAGTTCGTATATTAAGCAGGACGCACGGCCCAGCATGCGGAATCCAGTGGAAACATAGGTGTGTTAAGGGGCCTATTCTCAAGGTCAGTCCGAACGTCGTGCGAATAGGCAAGCGCCCTCCCCCCGGTCGTTTGCCCCAGAACGCGCCCGTGGTCGTCGTGCCGGCGGATGCGCCATCCCCCGGGGGCGGGGCCGCCCTCCTCCGCAACGTTCTCAATGCGGGTGACACATTACCGCTCCGATGGAACGACCGCTGCGCGAGTCGGAGATGCTCGTCATATACCACCTCATGAGGGACGCGACCCTCACGGACGCGGCGCTCGCCCGCCGGTCCGGGATGAAGGAGAGCACCGTCTCCTCCATCAGGAGGAGGCTGATGGACTCCAGGCACATCTACTTCTCGAACGTGCCGAGCTTCCACAAGCTGGGGTGCACGCTCTTCGTGCAGCTGTACGGTTCGACCAACCCCGCCGTCCCGAAGGACGTCAAGGACTCGGCCCACCTCCGGTTCCTCGACCAGACCCCCGAGTTCTTCGACAGCGCCTCCGGGGAGGGGTTCATAATGATGAGCGGGGTGTTCAGGAGGTTCTCGGACTACCTGCTGGCCCTCGACAGGTACGAGCGGCTCTTCTCGGGCGTGAGGCACGCGGAGAGGGCCGACCTCAGGCCCGCGTTCTTCCCGCTCGGCGTATCGAGGATGTGCTACACCTACAACTTCGCGCCCCCGCTGCACAGGATATTCGGGATCGACGTGCCCCCTCCAGAGCCCAGCATGCCCGAGGCCTTCGAGGTCGAGCAGGCGGAGCTCTCGCTCGTGGAGAAGCGCACGCTCGTGAACCTCGTCGAGTACCCGCACGCGACGGACGCCCAGATCGCCCAGCTCATGGGCCGTTCGAGGCAGACCGTGACCAACGTCCGCAAGAGGCTCGTGAGGAAGGGGATGTTCAGGCGCGTCTGCATAATCCCCCTGGTGCTCTGGAACATCGACCTGATCGCCTACGTGCACCTGAGGTTCAGGCCAGATGGGGACCCCGAGGTGAGGCGCGAGCTCTCCGAGGGGGACTGGATCAGGCAGTCCTGGTACACGCTCGAGAGGGAGTCGGAGGCCCACGCCACCTACATGTTCAGGGACTACAAGGACTACCTCTCGGAGATGCAGCGGATGATGAAGCCCCTGGTCGACGCGGACGTCCTCCGCGGAGACCCCCAGATATCCCTCGTCTCCACGGCGGCGGCCAAGGAGCTGAGGGACGGGCACTACGGGCCGCTCCTCAGGAAGCTCCTGGGGCTCGCGGACCAGGACCGCTAGGCGGCGGGCCGTGCACGCGGGCCCTCCGATGGGCGCCAGGAGCCGGTCGGGACAGGTGTTATAACCGGCCTGCGCGATTCCGGGGCTGCTTGGAAGGAGAGGTGCACGCCATGGCAAGGATCGAACGCAGTCGGGTCAAGGCGCTGAAGGAGGAGGAGACCGCCCGGTTCCTCAGGGAGCACAGGAAGTCGAAGAGGCTCTTCGAGAGGGCCAAGCGCTCGCTCCTGGCGGGCGTCCCCATGAACTGGATGGTCAGGTGGGCGGGGCCGTACCCCGTCTTCGTCACCGACGCCAAGGGCTCGTACATCAACGATGTGGACGGGAACAGGTACCTGGACCTGTGCCTGGGGGACACCGGCTCCATGTTCGGGCACTCCCCCCAGCCGGTCGTCGACGCGGTGAGGAGGCAGGTCTCCAGGGGCATCACCATGATGCTCCCGAACGAGGACTCCGTGTGGGTCGGCGAGGAGATGTCGAGGCGGTTCGGGCTCCCCTACTGGCAGGTCGCGATGACCGCCACCGACGCCAACAGGTTCTCGATAAGGCTGGCGAGGGAGGTCACCAAGAGGCAGTACGTCCTGGTCGTCCACGGGTGCTACCACGGCACCGTCGACGAGACGCTGATAAGGCTCGAGGGCGGGAAGGTGCTCCCCAGGGAGGGGAACATAGGGCCGCCGGTCGACCCGACCCTGACGACGAAGGTCGTGGAGTTCAATGACCTGCCAGCGATGAAGCGCGCTCTCGCTCCGAAGGACGTGGCATGCGTCCTGATCGAGCCTGCGATGACCAACCGGGGCATAGTCCTCCCCGACCCTGGCTACCACGAGGCTGTCAGGGAGATGACCAGGGACACGGACACGCTCCTCATCATCGACGAGACGCACACGATAAGCAGCGGGGTCGGAGGCTACACGGGCGCGCACGGGCTCAAGCCCGACATGGTCACCATGGGCAAGCCCCTCGCGAGCGGGGTCCCGGTCGCCGCGTTCGGCATGAGCCAGTACGTCTCGGACAGGGTCATGAAGAGGATACTCGACGAGGGCACCGACGAGAGCGGCCTCGGGGGGACGCTGACGGGCAACGCCCTTGCGCTCGCGGCGATGAGGGCCACCCTGGAGAAGGTCATCACGAAGCAGGCGTTCAAGAAGATGATGCCCCTCGCGGAGCGTTTCGAGAAGGGGGTCCAGGACGTCATAGACGATAGCGGGGTCCCGTGGCACGTCGCGAGGCTCGGCGTGCGCATAGAGTACCACTTCTGCCCCACGGCCCCGAGGAACGGGACCGAGGCGGAGGAGGCGAGGGACTCGGAGCTCGAGAAGCTCCTCCACCTGATGCTGCTCAACAGGGGCATACTCATGACGCCATTCCACAACATGGCGCTGATAGCTCCGTCGACCACCAGGAAGGACGTCGACAGGCACACGGAGGCCTTCGGCGAGTGCGTGGACGCGCTCGTCGGCTGAGGGGGTCTAAGGCTTCCTCGGCTTGGGGATGACGCAGATCATCCTCATCATCGCCGGGCCGTCGTTGGCGAACTGGTGCAGCTCGTCCGGCTCCACGAAGACGGCGTCCGCCTCCGCCAGGGGTTCCTCGCGCCCGTCGAGGACGATCTTGCCCTTGCCGCTGACGACGAAGACCTCGTGCTCCCACGGGTGCCTGTGCAGGGGGGTGTAGCCGCCCGGGGAGATGTCGAACACCCTCAGGTAGTAGTTGGGCGGGTCCACGTTCTCGGCCAGCAGCGGCCTGAAGTCGACCCCCTTGGTGCCCTCCATCGATATTCCCTTTACGTCCTTGCGGCTGACCTTCTTCATGCTGTCCAGCACGAATGAGGTCCGTGATAAAAGTTGCGAAGGGACGGCGGGCAGAAAGGGTTATGTCGCCGTCGTCCATACGACCGTCCCATGCCTGAGCTCACCATGGAGCCGCTGACCAAGGGCAGCATCCGCGATGTCGTGGAGGTCGTCAGGCTCTCCAAGGCGGAGCTGCCTTTCGAGAGGGCTCCCACGGTGGAGGAGATGACGGCTTTCACCTTCGGCGACTCGGAGTTCCGCCCGGAGGGGAGCTGGCTCGTCAGGAGCGATGGGAGGCCGGTCGCCTGGGCCAGGGCCCTGGTCGAGCAGAACCGGCTCACTGCGGGGCTGGACGACGCCTACTTCGAATTGGACATCGTGCCCGATGCAAGGGGTGTAGGGATAGGGGAGACCCTCGCTTCGCTCGCGTCAGACTACGTCAGGGCGAGGGGGGTGGGCAAGCTCAGAACGAGGGTGGTCGAACCCGAGAAGTGGCGGCTCGACCTCCTCTCACGCGAGGGCTTCGCCGAGTCGTACCGGGTCTTCTTCCTGGTCCGCAAAGGTCGCATCGGACTCCCAGAGGCTGCCGTCCCGGACGGCATCAGGCTCGTCAGGAGGCCGTACAAGGAGTGCGGCGACGAGGAGATGACCCGAATAGTAGAGGCGTTCAACGACACCTTCCAGGACCACTACAACTTCGCCCCTGAGAGGCCCGAGATGTTCATAAAGTACAGGGACTCCAGCGAGGACCCGGAGTGCTTCTCGCTGGCGATGGACGGCGAGGAGATAGTCGGGCTTTGCCTCTCCCACGAGGACAGGCTGTACAACCAGGAGAACGGGACGAAGTGGGGCTGGATCAACATCCTCGGCGTCAGGCCTCCCCACAGGAGGAGGGGCATAGGCAGGTTCCTGCTCCTGGACGGGATGAAGTGGGTCCTCGAGCGGGGCATGGACACCACGTTCATCGGCGTCTACGCCAAGAACGAGAATGCACTGGACATGTACCTCTCCACGGGCTTCGTGAAGGACAGGGAGAGCATGTGGTTCGAGAAGAGGCTCCGCTGAGCCTAGTCCGACCACTCCCTCAGGAACCTCCTCAGAAGGACGAATGTTAGCGCCCCGGACGCCATCCCGACGGGGATGCCCACGAAGAGCGAGAAGTATATCGTCTCCTCTAGAGCCCACGCCACGAGCAGAGTGACTATGACCAGGTCCGCAGTCCCCGCGGACAGGGCTATGGCCGTCGACAGGGTCTCTCCTATCCGGGTCATGGGCTCGACATCGACATGGGCCGCCACGTTGATTTCACTTCCCAGGCCGAGGGCACCTCGATGACCGCCCATATGGCGTCCGGGCGCGCGTGCGCGAGGTCCACTGTCTGACAGCGTCGTCGGACGCTGCAGCGCCCAAGCTTTAACTACATGCCCCCTCCTCAGCCCTCCCATGCGGTGCGGCCGCTGCGGCGAGTGTTGTAGGGACACGCACATGGAGCTCTGCGACGCGGACGTCCGGAGGCTCGAGAGGGCGGGCCACCAATCGGACGAATTCGCTGAGAGGGGCCAGGACGGGGTCAGGCGGCTGAGGAACAGGGACGGGCACTGCTTCTTCTTCGACGCGGACAGAGGCCGCTGCAGTGAATACGCGCGCAGGCCGCTGGGATGCGTGATCTACCCCGTCAACCTGTCGGAGGACGGGACGGTGGTGGTCGACGAGGCCTGCCCCGAGGCTGCGACGGTCACCCGCTCGGAGCTCGAGGACAAGGGTAGGCGTCTGCACATGCTCATCGAGACCATCAGGTCAGAGGCGCGCCGTCCTTAGCCCCAGCGTCTACTGGCTGAGCTTCTTCGCCCACTGTGCGGCGTGCTCCAGCTCCCCGTCCTTCAGGGGGCCGTTCCTCCCCTTCACGTAGAACGGCTCAGGAGGGACCAGCAGCACGGCGCCCTTCGCCGTCAGGTCCGCGGCGATCCTGTCGGCCGCGTAGCCGAATATCTTGGGGAACTTGCCGGGTATCCTAGTGTCGAAGGCCGCGACCTTCAGGCCCTTGGCCCTGCCCTCGGTGATCCTCCCGAGGAGGCCCTTGACCGACTCCGTCGGCCTGCCCCCGTGTGTCGGCGAGCCGATCACGAGGACCGTGGCCTGCGCGAGCGCGGACGCGTCCACAAGGTCCGCCTTGGCGACCCTCGTGTCTGGAGGGAGCGCACCGCCGATGGCCATTGCGATCTTCTCAGTGTTCCCGAAGACCGAGTCGTACGCTACAACTACACCCATCGTCATCTCCTCTCTTCTTGTACCGGGTATGTGTCAGGGGCATGCATCGACTTAAGGCTGTTGCCCTGCGGCAAGACGCGGGACGCGAGAGGGGAACTGCTATTAAAGAGTCGTGCGATTGCCCGGGACGTTCACCATGAAGCCCGCACTCCTCGTCCAGGACATCCAGAACATCTGGCTATATGAGGCTGACAGCAACCCGGACCTGAGGCGCTCGGTCGAGAGCCGCCTGGACGTGGTCAACGCGGCGATCGCGTGGTTCAGGAAGAACCGGCTGCCGGTGGTCGTCGGCTACACGGAGGACCCGGGCGAGGGCCTCGTCCCCGGCACCTGGCGCTACGAGGTCCCGGAGTCGGTCCACGTCCTCAAGGAGGACCTGAAGGCCACCAAGCGCCATGCGAGCGCCTTCGGGAACCCGGAGTTCGGGGCGCTCCTGAAGAAGCTCGGATGCGATTCCCTCGTGATAGTGGGCCTGAGCGCCAGCGGGTGCGTCCTCGGCACCTACTGGAGCGCCTTCGACTGGGAGATCCGGCCGTTCGTGCTCAAGGGCGGGATCGCCTCGCACAAGGAGGAGCACGTGGGGTTCGCCGAGGACATCTGCGACACCGTCGGCCTGGACGAGCTGGACCGCACCTTCCTGCGATGACCCATTCCAAGGACGCCCGACGCGCCATTCTCGTATCTCAGACCGGGATGGGGGATGGGTTCGCGCGCGCTCCCGCCCTCGATGTCTACGCCCTCTTTCGACGGGGAGGGCCGAGGTCCCCGTAGCCGCGCTCCCACCCCTTGCTCGTCTCGATGAATGCAGGGTACCCCTCCCTGCGGATGAACTCCAGCGATTCCCTGTACCTGCCGTACTCCTTCCACTTCTTGCCGTGGAAGGCCGCGAGGGTGCCGCACCGGTCGAACTCCGGGCAGTCGGCGCAGGTCCCCAGCCCCTTGTCCCTGATGCAGCAGACCTTGACCCTGCACCTGGCCCTCGATATGTCCCTCTCTCCCTCATCGTAGCCGAGCCTGCAGCCCTTGCAGTCGCCCAGGACGAAGGACCGGCAGGTCCTGCAGTATGCGCCGCAGCATCCTACGAACTCGGCCCCTTCAGCCTCGCGGGGTCGTTCCCTGCGCTTCATGTCTGGCGACTGGGATGCCATGCGGGCGGTTCAATGTATGCACCGCTCCCGTCATCCGCGGGTGAGTCCGGGTCAACCCTGGGGCGGAGGTCCGCCCGAACCCTTGCGCTTCCTGAGGAGCAGGAGGGCCGCCCCGACGGCCGCCACGGCCGCGACCGCCCCCGCAGCGACGAGCAGGGCCAGTTGGGACCCTTCCTCCTCGACCGTGATCAGGACGGTGTCGGCATCGGTGGCCCCGAGGTCGTCCGTCACGGTGAGCGTCACCGTGTACTCTCCGGCGATGTCGAACGTCCATGACGGCGTCTCCCCGTAGAGCTCCCTCTCCTCCCCATCGTAGGCGAATGTCCAGGTGTGGTTCACGACATCGGCCGAAGAGCCTGTCCCGTCGAACGTGTACACGGAGCCGGGGCCGATGGTCTCGTCGTCCCCGGCATCTGCCACCGGCGGGTCGTTGACAGGCGCCTCGCTCACCGAGACGGTGAGCGTGTCGGTGTCGCTGTTCCCCGCCGCGTCCCTGACCGTGAGGGTCACGAGGAACTCCCCGGCGTCGCTGAACGCGTAGTCCGCCGATTCCCCGTACAGGACGACGTCCGCGGCGTCCGTGAGCTCCCATGTGAAGTTGACTATCCCGACATTGTCGGAGGAGCCCGAGGCGTTGAATGTGACGGTCTCGCCCGCCTCCACGTCCGTCGGGGCCTCGCCCGCGTCGGCGACCGGGGCCTCATCGTCAACGACGGTCACGGTCATCGTGTCGGTGCCGCTGTTGCCCGCACCGTCGTAGACGGTGAGCGTGACCGCATACGTCCCCGGAAGCTCGAAGGTGTGCGCAGCCTCGGCGCCGGTCAGCGTCACGGCCTCGCCATCGACCAGGTCCCACTGATAGGACGCTATGCCGACATTATCGGATGACGCGCTCCCGTCCAGGGTGACCTCGTCCCCGCATGAGACCGTCCGGTCGGACCCGCAGTCCGCCGAGGGCGCATCCGTGTCGACGGAGAAGAGCTCCACGGAGCCGTTGTAGTTGGCGGCCTCGTCCATGACTATCATGAGCGCGACGTAGTCCCCGCTCGGGGCGATGTAGGTCATCCGGAGCGTGAGCCCCATGGTGGGTCTCTCCTCGAAGAGCTGTTCTTCGTAGCTGAGGAAGTCCGCCGGCGGGGGGTTTCCCGTCCCCATCCAGTCCGTGGCTATCCTGTAGGTCAATGAGAACGGGGTGAGCATGCCCGTGTGGTCGTCGGCGGGGGCGGGTGGCAGGGTGGAGGGCTCGTGGAGCAGTGACTCCCCGAACTCGAAGCCGAGGTACTCCCCCGTCAGGAGGTCGAACCATGCCCTGCCGACCTCCCCCTCGAGCGTCTCGTTCGAGTAGTATCCCGCGATACCGTAGGATTCGACGCCATCGATGGACCTGTGCGACCATATGTCGATATACTCCGATGCGGTGTCGTTCGTCAGATAGCCTGCCTCCGCGCTCGCCGTCCACGTGTATGTCCCCTCGAAGACGTCGTTCTCGTAGGTATAGAGGAAGTCGTCCGTGCCAGTATCCCACATGGGCACCGCCGCAGCGCCAGCGACGGGATGGAAGTCGACGTAGTCACCAGACAGCTCTTGGATCCTGCCGATGTAGATGAAGACCATATAGATGTTGAAGTCCTCGCACTCCACACTGACCGTGAGCGGGTTGTGGGACGACACGTCAGAGACCGGGTCCAGGCTCATGTCCGCGGTCGGCACAGTGGGCTCGGGGTCCAGAATGATGTCGAGCCGGTATTCGGTCAGCTCCGTCGTGTTGAACTCAACGGTGTAACTATAGTGTCCGGAGGCTCCGCACATGAGCGCAGTGGCGCCGCCGGGCAGGGTCAGTTCGTAGTATCCGGTCTCGTTTGCCGTGGTCTGCGCCATTATGGGGTCGAGATATGGAGAGAACTCGAAGTCTGTCAGGAACGCCATGACCTGGGCGCCCTCGATCCCCTGCATCGTCTCCGAGTCGTTCACCCAGCCATGGATGACGCATGGGGCGACCGTGGCGTACTTGAGGTCGTGGTTCGTCGAATCGTAATAGCTGATGTGGGCCACGCCCGTGGAGTTGACCGCTATGGATGAGTAGCTTCCGACATCACCTGTGCTGTCGACCGTCTGAATGGACCAGGTGCCGTATGCGTTGGTGGCGTACATGAGGTCCACGTCGATCCGGTCGCAGTAGCTGATGTGCACATGGTCTTCAGCGTCGATCGAGATGGATGTGATGTCGCCAATCCCCGATTCGCCGTCGACCGCCTCGCATGCCCATGAACCCCCCGAGTTCGTGGCATACTTGACGGCACCGTTCGTGTCGTCATGGTAGCTTATGTGGACGTGATCGGACGAATCGACAGCGATGGATGTGAAGTACCCGACGGTCCCTTCGCTGTCAATCGTGCTTGTGGTCCACGACCCGGTCGCATTGGTGGCATACTTGAGGGCGGTGTCCGTGTAGTCACAGTAGCTTATGTGTATGCCGCCATGGGAGTCGACGGTTATCGAGCTGTGGCCTCCGACGTTGTCGCCGCTGTCAATCGCACTGATGTCCCAGGAGCCGCCTGCGTTCGTGGCGTACATGAGGTCGTCATCGGCGGAGTCGTAGTAGCTGATGTGCACCTTGTCGTTGAGGTCGACAGCTAGGGAGATGAATCCGGAGACGTCGCCGCTGCCGTCGACCATGTCGGTTGTCCAGGAGCCCCCCGTGTCCGTTGCGTACATCAACAGCATGTTGGTGAAGTCGAAGTAGGCGATGTGGACCTTGCCTTCAGAGTCGATCGCCATCGAAGTGTAGCCGGAAGCGTCGGTGACCGAATCGACCGTCTCAGTGCTCCACGCACCTCCGTCGTTGGTCGCGTATCTGAGATCGGCCGTGGTCTCATAGATGTAGCTGATGTGCACGTCATCATCATCGCCGATGGCAATGGATGTGAACTGCCCCGCATCGTTCTCGCCGTCCAGCGTCTCGTTCGATATGGCCGCTATTCCAGCGGGGGCATCCGGGCTCGAAGGGACAACGCAGGCCAAGAGGCCCATGGTCGCGAGGGCAACGGATACAAAGGCCGCGGCGACGGCCGCAGCGAGTCGGGGCGGCGGCATCCGGCGCAGTGTCGATGCCCGCGAGAGTGATTCCCTGGTCCTCCGGTCGTAATTGCGGGCTACCATGATCGCCTCAGAGCCCCTGACTTCCCGTGGCGCAGCCAGCTCAGTCATCCGACCCATTTCCTACCACCTGCTCTTGTAAAGGCGGGGCCTCATTAAGCCTTTTCCGTGGTTCGACCATGAGCAGAGGGAGTGTCACCATGCTTCCGGAATCGCAGGGACCTCGCGGGCGACATGGATCCGGAACGAGTCTGTATCCGCCTGTCAGAAGGAGTGGATCTTACCGCACTCCTGCGTCCATTCGCAGAGCAGGGCCATCGAGCCCTGCTCGATGCCCTTGATGAGCCCTTCCACCCTGAGCCCCCTCGCCTTCATGCAGCTCCCGCAGGCCGCCACCTTCCCGCCCTTCGCGAGGACCCTTCCGAGCATCTCGCTGACGTTGTAGTACCCCGGCGGGGTCTCCTGGTTCGGGATGCCTGCGGAGACGGCGTCCGCCATGAGGAACAGCCGGACGTTGCTTTGTCTCGCCTGCAAGGCTATGGCCAGTCGCAGTCCGTTGTAGGCCTTCTCCGTTCCGTAAGGCGCATCGTTCAGCACGATAAGCACATCTTCACCCATTGCAGACACCGATGTTAGGATGAGTGCGTCCTTCAATAGCCTTTCGGCGGACAGGGTGATACTCCGTCAAGAATGACGAGGAACGCGGAGTAACGGGCTGGGAACGTAGAGCTGTATGTGTTGCCCCGGTTCCACTGGGCGCAAGTGCCAGGTGAAGGACATAAGCCCCTTTGAAACCCTGCAGTCTGGATCATATCGAGCACATACATGCAGACGCTGATATTCTGCGTTCAATGATGCAAATCAGCGTTACGGTGTGCTAGATTCAGCTAGGAGTAGTACTCCGAGCTTCCTGCATATGAAGTACATTGAGATTGCTTCGTGGGTGTTGAAGACTTGAGATTCTACTGTGCGCAATGGGTCTGGTATTCTAATGGCATCATTGCCATGTTCATGCTTGGCAATGTTCATGATAGTGACGAGGTTCTCAAGTTGTTGAATAAGATCATTCCCCAGGATGCTCCTTTTCTTCAGGTCTTTGACGATTTGTCCTAGAGGTTTGCGATGAATTCCGTGGATTTCATTCTCAAACATGGTCTTCAAGATGCCCTCGATGTGTTGGCAACCATACCGGATTGTATCTCTCGACCTGATGCTCGTGAGCAGGTCAACGAGGGCATACTGGAGTGGTCTGTGAATCTGCCTTTCGTTCACTGGGTAGTGGCCCGTGTAGGTATCAGCGGTTGGAACAAGTAGCTGGTTGATGCCGACTCCTCCAATGATGTCATCAATCAATGCGATGGGTTCTCTGACGGATTCGATGCAGAACCGACTGCTCGGCCGCCCCTCTTCAGTCCCTGCATTCGAGGCAATTTGAGCTGCAATACGGGCAAAGGATTTGAGAGTATCCTCGTCAAATAGCCGCTCACTCAAGACCTCGATCTCAATGTAGTTGATTGTCGTCCTTCTTGTAAGTCCATTCATCCTTTTCATGGATGCCCTTCCGCCCCTATGAGACTTCTTCGATGATTGGCTTGATAATCATTGTGAGAGTCTGGTGCACAGGTTCTTGATAGTCGGCAGTGATCCGGATTTCGATGCTGTATTCTCTCTCGGCATTGGGTACAGTCACGAAAATTGGGTCGAATCTAGTAATTGTGACATCATTACTTAGTTTCTGGACACGAATGCCAGCAGTCACACAATTCCGATCATCTCTGTCTTTCTTCCATACGCCGCTGAATGGTGGTGTGACTGATGGAACATGTGCAAGGATGCCATATGACTGTGGCTCATACTCCGATTTCTCCTCAATCATAAAACATTCAGGAAACTTCATCGTGACCCTTACATCCTCGGCTGGTGCAGATCCGGTATTCGACAATGCGAAGTGAGTGGGAAATGTGTTCGGAGCTGGGATTCTCTCAACCTGTGTCAGAAACGGCTTCCATGTTTCTGTCATCTCAAGTAGTCTTTTTGTGCTCAATGCCTGCTGTATCATCACCTGTTGCATGTTTGGCTGCCGCTTCAGTTGCTCAAGCCAGGCTGTCTGCTGAGGAGTGGGAGTGTATGGCTTTGGCTCTTCGGTCTTCTTCTTCACCAAGAATTTCGGTCTCAAGACCAGGCATTCAACTTCATGTTCCTCATCGTTCAGAAGTCTGAGTGAAAGTTTCGGAGTTCTGGCAGGCCCGCTGGACAGCCGCCGCAATTCCTCGTTGGTCATGTCCCGCTTTCGAGGGCCATCCCTTGTCAATAGAACTCCGTTGGAATCTTTAGACCTATAGTATCGAATCGGTCCATCCAAGGCAGGCGCAATTTCCAGGACGTACACTGCTTCGCCGCATGGTTCAGACTTGATGTCGGTCGATAGACTCGTGGTTCCAATCTCATGAATCTCTAGAACCCTCACATGGGGATTAGACTTGGCAGATATCAGTTCTCTGAATTCCTTCTTGTATCGTTCTTGGCATTTCACTCCAACGACCTTGCCATCATCTGTGACTCCGAGAAGCAGGAATGCCTTAGGATGCCCGCAAAGAGCTGCAGCGTTGGCAAGCTCGGTTGCGGCCTCGGCCACTTTGTGCTTAGTTTCTTCGTTCTTGGGAAGGAAAGATTTGAATTCGACTAGGGTATCTTCACCTCCAGCGAGAAGAGGAATGAGCATTTGGGTCGAGGAATCATTCATGTCTATCACCCTATGAAATCCCCAGGCACGATTTAAGAGCTTCCCTTCGCCACTATCGCTTCTTCTCATGGTAATGGTCTGTTCAAATTCTGCCACCACCTAGATGCGGTTTCCTTAATCTGAGGGCCGTACTTGAGCCAAGCTATGGTCCCTAGGGTGAGGGCGCCAATCTTGACAAGTTGCTCAAGTTCAGTTTCGTTCTTCTTGGCTTTTATGATTGCTCGGACAGTGCGAATAGATGAAGAAGGGCGTTCCGGATCGATTCGTATGTACTCAATATCGGAGCAGAGGTTCTGGGGACAAGTATCCCCGATCACTATAGGCAGCACGAATTTCTCAAGGCCGAGCGCGTATCCAATCTCTTGATTTACATAGGCAGATGCTGCACTGTTCTCCGTAAGGATTAGCAGGAATACATCACATTCTTCAATCTTGTTGCGTATCTTTGTTGACAGTTTCGCACCTGGCGTCACATTCTCCTCGGCAACATATGGTCGCGCACCAGTCCCTCTGATTGCGCCTCTTATCAATTCGAGTTGATGCTTATCTTTGGCGGAGTGGCTGACGAAAACCAAGAACTTATCTGCCATTTCCTTTCCCAATATCCAAATCATTTGCGATGGCTTAAGGGCTTTCCTCTACCCCTATAGCCTTCATCGACTAATCCCTATCATGTTTCCGCAGCCGGGTTCTCTTGTCACTGCTACTGAGTGTTCACCAGAGCAAGAATAATTCCGGATGCAATCAGAGCTAAGATCACTGCATATCCGAACCATGAGACGTAAATACGGATTCGCAATCCGCGGATTATACGTTCGTATTCTCTTTGGCCCAAATATGTGAAATACGCATCAGAGGATGGAGTGCCATCGGATCGGGAATTACTGGCGTATTCTCCAAGAATCTTGAAGTAGTCGCCTCCGGGAAATTCGTACCAGGGCGGAAAAGATCTGAAACTGTGTATTCTCAGATTCCGTTCCAGCTGCACTGCCCTGGCGATTCTGATACTTGCTGTGTCGTTGAATCGATTCTGAATCACCGTGCCGAATTTAAGTATGAAGAGTGCAAGGGCTGCGATGATCAGAAATCTGATTAGGTCTTGCCCAGGATCGATATAGACCAGTAGCAGACCTGCTAAGGCTAACGATGAAGTCAATGAAGCTGCCAGAATCGCATATGCTACCCTAGAATCATTCTGGATTCTCGCCTCAAGAGCCTGATACTCGCGCCAATCGTCCTGATTCGGCGCAGGTCCCCCAGATTCCATCCATTGCCGAGTACAGATGTCTTCGCATATCTCTCTTTCTGTTTCCCGTGATTTGGCTTGAATGAGGTCTCGCCCATGGACAGGCGGAATCACCGTGATTGCTTCCGACTGCCAGCTGAAAGTCGGAAGTCAATCCTCGGCAGCCCTCGCACGCTCGTGGAGAGAGACTATGTCTCTCTCTTCTCTCTCTCTTCATAGGGTTTTGAAGGTATCCCCTGTCCGCCGCCGATAATCCTGGCCTTTTCGATTGTCGGCAAGAGCATTTGTCGGCAGATTTCCGTATACGTGCTTGAATGCACGCGTAATACAGACTCTTCAATACAGAGTCTTGAAGATCCTCGGCAGAACCCCGGTAGCGAAAAGACCTTAATCTCGGTAGTCGATTTGGCAGATAACCTAGAGTCTATCGGAATTCTCTCCTCCGATGTTGAACCTCCTTGAACCTGCTGCGGCTCTGAAGGACTCTGGGTAGAGCTGAGGGCAGGAAGGAGTCAGGTGAGTAGGTCTATCTCTTTCAGACTAGACGATGAAGATGCAGCAGCGCTCGGGCAAATACAGGCCTCTCGAGGGTATGAGAGTCTATCAGGTCTCCTCAGATTTGTGGTTCTTGAGCTTCTGGCGAGAGAACGAGCGGGGTTTACATTAGCAGGTACTGACAAGACCCCAAGACTCCCATCAGGCCAAAGAGGACCTTCCCAATTGATTGCCCTTGCCCACCGAGGACTCTGCGAGAGTTGCTGGTATAAGGAGCAACATGAGCCATTGATAAGCAGGGAGTCGGTGATTTCTGAGTTTCCTAGCATAACGGTTGACCCAATTGACCAGCTCCCAGCGAGATTGTTTCGGGAGGTCAAGACGACGAAGTGATACACTAGGAGGGATGGGATGTACTCGAAGGAAGTCAGGATCGGAGACAATGGAAGGGCTCCTAGGGGTGTTATCAGGATTGTGTGTGAGTGTGTGCACGCCCTAGAGAGAATCCCTTCTCTGAACAGATTTCTATCTGTGATGTCGTATAATATGTATTGTCTTGAGAGAGGTCCTTCTCTCTTAGTTGCACACTCACACACACATAAGCATGCGGCGGGGGTGGCCTATGGTCAAAAATGAAGCCAAGAAACTGGAGGCCCTTGCGAAGACAATCCACCTCTGCTGTGATGACAGTCGTTACTATGGTCGAAATGACTGGCAAGAGGTGGTTGTTGATGCGGGGTTGGGCATTGATCGGCGAACCGCAGATTCATACTACAGGCTTTCCCGGGTTCGAGGGTTGATAAACGAACAGACGCAGTGGCGGTGGCGCAAAGGGAAGGAGTTTGAGAGGTTCCTCCCAAAGATCGAGAATCGGGAGTCGCAACTGGATGCTGAACAGCAGGAGGGCTCATGACCATCTCCCTCCGGTCCGTCCGGATGCTCTTGGGACAGAAGGCTCCAGAACGGAAGATTGAGCGCGCGGCCGTTGAAACTCTCAAATCTCACCTCGAGAATGAGGCAATCTCCATCGCTGTCAGAGCGTCTTCGATCCATGATAGGGAGAACTTCCTTAGAGCTCAATTGGGGGAGAGGCGTAAAGCCCGATTGTCTGCAAGGCATGTCCGAATGGCTATCGAGGGCAAGTTCCAGGGGAAGGGGGGCGATGACACCTGATTCGGAACATATATCAACCCTGTTCCTCTTTGGTGCCTCGTCGGGATAGCAGGCAGGTATTGTACTCAATAGCTGCTTCACCAAAGGGCTTTTGGGAGCTTTGCCTGCCTGCCTCGAAAACCTTTATTGTCAGGGACTGCATTCTCAGGCTCGGTGAAGCAGCTTGAGTACGAGAGAGCAGTCTCTAGGGTGTGTGAACACTGAGCAGCAGGTTCAGGAGCAGGTTGAACGATTCGAGGCATTTCTGAGGGCAGAGAAGCGTACAGAGGCTACTGCGACCTCGTACACTCGGAGTCTGAGATTGTGCCTAGAATTCATCGGAAAGCCCGTTCTAGAGCTTCAGAAGGCCGACATGCAGGCATGGAAGGCTCACCTGGCAGAGAAATACTGTGAGAATACCATGTGTAGCATGCTTGCAGCCGTAAACTGCTATACATCGCAGGTTATCGAGCGCCATGACCTTAGGATGAAACTCCCGAAGCAGGTTGAGAAGGAGAAGGTTCCTCTGACAGAGGAAGAAGTCAGGCGGGTGCTTGACGAAGCGAAGAGGTCGAAGATCGGGGAGAATGGGTTCCAGGCCGAGAGAGACACCTCGTTGAGAGATTATGCCCTCATCTGCTTGATGTACTATGGTGGGCTAAGGGCTAGTGAAGCCATCGGCGTGAGGGTCGCCAATCTTGATCTCGACAAGAAGCGCCTCAGAGTACATGCGGGAAAGGGGAAGGATTACTCCTTCGTCAATCTCTCAGATGAGGCCGTCCAAGCCGTAGCAAGATACCTTAAAGCGGGTAGGCCAGCGCCAGAGAGCGGGTACGAAGACTATGTATTCCTCACAGAGGGCAGGAGGCCAATGACAAGGAGGAATCTCTGGATGATGGTGAAGAAGACGGCATTTCGAGCAGGAATCGAGAAGAACGTCCATCCCCACATCTTCAGGCACAGCATGATCACACATATGGCCGAGAGCGGGCTGTCTGCATCCTTCATTCAGGCTCAGTCAAGGCATAAGAGTCTGGACGATGTGCAGAGATACACGCATTTGAGTGAAAAGAGCAGGAGACAAGCGTATGACAGGGCATTTGGTGGTGAGTCCGCAAGCGTGTCTCAGAGAGCCCTGCCCGAGGAGGACGCAGGATTCGGTGCCGAGTCGATAGATGAGGGGCCTGAGAGATCAGACCGCATCAGAGATATGATCCTCCTGAAGTACCTTAATGGGGAGATTTCTGATGAGAAGCTCGAAAGGCTCGTCTCCCTTGTCGAACACCGTTCTATGAAGGAGGGTAGCACGTCATGGCGCATGACTCCGGGCTATTACTAGGCAAAGGAGCATTTCCGGAGACCTCTGCGAACAGTTCAAGTACGTGCTCTGGCAATTGGTCCATCGAAATGTCTGTGGACGAACTGTCCAAGTCTTTCAATCTGCCATCTAGCATGACTCCCAGGCAGGCAGATATGTTCATACCTAAGGCGAGTAAGGATTCTGCCTTCCTGTCCGCCGTTGAAGAGGAGATAGCTAGTCTGCCGACCGAACATAGGCTTATTCAAGGCGATGCTAGGAATCTGAAAGGCGTAGAGGATGAGTCTGTACACCTAGTAGTAACCTCCCCCCCATACTGGACTCTGAAGAAGTACAACATAACCGAGGGACAACTTGGCTATGTTACCGATTACGAGGACTTCTTGAAGGAACTCGACAAGGTGTGGGCAGAATGCCACAGAGTCCTCGTGGAAGGCGGGAGGTTGATTATTGTCGTCGGCGACGTCTGCCTGAGCCGCAGGAAGCATGGGCGACACCAAGTTTTCCCACTGCATGCCGACATTCAAGGCCACTGCAGGAAGCTAGGTTTTGACAATCTAGCTCCGATATTCTGGTACAAGATTGCGAATGCAGCCTTCGAGGCTGAAGGGAATGGGGCAGGCTTCCTCGGTAAGCCCTACGAGCCCGGGGGTGTGGTGAAGAATGATGTTGAATTCATACTTATGGAGAGGAAGCCGGGATCGTATCGCAAGCCTGATACCAAGACTCGATTGCTGAGCATAGTCCCTGCTGACAAACATAGAGTTTGGTTCCAGCAGATATGGGCGGATGTTCCGGGGGAGAGCACTGCAAAACACCCGGCTCCGTTTCCTCTTGAGATACCTCTGAGGCTCATACGCATGTTCAGTTTCGCGGGAGACACCGTCCTCGATCCGTTCACGGGGACAGGGACAACCAATCTCGCGGCAATGAAGACTGGCAGGAATAGCGTAGGCTTCGAGATTGACAGCGACTATCTTCGACTGGCCGAGAAGCGCATCAGGAATGAAATAGGCACCCTGCAGATGAACCGCAGGCTATCCATCACCAAGAAATAGGACATCCTTCTCTGCCGAAA
Source organism: Thermoplasmatota archaeon (assembly GCA_040751795.1). Lineage (GTDB taxonomy): Archaea > Thermoplasmatota > Thermoplasmata > UBA10834 > UBA10834 > UBA9653. Next base: position 39,827 of record JBFMHR010000001.1, on the reverse strand, counting down.
ATTAACATACTACCTAGGCCTTACATCCGCAGAGTGGTCTGGAGTTGAAGGCGGACAGAGAATTCGTGCGGTATCTGGAGTCAAACGGTTATCACCCAAGATCATCGAAGCATGGCGACCGACTCTGCGAGCTCCTCTTGGAGGATATGATGGCTTCATGCCCTGCTTTTGCAGAAATGGCTGCAAAGGGGAGAATCTGCTATAACCAGAACCAACCGCCTGGGTTGGGGGTGCCATTAGGCTGGAACATTGACCTTGCCATCGGACCCACTTCCCGAGATGCGCAAAGGGTGCCTGGCGGCGAGGGGGAGTCAATCTGTGCTCCTCCCGATGAGTTGTGGGTGGCAGTAGATGCGAAGACAATCATGACGGAACACGGAAAAGCGAGAAGGAATAGACAGAGGGACCTGAATTCCTTCTCAAGTATCCTCCACATGTCAAATCCACGGACGATTGTTGGTGGGCTCGTTGTCGTGAACATGTCTGCAAGCTTCATGTCGCCTCTTAGAGCTGGAGAGACAACAATGCATGCAAACATTGAACGACTAGTCACAGAGACAGTGAAGCTGTTTGAGGATTTGCCTAGAGCCTCGAAGACTGGCCCATCGCCTAGCAAACCTAATGAGATCGACGCAGTCGGAGTCATTGTCGTTGACTACGACAATGTGAAGGGACATTCGGCTAAGCTGGTGAGTGAGCCACCAGCCCCCCAGCTGGGGAGCCCGTTGCACTATCATTCATTCGTGAAGGCGATCTGTGAAGCATTTAGCGTTAGATTTGCCGGAGGAGGCTGACCTGATGCCAGGGGCTCCTGCTGTGGAGAAGATACATGATAAGACTAGTGGCACAGGCAGATTTGGGATGGACCAACTATCTCAATTGAACGCTATGGAGAGAGGTCAAGACTCAACGACTTGGTCCACGAATGCACTCCATTCAGCTACAAATGGTGTCTTGATCGTGGCAGCCGTGAGTGCACTAAACCACCCCGAGTGGGCAATGATAATCATGGCGCTATCTGTTCTAGGCATGTTCATCTCAACTGCCTGGTTCTTGATAATCCTTAGAGCACAGAGATATGAGATAGAGTGGATTCACAGAGCACTGTGGCTTCAGAGAGCGGTCACTATGCGGGAGGAGTGTGCAGTCTGGCAGGAAGGGGACTCAGCTTTTCGTCCTCAAGTCAAAGGAATTCCCAGCAGCATAGTGCTTCACATTCTCATCTCCGGATTCTACTTCATGTGGGTGATTGTGCTCGGTATCGCAATCGGATCCATAGATGTTGATGCGAGTGTAAGGGGAGTAATCATAGTGATTGCGGCAATCACAACTCTAGCGGTGTACTACTTCCTTTTCTGGCGCCAAATGAATCTATCTGGGAAATTCAAGAGCTCTCTTGTCAGTACATTGGGTCTAGATTCTCCTAGAAATCGGGAGGAGGGTTCCGTTGAGCAGATGCCCATTGCTGATTGCGGCTCATCACATCAGGAGGTCAAGGGTATGGACGAGTCTAACAGTGCTGCCAGCAAGAACGACTTTTCGATTATCACAGGCGAAATACAGAGGCAGTTTGACCAGGAGAGTCGGAACTGTGAGTCACTGGATTCCAAGACAGGCGTCATGCTGGGATTTGTTTTTGTGTCCCTCGGCCTTATCGTATCCCTGACAGAACCTGTTGCGGATCTAGATTCGGGTAGCTATGTTGGACACTTCGGAATTCTCGGGGTGATCTCACTTCTTGTCGCTGCCTTTCTCGGTGTAATTGCATTCTTCGTGAGGGAGTTCAAAGGTGGAGCTGACATAGGGGAGATTATTGACATCTATCGCAAAGGGGAACCAAGGGATTATGAGATGATCATATCGAGGAAACTCTATGACTCCTTCTTGCATAATCATCGTCAGAATGTCTTCAAGGCTTGGTTTGCCAAGGGCATGTTCATTGCCTTTCTCATTGGATTAGTGCTAGTTGTGGTATGGAATCTGGACAGGATATGGGGATGATTGAATGGGTGAGGAGGATCAGAATAAGAGGAGAGGCCAGAAACGAGACATGAGAGATTGGGACAGCAAGGATGTGGGGACAATCACGCTTGAGAGCATCAAGAAGGAGCACAAGAAGGAGAAGACAGACAAATGAGTCTGAACTCGGATGGTGACTGAAGGGAGTTGTGCTCGCATGACAGAGAAGAAGCGAGAAGACAAGAGCAGAAGACGGGATAAGCCGGACCTTGGGGACTGGGATAAAGCTGGAGTGCAGGTGGGGACAACTACCGTACAACTTGGCGCCTCTGAGAAAGACGCTCCAGATTCCAAAGAGAAGAAGCGGCATGTCTGAATGGCTCCCATTGTCACTGAGGTTTCGTTTCGGATTCACATGCTTGCCATGAGGGAAGAGTGAAACCATGGGCCGAGGTATAATGCCATGATTCGGAGATGAGATTCGGTGTCCAAGAAGCGACTCCGCAAGGTGCTGATTCAGGACAACGGCTTGATCCGATTCAGGATACTTTTCCGGTGGTGTAGCGATGTGGAGTCGTTCGTAAAGGCCCTGGGAGATGAATCAACGGATGGCACGATTGGCATCCACTTGAGTATTGTCAGTGATGACGAAGGATTCGCACCACATATCACTTATGAGAAGGTACGAGGCCCCAATCATCACAAACCTCTGAGAAGAATGTCAAAGGAGGAAGCCATGAACCTCTGTCTGATGATATTCTCGACACCGGATGCTCCATGCCCGCTACTGTCGCCTAATGCAGGAAAGAAGGAATTTGACTCGGCAGTAAGATGGCTTAGAGATGCAATGAGACGGGCATATCGTTCTCCCAAGCATCAGAAGATACGGGTCTTCCAGAATGGGCCTCTGCGAGATCTCATTGTGAGAATGCTGAACGATAACAGCCCATACTATGCAGGTCTCGATATTCATGAGATAGGCCAACAGCTCGGCAAGATACGGAGAATCGAAGATGATCTCCATTGGGTGTACGAAGATGAGGTGAGAGCGGACCTTCTCGAATTGGGATTCATGACAGATCCTGAAAGGGTCCTATTCCTCACACCGGGGGACATGATATTGGAGCTCAATTCGAAGTCTGTCCTTGATTGGGCAGAGGCGTTGGGACACTTGCCTGGAATGGATGAGTATCTGGATGAATTAGAGAAGAGAGGCATCATCTCCAGAAGCAGATAGGCCTGAAAATCAGACGCTACTCATCCATCGGGGCGATGACGCCTTAATTCTTTGTCTCATCGAATGAATGAGGATTTTCTGGGCTCCCGGGTATTGTTATGCCTGTTCTATACAGTACGGTTTTCTGTCCCAACGATTTCCGTCTCTCGACTAATATTCGGTCATATATCGATTCCACTTCAGTGAAGAAAGTCTCGATCTCATCTCTGAGATGACTGCCGACATCTATCTGCTTGTCATCGAATTGAAAGACAGAGCCAAAGGTGCTACCAAGGATGTTGACTCCTTTGCCTGGCCTGTCCTCCACATGCTCCAAGTCATTCCTGATTTCACCGAAGAAATCAAGACGCTTTCGGACACGAGTCTCGACTTCGCTCAGTTTGGAGTTCTCAGGAAAGTAGCCTTTCATCCTGTAGAAGAGTGATCCGAGCCGACTCAGACATGTTAGTAGAAAGTGAATGTCAGCGAAGAGCTTCGCCTGACTGTTGGCATTTTCCTCTCTGGTCAATGCTGAACCTGAAGTCGCTTTCCTTTCATCAAGGTCATCGCTCACTCTCTTGAACTGCAGACGAGTCTTCCGCATTTCGAATCTGAATAGGTTCAGCATGGTGGTTTCCTTATCCATGGCTGCGAATATCGGAAACTCCGCCTTTATCTCTCCATGATTGCCCGGCATCCACTTGGAAATGCTTCAGAAGCCATGTAAAACTTTGTTGTGGTGGGTATGACCTCCCATTGCCGGAGCAATCCCTGGAGGACCATGCGGGGAGAGACAGAAAGTGCATTCTGTCATATACCCTTTATAAAGGTATAAGAGCCAGGTGAAGGACATAAGCCCCTTTCTGTTCCCGTCTTGCGACGGTGATGGCATCCGACTATTGCACTCTACCCGCCGTCGATGAGAGATCGTTCGGCCGTTTGAGCTTGCTCCGGTGGGGTGTCGCCGTTTCACCATGTCCTCGGGAGACTTCATCCCCAGGGGAATCATCACGTTATCCCGAGGCTGTGCCGTTTCTGTGCCCTTGCCAGGACTCTCGCCCTGCCGCTCTGGCGGCCCACCTTCTCTTGGAGAGGGGACTTTCCTCAGCCGGCCCGTTCTGAGAACGGGCCTACCGTCGGCCATCCGCCTTCTCCTGGCGATAGCGACTAGGACTCTTCTCCTACTAAAGCCTTCTGAACCTGCTCATATGAAGTGGCTGTCAGAGAAAGCGGTGCTTATGGACACCCTGCCGTTCTCGAGGTCGAACGTGGCCGAACGGCCCCTTGTCCCGTGGGTGTCCTCGGCCGCGAGCCTGATCCCAAGGCCCTTCAGGGCCTTCTTCGCCTCCTCGACGTTCTCTTTGCCTATGTCCGCCACCCTGATGTTGAGGTTGGGGAACATCTGCGCCCCGCCGACGAGCTTGGCCCTCAGCTGGTCCCTCCTGGCGCCCTTCGAGAGCATCTCTTCGAGCAGGGCCTTCACGGCGGTGTCGGCGTACTTCCCGCGCACCTTCGCGTCGCGCGGGGCCCTGGGGAGGAGGGCGTGGACGACCCCGCCTATCCGTCCCATGGGGTCGTACAGGAAGACGGCCACGCACGAGCCGAGGCCCATGCAGCATATCCGCTCCGGCGCCCTCGCGACGACTATCTGCGCAATGCCAACGAGCACGGGCTCGTTCATCTGCCGTCTCCCATCTTCTCCAGTATCACGTCGAGCATCTGCTCCTCTGGGAGGAGCAGGAAGTACCCGTCGAACGCCTTCTCGAAGCTCTTGAAGACCGTGTGGACCGCGATGACCTTGTCGACCTTCACTCCCGCGTCAGCCAGGGGCAGGTCGAGGACCGCGCCGAGGAGGTCGACCGTCGCGTCGGGGGGCGCGGGGATGAGGTCGCTGTCTATCATCTTGGAGACCGCGACCAGGTACCAGCAGAGGCATATGTTCCCGATCTCCCTCAGGGCCGAGCCCTGCATCTCCGTGAGCCTCGCGAGGTCCGGGGCTTCCTTGGTGAGGTGGCGGATCAGGTTGGTCGCCGAGTCGCGGGACAGGACGACGAGCACCCCGCCTTTGAGGTCGCCGCACAGCCTCGTGTAGACGCCCGCGACGACCTGGTCGGGGCCGCCGAGCCAGTTCGCGACCTTGGACAGGGGGAGCAGGGTGCACGAGGTGACCTCGTTGACCACCTCCATGTCCAGCAGGGACGCGAGGGCGGTCGCCGCGTTCCCGGCGCCTATGTTGGCGAACTCGCCCACTATGTCAAGGACCTTGCTCTCGTCTCTCATCTTCACCCGCTCACTCTCCCAGTATCGAATCGATGTCCAGTATCTGCGCTATGCTGCCGCTGCCCAGGATCGTCCCCCCGGACAGGCCCCTGACCTTCCTCAGGCGCCTGTCGAAGGACTTGACCACTATCTGCTGGTGCCCGACGAGCTCGTCGACGGCGATGGCCGCCCTCCGCTCGCGGCTCTGCACTATCAGGGTGTTGATGCCCTCGCCGTCGGGGGCCTCCTCGACCCCGAAGAACCTGCGCATCCTGAGCATCGGAAGCACCTCTCCCCTGAGCTGGACGACCTCCCTGCTCCTTATCGAGCGCACCTCCGAGGGCTCGAACCTGTGCGACTCCACCACGACGCTCATGGGTACGGCGTACATCTGGCCGGCGATGGAGGTCATCATCGCGTCAATGATGGCGAGGGTGAAGGGGAGCCACAGGGATATCGTCGAGCCGGACCCCTTGGACGTGGCGATCATGACCGAGCCGCCGAGGTCCTCCACGGCCTTCTTGACCACGTCGAGGCCCACGCCCCTCCCGGAGGTCTCCGTGACCACGTCCTTCGTCGAGAACCCCGCCTTGAAGAGGAGGTCCAGGAGCTCCCTGCCGGACGCGGCCTCCGCCCTCTCCCTCGTCATGTGGCCCCTGGAGGCGGCCACCTGGCGTATCCTCTCGAAGTCTATGCCGCGCCCGTCGTCCGTGACCTCTATGAGGACGTGGTCCTGCTGCTTCGACGCCACGACGCGTATGAGCCCCTTGGGGTTCTTCCCCGCGGCGCCGCGCTCCTCCAGGGTCTCGATGCCGTGGTCTATCGAGTTCCTTATGATATGCATGACCGGGTCGGCTATCCTGTCCGCCACGGTCCTGTCGAGCTCTATCCCGCCCCCCTCGACGACGAACTCGACCTCCTTCCCCTGGCCCTTGGATATGTCCCTGACCATCCTGGGGAACCTGCTCATGACCATGTCGAGCGGGATCATGCGTATGCTCAGCACCTTCGACTGTATCTCGGAGGTGAGGTTGTCTATGAGGGAGGATATCTCCTGCAGCTCGTAGTCGTCGGCCGAGCCGGCCTTGTCCGTCAGCCTGCTCCTGCCTATCACCAGTTCGCCCACGTCGTCCAGGAGGTCGTCGAGCTTGTCCATGCCGACCTTCACCGTCTGGACCGCGGGTGCGTCGGCCTGGGCGGCGCGCTTCTCCTGCTTCGCGAACCTGGACCATGACTCCTGCGGGTCCGACTCCGCTCCCCACCTCAGCTCCTCGACGTCGGTCATGTTGCCGACCCTGGAGAGGGCGTCCTCGAAGCCCTTCCCGGGCTCGAGCCTTATCATGAGCTCCTCGAACGGGCGCTCCCTCTCTATGTCCTCCTCGGAGGGGGTGGTCTCGAGGATGTCCGCTCCCTTCTCCAGCTCCTTGAGTATGACGAGCGCCCTGGCGGCGGGCAGGACGCACCTCCGCGCAAGGCGCACCGAGACCACGGCCCTCCTCTCGGCAGGCTCCTCGGCCTTCGCGGGCGGGGGCTTCTCGGCTTTGGCCTTCTTCCTCGCGGGGGCCTTCGGCGCCGAGATGAGGCCGCGGATCCTGTCCACGAGGCCCGGGACCTCCCTGATGTCAAGGGTGGTCTCGACCTGCGCGACCATCGCCTCGAGGGCGTCGAGGCCCTCGAAGATCCCCTCGGACACCTCGGGCGTCGGCGACTGTCTGCCGTCCCTTATGGCGCCGAGGACGTCCTCCAGGGCGTGGGCCGTCTCCGTCACGGCGGCGAGGTTCATCATGCTCGCCATGCCCTTGATGGTGTGGCAGGCCCGGAACATCTGGTCCACGAGCTCCTTGTCGCCCGGCCTCTTCTCGAGCTCGACCATGGAGTCGTTCAGGGTGCGGAGGTGCTCGCTGGCCTCGGTGACGAAGAGCTTCGAGTACTTGTTCAGGTCGAACTCCTTGGCCATCTCACCCCTCCACGAAGTCGATTATGCTCTGTGGTATCCTGTCCAGGGGCACCACGGCGTCGGCCGTCTTGGCGTCGATGACCGCCTTGGCCATGCCGAATATCACGGAGGTCGCCTCGTCCTGGGCGATGACCCTCCCGCCGGACCTCTTGATCGCCTTGGCCCCCTGCGCGCCGTCGGAGCCCATGCCCGTGAGGACTATCCCGAGGAGCTTCCCGCCGTAGCAGTCGGCCGCGCTCTCGAACAGGACGTTGGCGGAGGGCTTGACGAACTGCACCGGGGGGCTGTCGTCGAGCCTTGCGACCACCTTCCCCTTGGCCTTCCGGTCGAGCTTCAGGTGGTATCCCCCGGGCGCGAGGTACGCCTTGCCGGGCTCTATCTCGGTCCCGTCGGTGGCGAGCACCACCTTCGGGCCCCTGGCCGCGTCGAGGCGCTTGGCGAAGGAGAGGGAGAACTCGGCCGGGATGTGCTGGACTATGAGCACCGGCGCCCCGATGCTCCTCGGGAGGGCCGAGAAGATGGTCTCCAGGGACCTCGGGCCGCCCGTCGATGCGGCCATGACGACCGCCTTGCCGTCGGGCTTCGGCGGGGCCGGCCTCGCCTCCTCCAGGTGCCTGACGTTTATCGGGCCCCTCATGCGCTTGACCACGTCGAGCCTCGCGGCCGCCGCGCTCCTGACCAGGTCCGCGATGGACTGCTTGAACCTCACTATGTCGATGGAGACCGGCCCGCTGGGCTTGGGGATGAAGTCGACGGCGCCCATCTCCAGGGCCTTCAGGGGCAGCTGCACGTCGACCCTATTCATGGCGCTGAGCATCACGACCCGCGTGGGCGACTCCCTCATGATCCGCTGGAGGGTCGCGAGCCCGTCCATCTTGGGCATCTGGATGTCGAGGAGCACCACGTCCGGGCGGAGGGACGCCGTCTTGGCCACCGCCTCGACGCCGTCCTTCGCGACGCCGACCACGGACATCCCCTCCTCCGACTGGAGCATGTCCCTGAGGACGACGCGCATGTACGCGCTGTCGTCGACGATCAGGACGCGGACCGGGCCCGTCATCTCGCACCCCTCAACGGCCCATCTGCAGGACCGCGTTCACCGACTCGAGGACATCGTCCGAGGTGAAGGGCTTCATTATGAAGTCCATAGCCCCGGCCTCGAGGGCCCTCATCACCGTCTTCTGGTGGCCGAGGGCGGAGACCATGATTATCTTCACGTCCCCGTCGACCTCCCGGAGCCGCTTGACCGTCTCGATCCCGTCGGTCTCCGGCATCACAATGTCCATGGTGATGACGTCGGCGCCGAACCTCCTGAACGTGTCCAGCGCCTCGCCGGCGTTGCGGGCCTCCATGACCTTGTGACCGCCGCCCTCGAGTATGTTCTTGAGGACCCTTCTCATGAACTCGGAGTCGTCAACCACCAGCACCGTAGCCAATTAGCTCAACCTCCTATGTCTGGGCCGTCGTCCGTCGACAGCTCCAGTATCCTGACCGGGTCGATGACCGTTATGAGCCGGTCCCCCATCTTCGCTATCCCCTTGACGTACTCGGCCTCCAGGCCGCACGCGACGTAAGCGGGGGCCGACTCGATGTCGCCCTTCCCCACCCTGATGACCTCCGTCACCTCGTCGACGAGGAAACCCACGGGGGCGTCGGGCGCCTCCACGACGACTATCTTGGAGAGGTCGTCGTGCGCCTTCGCCTCGATGCTCAGGCGCCTCCTGAGGTCCACGACGGTGACGAGCTTCCCGCGGAGGTTCATGACCCCCTCGATGTAGGAGGGGCTCCTGTGGACCTTGGCCACCTGCTCGAGGTCCCTGATCTCCTTCACCGCGGTTATGTCGAAGGCGTACTCCTCCTTGCCGAGCCTGAAGACCACATACTGGCTGCCCTCGGGGGCGGCCATCAGTCGGCACCCTCCGGCTCTTCTGCGGGCTCCTCGGGCTCGGCGGGCGGGGCCTTGACCCTGCGCTCCCTCACCTCGGCCGCGGCCATGGTCGCGAGGTTCCTCGTGATCTTGTTGAGGGTGCTCGCGAGGTCCGCCAGGTCCTGCGCCGACGCGGTGAGCTCCTCCATGCCCGCGGCGACCTCCTCGGACGACGCGGAGACCTCCTCGGCCGAGGAGGAGGTCTCGTTCGCGATGCTCGCGACCTCGTCGAGGCTCCTCGCGAGGCTCTCCGTGAGGGCCTTCTGCTGCTGGGTCGAGGCGCTTATCTCCTGGACCATGGCCGCCGTCTCCTGGACCGTGGCCGCTATGTCCTCCAGCGACTTCAGCGCCTCGGACACCGTCCTGGTGCCCTCCGACACGCTCACGCGCGTCTGGTCCATCTTGTGGGTGCTGTCGGTGATGTCCTTCTCCACCGACTCTATGAGCGACTGTATCTGCCCCGCGGCCTTCCTCGAGCCCTCCGCGAGCTTCCTGACCTCGTCCGCGACGACGGCGAAACCCCTGCCGTGCTCCCCCGCCCTCGCCGCCTCGATGGCGGCGTTCAGGGAGAGGAGGTTGGTCTGCTGTGCGATGTTGCTGATGATCATCACTATCTGCGAGATCTCCTGGGACTTCTTGGTCAGCTGGTTCATCGCCTCCGCGGTCTCCTCGACGCTCCTGAGGAGGCTCTTGATGCGCTGGAGGGCGTCCTCGGCCGACCTGCTGCCCCTCTGGGCCACGTCGCTGGCGTCCTCGGAGGCCCTCGCGGCGTTCTGGGAGCTCTGGACGACGTCGTAGATCGCCTTGGTCTGCTCCCCGAGCATCCTGACCATCTCGTCGACCTTCGCGGCCTGTATCTGGGCCCCCTTCGACGTCTGGGTCATGGACGACGACACCTGCTGCGTGGCGTCCGTCATGTGCTTGGCGGTCTCCGCCAGCATGGCGGACGACTCCCTCAGCGACTTGGAGGTGAGCTGGATCTGCTCCGTGAGCTTGATCAGGGCGGTCCTCATCCTCCTGAAGCTGTCGACGAGCTTGGACATGTCCCCCTTCGCCTGGAAGTCGATGTCCTTGGTGAAGTCGCCGTCTGCGATGGCCTGGGCGCTCTCAGTGAGCCTCTGGAGCGGCTGAGATGTGTTGTCGATGAGCATGTTCATGGCGATCACGAGGTCGCCTATCTCGTCCTTGCTCGGCTTGATGGTGAGCCTTGCGGAGAAGTCGCCCTCGGCGATCTTGTTCGCCGCCTTGGACACGTGGACTATGGGGCCCGTCACCAGGACGGAGAGCATCAGCGCGGCGGCGGATATGATGACCGCCACTGACGCGCCTCCCACCAGGGTCCAGAAGTAGCTCTGCTTCAATGTCTCCGCGGCCACCTCCTCCATGAGGGCCGCGCCGTCCACGCAGATCTCGATGAGGCCGTCCATCCCCTCGTTCACCATGTCCATGCTTGCCGTCGCGTTCTCCATGGCCGCCTGCGCGAGCGAGGGTTGTCCGTCCTGGAGGTTCTCCCATGTCAGGTCGACCGCCAGTATGAAGACGTTCCATTCGGACGCGATGGTGTCGTAGACATCGGCCTGGTCGTCCAGCAGGTCGGTCCTTCCCTGGCCGGCGAGTATGTCCGGCATCGAGGGCAGCGCCTCGTACGAGTACGTCGAGCTGAACGTCGAGAGGAAGCTGGTGAACCTGGTGCGCTCGGTCGTGTAGGAGTTGTAGTAGAGGTTGGCCTCGGTCGTCCCGTAGTATGTGTAGGCGAGGATTATGTCGCTCTCGGCGTTCGCCAGGGTCCTCGTCGCCTCGGCTATCTTCGAGACGACGACCAGGTTCTCGGAGTAGAGGACCTCGACGTCCCCCTTCGTGTCGTTGAGCCCCTCTATCGAGATCATGCTGATTCCCACGATGGGGACGAGGGCCAGGACCATCATCACGGCTACCAGTTTGAGGGTAAGGGAGAGCCTCAAGCAATCACCTGCAGGACGCGCGGGCGGGGGCGGCCACGTCCGGAGCCTGTGCTGGACGGGGTACGCTCTCGCATGTAGGTCAAAATCGGGTTGGCCCATATAATAATATGTCGTCTCCGGTCTCATGAGTGATGATGGCGCGGCCCGTGGCGATGCAAGGGAATATCTAACCTGAGGCCCATGGAACCGGTGTGATGGAAGGCCCAGACGCGAAGCTGCTGGAGTCCGTCAGGCTCCACCTCCTCAAGGCAAGGGAGCTGGACGTCAGCGGCTACTCGGGCACGTTCGTGCTGAGGAGCGTGAGGAAGCGGATGGGGCGCGCCGGGACTGCGGACCTGGCGGACTACGTCAGGCTCCTCCGGGCGAGCGAGGAGGAGACCAACGAGCTGATCGCCGCCCTCTCCATCAACGTCACCGACTTCTTCAGGGACGAAGGCGCGTTCGAGGCCCTCTCGGAGAAGGTGCTCAGGCCCGTCATCCGCTCCAAGATGGGCGCAGGGGGGATGGTCAGGATATGGAGCGCCGGGTGCGCGACCGGCCAGGAGATGTACACCATCGCGATCTGCCTCGACCAGGAGCTCAGGAGGGCCGGGAGCAACGAGAACATAATGGGGGTCGTGACGGGGGGCGACCTCTCGAAGACCGCCCTGGCCTTCGCCCGCAGGGGCGTCTACACCAAGGAGCAGGTGGGCAGGGTCCCGCTCCACTACCTCCGCGAGTACTTCGTCGAGGAGGGGGACTCGTTCTCGGTGGGCGAGGCCCTCAGGAGGAGGGTGAGGCTGGTCCAGGAGAACCTCCTGGACGAGCCGAGGTCGAGGTTCTTCGACGTCGTCGTCTGCAGGAACGTGCTCATCTACTTCTCGAGGCCCATGCACGACAAGGTCGTCATGAACCTGTACCGGTCGCTGCGGCCGGGCGGCCACCTCATGCTCGGCAGGACGGAGTCCATGGTCGGCGGGCCCAGGAACCACTACATGCTGGTCGACGCAGAGAACAGGATATTCAGGAGGGTCGACTAGCCCTCAGCAGCGGGCGAGGGCCGCATCGTCCGACAGTGCGGCCCTGATCAGGGCCTCCGCCTCGTCGAGGTCCGCCGGGGACAGCTCGGTGAAATCGGCCATGCTGGCCACATCCACGCCGGACATGAAACCCTCTATGGACCTGTAGTTCTCGGACATCATCCTGCCGAGCTCGCCCTGCATCCTGTCGAGGTCCTCCGCAGAGAGCTTCGACGAGAGGACGTCGGCGAGGGTGACCCCTCCGGACTCAGCCTGGCTCACGAGATCTTCCAACGTGTACGCTGTCATCTCGCCCATCCCTTCGTATGACAATCGTCAGACGATGTATGGTCCGGGCGAGTATTTATTGGTTGCCCTCCGGCCCTCAGCGCACCGGGTCCAGCCAGCCGCGGTACCTATCCAGCTTGCCCTTGACCGCGTCGAGGTAGGTCCTCTGGACCTCCAGCGTGACCGGCCCGGGCACACCCTCCCCCACCTGCCGCCTGTCGACCTCCCTGATGGGGGTCACCTCGGCGGCGGTCCCGGTGAAGAACAGCTCGTCCGCCATGAAGAGCTCGCCCCTCGAGAAGTTCCTCTCGACGACCTCGTGCCCGAGGTCCCTGGCCACCGTCATGACCGAGTCCCTCGTTATCCCGGGGAGGATCCCCGCGTTGGCCGGGGGAGTGAATATCGTCCCGCCCTTGACCATGAATATGTTCTCGCCGGAGCCCTCCGCGACCATGTGCAGGTCGTTGAGCATGACGGTCTCCTCGAAGCCGTTCATCTTGGCCTCCATGACCGCGAGGGCGCTGTTCAGGTAGTCGCCGCAGATCTTCGCCGTCGACGGGACGGAGCCGACAGGCGCCCTGTGCCAGGACGACGTGTGCACCCGTATGCCCTTCCTCATGCCCTCGTCGCCGAGGTAGGCGCCCATCGGGAACGCCACTATGAACGTCTCGACCGGGTAGCCTATCGGGTTGACGCCGATGCCGAGGACGCCGAAGAACGCGATGGGGCGTATGTAGCAGGAGGAGAGCCCGTTGGTCCTGACCGTCTCCTTGGCCGCCTCGCAGAGCTGGTCGACCGTGTAGGGTATCCTCATCTGGATCGCCTTCGCGGAGGTGTGGAGCCGCACCATGTGGTCCCTGAGCCTGAAGACCGCAGGCCCGCCGTCGGTCGCGTAGCACCTTATCCCCTCGAACGCGCCGGTCCCGTAATGGAGCCCGTGCGTGAGCACGTGCACGGTCGCGTCCTTCCACGGTATCAGCTGGCCGTTCTTCCAGATCCTCTCACTCGGCTCTATCGCCATGTCATCCGTCCTCCTTCCTCACGGCCGCCTCGCGACGACCGGGTTTCTCAGGCACCCGACCCCGTCGAGCTCCACCTCGACGACGTCGCCGGCCTTCATCGGGGCGATCCCCGACGGGGTCCCCGTGGCGACGACGTCTCCGGGCTCGAGGGTCATCACCGTCGATATGTACTCCACCAGCTCCGCGTCACCGAACACCCTGTCCGAGAGGGGGGAGCCCTGGACGACCTTCCCGTTCAGGCGGGTCTCGACCCTCGACGGCGCCGCCGCGGATACGAACGGGCCGATCGGCGCGAAGGTGTCGAACCCCTTCGCCCTCGTCCAGTCCGGATCGGTCTTCTGCAGGTCCCGGGCGGTGACGTCGTTCAGGCATGTGTAACCCAGTATGTGGCCCGCCCCGTCGGAGGCGTCCTTCGCCCTGCTCCCGACGATGAACGCGGACTCGCCCTCGAAGTCCACCCTGGACGATGCCGGCGGGATCACTATCCCGTCGCCAGGCCCCACTATGGCCGAGGACGGTTTGGTGAATATGATGGGCACCTTGGGCGTGTCCCAGCCCATCTCCCTGATGTGGCTGCGGTAGTTGAGCCCTATGCAGATGATCTTGGACGGCCTGTGGACCGGCGGGAGCGTGCGCAGGCCGTCGAGGCGGTGCACCCTGCCCGTGGGGCGGCACCCGTGCATGAGCACTCCCGAGAAGTCCCGAGCCTGGGTGGCCTCGACCTCGCCGCCGTCGACGAGGCCCATGAAGACCCCGTCGGGCCCATCGAACCTCCCGAGCCGCCTGCCCTTTGGAATGCAGCACTCCACGTTGCCCGCCTGCCTCGACGTACAAAAACGGCCGCCTGGTATCTATGCCTTTTGCCGCGACCGCTACTTGAACATCTTCCTGATGGACCTGCCGACGACCTCGATCTGGGACTTCTCGCCCTCATTCCTCAGCTTGGTCAGCGTCGGCAGCCCCGAGTTGCACTCCTCGACCCACTCCTTGGCGAAGGCGCCCGACTGGACGTCCTTCAGGACGGCCCTCATGCTCTCCTTCACGCGTGCGTCGATGATCCTGGGGCCCCGGGTCCTGCCGCCGTACTCGGCGGTGTTGGAGACGTTGTCCCACATCCCCTCGACCCCGCCCTTCTGGACCAGGTCGATGATGAGCTTGAGCTCGTGGAGCACCTCGAAGTAGGCTATCTCAGGCTGGTAGCCGGCCTCGACCAGCACCTCGAAGGACTTCTTGACCAGCTCGCTGGCGCCTCCGCATAGGTCCGCCTGCTCGCCGAACAGGTCCGTCTCCGTCTCCTCCTTGAAGGTGGTCTCGATGACCCCGCGGTTCGTCGCGCCGAGGCCCTTGGCCATCGCGAGCGCCGTCTTCTTGGCCCTGCCCGTGTGGTCCTGGTGGACCGCTATGAGCGCGGGGACGCCGTCCCCCGCCACGAACGTGTCCCTCACGAGGGCGCCGGGGCCCTTGGGCGCCACCATGATGACGTCCACGTCCTTCGGCGGGACTATCAGCTTGAAGTGGATGTTGAACCCGTGGGCGAAGTCCAGTGTCATGCCCTCCTTCAGGTTGGGCGCGACGTCTGCGTCGTAAACCGCCTTCTGGACCTCGTCCGGGATGAGCATCATGACTATGTCGGCGGCCCTGACCGCCTCCGGTATGTCCATGATCTCCATCTTGTCGGCCTTGGCCTGCTTCCAGTAGTCGTCCCTGAACTTCAGCCCCACGACCACGTCCACGCCGCTGTCCCTGAGGCACAGGGACTGAGCCCTGCCCTGTATGCCGTACCCTACGACCGCGACCTTCTTCCCCTTCAGCACGTTGAGGTTCGCGTCCTTGTTGTAGTACATCCTTGCCATTGTCACCACTCCCACGTCATATCGCGTTCATCGCCTCTATGTATCTCTGAGGCTGGCTCTTCTTGATCAGGGCCTCCACCTCGTCGACCGTGCCCGTGACCCTGCAGATGCCGTCCTTCCCCAGGAGGACCGCGTATGCCTCGTGCCTCTCGGGGGCGACCAGGTCGGCCTCGATGACCTCCTGCAGCGCCCTGAGGTGCTCGATGACGTTCATCGCTCTCTCCCTGCTCTCGACGGAGAGGACTATCCTGGCCCTCCCTGGCATCTCGCACTTGCCGACCACGATGGTCTCCACGTTTATCCGCTTTCTGGTGAACTCGCCCATGACCCTCTGCATGACCCCGGGCTGGTCGTACACCAGCAGCATCAGCACTTCCATTCACGCACCTCCTTTCCACTGGCACCTGCCCTTGATGCACTCAGAGGACCTCTTCCCCGGCGGCGTCATGGGGAGGACGTCCTCCTCAGGGTCCACGGCGAAGTCGAGGAGCATCGGGACATCGCACCTCGCCGCCCTCTTGACGGCCTCCGCGACCTCCGAGTGCCTCTCCACCCTGAGCGCCTCGGCGCCGTACGCCTCCGCGAGCTTCACGAAATCCGGGGTCCCGCTGAACTTGGTGGCCATGTACCTCGAGCCGTAGAAGTGCTTCTGCCACTGCTTGACCATGCCCAGCCACCCGTTGTTGAGCAGGCACACCACGACCGGTATGTCGTTCTCCACCGCCGTGGCGAACTCGTGCGAGACCATCTGGAGGCTCCCGTCCCCCGCGATGTCCACGACGACGCTCTCAGGGCGGGCCAGCTTCGCGCCGAGGGCGGCGGGGAACCCGAAGCCCATGGTGCCCAGCCCGCCGGATGTGATGAACATCCTCTTCCCGTAGCACTTGTAGAAGTGGGAGGCCCACATCTGGTTCTGCCCCACCTCCGTGGTCACTATCGCGTCGGCGGGGAGGTTCTTCGACAGCTCGTGGACGACCTTCTGGGGCTTGATCGGGTCCGACCTCAGGTCGTAGTCGCAGGAGCACTCCCTGTTGAGGGCCTTCATGCGCTCCATCCAGGTGTCCTTCTTCTTCCTCTTCTGGAGGCCTGCGATGAGGGCGTTCACGACCGTCCAGGCGTCGCCCACCAGCCCGACCCTCCCCTTGACGTTCTTCCCGATCTCGGAGGAGTCGATGTCGACGTGGACGACCTTCGTCTTCGCCCCGAACTCGCTGAGCTTGCCCGTCACCCTGTCGCTGAAGCGGGTGCCTATCGCAAGGAGGACGTCGCAGTTGTTGAGCGCGTAGTTGGCGACCTGCCTCCCGTGCATGCCGCACACCCCGAGCACGAGGGGGTGGTCCTCCGGGACCGAGCCCTTCGCCATGAGGGTCGTCACGATGGGGGCCATGAGTATCTCCGCGAGACGGGTTATCTCCCCTCCCGCCCTGGACCACGCCACCCCGCCTCCGACCATTATGGTCGGCCGCTCCGCCGACTCCAGGAGCTTGATGGCGTCGAGCAGGCCGGAGAGGTTCCTCTTCGGCTTGGGGACCCTCGCGGTCTTCGACAGGTCCTCCTCGGCTATTTCGGACGTGAGAATGTCGGTCGGGAGGTCTATGTGTACGGGGCCGTACCTTCCTGTGGTGGCGATCATGAACGCCTTGTTCACGGTCTCGGCCAGGTCCTTTGGGTCCGTGACCCTGAAGTTGTGCTTCGTTATGGGCATCATGAGGCTGAAGGCGTCGGCCTCCTGGAACGCGTCGTTGCCCAGCACGCCGGTCGCCACCTGCCCGGTGAGCGCCACGATCGGGGAGGAGTCCATGAACGCGGTCGCGACCCCTGTCACGAGGTTCGTCGCCCCCGGTCCCGAGGTGGCCACGCACACGCCGGGGCGCTTCGACACCCTGGCGTAGCCGTCGGCCATGTGGGCCGCGCACTGCTCGTGCCTGACGAGGATGTGCCTGATCCTCGACTGCACCAGCTCGTCGTAGAAGGGGAGAAGGACGCCGCCGGGGATGCCGAACATCACATCCACGTTCTGTCTCTCCAGCAGCTCGACCGTGGCCCTCGCGCCCTTCATCGTTTGTTCACACTCCTTGACATTGCCCCGACGGACATCACAACACCCCAGAGGTCGCGTGCCCGTCAAAGGCCTTCGATCCGCAGGTCGACGGGGACCCCTAGGGTCACGACGAGAAGAAGCGTTGCTGCATGACCTGCGGCTGCGTCCATCGGGCTGGCAATGTACCTTGATGTATTAATATGTTGGTTGGACTGGACTGTCCACTGGGGCGGTGCCCACTTCTGTCCATCGCTCAGCCGTGGCCGTGGCCCCTCCCCGTCAGGACGGCCACGAAGGTGTGGTTCTTGGAGTCGAGGAGCTTGATGGCGGTGATGGCCCCGGCCGATGCCGGGAGGACGTCCATCCCCTCCTCGGCCTTGATGAGCCTGGAGGCCTTGACCAGCTCTTCGTCGCCGATCTCGAACGCGGCCCCGTTCGACTCGAGGATGGCGTCCATGCCCTCCCTGTCGTCGAGGAGGAAGTTGCCCGACAGCGGCTCGTTGACCTCGGTGATGGTGAGGTCCGGGACCGGGACCGGGTCCCGCGACTTGCAGGCGAGGCCGTGCACGGCGGAGTTGTTGTTGGAGTAGGCGAGCATCCTGGGCTTCATGCTCATCGCCCTGAACCCCTGCCACACGCCGGCGAGGACGGTCCCGTTCCCGAACGGGACGGCGGCCCAGTCGGGCTGCCTCCCCAGCTCCTGCGCGATCTCCCGGGCGATGAACGAGTAGGAGTAGACCCCGATCCCCTTGTTCGTCCCTCCGGGGTTGGCGTTGTACCACCTGTTCCTCTCGATGTCCCTGAGGGACGCGTTGAGGGCGGCCTCGTAGTCCCCCTCCGCCACGACTACTTCCCCGCCGTACGCCTCGATGTCCTTGTTCCTGGTCGCGGCGAAGGTGGATGGGACGTACACCTTGCACTGCATGTCGAGCTTGCCGCAGACGTACGCCAGGGCCGCGCCGTAGTTGCCGCACGTCACGGCCGCCAGGGTCCTGACCCCCTTGCTCCTCGCGTCGAGCGCCAGCAGCAGGGCCATCCTGTCTTTGTGGGTGCCCGACGGGTTCTCCCCCTCGACCTTGAGGTGGAGCCTGCGGAGGCCGAGCTTCTTCTCCAGCTTCTGGGCGCGTCTGAGGGGCGTGCGCCCTATGCGCAGCTCCTTCATCTGCATCTCGAAGTCGCGTACCAGCTCGGAAGGTATCAAGTGGAACACCCTTGGAAGGGGTTTCTCGGGGCTGGAGGGGCGCTCCGCCTCCTCTCCAGCCCGAAGCTGGTCTGTGCTAATAGACTTTGTTGAGGCACTCAGTCCAGGCCGTGTTGCTTGATGTCCTTCTCGGCCGAGGCGACGATCCCCTCGAACTGCTGGGCGACGTCCTTGGGCACGGGCTGCACCTGGTGCTCCTTCATGATCTTCGCGGCCTTCTCGCGGGCGCGGTCGACGACGCTCTTCCTCCCGTCGGCCTCCCAGAGCTCGCCCGTCCTGCGGTCCGTTATCTCGGTCATGAAGTGCTCCTTGCTGAGCCACGAGATAGTGTGCCTCTCGGGCAGGAAGCTGCCTCCGGGGCCTACCTTCTTGATGAGGTCGATGGCCATATGGTCGTCGTCGACGACGACGCCCTGCGCGAGCCTCGCCATGATCTTGGCCATCTCGTTGTCGATGACCATCTGCTCGTACGAGAGCATGGTGACGTCATCGAGCAGGCCGAGGCCAGCCACCATGTCGCAGCCCGCGTAGAACTGGGGCAGGCCGCTCGACATCTTCTCGTAGCAGGACTGCGGCCCCGGGACCTTGGCGGACGTGACTATGCCGCCGCACAGTATCGGGAAGCCGTAGTGGTGCGCGAGCTCCCCCGCGCCCGCGGATATCAGGGCCCTCTCCGGGCCGCCGCCGGCCCAGGTCATGGTCTTCATGTCGAAGGCTGCCCCGCCCGTCCCGTACATGAAGGGGGAGCCGGGCGCCGTCAGCTGGGCCATGGTCAGGCCGCCGAGCACCTCGGCGTTGTTCACTATTATCGAGCCCGCCAGGGTGACAGGCCCGGTTATGCCTGCCTGGGGCATGCCGTAGAACGATATCGGCACTCCCGCGCGCGCGAGCGCGAGGGCGCCCTCGGTGGAGCCACCGTCGAGCTGGAGCGGGGAGAACGGGCAGTGCATCGAGGAGAATATGGGCCTCCTCCTGAGCGCCTTCTCGTCCCCGGCCAACGCCGCGCCGAGCTTGATGAGCCACTGCGCCTCGCGCCTGTGGCTGGTCGTCTCGACCTGCACGTGCTTCTCGATGCTGGATAGCGCGACCTTCAGGTCCGCCACGTGGCGGTAGTAGTCGGGGATGTCCTGGCAGCTTATGCACGGCCAGAAGATGTGGGCGGAGTCGAGGGCGTTCGCGACCTTGCCGACCATGGCCAGGTCCTTGCTCGTCGACATCCTCCTCTTCCCTGTGTCGAAGTCCATGACGCTCGTGCCGTTGCCGTCGGTGCAGCAGTAGGTCCTCCTCCCGTCGAGCACGACGTCGTATTTCGGGTTCCTGGCGCAGAGCGTGATGTTCTTCTTGGCCTTCCTTATGGCCTCCTCGACCAGGTTGCCGGGGATCCTCGCGACGCTCGTCTTCCTGTCGACGGAGCATCCCGCGTCCTCGAGCAGCTTCAGGCACTCGTCGCTGATGACCTTGATGCCTGCGTTCTCAAGCACATCCAACGTTCCCCAGTGAAGCGATTCCAGGTCCTCATCCTGGAACATCCGGAACGCGACCTTTCCCTTCGGGAATCCTATCATCTTCATTCCCCTTCGCGGTCCCCCGCACAGGGCCCGGCCTCTGCGGCAGACCGACTTCCGACAGGGGTATTGCGCAGTAGTATTTAGTACGTGATATCGAACGACGGAACCATGGGGGAGGACGGGCCGGGGACGAAAGGCTTTAATCGGTAAACGCTTTACGAAGGCGGGCCAGCGCCAACCGTGCGGGGGTAGCCAAGCCCGGTCAACGGCGCCAGATTGAGGGTCTGGTCTCGCAGGAGTCCCTGAGTTCGAATCTCAGCCCCCGCACATCCTCCCTTTTCAACCGCATCCCGCCAGGGCCAGCGGCCGGCGACAACCAGATATACCGACGGGGACAATCATCGCCCAGAACCGATCGCGCCGTGGACTCATGCTCGCTGTGACGCACCTGGTCGTGAGCCTCCTACTCATCAGCCTTCTGAACCTCGACAGGAACGACTCGTTCGTCGCGCTCCTTTTCGGGGTGTTCATAGACGTGGACCACCTCTTCGGGCTCAAGGGGTACGTCGACGTGCACGGCGTCGGCGGCGTCCTCGACATCGACGCCCTCATGTCCGCGGACGGACAGTGGAAGTCGCTGCTCCACAGCCCCGTCGCTGCCTTGGTCGTCGGGCCGGTGGCGTCCGCCTCCAGGCTGGCCCTGCCCCTGCTCTTCTGGGGGGTGCACATATCGATGGACTACGCCGAGGACACTTTCCTCGGACTCTTCTCCGCTGCCGAGGCGGTCCTCCTCTGCGCATCTGTTACGGCGCTCGTCCTCCTGGCATTCATCTCGTTCCGGGTGGCACACCCCGACGGTGGGGCCCGTGAGTTCGCCGCCCATGTCTTGCACAGGGTGTCGTGCCCGCTCAGGGCCATCAGCGGCGCAGTCGCGAGAGCACTAGCTCCGTGAACGCGGCGGAACCGAGCGCCCCGCCCACGTCGACGGTGAGGGCGCCGTCGGCATATGCCCCGATGACCGCCTGGGAGACCTCCGCGGCCTCCCTCCCCATCCCGATGTGCTCGAGCATCATCGACGCGGAGAGGATCGCCGCGGTCGGGTTGGCGACGCCCTTCCCCGCGATGTCGGGGGCGGACCCGTGGGCGGGCTCGAAGACCGAGTGCCTCGGCCCTATGTTGCCAGAGGGTGCGAAGCCCAGGCCTCCTGCGACACCCGCGGCGAGGTCCGACAGGATGTCGCCGTAGAGGTTGAGCGTGACGATCACGTCGAAGTACGAGGGGTCGGTGACGAGGAGCAGCGCGGCCGAGTCGACGAGCTGGTCCCTGGCCATGAGTCCAGCGCCGGCATCGCGCATCCGCTCCCTGAAGACATCGAGGAAGAGCCCGTCGGACCTCCTCAGGACGTTGGCCTTGTGCACGCAGCAGACCCCCCGCCTCCCCCTGGAGCGGGCATGCCCGATGGCGAAGTCGACTATCCGCCTTGATGCGCGCGCCGTCACGCGCCGGTGAGTGGTCACGCCCTCCGCGTCCTCCACCTCGGGCTGGTGGTAGAGCCCCTCGGAGTTCTCCCGCACGATTACGACGTCGATGGGCGGCCTGCCCTGCACGCTGACTAGGTTCCTGACGGGGCGGAGGTTGGCGAAGAGGTCCAGCTCCTTCCTGAACGTCAGCACTGGCGATGGGTGGCTCGCCGCGCTGGGGGAGGTGACCGCGCCGAAGAGGCAGCTGTCGCACCCGCGTATCAGGTCCAACGTCCGGGCAGGAAGGGGGGACCCATGGACATCCATGGCGGACTGCCCGATCTCGCCGCTGACCAGCTCGATTCCTGGGGCGACGGCTTCGAGCACCCTTGTGGCGCACCCGACGACCTCGGGCCCGATCCCATCCCCGGGCAGGACGCACACTCGCTTCATGGCCCACTCATTCTTGGACTAGCTTCGCGAAGTCGACGAAGTGCTTCTCGACCCTCGCGATCCTCTTCCTGCTGTCGTGTATGTCCTTCTCCATCTTGGAGGCCATGGCGCGCATCTCGGCGAGGAGCATCTCCGCCTCCTTCTCCAGCTCCGCTATCTTGGACTCGTGGGACAGGGCCTTGGTGGTGTGCTCCTCGATGCGCTTCTCGAGGTCCGCCTGCCTCTCCTTCTCGGCGGACTTGGAGAAGTAGCTCTCCACCTTGGAGTTGAGCATCGTGAGTATGTTGGAGACCTTCTCGAGCTGCTTCTCGAGCCTGTCCACCCTGTCGAAGGCGTCGGAGAGCCTCTCCATGAGCTCGGGGGCCTGCATGGCCTTCTCCATCTCGAACATCCTGGTCTCGAAGGCCTCGAGCTTGACCTGCATCCCGGCGACCTCCTGGACCCCCTCCATTATCCTGTCCAGTATCTCCCTGTCCGGGAACTCTATCTTCACGCTCTCCGCGCTGGGGTTGTACGCCTTCAGCGCCTGGAGGCTCGCGATGGCGTCGACCGTGGGGAACCCGCCCCTCATCCGGCTCTCCATGCTCTTCAGGGCGGAGATCATCTCGTCCCCGGACCTGACGAGCCAGGGGTTGGCCTTCTTCATCTTGGCGATGTTGTCGATGACGCTCTCGAGCTCCGCACCCGACTTGGCGAGCTCGGACCTGTCAAGGAGCCTGAGATCCCTGAGGGCGTCCTTCTTGCCCCTCTTGTTCCAGTCGCCGAGGGACCGCCCCTCGAACGGGTAGAACCCGGCGAAGTGGTCGACCCCCTTGACGATGATGTCCTGGACCTCGTCCCAATCCTTGGCGGCCCCCTCGATGGACTGCTCCTTCGCGGAGTTGAATATCATGCATATGCAGCCGTTGGGCAGGAAGTAGATCTTGGTGGCGTAGGGCATGTCCTGGGCGAACCTGGGGTAGGCCGGGGGCTTCTTCTCCTCGACCGTCTCCATGTACGACTTGAGGTACTCCCTCGCGAACGCGATGAGGTCTTGACTCGCCGGGATCTCCGGCCCACCTTCGTTGGACATCATCTCGGACCCGCCACTTGACAGGTAAGCCGACTGAGCAATATTAATCTCTTGCCGGCCTGTTGGTGCCTATGACGGACGCCGCTATCATGGGCAGCGTTATCGTGGCGTCCCCCTCGACCGTTATGTACTTGGCCTTCTCCTTGACCTTCCCCCAGCTCACGGCCTCGCGTATCCTGGCCCCCGACAGGGAGCCGTCGTACTCCTCGGCGGTGGTCAGGTACACCGCGTAGTCGAGGCCGTCCCGGAACTGGTTCCACCATATGACGTGGTGCTTGGAGATGCCGCCACCCACCATGATCGCCCCCGCCTTCTTCGAGGTGAAGACAATGTCGGACAGCTCCTGCTCGTCCTTCAGGACGTCGACGTTGAAGTCGGGGTGCTGCTGCCGGAAGAGCCAGAGCTGGGAGCCGAACGCCCCGTCCGTTATCCCCGGCACGAAGACGGGTATCTGGTTCCTCGCGGCCCAGTGGAGTATGGACCTCTTGTCGCTGACGCGGTTCCCGAACTCCTCGGCCAGCTGCCTGCTCGAGAGGGTCTTCTTTCCTGACCTGTATATCTCGTCCAGTATGGGCTGCATCTTCTGCTCCAGGACGATCCCGTAGCTCTCGTTCGGGATCAGGATGTTCCCGAGGCGGTTGATGCCCTTCCTGTAGAGGTCGGCGTCGTCCATGAGGAAGTCGCCGTGGTAGTACTTCCGCCACACCCTGGCCAGGTCGTGGTCCAGAGTGCCGCAGGTCGTTATGATGACGTCGACGAGCTTCTCCTCGACGAGCTTCCTGATGACCCCCCTCGTGCCGGTCGAGACGATGCATGCGGGGAAGGACAGGAAGACCGTGCACTGCCTCTCCCTGTACATCGCCCTCAGTATGTCGCAGGCGGCCCCCAGCTTCTTCGCGGTGAAGCCCCCGGACGACAGCATCTGCGCCGTCAGGTCGCGTACGGTCATGTCGTGTGAGAGCTCGATGTCTGATATGGGCTTCAGCTTGGTCCGGATCATTGGGCTCCGACTCCCTGGATTGACTGTCCAAGGAACCGGAAGAAAGGATTTAATAGCTTCTCCGTGGTTCGAGCGGAGCGGTACTAATGGTCAAGGTAAGAGAGGTCATGAGCTCGCCGGCGATGAGCATCACGCCGGAGACGCTCGTCAAGGACGCGGCCGCGATGCTCGCGGAGAAGAACGTGTCCGGCGTGCCCGTCGTGGAGAACGGCCTGGTCGTCGGGGTGTTCAGCGAGATCGACGTGCTCAGGTCCATCAAGACCACGAAGAAGGACCTCAGGCTCGTCTTCCCTTCGATATCGTCCCTCGGGATAGCCTTCCAGGAGGAGGTCACCCAGAGGGAGATCCTCGAGGCCTACGAGGAGATCGGCAACACCCCCGTGAGGGACGTGATGTCGAAGGAGGTCGTCACCGTCAACCCCGACATAACGGTGAACGAGGCCATCGTGATGATGGTCGAGAGGAAGATCCAGCGGCTGCCCGTCGTCGAGGGGCACAGCCTGGTCGGCATAGTGACCCGCGGCGACATCATAAGGGGGCTCGCGAGGGAGCGGACCCCGAACAACAAGGGCAAGGGAGAGCCGACGCCTACTTCTGGCTCTTGAACTTGCGGGAGAAGAACCCCTTCTTCTGTTCCTCCGCCTGAGGCGCTGCCACCTTGGCCGGCGCGGCCTGCGCCTGGGGCGACGACGACACCGGTTTCTCTATGGGCTCCATGGTCGCGGGCAGTGGTTCGACCACCATGGAGAACGAGTGGCCGCACTCGACGCACTTCCTCCTGTCGTTCGGGAAGGCGTAGAGGGCCTCCTTGCCACACTTGCCGCACTTCGCGTCCTCGACCTTCCTGGCCACGCCGCGCTCGACCCGCTCCCTGTCGAGGTCGTCCTCGATCGCCGCTGTCTTGTCCTTCAGGCGGCGGAAGAGCTTCGCTGCCGTGACTATGTCCCTGTTGGCGAAGGATGTCTTGGCCTTCGAGACGAACACCAGTCCGTCCTGGACGTCCATCCCGTAGGCCGCGGCCTCCTGCAGGGTCTTCTCGATGCCGGCGATGCCGTGGGAGACCCTGATTGTCTGCCGCTCCATCGCCGTCCTGTCCTTCATCCGCTCCATGTGGGCCTGGTCGGCGGCCCGCTCGACCGCCGCGAGGAGGTCCGTCGCGCGCTTGAAGGCCTGCCCGTCGAATGCCTCCCTCGCCTCGGCGATCTCCTTCTCCCCGACCGAGAGGACCGCACCGACCTCCCTCGCCTCGTGCAGCGCCGACCTGGCCATCCCGAACGAGCCGTCGATCTCGGCGGCGCGCCTCTCCTTGGCGCTGGCCGCGGCCTGCCTCGCGTCCTCCAGCACCTTGGCGTACTCCGCCACGTTGAACGACTGCCTCGCCTGCTCGGCGATCTCGAGGAGCCTCCAGGGCTCCTGGGTCTGCGCCCCGAAGGATTCGTAGTCAGAGAGGAGGGTGCGCAGCTCGGCCTCGGCCCTGGTGCTGCCCTCGAAGAACGACTCGTAGGCCTTCGTGGTGAGGGTCTCCAGCTCCTCGAGGGTCTCCTCGCGGTGCCTCGGACTCCCCTCGACGAACGCGATCTTCGCCTCGGCGAGCGCGGACCTGAGGCGCGGGTCCACCCTGCCCTGCGCGTCGTTGAGGCTCGATATGATGCTCTCCGCCGCTCTGATCGAGAGCGCCGAGGAGAACACCTGGAATGAGCTGAACCTGTCGAGCATCCTCGCCCTCGCCTGCGAGTTCGCGGCGATGGCGTCGTGGTAGTCGGCCATGATCATGTGGTTCCAGGCGACCTCCACCTGTGAGTCGATCTCGAAGAAGGCGGGCCTGACCAGGAGGGCGCGGTCGATGTTCCTCTCCACCTCGTCGTTGACCTCGTCGGGGAGCACCTTCGTCCCCGCGGACTTCCCGGCGATGCCCTCGACGTCCCTCCTCGCCGCCTCCGCGTCCTTGGGGGCGGCCCCGTCCTTCTTTGGGTGCCTCTCGGGCGAGAGGGCCTCCTGGACCTGCTCCTCGGTCACGCCAGCGGCGGCGAGCCTCTCGACGTAGTCCTTCTTGAGCCTGCACGAGCTGACATCGACGTTGAGCTGGTGCGCGACGGTCTTCAGCTTGCTGACCGGCAGGCTGTCCAGATGACGGGGGGCATCATTGGGCATTGCGTCCTATCTCCCGGCTGTGGCCCAATGAGGGTATCGTTTGATAATGTTTTCGGGGATGACCACGTAAGGTTCAGCCCGAAAAAACCTAAGTACGGGCCTGGTCATGGACGGGGAACATGGACGCGGCCGCCGAGAAGGTCTCCGTGGCGAGGCTGTCCGTGTATTCGAACACGGCCCTCGTAGCCACGAAGCTCGCGGTGGGGGTGATGATGATGTCCGTCGGCGTCATCTCGGAGGCGCTCCACTCGGGGATAGACCTCGTTGCCGCGCTCATAGCGCGCTTCTCGGTGAAGAGGTCGGCGGAGCCGGCGGACTCGGACCACAGGTTCGGCCACGGGAAGTTCGAGAACCTCTCGGGGATGGTCGAGGGAGCGCTGATATTCGTCGCCGCGGCGGTGATCGTGTACGAGGCCGCGCGGCGCCTCGTGGACCCGGTGGAGGTCGAGTTCGTCGCCGCTGGCATGGTCGTGATGGGGCTCTCGGTTGTGCTGAACTTCTACGTCTCCAGGAGGCTGATGGACGTCGCCAAGAGGACGGATTCCCTCGCCCTGGAGGCCGACGCCCTCCACCTGAAGACCGACATCTGGACGTCGCTGGGCGTCTTCGTGGCCCTCGTCGCGATACTCATCACCGGCGAGAGGCTCATCGACCCGCTGATAGCGCTCTTCGTGGCCGTGTTCATCATCAAGGCCGCCTACGAGATAACGACGCGGTCGTCCGAGGGGCTCCTCGACGTGGCCCTCCCCGACGCGGAGATGAGGGAGATCGAGAGGATAATGAACGAGCACGCCTCCGCCTACGTCAACTTCCACAAGCTTAGGGCGAGGAAGACGGGCTCGGAGAGGCAGATCGACCTCCACCTGACCGTGCCGTCGGACATAAGCGTCAAGGACAGCCACGACCTGGCCGAACACCTGGAGCAGGACATCAAGTCGGCCCTCCCGAGGACGACCATAGTCATACACGTCGAGCCGTGCGACAAGGCGTGCGACAAGTGCAGGCTCCGCGAGGAGTCGAAGGCGTTCAAGGGGGGCCGCTGAGCCCGGGACGGGGCTCGAGGTACCCGCGGGCCGCCATGACCTCCGCGAGCCTCCTGAAGGGGGCCTCGCCGTCCTCGCTGTTGTCTATTACCACCCACCCCTCGCCGGCCAGCGCCTTCGCAACGCCCCTGACCGACTCGAGCTTCTCCAGGGTCTCGAACATCTCGCGCCTGTGGTCCCTCGCCTCGATGCGCCGGAGCGCGACGGCCGGCTCGATGTCGATGAAGAGGGCCAGGTCCGGGAACGGCAGGAGGTTGCTGAAGAGCCTGTAGCCGAGCGGGGCGAGCCCCTTCGGCAGGTAGGCGGTCCCGAGCAGGTACCTCACGAAGACGAACGTGCCTTCCCTCGCCCTGTTGTAGCGGGAGACGGAAGCGAGCACGTCCAGCGTGTAGAAGAGCGTCGCCACCGCCCTCGGGCCGTGGCCCGATCCCTGGAGCGCCCTCTTGGACAGCCTCCCGAAGAACCTCCTCGACGGGTGCGAGACGACGGAGACCGCGTGGCCCTCGGCGCCCATCAGCTCCGCGATCCTCCTCGCGTGGGTGTCCTTCCCGCAGCCGTCGAGGCCGTCGACGACGACAAGCCTCTTCAGGGTCAGACCCCCAGCATGTGCAGGTAGCCCGCGACGACGAGCGGTATGACGAGGTTGTCCACCTGCCCCGGGGTCACCGCCTCGAGGCAAGCCACCATGCCCGCGACCGACACGGCGAAGAGGACGCCCATGTCGGGGGGCCCCCCGTAGGCGTACCCGACGACCTCGAAGTAGAACCAGCTGAGCACCAGGACGGACACGAGGGTCGCGGCGAAGACGGCCAGCGTCCCCTCCACGGTCCTCTTCCGGAGGTACTCGATGCTGCCGAAGCGCCTGCCCACGAGCTCCCCCATCCCGTCCCCGAAGGACATGGCCGCGATCGCGATCGAGGCGGCGAAGAGGTCGTGGAAGAGGAGGTACGCGATCGCCGTCCATGAGATGGCGTACATCACGAGCCCGTACTGGTGCCCCTCGGAGGAGCGGCTCCCGAGCGGGCTCCTGCGGAGGCACTCCACGGGCGATACCGGGGTGCACAGGAGCAGCAGCACTATGAACGGCGCGGCCGCCAGGCCCGCCATCACCTCCCTCGTGTCGAAGGACCACCAGAAGAAGACTATCCCGCCCGTGAGGATGTGGACGAGCTTCCGCGGATTGCTGACCCTGCCCTTCAGGGCCCACGAGAGCACGACCACAGACGCGACGTACCCGTACACACCGGCGAGGCCGAGCAGGTCGCCCTCCGTCAGTAGCGTCACGCCAGGATTATCGCCGTGATGGGCATATATCTTTCCCGGGCTCGGCGCGCGTCACCGCTTAGCCCGGGACCGCTTGAGCTCCTCGACGACCTCCTTGGCCCGGTCCATCCGTATCTTCCTCTCGCGCACAATGGTCTCCACCGCCTCCTCCATCAGCTCTGGCGGGCAGCCCACGCTCGCGACCATGTTCCTGGCGTGGAGGGACATGTGCCCCTTCTGTATGCCGACCGTGGCCAGGGCCCTGAGCGCCGCGAGGTTCTGGGCGAGCCCTACCGAGGCGACGACCTCCGCCAGCTCGTTCGCGGTCTTGACCCCGAGGAGGCGCACGCACGCCTTTGCCCCCGGGTGCACCTTCGTCGCCCCCCCGACCAGGCCGACGGCCATGGGGACCTCAATGCTCCCCCTCAGGTCACCCTCCGGGGTCTTGGAGAACCTCGTGAGGGGCTTGTAGCCGCCGGAGACGGTCGCGTATGCGTGCGCGCCCGCCTCTATCGCCCTCCAGTCGTTCCCGGTCGCGATTATGACCGCGTCTATCCCGTTCATTATCCCCTTGTTGTGGGTGGCGCACCTGTACGGGTCCGCCTCCGCGAAGGCGTAGGCCTCGACGACCCCGTCGACGACCTCCTCGCCTCCTATCGCCTCCTTCGACCAGGTGGCCTCGGCCTTCGCGGTCCTGAAGACCGCGAGGTTGGAGAGTATCCTGAGGTACACCCTGCCGCCGGAGACCTCCTCGATGAGGGGCGCGGTCGCCTCGGCCATCGTGTTCACGGCGTTGGCCCCCATCGCGTCCCTGACGTCGACCTTGAGGTGGACCACGACCTGCGGCCCGTGCACCGTCCCTATGACCCTGGCCTCCAGGTCCCTGGCCCCGCCGCCGAGGCTGATGAGCATCGGGTCCTGCTCGTTCGCGAGCTTGAGGATGCGCGCCTTCGCCGCCTCGATGCGGGCCGCTGCCGCCTCCGGGTCCTTGACCCCGGTCACCTGGACCTGCCCGATCATCACCGGCGGGGTGCTCGAGGCCCTGAAGCCGCCCCTGTCCCTCGCCATCTTGGCCGCGTTCGAGGCCGCCGCCACGACGGAGGGCTCCTCGATGACCATGGGGACGAGGTAGTCCCTGCCGTTGACGAGGAAGTTGGTCGCGACCCCGATGGGCATGGCGAATGTGCCCACTGCGTTCTCCACCATCTTGTCGGCACCGCCTGGGGTCAGCCCGGCATGGCCCGACAGGGCGAGAGCCTCGTCGTCGGTGAGGCCCGCGAACTCCTTGACGACCCTGAGGCGCTCCTCCGGGCTGAGCTTGTAGAAACCCTCTATCCTCGAACTCCTCTCCATCTGAGACACCGGCAGGCTGAGTGAAGCCCTCGGATGAGTAATAAACGCTTCCCTCGAGGCGCGGAAAAGGATATATCGTGACTAGGGGCTGAAGGTCCCCCATGAAGCGGTGCTCGGCCCCGGGGAAGATGATACTCTTCGGGGAGCACGCGGTGGTGTTCGGGAAGCCGGCCCTCGCGCTGGCCATAGACCTCCGCATCACCACGTCCATCTCCAGGTCGGACGACTACCTCGTCAACGGGCGCCCGATGAAGAAGCAGCACCACGCGTACCTGTCGGCGGCCCTGGACGAGGCCTGGGGCGGGCCGCCCGTGGAGATCTCCACCCGCTCGAGGATACCGTCGGGCTCCGGGCTCGGCTCTTCGGCGGCGGTCACGGTCTCCTCGGTGGGGGCCATGCTGGCCGAGAAGGGGAGGTTCCAGCCGGAGGCGATCGCGCGGAAGTCCTTCGAGGTGGAGCTCAGGGTCCAGGGAGGGGCGAGCCCGACCGACACCTCCACATCCTGCAACGGCCACGGGGTCCTCGTGGGGCCCGAGGAGCTCGACGGCTTCCTGTGGCGGATAGAGAAGGGGGAGAGGGCATGGTGCGTCCACCACAGGGATGTGCCGCCCCTCACCGTCGTCGTGGGCCACACCGGGATCCACGCGTCGACGGGCCCGCTCGTCGCCAAGGTCCGCAGGCTCGTCGAGGGGGACAGGGACGCGGCGAGGGCGGTCGACAGGATAGCCGAGATAGTCATGGAGGGCGCCGAGGCGCTGGGCCGGCAGGACAAGGCGAAGGTCGGGAGGCTCATGTCGGAGAACCACCTGCTGCTCAACTCCCTGGGGGTGGGCCATCCGATGCTCGACGCCGCCGTGGAGGCCTGCGCGGGGGTGAGCTACGGCGCGAAGCTGACGGGCGCCGGGGGCGGGGGCAGCATGATCGCCCTCACGGACGACCCTGAGGCGGCCTCTGGGGCGATACTCCAGGCGGGCTGCAGGCCCCTGATCGTCGCCGTGGGCTGCGAGGGCGTCAGGGTCGAGCCGCGGGCCTGAGGCGCCTGCGTGCCAATGGGGAAACGCTATATCCCCAATCATTGTTCTCAAGCCGGCGAGTCACATGGTCGAGCGTCTGGCCCAGCACAGGCATTGCCGCAGCTGCGAGAAGGCGATACCGTACAAGGACGAGTTCTGCGACAGCAAGTGCGAGGACGACTGGAAGGGCAAGATGAGGAGGAAGAAGAACCAGCTCACCTACTTCTACGTCATCATGGTCATCATAATGGTCCTCGCCATAGCGTTCACGATGGTGGGGTAGCCGGGATGCGCGTCGGGATCGGAGGGACCTTCAACATCATACACAAGGGGCACGAGCTCCTCTTCGAGACGGCGTTCTCGCTCGGGGACGAGGTCGAGGTCGGCCTCACTTCCGACGAGTTCGCCAGGGCGTCCCGGAAGGTCGAGGTCCTCCCCTACTTCGAGAGGAAGGAGGCCCTCGCGGGCTTCCTGGCCCGCTACGGGAAGCCCTTCGAGATAGTGATGATATCCGACATCCTGGGCACGGCCGCCACGTCCGAGAAGATCGACGCGATAGTCGTCTCGCCCGAGACGCGGGTGAACGCAGATGCGATAAACGAGCAGAGGCGGAGGAACGGGCTGGGGCCGTTGAGGGTGTACAGCATCCGCGAGGTCAAGGCCGACGACTCGGAGCCGATAAGCGCGACCAGGATCGTGAAGGGCGAGATAGACAAGGACGGAAGGCTGATGAGGCCCCTCAAGGTCGCCGTCGGCTCCACGAACAGGGTCAAGGTCGACGCCGCGCGGAACGTCTTCGCGCAGGCCTTCGGCATGGTCGAGGTGGTCAGCGTGGACCCCGACCATGGCGTGGAGAGGCAGCCCCTGAACGACAGGATCCTGGAGGGCGCGACCCGGCGCGCCCGCAACTCCATCGAGAGGACGGGCGCGGACTACGGCGTCGGCATAGAGGCCGGACTGGTCAGGGACCCGTTCTCGGGGAGGTACGTGGACGTGCAGTACTGCGCCATCGCCGACGCCTCCGGGCGGGTCACCGTGGGCCGTGGGCCGGGCTTCGAGTACCCCCCGGAGGTCACGGACGCGGTAGTCGCAGGCCGCTCGGTGGGCGACACGATGTCGGCCATCACGGGCATCGAGGACATAGGGAGGCGGTCGGGATCGATAGGCTACCTGTCGGACGGGCTGATCGACCGCACGGCGCTGAGCGAGATAGCGGTCCTGATGGCGCTGATACCCCGGCTCAGGAAGGAGCTCTACGAGCCCGAGGGCTCGGCCTGATCCTCCGACACGGTGTCGAGGTAGTCGGCGAGCGACTCGCAGTTGTCCCTGCCCACGCACCCGAACCTGGCGTACTTCCTGCAGTAGTCGCCGGTGGGTTCGTGGTGCTCGCACGCCTTCGACTCCTTGACGAGCGTGCAGTGGCCCTTTATGCAGGCGTAACCGGAGTACTTCCCGGTGCACAGGCCGTCCTTGGTCAGGTACCTGCAGTGCATCCTCACTCCTCCTGGAACCTGCGGGCCAGCGATTCCTGGTGCTGGGTGAAGTGCCTCATGTAGACCTCGTGGTTGTCGCACCGGTCCTTGCCGGCGCAGTAGAACCTGCCGTACTTCTCGCAGTACAGCCCCATCCACTTGCCGAGGCCGCAGTCGCCCTGGGCGCCGGGGCCGCCCCTCCTCGTGAGGACGTTGAGCTGAGAATGCTCGCACCTGTCCTCTCCCACGCACTCGAGGCTCTCGACGTGCCTGTTGGCACACGCGCCGCTACGGTAGCTGTACCTGCACATGGGTTCCCATCCCTGTGTCAGCCCTGACGCGGTATTCATGGGCGCGCGCGCACATAAAAGTATTGCGGACGTCGCCTTTCGCGAGGCCGTCTCGGAAAGGTTTAGGGGCCAGGCGGCCATCGGGGGCCGGGACCCTTGGACACCAGGCGCAAGTACATGGGCATCGTGATGTTCTCAGCGCTGGTGGTCGCCTTCGAGTCCGTCGGGGTCGAGGCCGCCATAAACACATTCGGGATAGGCTCGTTCGTGGTCTCCGCCGTGCCGTCGATCGTCGCTGGCCTGGCGCTGGTCGCCGCCATGCCCTCGAGGTCGGGGAGGGTCGCGCGCGACCTCGGCCGCCGGGGATGGATGTTCATGCTCGCGACCTCGGTGTTCATAGCCCTCGGGGTGCTCCTGTGGTTCGATGCGGTCGGGAGGATAGGGGCGAGCAAGGAGGCGATCCTCGGCGGAGGCTCCTCGGAGGTCCTCTTCATAGTCCTCCTGTCCGCCGCGTTCCTCGGCGAGAGGCTGAGCAGGCGGGAGACGTCCGGGAGCGTCCTCATCCTCCTCGGCGTGTTCATGGTCCTGGCCAACGCGGAGACGCTGTCGCTGGACATCGGGCTGGGCGAGGCGGAGGCGATCATCAGCTCCTTCCTCCTCGCGGTCTCGGTGGTGATGACCGCGGTGCTGCTGAGGTCCCACGGGCTCGTCCCCGTGTCCGGGATCGAGATGTTGCTGTCGGGGGCGCTCCTCCTGGCCATGGGGGCCCCGTTCGGGCTGCTGTCGTGGCCCGACGCGGCAGGGCTCCTCGTCCTCCTCGGGCTCGGGTGCTTCCCCGCCGTGGGCATCCTGACATACTATGCGGGCCTCCCCAAGATAGGCGCGAGCCTGACGTCGGTGCTCTTCGCCCTCGTCGGGATAATGACTGTAGGCGTCCAGCTCCTCGTCCTGGCAGCCGTGCCCGGGGCGGAGATGATCCTTCCGCGCAGCCTCCCCCTCGCGCTCATGGGCGGGCTCGTGGCGTTCGCCGGCGTCTATCTTCTGAACACGGGGGAGCCCACGGGCAGGCACGCCGCCTGAGGGTGGGGAAAAAGGTTCGCGGGGCCCCGGCGGCGGCGTTCGCCAGCGCCGGGGGTCCACCGCCGCTACGGTCTCCCCCGTAGTCTCCTCTGCGTCCAGACTGATGGCCGCGGCCCTGCATGCGGAATCCGTCCGCACCCCACACAGAATCCATGTCGACAGCCGTCGATCGCCGGGCGAGTGCCCGGCCCTAGCTCCCCCCTATTAGTTCTGCGATGTGGGGCGCCGGCAGGCCCGTCCGCAAGCCTGAACACAGACCGGAATCTATTCGGTCAGTGCATAAAGAAGGTTTCGATAGCGCTTAAGAAGGGTGGTCCGAGTCAGTGCGCCGTCCGGCGCGCCTTGCCCCGGCCCCTGCGTTTGTCCGGCTCCCTCTTCGTCCGGTACCTGCCCCTCGGGACGAACATCTCGAACCTGGCCCCCTCCCCCTCCCTGCCCGTCTCGGAGATGGTGATCCCCGTGATGCTGAGTATCTCCCGCGCGAGGTACAGGCCGTACCCCCTCCTGCCCTCGATGTCCCCCTCGCTCCTCTCGAAGATGGATGCCTTGTCCGCCCCGGGGACGCCGACCCCGTCGTCCTGGTACACGAGCCTCATCCCGTCGGCCCCGGCGGAGTACCCGAAGGACGCGATGGTGGCCCTCTTCCCGTGCTTCATGGTGTTGTCGAGGAGGTTGTAGAACACCTTCTCGAGCATGGGGTCGGCGAAGACCTCCACGCCGCCGAGCTCGGCGACCAGCCGGACGCCCTTGAGCTCCACGTTCGAGGCGACCCTCCTGCACGTGGCCTGGATGTCGACCCACTGTGGTCGCTTGGTCCCCATGTTCTGGTAGTCGCGTGCGAACTCCAGGTGCCTCCTTATCGACTCGCTCGCGGCCGCGGCCTTGGCGAGGAGGGGGAGCATCTGCTCGTCCTTGGACCTCTCCCTCGCGAGCTCCAGGTAGCCGAAGAGGACCGCCAGCTGGTTCAGGATGTCATGCCTCGTGATCCTGGCCAGGAGGTCCAGCTTCTTGCTCGCCTGGTGGGCGGCGTCCTCGTACCTCCTCCTCTCGGTCTCGTCCAGGACGGATATGATGGTCCGCCTGGTGCCCGGGACGACGGCCGCGTTGGCCAGGACGGACCTCTGGGCCCCGAACCTGTCCCTCGCAGTGAGCTGGAACGCCTTCGGCACGCTCGCCGGGTCCTCGAACCTCGAGCGGTCGTATTCCAAGACGGCCGCGAGGTCCTTCGGGTCCAGCAGCGAGCGCCACCTCACCTTCCCCTCCAGCTCCGCCTTGGAGCGCCCCGAGAGCTTCTCGAACTCAGAGTTGACCAGGACGAGGGTGTCGTCCTCAGCGATTATGGCCATCGCCGTGCCGGTGGCCTCGAAGATGGACCTGTAGTGCGCCTCGCTGGCCTTCAGCGCCTCCTCCATGGTCTTCCTCGGGGTGATGTCCATGTGGGAGACCACCGCGCCCCCGCGCCTCCTGGGGAGGGGGGTCACGTCGAGCATGAACCACCTCTTCCTCTCGGGGGAGTCGCAGGGGTACTCCATCGAGAAGGTGCTCCTGATCCCCATCAGGACCTCGCGGACCGCGTCCGCCACCCTCCTCGCGGATTCGTCTCCGTCGGCGGCGGCCACCTCGCACACGGCGAGGTAGTCGCACCCCACGCCCACCTTCGAGAGGTCCGCGTCGTTGACCCCCGCGAAGACGAGCCAGCTCTTGTTGACGGCCACGATGCGGCCCACGCCGTCGAGCACCGCGATGTTCGCGTCCAGCGAGTCGAGGACCGCCCTGTTGAAGGCCCCGCTCTCCCTGAGCGCGTTCTCAGCGGCCTTCCTCGCCGTGACGTCAATGGCAGCGAAGTTGAGCTCCTGCAGCTCCCTGCCGTCCC
The DNA here is from genome assembly GCA_040751795.1 of Thermoplasmatota archaeon. GTDB lineage: Archaea > Thermoplasmatota > Thermoplasmata > UBA10834 > UBA10834 > UBA9653. Next base: position 4,114 of record JBFMHR010000001.1, on the reverse strand, counting down.
CGGACCGCTCGTTGAATGAGCTCCAGAGGAGCGTCTTGGTCGACCCCGCCTTGTCGAGCAGGGTCATCTCCCTCCCCCACACGTCCCTGCTGCCCAGGTCCTGCATCAGGGAGTCGACCTGGCCCCTCAGGTTGCCGGGGAAGAGCACGTCCCACCAGTTGCGGCCGACCAGCTCCTCCGGGGCGTAGCCGGTCACCTCCTTCAGGTGCTCGTTCACGAAGAGGGTCCTCCCGTCGGTCGCGAGCCTGCAGATGAGCGAGGGGACCGTCATGACGAGCCTCCTGTACTCCGCCTCCGACCGCCTCAGCTCCTCCTCCGCGTTGACCCTCTCCGTGACGTCTATCGCCGTCCCCTCGATGGCGACGGTCCTCCCGGCGGGGTCCCTGATTGGCACGAGCCTCTGCTCCGTCCATATGAGCCGCCCGTCCTTGGTCATCCAGCGGACGACCAGGGGCGTCGCCGGGTCGCGCGTCCCCTCGAGGAGCGCCTGGAGGTGGTGCCTGTCGTCCGGGTGGACCAGGTCCATCCCCAGCCGGGGATTCGCGTAGTGCTCCTCGGGGGTGTAGCCCACGATGCGGGTCGCGGAAGGCGAGACGTACTCGAACCTCGGCTCGGGGAGGAGCTCGTAGCGGAAGACGAGGTCCTTGGAGTTCTCGGCGAGGAGCCTGAACCGCTCCTCGCTCCTGGCGAGCTCCCTCTCCGACCTGAGCGCCGCGACCGACGCCCTGATCATGTTGGCGAGCTCCGCGAACTGGGAGTTGGGGTCCCCTCCCTTCTGGAGGTAGAAGTCCGCGCCGGAGTTGAGCGCCTCGATGGCGACGTCCTCCCTCCCCTTGCCCGTGAAGAGCACGAAGGGTATGTCGTCCTTCTGCGCCCTCAGCGCCTTAAGGAACTCGAGGCCGTCCATCCCCGGCATCTGGTAGTCGCAGACGACGGCGTCGTACCGCTCCGTGCGCATCATCTCCGTCGCCTCCTTCGCGCTGGAGGCCGCGGCCGCGGTGATGTCTTCGTTCCTCTCCAGGAAGAACTTGGCCAGCTCGAGGAGGGCGGGTTCGTCGTCGACAAGGAGCACGGAGATCAAAGGAGGTCCTCCAGCTTCCAATGCGTTCGATGTCTCGTTAACGATGTTGGGGCCTATTTATAGTGTTCTCCCCGGATCCCTGGCGCTGAGGGGGAGATTCGAACTCCCGAGGTACGTGGTACCACCAGCTCTCAAGGCTGGCGCCGTGATCCGGGCTTGGCTACCTCAGCATGTGGGCGGCGGCCTCCCATCGCCCCCGCGGCCATAATAGGGTTTCGACGGTGCCTAGCGTGAGCGGAGGGCTAGGAGCTCCTCCGCGTCGATCTCGAAGGCCGCGGCGGGGTACCCGAGGCCGAACGCCGCGAGCGTGGCCGGGGACACCTCGCCGAGGGTCCCCACCGGGTTCCCCTCGCTCATCACGACGGCGCAGCGCCCGCGGATGAAGGCGCCGTGCTCGGCCGCGGCCACCTCGCACCGGAGCCCCACCGCCTGCATGAGCGACTGCACGTCCGACTTGGCCTCGGTGAAGCTCGCCTTCGGGTGGACCGAGACGCCGGACAGCATCGCCCTGTTCTTCGTGCCCCGGACGACCTCCCCCGTCTCGAATATCCTCTGGGGGAGCTCGCGGTGCTTGTTCCTCCTCAGTATGCCGATGAGGCCGGGCAGCAGGGAAGCCCTGAGGAGCTCGTGGTCCTCGGTCACCGGGTTGAGTATGCGCGCGGCGGACGGGTCCCTCTCCAGGCCGAGCGCGTCGTACTGCTCCGCAGCGCTGGAGAGCGTCAGGGCGGTGACCTCCGTGTAGCCGAGCCCCATCATCACGGGCCTCAGCCTCGAGCAGAAGTCCGCCACCGCGTCGGGCCTGCCGCCCGTGAACCGCGACGGGAGCCTGTCGCCGAACCTCTCGAAGCCGTGGCCGATCGCCACATCCTCGGCCAGGTCGACGGGGTGGAGGATGTCCAGCCTGTACGGCGGCACCATCACGCTGACGCCGTCCCCCGCGGGCGTCGCGCCGTGGCCCATGCGCCCGAGGCATTCGGCCATCACTCCGGGGCCCAGCCTCGTCCCCAGCCACCTGTCGACGTAGCTGGCGTCGAGCTCGATCCGCCGGGGGGCCAGGTCGGGCGCCCTCGCCATCCCGCCCCCGCCGACGACCTTGACGGAGCGCACCCTGCCGCCCCGCTCCGCGAGGGCTGTCGTGACTATGTTGACGGCGCCCCTCACCGCGTTCGCGTCGGTCCCCGTGCAGTCGACGAGCACGTCCCTGGTCGACTCGGAGACGGTCGTCCTCACGCCGTTGATGATCGGAGGGAATGACAGGACCTCGCCAACGCTGTCCAGTATGACCGGGTAGGCGCCCTTGCCCTCGAGGATCCCCGAATAGGCGCGCCCCTTCTCGTGGGCCACCAGGATCTCGGCGAGGTCCATCTCCCCGTCCCCCTGCAGGGGCACGAAACGGACCTCGTGCGGCCCCACCGCCCTGTACGTGAAGGGAGGCTTCACCGTGGAGAAATCGTGCAGCCCGATGGCCACCTTCCTCCTGTTGCGGCCCAGGGTGACGTGCAGCTTCTCTTGCAGGTCCATCATCGACCTGATGAGCCTGTCGTCCACGTCCAGCCCCTCTACCAGGGCGGACCATATGTGCGGCCTCACGCCCTCGACGGACGGGTCCACCCTGAGCTCGACATCGGACGGCGCGACCGCATAGGACCTCAGCCCCGGCTCCCTGCCCAGGAACGCCCTCAGCGCCCTGGCGACGCCCTCCACGGAGTAGAGGTCCGGCCTGTCGGGGAAGAACTCGAAGGACATCTCGTCCGTGGCCTCGTCCGCGCACCTAGGGTCCGCGCCGATCATGGGCAGCCTCTCCATTAGCACTGCCTTCGGGACGTCGTACCCCACCAGCCCGCAGAGGTCGGAGTAGCTGAAGTTGATGACTGGCATGTGGCGTCAGCCTTACGCACAGGAACGGCGGACGATATAATAAGCTTATCAGGTCTCGGTTCTGTCACAATCCGGGTGGTCAAGACCATCTGGCGTGCCTGAAGACACGCCCTTTGGCTACATGCAGCCGCTGGGCCGTTATATACTGAAGCCTCTCTCTTCATCCATGCCTGTCGGAGGGGTCGCATTCAGGCTGGCCTCGGAGCTGCCTCCCGAGGCGGCTCTCCTCCTCCAGGACTTCCGGCTCGCGGTCAACGAAGCGGTCAGGGCAGGGCTCCTGGCGAGGGTGACATCGAGGAACGCCCTCGTCAGACTGGCATACAAGGACTTCCGGAAGGAGCATCCGATGATGTACTCCCAACACCTGGTCTGCTCCTTCGAGGTCGCCGCGAGCCTCCTCAGGAACCACCGGAGGCGCGTCCGGGAGGGGAGGGCCCGTGCGGTCCCATATGTCAGGCGTCCGATGATGAAGGCCGAGAACCAGGCGTACAAGCTCGACAGGGAGAACGGCGTCGTGGACCTCCCCATAAGGGCGGGTTTGCACGTCAAGCTGAGGCTCGTGGTAAGCCGGTACCACCGCAGGTACCTGGACGACCCCTCCCTGACCCTCGGGTCCCTCACGCTCCTCCCGGACAGAGTCATAATAGCCTTCAGGAAGGGGACCGCAAGACCGTACGAGCCTGAGGTGGTCCTCTCCCTCGACACGAACGAGAGGAGCATGGACGGTGTGCTCGCCGGGAGGGAGCGAATCACTCCCGTCAAGGCCGACTACTCGGACGTCGCGGAGATCCAGTCCAGGCACCACGACAGGCGCAGGAGGCTCCAGAAGAAGAAGGCCTACGACAGGCGCACCTCGAGGCGCCTGGGCAGGCGCGAGGGCAGGACGGAGCACGACAGGGTCGAGCACAGGATGTACCAGGTGGCGGACGCCGTGCTGAGGTTCGCCGAGGAGGAGAAGGCGGCCATAGTGCTGGAGGACCTGCGGGGCGCTCCCAGGCGAGTCAGGGACAAGGCGCTCAGCAGGCGCGTGAGCTCATGGCCCAGGAGGAAGCTCCACCAGATCATCGAGTACAAGGCGGAGTGGAGAGGGGTCCCCGTCGTCAAGGTGGACCCGAGATACAGCAGCAGGACGTGCCCGATATGTGGGAGGATACA